>NZ_JNLF01000003.1:1040000-1965000 GCF_000702965.1 Butyrivibrio sp. AE2032 | reverse complement strand
CATGATTTTCACTTTTTTTCAAAGTTTTTATATTTCGAACATACTGTTTCGGAATATCACCGTTTCTGTATGACCCTGGATCCGTCCGAAACCTGCCCCTTTACTACACTTCCGGCTCCTATGACACAGTTTTTTCCAATGGTGGTCCCTCTCAAAATTGTTACGTTAGCTCCCACCCAACAATCGTCTCCAATTGCCACCGGTGAACTAATAAATTCTTTATCTCCTTCATTTTTGAAGTTGTGATCATGGTCAACTATGACCAGATTATTTCCGAATTTACAGCCACTTCCAATCCTTACAGATTCTGTAGCAGTCACGCAGCATCCGGTGTTAAAGAAACAGTGATCCCCAATTTCAATCTTTCCACCATCAGCCACAAGATAAAGATTTCCACGGTTCTGGTTATAACTTCCCATCTTTACGGAGCCTTTTCCATGAATCTCCACCTTGAGTTTGTCGAAGGTCTGGATTGCTCCGGCAGAATATCTCCCACCGTACCTGATCTTTATAAGCCCCATACGAATTACATTTTTCAAATACAAAAAAGGAGAACGCATTTTACCTCCCCGCCAGTCCCCAAACTGCCGTTATTTTTTCAATACACTGTCATATACTTCCGAAATCTTTTTTGCATGAGCCTCAAAGCCATATTCTTCCGTAGCTATTCCAAGGCTTTCTCTTGAAGTTGCAAAATATCTGTCTTTATCCAACAAAAGTGATGAAATCGCCTCTGCAGTAGCCAGTGGATCTCCAGATTTAGTCAAAATGCCATTTACTCCGTTTTTCACCTGCTGAGGGATTCCTCCTACCTCAGTTGATACTATAGGAAGACCATAAGCCATGGCATCAAGTATAGACATAGGCTGCCCTTCATGATAAGAGGGAAGCATAAACACTGATGATTCAACTAAAACCCTGTCCTTGGCATCGTCCCTTACCCATCCGGGAAAAGAAACATCGATACCACTGCACTTCTTCTCTATTTCTGCCTTAATCTTCTCAACATCCTCTTTTGCCCCATCTCCGCAGAGCACAAATCGAACGCCGGGAAGTTTCTTTGCAGTATTCAAAATTATAACTGCAAAGTCAAATCCGCCTTTTCGTTTGCCAATCTCTCCGAGAAAAACCACCTGCTTCTTTGCAAACCTGTCCTCAAGCCAGCCCTCCAGCTGTTCCGAAGTCTTAGGCTTACAATAATTATGAACTACCACAAGCCTATCCTTTGGTACAACAGGTGTGAATTTCTCCTTCCACTCCCTGGAAAGGACAATAACCGTGTCGAATTTGGAAAAGACCTTTCGGACAAGACGTTTCTTTTTCTCAGAAGCATTGACGTAGAAAGTATCAAAATCTGCCCCGTGGCAATGGTCAACTACAGGCACTCCACGTCTTTTTGCCATAGAAAGAAAGGGCTGAAGTCTGTAAAAACTAGGGCCAAATGAAGTGTGCATATGCACCAGCTCAGGCTTAAAATCCCGAAGGATCCGCCTGTACTCCCAAAGCCCCTTAAGTACTTTTATGAACTTCTTAAACTGGGAGCCATCGCAATATGACTCCACGTACCTTATATCGTATTTTTCCTCCAGGGAGCTGCCATAATAGCCATTGGTCACAGAGGCGATTCCGCCTTTTACGTCCCGCTGCTGAACTATCATGCACACCCTGGGTTTATGATTTGTATCTGAACTTCCCATGGGAATTTTTTCTCCGTTAACCGCGCCTTCTTCTATCCAGAATAGCCTCTGCAACTGCGATATCTTCGGGCGTAGTGATCTTTATGTTGTCGTAGGAGCCTTCCACCAGCTTCACCTTTGTGTCGGTGTAATACTCCACAACCATGGCATCATCAGTGATATTGATGCCCCTTGCCATCAGATCTCCCTCGTCCCGGTCAAGGCGCTGATATAATTCCAGTATCGTTTTATAGGAAAAGACCTGTGGAGTCTGGATAGTCCACATCAGATTCCTGTCAGGTGTTGAAGCTGCGAAGCCCTTTTCATCGGCAATCTTAATAGTATCCTTGGCAGGCATACCAACCACGCAGGCTTTATACTCCTTCACTGCCTGAAAAGCTCTCATAATGATATCCCTATCCACAAATGGTCTAGCACCGTCATGAATAAAAGCATAGTCGCAATCGGCAGCTGCTGCCTGGAGTCCCAGACGAACACTGTGGTATCTTGCAAGCCCCCCCTCAACAACGGCCTGAACCTTGTCAAAGTGATATTTCTCAACTATCTCTTTTGAAACATAGTCCACGTCTCCCCTGGAGACCACCAGGATGATATCATCGATGATACTCTCCTCAAAAGCCTTTAAAGAGTAGTAAATAAGCGGCTTCCCGCCAATCTCCATGTACTGTTTTTTTACGTCGGAATTCATCCTGCTGCCACTACCGGCCGCCAGAACAACTGCTACTGTCTTCATGCTCTTCCTCCATGGAATCTGCGCTCTCTGTCTCCAAGGGGCAGGTTTGGTACTGCGTTCATATCCAGTCCGAATCTAACGCCTTTTTTGTATTCGTAATAAGCCGCTGCTCCGATCATTGCTGCGTTGTCTGTACACAGCACCGGGCTTGGCCTGTAAAATCTGATATTGTTCGCCGCGCACTCTTTTTCCATAAGTTCTCGAAGTGCAGTGTTGGAGGCAACTCCGCCGGCTATAGCAAGCTTATCGTAACCATACTCTTTGCAGGCCTTGATTGCGTGGCCCACCAGGACCTCTACCACAGCCTTCTGGAAGGAAGCTGCCACGTCTGCCTGGTTAAGCTCCTGTCCCTGCATCTTTGCCTGGTTGATGATGTTGAGTACCGCTGACTTAAGTCCCGAGAAGGAGAAGTCGTACTCCGCGTCAAGTATCTTTGCCTGGGGAAAAGAAAAAGCTTTAGGATTTCCTTCCCTGGCTGCCTTGTCGATCTTAGGTCCACCGGGGTATCCAAGTCCTATTGCTCTTGCCACCTTGTCGAAGGCCTCTCCTGCTGCATCATCCCTGGTCTGGCCGATGATCTCATATTCTCCATAGTCCTTCACCACCACAAGATGAGAGTGTCCACCGGAAACAACAAGGCATACAAAAGGAGGCTCCAGGTCTTTATTCTCAATAAAATTTGCGCTGATATGTCCCTCGATATGATGAACTCCAATTAGAGGCTTTCCCGTTGCAAAAGCAATGGCCTTGGCCTCTGAAACGCCCACCAAAAGAGCACCTACAAGGCCCGGCCCGTAAGTTACAGCAACAGCATCTATATCGTCTAAAGTGAGGTTCGCCTCAGAAAGGGCAGCCTTGATACATCCGTTTATCTTCTCAACGTGTTTCCTGGACGCAATCTCAGGAACAACTCCACCATAAACGGTGTGAAGGGCAATCTGGGATGAAATGATATTGGAAAGTACCTCTCTGCCGTTTCGAACAACAGCTGCTGCAGTTTCATCGCAGGAGCTCTCAAGAGCAAGTATTGTTACGTCGCTATCATCAACGGGCGCGACAGCACCTTCAGCCAGCTTCGCCTTTGCTTCACCGGCAGCACCTGCCTCCCCTTCCTTTATGGACATAAAGATGACACCGTCATCTTCTACATTCTTATCTATCTGCATATAAATCTATCCTTACAAATTATTCGTTTACAACTTCCATCTAAGGAGCACTCAAAGGTTCACAGCCTTAACGTCTTAGATTTCCGCCGAACTTCCTAAGGGCCTCTGCCTCCAGCTGTCTGTTCTTACTGTTGATATTCAGGAAATCAAGGTCATCTTTGCTGGTCAGCTCTTTTACCTCGTTCTCCTCAGTGACATCTCCGGGATGGAACAAAATCTCCATATCCTGAAAGCCACGGTCAGCCATGATATCTGCTGCGTGGCTGATGCACTCCTTAACCTCGTCATAGAACATGTGGCCTGAGAGCATAACACCCATAAAGAGCTTTCTCTTAACGTCGAGTCTGGTAAGGACTTCGCGATACTTTCGCTCGTTGCGTGAGGCTAACGTATTAAGGACCATGACCTTAACAATATTGATGGGCTTAATGCCCTTTACCTTCCCGGAAGCACGTCTGTAGATTTCCAGCTCTTCCCTGGGGAATCTTATATAGCTTACCTGAAGGTTATTTTCTTTTACCACCTGCATTACTGCGTCAAAAACAATGGGTAGCATATGATAATGCATATGCCCGTCAATCCTGAACTTATCATCGTTCATATAGGACTGGCACTTAAGGAGCTGTGCCTCCACTTCCCTTTTTATCTGTTTCCTGTAAAAGCACCGAAGTACCGGCACGAAGCCCACTAAAAGGAGCTTTCCAAAGCCTATACTAAAGTTTCCATCCCGGTTGATAAGTCTGGTTGCCTTGGAACCAGTCAGAGGCTTTCCCTCAACAAAATTAAGATGTACCGTAACTGCCAGCTTTTTCCTGATGTCTGCAATTTCTGCCATGCATTCATCAAGGTAGGGGCTGTTTGGCATGATGCTTATGCCGTTTAATGCCCCCTCATGATAGCAGTCCATTATATGTTTACTCTGGGTCTTGAACATCCCATAGTCGTCTGCATGATACTCAATCATTTATTTTCTTCCTTTAATGCCCATCCGTAGATTTTCCAATTGCCGGAACCTTCTTCACGTCTGAGGATAAAGGTGTAGTCCACGGTCACTGTACCCTGGGTTCCCATCCTCATGTAGTAGATGGCATCCACTTTGCACATCCATCTACCGTCGGTCTTGTACTCATCAGGCTCTCTTTTCTGAAGGATCTCGAAGTTGGAGATAGTGTTGTCCTCCTTCTTCTTCCTATCAACATCGTCCTTTATGTCTTTCTCAAAGAACACATTATTGTCCAGAAGCTCCTGATCCATGAGCCCTGCAATATTGGCAACTATCTTGTCTTCCTGCTCAGTAGTGTACTGCTCCTTGTAGAGCACCTGCATGGCGCGGATAAAGGTCTCCACAACCTTTCTTGAGCTGGCTGGATAGTTCTTTTCCAGATTCATGGTGGTGAATTCGTCCACAACAGTAGAAACGTAAGTCTCCTCAGTGGGACTCTTCTTGGTCCTTGTAAGGGCCATGTACACACCAAGAACAACCAGCGCTCCCAAAACCACCAGTACAATTGATTTTACGATAGCTGAACCTGCTCCACCTTTTTCCATTTCCCCTCTTTTCTGCCCGCAGATCCCCTAAAGCGGGCTTTAACTGTCTTATAAGTCAGTAAATTTAAGTTCTAAGCTTCTGCCGTCCTTGGCAGCGATAGTATTCGGAAAGATCTTTTTAGTCTCAGGCATGAACTCCATTGGGTTCACCAATGAAGGGCTGTAGTGAGTGAGCCATAGCTCTTTTACCCCTGCATCCCTGGCCATTCTGGCGGCCTCGTAGAAGGTCATGTGCTTATATTCTTTTGCCTTGGTAATCTTATCTGCTTCCCCGTACATTCCCTCACAGATAAAAAGATCAGAACCTTTGGCGTTTCTAACGATGCTGTCGGTAGGTCTTGAGTCAGTGCTATATGTGAGCTTAAGGCCCTTTCGTTCCTCCCCAAGTACCATGTCCGGAGTGAAAGTCCTGCCGTCCTCCGAAACCACTGTTTCGCCCTTTTGAAGGCTGTTCCAGTACTTCCTCTCAATGCCGTTTGCCTCTGCGGATTCCACGTTGAATTTGCCCTGACGGCGAAGACTCATGGAGTAGCCGTAGCAAGTGATGTTGTGGTTGACCTTAAAGGCTGTAATAGTAAATTCTGGCATTCCATCTATGGTAAAAGAGCTTTCGTCTTCGGTAAGTTCCTTGTACTGAATCTCAAAAGGAAGCTCCGGAGCGATAACTCGAAGAGACTTTACCACCTTTTCAAGACCCTTTGGCCCCACCATCAAAAGAGGTTCTGTCCTCTCGGCGTTACCCATGGTAAGCAGCATTCCGGGAAGACCCGAAATATGGTCCGCGTGGTAATGGGTAAAACATATCACGTCAATCGGCTTGGCACTGTGGCCCTTCTTTTTCATGGCTATCTGTGTAGCTTCTCCGCAATCGATCAGCACACACTTACCGTTATATCTCACAAGAAGTGATGTGAGAAATCTGTTGGGAAGTGGCATCATTCCGCCGGTTCCCAGTAAACAAACATCTATCATAAATTAGCTCTCTTCCAGTAAATTACTGCGTCGTCCTTGGGGTCGTCGTAGAATCCGGGACGTACTCCCTCACTCTTAAAGCCCAGCTTCTCGTAAAGCCCGATGGCAGGGGCATTGGAGGCACGGACCTCCAGTGTGTAGTCTTTTATTCCTATTCCCACTCCTCTTTCCAGGAGCTGTCTCATCATCTTGTAGGCTGTGCCCATGCGCCTTGCATCTCCCGAAACGGAAACGTTGGTGATGTCACCTTCCCCGGAAATATTCCGAACTCCGCAAAGACCTACAATCCTGCCTGCCATTTCAGCCACCAGATAAATGGTATCATCCCTGGTCATGGCCTCCAGAAGCTGCTTCTGAGTCCAGGCTTCCTTTCCAAGGTTCACGCTTTCAAGCTTCCAGGCATCTTCCACGTCTTCCACGCTCATCTGACGGATCCTTACTTTTCCGGGAGTGTTGCGCTCTTCCATTCGCTTTGCAGCAGCCTGTTTTCTGGTCGGCTGGGAATCTCCCGAACCCTCCCCAGTCTCTTTTGCCAAAGCCTCACGCTCCGCCTGGGAAAGGCGCAGATATTCAGGAGCAAACTCATCCCCTGACACAAAACGTCCCTCCTGTGCGTATACATTAGCCAGGGCCAAAAGAGCTGCTGCCGACTGGCGATTTTGGTGCAAAGGTGCTACAGAATAAGGAACCGTAAGACCTGCTTCCAGCTTGTCGTGGTATACAGGAATTCCGTCTCCCAAAAGAACTACCGGCTTACCGATAGCATTCAGCTCTTTTATCACATCATCAACAGAAGCAGCAAACTGCTCCTTTATTATCTGCATGTCAAAGTGACGCTCCTTCATCTTCCCTTCTGTTGTGGTTGGAACAAAGGTGTAGATGCCGGTATAGACCTGGCTTCTGCGGGCGTCCATCATAGGGCAGATGATCTTCTCATTACCGTAGAGGTTGTAGGCCAGGGCATCAACGGTGGGAATAGCGATGATGGGCTTATTTAGTGCCAGTGCCAGACCCTTTGCTGTTGCGCTTCCTATCCTTAGTCCTGTAAAGGATCCAGGCCCCTTTGCTATGGCAATTGCATCAATGGATTTGAGGTCCAGGTTGATCTTCTTTGCAATGTCCTCAAGCATTGGCATCAGGATCTCTGAATGTGTTGTTTTATATTGGATTGAGAACTGGGCAGTCAGAAGGTCGCCGTCTGAGATAGCGACTGTTCCTACCAGTCCTGAGGTATCTATTCCAAGTATCTTCATATTGTCCGATTTCTCTTTTTATTTCTTAGTCATGGTTATGAGTCTGTAATCGAAGCCCTTTTCAAGGTTCTTCTCGATCACGATCTCTGTATAGTGCTCCGGGAGCAGCTCCTCGATAAGATTGGCCCATTCGATGAAACATATTCCGTCGCCGTAGAAGTAATCCTCATAGCCGATCTCATCCATCTCGCTGATGTCGCCAATCCTGTACACATCAAAATGATAGAAAGGAAGTCTTCCCTCGTCGTACACCTGCAGGATAGTGAAGGTAGGACTGCTGACAGGCCCCTTTATTCCGAGACCTTTTGCTACACCCTGGGTAAGGACAGTTTTGCCAACTCCCAGGTCTCCGATCAGGGTAAATACGGTACCGGGGGCTGCGCTCTCTCCGATACGGCGTCCGATCTCAAAGGTTTCCTCCGGAGTATTTGTTTCATGTCTGGTTACAATTTCCATGCGAATCTCCCAACGCTTGCACTAGGTGATATGCAGATTTCTCCACTTTAGTCTTCTATATCACCAAGTATACCACAAATAGAATGGTGCATTACATAAAAAATGAGCACCACGGGTAGTTCCCATGGCGCTCGGTGGAGATTATTATAAATGGATTTTCAGCCGAGTACTTAGGCCTCGTTTACCTTAGCTGCCTTCTTAAGACTTGGAGTAAGCTTAAGGATTGGGCTGAGCTGCTTGTAAACAAGGAATGTAAGAACGCTGTCTGCAACGCCCTTTAAAAGATTGAAAGGTGCTACACAAAGAGCACAGAATGTAAACAGGTTTGTAACTGCAGGGTTAATTGCTGTTCCTGCTGCTATGAAAGCATCAACGCCCTGTCCGAATGCAACTGCATAAGCAGGAAGCAGGAAGAATGCGTTAATGAATGCACCTACAAATGTGATGCAAAGTGTACCTGTCAGGCAGCTGATAAGAGCTGTCTTTCTGGTCTTCTTAAATCTGTAGATGACTGTTGCAGGGATTACAAAAGCTGAGCCAACAACAAAGTTTGCGATCTCACCGATGAATCCAGGTGTAGGACCCTGAATTGCAATGTTCAACACAACCTTGATGAACTCGATCATTACTGCAACCATAGGGCCTGCTGCGAATCCGCCGATAAGAGCAGGAATATCACTGAAGTCAAATTTGTAGAATGATGGTGCAAACGGAAGAGGGAATTCAAAGAGCATCAGGATAAAAGAGATAGCTGCGAAAACGCCGATTATGGCAATCTTCCTTGTGCTAAACATATCCTCAGTTGCTCCTGTCTGCTTGATCTCGCGCTTGCGTGCCTGTGTCTCTGCAAAGTATGCGATGGCAAAAGCTGCCAGGATCAGTAGCGTAAGTGCTACAAAGTGCTGTGTGTTGCTCGCGATCATCTCGAGAGCGGATTTTAAGTTGTTCATTTTTTCTCCTTCTTTCTCATCGGGTAAATGGTATTTGTTTTGAAGGAGAGATAAAGTGGGAAAAAATAAGGAAGTTGTTTTTCACTAGGCTCGAGAGAACTTCGCCAAGTGTAAAACAACCGGTTTGCACTAGATTCGTCAAAACCTCATCAAGTGCTCTGCACGACACTTCTTCTCTCATCCAGACTTTACTGTCGGTTCTGGAGTTTCACCAGATCAGCCACCGAAGTGGGTCGCGGACTATACCGCCGGTAGGGAATTTCACCCTGCCCCGAAGAATTTATTTTATGTGGATATGATATTACTGTGAAACATTGCTGTCAAGCCCTAATTGACAAGCGTTTAAGGCAAAAATATAATTAAATGTATGAAAAAAGTAATCAGCAAACAGTTAATACCTGGCATGATACTGGCCAGCGATGTCTTCACCCATGAATCTAACAACAAACTCATGGAAAAAGGTACCGTGATCACCCAGAAAGACATTGCAAGACTGGTCTTCTACTCAATAAATGATGTCCTTGTAGAGGACGAACCTGCCCAGACCCTGGATGAAGGCTTAGCTTCAGGGCTTACTTATTCTGAGCGCTTAAAGAATTCTGAAGATTTCAAAGAGTTTAAAAAAGATTTCGAACAGTGCGCAGATAAATTCGAGCACTCCATAAAAGACATAATAGCAGGCAACAAGGAACTTGACCTTGACCAGATGATGTCTCCCATCTATTCACTTCTTGGAGATGGAAAAAGAGCATCAAGCATCTTCGATATGCTCCATAATCTTCGCATGTACGATGATGCAACCTACACGCACTGTATAAATGTTGCACTGATAAGCAATATCTTAGCCCAATGGCTCAAATGGAACGAATCCGAGATTCAGACCGCTACCCAGGCAGGGCTTCTACACGATATAGGAAAGCTACTTATTCCCGACAACATCATAACAAAACCCGGACATCTAACCGATGATGAGTACGCCATAATCAAAACCCATCCTCAGAAGGGTTATGATGCGCTGGAAAAGCTCGAGGTCAGCAGCCATGTTAAGAATGCAGCACTTATGCACCACGAAAGATGCGATGGTTCTGGTTATCCTTTAAAACTGACCGGACCACAGATAGATAAATTTGCCAAAGTAGTGGCCATAGCAGATGTATACGATGCCATGACCAGCTCAAGGTACTACAGAGGTCCACTTTGTCCATTCATTGCGATATCAATGTTTGAAGAAGGCTTTGACAGATATGACCCAGAAATGCTTCTCGCCTTCCTTCACAACATCGTTAATACTTATCTTTTCAACACAGTAAGACTTAATACCGGAGAAATCGGCGAGATCATATTCATCAATATAAACGCACTGTCCAAGCCTACCATAAAGGTTGGAAATGATTATATTGATCTTAGCAAATGTCCGGGAGTATATATTCAAGAGATCATCTGAACGATATAGGGTAACAAGTAGAAAGGACCTGGCATACTGTATGCCAAGTCCTATTTGTTACCTTACGCGTGCTTAAGCTTAAACTTCTGCACGTCTCTATCTTCTTCAACCTTCTCGATCTGTCCACCCAGCTCTCTGAGTTTGATCTCGAAGTCCTCATAGCCTCTTTCAATGTACTTGATATCCTCTACTGTAGAAAAGCCTTCTGCAGTGAGAGCTGCGATAACAAGTGCTGCTCCGGCACGAAGGTCCGGTGCTGAAACTGTGGCGCCTGTATATCTTTCAACGCCTTCTATAATAGCTGTACTTCCTTCAACCTTGATGCTGGCGCCCATTCTGGTGAGCTCATCAACATACTTGAAACGGCTTTCGAAAATACTCTCTGTTACGATACTGATACCACTGGCAAGACCAAGTGCCACTGTGATCTGTGGCTGCATATCCGTAGGATATCCTGGATATGGAAGGGTCTTAACATGTGTATTCTGAAGTCTCTTTGTAGCCACTACTCTGACTTCATCGTCAGACTCGTGGATCTGGCATCCCATCTCAACAAGCTTGGCACTGATAGACTCAAGGTGCTTAGGGATAACGTTCTTTACTGTAACATCACCCATTGTAGCAGCTGCTGCCAGCATAAAGGTTCCTGCCTCAATCTGATCAGGAATGATGGTATATTCTGTCCCGTGGAGCTTCTCAACTCCTCTGATACGGATAACATCAGTACCAGCGCCCTTTATATTAGCACCCATACTGTTAAGGAAGTTGGCAAAATCAACTACGTGTGGCTCTTTTGCCGCATTCTCAATGATAGTCTTTCCTTCTGCAAGTGCTGCTGCCATCATGACATTTATAGTTGCACCAACACTTACTACATCCATGTATATATGGCTTCCCACAAGCTGATCTGCCTTAGCCTGGATAATGCCATGTTCAATACCAACCTGTGCCCCAAGAGCTGTAAATCCCTTGATATGCTGGTCAATAGGACGAAGTCCGATATGGCAGCCACCGGGAAGAACCACTCCGGCCTGCTTATACTTACCAAGAAGAGCTCCAAGGAAATAGTAGGAAGCTCTTATCTTCTTGATGTACTCATTATCAATTATGTAGCCATTAAGCTGTGATGCATTGATCTTTACAGAATGCCTTCCGGTTCTTTCAACAAAAGCACCGGCGCTCTGCATAGCATTTAGCATAGCGTTGGTATCTGATGCATCTGGCATATTATCTATATAGACGGTCTCATCTGTCATTGTGGCTGCTGCAAGGATAGGCAGAGCTGCATTTTTAGCGCCCCCGATCCAAACCTCGCCAACAAGCGGATTTCCGCCCTTGATCACGTATTTTTCCATAGGTATCTCTCTTTTTTACTCTTGAACAAATATTAGTTATACCACAATAAAATTGATTTGTAAAACCGATAAGCTTAGTTCAAGTAATTAAGCGGATTCACCTGACTTCCACCAACCAGGATCTCAAAGTGCAGATGTGGTCCTGTGGATACACCGGTATTTCCGGAAAGAGCTATCCTCTGTCCCTGTGATACTGACTGGCCCACAGAGACAAGAACTTTTGAAAGATGACCATACCTGGTCTCCCTTCCATCAGGGTGTCTTATGTATACGCAGTAACCGTAACCGGAACCCCAGCCGGCTCTCGTAACTGTACCACTGGAAGAAGCAACAACAGATGTCCCAACAGGTGTAGCCCAGTCAACACCCTTATGGTAGGTGCTGGCACCCTTGGTGGGTCTTGATCTTTTTCCGAATCCGGAAGTAAGTCTTCCGCCGGAAATAGGCTTGATATATGTAGGTGGAACAATGGTTCCTCTTTCAACAATCTTAGGAACAGCCTGGTAAGTAACCTCTTCCTTCTGGATCTCACGGCTTACCTCGCTGTTATCTGTATAAGTAACAAGAGCAACAACCTTTCTGTGTCCTGCTGAAGGCTCCTGAAGAACCTTGGACTGGGTTGTATACCAGGAATCATTAGGCACGTACTGAACCTCTGCCTCATAGTCTTCCTCGTAGTACTCCTGCAAAGTATACACAACGGAAAGCTCCGGCTCAGGCACTGTTACAATAAGGTTATCCTGAACACGGATCATTGTCTTTTCACTTTCAAGAGACTCGTTCATATTTACAAGATCGTCCACTGTAAGTCCAAACTTAAGAGCGATTGACCCCAGTGTATCTCCGGACTGAACCTCGTAGATCTGGTTTGTCTCCTTATCCTTTGTAACATCATCTATTGCTACAGCCAGATCTGTGATCTCACTATCCGGCAGATAGCTTTCCACGATCTCAACCTTATCGGCGAAATCCATGGTCATAAGTCCAAGCTCATAATCAGAGAAATCTCTGTCATAGGCAAGAGGCTTTGCATCATTGACGATCTGTGTCAATTCAGCCTGAAATCCTGCCTGTGGCATGCTGGTGCTTTCAATCTCTTTTTCCTTTTTGATCTCTTCCCTGCTCTGAACCTGAGGGGTCAGAACATTAACCTCTCTGTCAGAATCAAGAACCAGATTCACGTCAAAGAGATTACTCTCATCAAAATTTGAAAGAGCTGTAGAGAGAAGCTCCATTACGTCATCTATTGATGACAGATTTACTGAGTACTCATTTATCTTTATGGAGTAAGCCCTGTTAAGGGTGCTTCTCTTGTTACCGGCTAAGATATCTGTCATGGCGCGGGACATGGAAGATACAGAATCCACAGTGCCCCAAAGCACATTGTCTCCCTGTATGGAAAGGTCTCCGTTAGCCAGTGTCAGCTCTCCATCGGAAGAAGCAATTGATCGCCTTGCATTCCTATATGCCTCGTAAGCCTCATCCTTTGAAGCAGCAGTTCCTACCACAATATTGTTAAGACTTACGGTAAAAATGTTATCTCCACCCTTTTCAAACTTGACAATACTTGGCATGAAAAGAATCCATACAACTATTATCACCAAAGCAGAGTGAAGATACCATATCTTTATCTTGTTGCGAAAAACGGTATTTCCTAAACTCATTTAAATAATTCCTAAAATCCTCAATATATTGATCACCAGGTCTGCACCTGATACAAGGAGAACAATTACCAAAAGAGGTATTGCTGCGCTGTTCTTGGTCTCAATAGCAACCTGGATAGCTTCTCCCCTTCTGTTAAGTTCCTTGAACTCGTCACGGTTCTTTTCCTGGCCCTTCTCAACGATAGCCTGGACGTTTCTATATACCTGCACACCTACATCGTGTACCTGAGTCTCATTCTCATCTATTCTCTTAGAAAGACTTGAAATAGAATCCTTGGTCTCATTAATAGTAGCCTTAGCCTCTTCCAAAGAAGCCTTGGTATCCTCAAGGGCTGACCTGTGCGCCTGTTCATTGAGGCGAAGCTCTTCAAGCTGCTGCTTATACTGCTGTGCTTCCTGCTTTGTTCTCTCTGCCTCTGCTGCTTCAGCCTGAGCATTAGCCTTTATGATATCTGAAGCGCTGATTTTCTGTGCAAGCTTGTCCATAAAGTTCTCCACTACGTTTCCTCCCAACATGTCTTTCTCCTTATTATTATGTACTTTTTGTACATCCCCTATAGCTTAGCATTTATTATGCAATTTATACAAGTTTATATTGTGACAAAGACTTTTGTTGTGCGTTTTTACCATTTGTTCATGGTAAGTTCATAATTTGTTAATAATTATCCTGTATATTTTAATTAGTCGCAAGCAAGGCGGCTAACTAATAACGAAAGATAGATTTTTTCATAATAGGCCGGGCGCAGAAATGTGTCTGGCCACTCCTCATTTGTATGATATTGTGGTCACAGAGTATAACAAAATCGAGCTCGCTCGATTTTTTTTATGCTCTTGTGACACTAACAAGCATGAGGAAGTAGCACGGCAGTGCGGATTCCGAATGTTTGCCGGATTGCGAAAGTGCAGCGGAGCAATCCGGATATCATACAAATACCTTCAATTTACCGTTCCGCTTCTATAGCCAAAATCTCCTCATTCAAAGACAGCATACGAGCATCAAGATTAGCCACCATGTTGGCACATTCATGCAGCTCTGAATTGATATGGTTCGGAGCCTTTCCCTCAAACTTATACTGGATCTTATGCTCCAGTGAAGCCCAGAAATCCATGGCAACAGTTCTTATCTGAATCTCAACCTTAACGTTTACAATCCTGTCTGAAAGATACACAGGAAGAGAAACTATCATGTGATAGCTCCTGTATCCGCTGGGTTTTGGATTCATGATATAGTCCTTCACCGTCAAAACCTGGATATCCTTCTGATTGCTTATCATCTCAGCTATCCTGTAGATATCTGAGGTAAAGGAACAGATGATACGAATACCTGCTATATCGTTGACATAACGGACCATGTTTTCCAGGGTGGACTCATAGCCGTTTCTCTTAAGCTTTTTTACAATGCTCTCAGGGACCTTAACACGGGCCTTTACATGCTCGATAGGGTTATACCTGTGAACCTCCTGAAACTCTTCATTAAGGATCTCAATCTTGGTGGTGATCTGCTTCAGGGCAGCATTATAAAGGAGGTTTACTTCCTCCCAGGAGTTCATATCATCAGATATTTTCATGTCCATTCCGGATAGATCAAGTTCCATTTGCAAAATATTCCTTATTAAGTGCACATGCCATGCGCATCTTGCGTGGCAGTTTTTTGTAGTTTCTTCCCAGTTTGTAGCCAATGAATCTAAAGCCACACATTATCACGTAATGGGGAATGAGATACCCCTTCCCCAGTTGTCTGAAGTGTTCTATGGTCTGGGACACCATCTTCTTTCCTTCAGTCTCTGACTTTACAGCCCCAAAGATCTCCGGGTGATCCACCTGGGATACTCCAAGATCAAAGTTTCTGTGGAACTGCTGCATACATGAGTAGTTGTGGGAGTGGATCACTCCTGCCTCAGGGACATAGCAGATTGCATAGCCCTTCTGACAGGCTGTGCCGGCATAGACCATATCCTCGTTAAAGATAGTCTTATGGGTAAAACCACCCAGCTTATCAAAAATATCTCTTCTGTACATTGCACAAACATTGGAACAGAAGTAGGTCTTGATGCCAAGACGTCCCAAATCCGCCTGGGTCTTTCTCATGGGCTCTGTAGGATAGTTGAATTTCCTGGAATAACGCTCAGCCAGGTTACAGTCTGACTTAGGATACTGTCTTGCATAGGCTGCTGCCACTTCCGGGTCCTCAATGACCTTTGAAAGGCTTGAAATAAGCATCTTATCCCTAGGAAATGCATCCTGTGTCATCATCAAAAAGAAATCGGCCTTTGAAAGCTTAACTCCCTGATTCCTTGTCTCACCGTGATCAAATTCAGCCTTGGTCACATGTTGCAGAACAATGTTGTCATATTTCTCTAAAGGATCTTCCTTTGATCTGGAAATGAGATCATCCCAATATTTCTTTTCCGTATTCATAATGATGATATGGGAAGGTCGAAGTGCCTGGCTCTCCAGATCATCGATAAGGCGTAAAAAAGACAGATCCGGTTTATAGGTTGGTATTATTACATCGATGGTACTCATTCTTTTTCCTGTTTTCATAAAAACGGGCCGGGCTCCTAAAAGAACCCAGCCCCTTTAATCTCAATAAATATTAGTTGGTAAGATACTTACTAACGTCACCCTTGATCTTCTCGCTGTACTTCTGAACGTCTCCTGAAACCTCGTACTCAGAATCGTTGAACAGGAACTGATGGAGCCACTTAACGTTGCTCTGAAGGTCAACAGGAAGTACGCAGCTTCCGGCCTTACCCATGGTACCTGTAGCACGCATATCCTCTGCAGGGAATCCGCTGTTCTCAACAACGTTGTAGTTAGCAATGTTCTTAAGAAGTGCAAGGATCTCATCCAGGTCAAGTGATGTATAAGTCTCACCAAAGGCCTTGTTAGCTACAGTCTCAAGCTGTGAGTAGCTCATGCCCTTTGCCTTGTCAAGGCATGCCATAAGGACAGTTCTCTGTCTCTCGGCACGTCTGAAGTCATCACCTGCTGTGTATCTGATACGGCAGTAAGCTGTTGCCTGAAGACCATTGAGGGTCTGAACACCTGAGCTTGTAACAGGTGTGTAGTTGAGCTTCAGCTCAGTAGCCATCGTTGACTGGTAATTATTAAGGTGGGAGATCTCTGCATCTGTAACATCAATTGTTACGCCACCAAGAGCATCAACCACGTCTGTGAGTCCTCTGAAACCAATAGTTACAAAGTTCTCAATATCCATATCAAGGTTCATGTTAAGCATTGAAATAGCCTGCTCAGGACCGCCCTGGGCGTATGCTGCATTACACTTGGTATAAGTATCATTTGAAAGATTCAGGTAAGTATCACGATAAACTGAGCAAAGCTTGATATCGCCGTTTTCATTATTGATGGACGCGATCATGATTGTATCTGATCTTGTGTTCTTGGTGAGCTCCTCCTCACGGGAGTCAACACCGAAGAGGGCGATATTGGTGTAGCCCTTCATGTTCTCATCATTTACAACGGTCTCACTGATACTCTGGGAGATAGCCTCCTCGTTCAGGTTTACCTTACCTACCTTTGTGACATCAACCTTAAAGAACAGTGTGTATGCCACATATACTAAAATGCAGGCAACAAGCATTTCTGCTACTAAAAGAACTATTGCCTTTGTGCTGTTTTTCTTTTTCTTAGGGCCGTTTCCTCCACCATTTCTGGAACCGCCGCCGTTTCTTCCCCCATTACCACTTCTTGAAGAAGAAGGTCTTGAGGAAGATGGTCTTGAAGAACTTCTTGATGCTGATCCTCCATTTCTTGAGGATGCCCCATTACTTCTTGATGATGATCCGTTTCTTGATCCCTGAGTTCTGCTTCCGGAAGCTGAGCTGCTTCTTGATCCCTGTGAACTCCTCCTTGGCTCTCTGTCGTCGTATCTATCATCGTAACGATCGTCGTATCTGTCGCTTCTGCGGGAAGGCCTGCGCTCTTCTCTCTCGTAGTACTCGTCGTCTCTGTTTGACATTACAAAACTCTCCTCACCCAACGTTTTTGGTTTTCATAAATGCAGAAAACCACCAATACATTTTGCCACATTTAACAGGAATATACAACCCCATGAAAAAACGCACGCCAATGCAGCATTTGCACTAGTATGCGTTCTTATTAACAAAGCCATGTCGGATGGTTCCAAGAAGAATCTTGAAATCAAAAGCCATAGACCAGTTTTCGATATAGTAAATATCGTAGTCGATTCTTTTCCTAATAGAAGTATCGCCTCTATAGCCATTAATCTGCGCCCAGCCGGTAAGTCCGGGACGAACCTGATGCTTGACCATGTATCTGGGGATCTGCTCTTTAAACTTCTCAACAAACTGAGGTCTCTCGGGTCTTGGTCCCACCAGTGACATCTGTCCCACAAAAATATTGAAAAACTGTGGCATCTCGTCGATACTGGTTTTCCGAAGGAAGGCGCCAACCCTCGTGACTCTTGGATCACCCTTCGTGGTCCAGCCTTTCTTTTCCTCGGCCTCAGTCTGGACCTTCATGGTCCTGAACTTGTACATCATAAAGGGCACGCCGTTAAGCCCCACTCGCTCCTGCTTGTAAATAACAGGGCCTTCACTGGTTAGCTTTATAAGGATGGCTGAAACCAGCATTGTAGGCGAAAACAGGATGATAGCCAGAAGTGATCCGATAATATCCACCAGCCTCTTTGCCAGCTTGTTAAAGGAATTGGTCAGGGGCACGTACCTGATGTTGATAACAGGTATTCCCTGAACATCCTCTGTGTATGGTGCACTTGGGAAAAGAGATGAGTAATCCGGAATGAACTTGGTGTGGATGCCGGATTTCTCGCACTGGGCAACCAATACCTCCAGCCTGTCGTAATCGTCCAGAGGAAGGGTAATGGTGATCTCGTCGTAACTGTTTTCTTCAATGTAATTAGCCAGCTCGTCTATCTTGCCAACGACCTTTACACCGTGATAGCTGGTGCCAATGGGCACGAAGTCATCCAAAACTCCCGCCACTATGTAACCCCACTGTGGATTGTCCAAAATCCTGCTAATATAGGCCTCTGCAGCTCTGGAATATCCAACCAGAAGAATATGCTTGATGTTATAGCCCTTCTTTCTGATGTAACGGAGGAACTTCCTGAGCATCCAGTGGGCAAATGTGGTCAACGTAACATTCAGTCCAAAGAATATACCGATCATGGAACGAGAGAAATAGGGCTGATTGATCATATACAAAACAACCAGGAACCCGATGACCCCCATGACATTGGCCTGAACAATATCCACGAACTCATCCCAGAGTCTCAGCGCCCTTCTTGAGGTGTAGAGCTGGACCATGTAGTAGAGCATCAGGTAGCAGGGAATCAGAAAATAAAGCGCAGAAAAATAAACCGGCATTGGAAGACGTCCGACCACCGGTCTCTTATCAGCAAAAATCGATTCAAATTTAAGATAATAGGACAATGAATAGGAACCAGCCACCAAAAGCCCGTCCACAATAACATGAGCCCTATTAAGATGTACCTGATTATCTTTTATCATACCTGAATACCATTATAGTGTAATTCACTCCCAAGGGCAAACCTATATGCTTAAGGCCCTCCTGGCCAGGTTGACCCACAGCTCGATCTGGAGCCTTATAGCATTTATAAACTCTGTCTTTCCAAACTTCACCCTCTTATCAGCATTCTTTGCGATCTTTTCAAAGCCCTTCATAAGCCCACGAATATGGGCCTTCCCCAAATGGTGCTTTACGTAAAAGACATGCTTGATGATGATTCCCAAAAGAATCAGTGGAAAATTTATGAAAATCTGGAAAGCCGGCATATTCTTGTAGATCAGATAGATATTGTTCCCCGCTGTAAGCTCCACCTTAAAATCGTTGTATCTTGAGCCACTGGATCCGCTTCCCACATGGTACACGATGGCTGTTGGTTCCATAACATTGGCAAAGCCGTGAAGCCTTGCTCTGTACCCAAGGTCCACGTCCTCAAGGTAGCAGAAGTGCTCCTCGTCGAAATATCCAACCTTGTCAAAATACTCTTTCCTATAAATAGCAGCTCCGGCACAGGCGCTGGTCATAGACTCTCTTTTCACAAACTGCCTGTTGTCCTTATCCTTCCCCGGAGAAAAGGCCCAACCAAGAGCGCAGTAAAGGTCCCCACAATCATCGATATCATGAGGTCTTTCCATTTTCAGCATCTTAGCCTGGGCGGAAAAGAGACGCTTTTTGTTCTCCATTACGCTCACAAGGCTCTCCAGTGCTTTCTCGTCGCACATGGTGTCATTGTTCAGCAAAAAGACATATTCACTGTCTGCAGCCTTTATCCCCACATTCGCTGCATTGGCAAACCCGGTGTTCTCCGAAAGCTCAATGAGCTTCACCGAAGGATATCTGTTTTTGATATATTCCTGGCTTCCGTCTGTGGAGCCATCGTCCACAATGATGACCTTAAACTCCTGAAAGGTCTGTTTGCGGAGGCTTTTCAGGCAGTCATCGAGATATTTTCTGCCATTATAATTTGGAATTACAACTGTAAGAAGTTCCATGTAAATTATATCCTCTTAATAACCTGGGGATCCCAGATGATCCTGTAACCACGTTTTCTTATCTCACTTCCAAGGCGAAGACTAAGTGCCACCATCTCCTCCTTATCAAGCCCCTCAAAGGGATCCTGGACCGAAGCTGCTTCCGTGGCAGCCATAGCCCTCTTTGCATACTCAAAGCTATCCTGATACCTGACTCCGGTTACTTCTTCATAGAGAGGGATCAGCTCATTACGAACCGCCATGCACCTGATATCAACAGCGTATGCATCCTGCTGCAGGACTGCCCTGTGCTGAAGTCCCCCGGAAAACCCTTCAGGAAGCTTTTCATAGGCAAGGGTTCCGTTTTTGCGATACATTCCGCCGCAGATCCTGTTTCTTTTATCTAAGAGCTTGCCTCCAACGCAGCCCACGTCTCTCCTTTGGGAAAAGACATCCGGGTCATAGGTAAGCCTGTAAAAGCCCACATGAGGCATTTCTGAAGCGGTAGCCTTGATACCGTAATTGTCCATAAGGCTCTGAAGAGCTCTTTTCCCAGCTTCATAGGCATAGGTCTTGCTGGCAGGATTTGCAGCAGTTGAGCCCTGATGACACCTCCAGTGATAAAGAACCTTGTCGATATGCACAATCTGTCCTGAAGCCTGAGGCATGAAAAGAGCTGTCTCTGCGCAGGCGCGCAAAAACAGATCAAAGTCCTGAGCTCCGTCATATTCACCGCGAAGCTTAAGTCTCTTTATGATATCTGCCCTAAGCATGGTGAAATGGCAGATGTAATTGTTGGACATGAGATAGTCCATATTGAATGGGGGCTTTTGATGGTACTCATAGTACCTGCCCTTCTTGTCGTCAAATTTATCTTCGTCGGAGTAGATAAGGCGAATAGGGCAGTCGGAAAACCTTGCCAGCTTCCCCTTACGCATACTCTCCCTGATAACTCTTGAACACTCGTAAAGCGCATCAGGAGTCAATACATCGTCGTGATCCAAAAGACCTATGTAGTCTCCCGTGGCTTTTCTGATACCAGCGTTGGTGTTGTCGGAAATTCCCTTGTTCTCATCAAGATGAATATACCTGATCCTTGGGTCATCCTTATCATACTGCATGGCCAGATCTAACGGCATCTCAGAGGCATCCGCCAGCACCAGCTCCCAGTTTCCGTAGGTCTGGTTTATCACAGATTCTATCATTTCCCGAAGGTACTTATCAGGAGTGTTGTACAAGGGAACCACAATGCTGAAGTGTACCGTGTTATCACTTTCAGCCAGCTTCTTGTATTCCTGTCGCTGCTCTTTTAACACAGCTTCAGACAGTGGTGCATAGGTGTATTTCCTATCCTTACGACCATCTGAAAGTCGTTCAAGGGCAGCAAAAAATGCGGCCCTTGAACCATTGCGTTTATAATATGCAATTGTCTTTCGGACCGCATTTATTATTCCCATATCTATCCTTACTGAATAACAGCCTTTACAGCATCTGTTAATTCATCCTGGAGCTTAGCAGCATCTTCAAGATTCTTGCCCTTTACGCCCATGTAGAACTTAATCTTAGGCTCTGTACCTGAAGGTCTTGCGCAGCACCATGCGTCATTATCCAGTGCAAAGTACAGTACGTTTGATGTAGGAAGTCCTGTGGTTCCTTCTGCACCTGAAGCCATATCCAGGGTCTTGCCGGTTTTATAATCTCTGAACTCTTCTACCTTCCACTGTCCGAACTCCTTAGGAGGATTCTTCCTAAGCTTATCCATAAGAGCTGCGATCTGTTCAGCACCTTCCTTACCCTTCATGGTGATGGAGTACTGGCCTTCCTTGAAATATCCGTACTTCTCATAGGTATCGATCATTGCATCCCATACGGTCTTGCCCTGCTTCTTGTAGAAAGCAGCAAGCTCACAGAGCATCATAACTGCTACTACCGCATCCTTATCTCTTGCATGGGTTCCAGCAAGGCATCCATAAGACTCCTCAAGACCGAATACATAGTTGTTGCTGTTTCCGTTCTGCTCGAAGAGCTTGATCTGCTCGCCGATGTACTTAAAGCCTGTAAGAACCTCGATGTACTTAAGACCATAAGACTCAGCTACAGCCTTTGCCATGTTGGTGGTAACGATAGTTGTAACAAAAGCAGGGTTTGCAGGCATTGTGCCTGTTGCCTGACGTTCTCTCAAAATATAATCACCGATGAGCATACCGGACATGTTACCTGTGAATGCAACATACTCGCCGGTCTTGCTGTCCTTAGCGTAGATACCAAGACGGTCTGCATCCGGATCGGTTGCAAGTACGATATCGGCATCTTTTTCTTTTGCCAGCTTAAGAGCAAGCTCGAAGGCCTTAGGATCCTCAGGGTTAGGATATTCAAGTGTGGTGAAATCAGGATCTGGAAGTTCCTGCTCAGGTACTACAAAGACGTTCTTGAAGCCAAGCTCCTTAAGAACACGTCTTACAGGAAGGTTACCTGTTCCATGAAATGGTGTGTAAACGATGGTGAACTTGTCAGCCATCTCGTCAATAACATCCTGATGGATGATCTGCTTCTTCAGCTCAACCATGTACTTGTCATCAATCTCTTCACCAAAGGAAACATAAAGCCCCTTTGAAATTGCCTCATCCTTAGACATTGTAAGAACATCGTGATAATCAGTGATGGCAACAACTTCATCGATAATTCCTGTATCGTGAGGTGGTGTAACCTGGGCGCCATCCTCCCAGTAAACCTTATATCCGTTATATTCAGGTGGATTATGAGATGCTGTGACCATTACGCCTGCGATGCATCCAAACTCCCTGAGGGCAAATGAAAGCTCAGGTGTAGGACGGAGAATATCGCTGACATATGCTTTGATACCGTTAGCTGCAAGGCATAGTGCTGTCTCATCAGCAAATTCAGGTGAGAATCTTCTGCAGTCAAAAGAGATTGCAACACCTCTTTTCGCTGCATCTGGTCCGCCATGCTTCTTGATATAGTTTGCAAGCCCCTGAGTAGCCTTACGAACAGTGTACTTGTTCATTCTGTTGGTTCCTGCTCCGATAACTCCGCGAAGTCCGCCGGTACCAAACTCAAGCTCTCTATAGAAACGGTCTTCAACCTCTGCCTCATCATTTCTGATGGAAAGAAGCTCTTTCTTGGTCTCCTCATCAAAGTAATCGTCATTCAGCCAGTACTCCAGCTGCTTTGTAGCTTCACTCATTCTCTTTCCTCCTGTACTAATATCGTTTAAATTAGTCCCTTCAACATAAAAGTATACCACAATAATGGTACTAATTCCGCAGGGTTATTGATTTTACTGGTCCCTAAGGCTTGAATAGCCTTCTACATTAAGACTGAAGTCGCTGCGATCAAGGGAGAAGTTCGGGTTATAGTATGGATCTCCCTTATCAAGAACTTCCTTCCACTTTGTGCGGAAGTGCTCTGATTCTTTCTCATATCTGGCTGCGTTCTTGCCCTCAAGGTCAAGACCACGGGACAAGGACTCGTAGTGATAAAGCTCAGCAAATGGTGTAAAGACGTTAAGATAGCCTTTTTCTCTGAGTTTAAGGCAGAAGTCCACATCGTTAAGGCTCACCTGGAAGGTCTCATCAAAACCGCCGACTTCGTCATACTTAGCCCTCGAAACCATAAGACATGCACCTGTTACAGCGCTTACGTCCTGAGCATAGCAAAGACGTCCCATGTATCCAAGGTTCATTCCAGCCTGACCGTAATGTGAATGTCCGGCTGTCCTATGGGCGCCAAGCTTAAGTACCACACCTGCATGCTGGATCTTTCTGTCAGGGAAATAGAGCTTTGCTCCAACTGCGCCAACGTCCTCACGCTGAGCATACATCAAAAGCTCCTCCATCCAGTTTACGGTGATTACCTGGGTGTCATTGTTAAGAAGGATGATGTATTCTCCGGTGGACTGGGCTACGCCGTAGTTTACAACTGCTGAGTAGTTAAAAGAGCCATCGGCTGATTGGTGGTCGCCAGATGTAGCAATCTGCCCTGCTGCCTTGGCTGCCGTGTAATCCACAACCTTCACTATATCCTTAAGGGATCCTGTCCTGAGCTCCTCGTAGTAGCCCCTGATCTCGCTGCCCTTGGAATTATTCTCAACAACGATTATTTCGTAGTTGTCATAAACCGATTTCTCATATATTGAATCAATACATCTCTTAAGATCCTGTGCATGCTCACAGTTAGGGATCACAATGGAAATCTTAGGTGTTCCCTGAACCTCGTAGGTGATCTTAAAGATTGTCTCAAAAGCTCTTGTACTGGTGATCTTGAAGTGATCATAGCCGTGACGGCGAAGGTGATCTGCAACTGCGCCCTTGGCTGCATCGATGGCATAGGGCTTTGCGCTGATGTCTGATGCAACTGACCCGGCGTGACTTCTCCAGTAGTAAAGAAGCTTGGGCACGTGAACAATGTGCTCTGCCTTATCCGTAAGCCTGAGGATCATGTCATGGTCCTGGCTTCCGTCAAACTTTGTCCTGAAGAGCTCTGTGCCCTCCAAGAGAGTTCGCTTGAAAACGCTGAAATGACAGATATAATTGTTAGCTCTAAGATTATCTATAGCGTAATCCGGCTTGAAGTGCATGGTTATCATCTTGTTGATGTCGTCGCCCTTAAAGGTGGTCTCATCACAGTAGATGTAATCTGCATTCTCCTCGTTGATGGCTTTTACATACCAGTACAGTACTTCCGGGTGAAGGATATCATCATGATCGAAAAGACCTATGTACTCTCCCTCAGCCAGCTCCAGGCAATGATTGGTATTGCCTGCAATTCCCTCGTTTCTTTCCAGCTTCTGGTACTTGATCCTGCAGCCCATATCTCCGGTCTCAGAGGCATTCATCCTGGCTCTCTTATCAGCTTGATACTCTCTTACAATAGACTTAACCTCGCCCACGTGCTGATCGTCTGAACCATCAGCAAGGCACAGTTGCCAATTGCTGTAGGTCTGATCAAGCACAGATTCGATCATATCTCGAAGAAATCTTTCAGGAGTGTTGTACAAAGGTACTAAGATTGATATCAGCGGCATCTTCTCAAATACAGTACTCTCCTGTTCCTTCCTTGTCTCCTCAGAAGGGAAGCTCTCAGTACCATAATGGGTCATAGCCTTCTTCTCAATCTGCTTGTACTTAACCTTGGCAATAACTCCCTTAAGTGACCCCTGATTCCTAAGCCTGTCCCTCTGCCTGATCACCCAGTGCATGGTGTTACGGGCAGGAGTTGAAGCCTTCCAGATAGGGTTATTCTTGATCCTGTTGAGTTTGAACTCTAATTCCTGGTTCTTGTCTTCAAGCTCAGCAATACGTCCGGCAAGATCAGCAGTCTTCAGCTTCTCTCTTTCATATGCAGCTTTGTAGTCTAACTCTTTATTATCTGCCATAAAATTTCACTTTCTCACTCTTAAAATATTCGGTACCCAATTGATAAGTTTGAGGCGACTTGTCTTGTCGATTGCCATCATTCCGATCTGGTAGTAGCCCGGCGGCAAAAGACCTTTCTCAATACGAAGCTTGTAGCCCGTAAGATCCACGTTCACCTGATCTCCCAGCCTCACTCTGATGTCAGGGCGATACCAAACGTAAGGTGTAAAACTGTAGACCTTTGGTCCCACAGGTCCTGCCCCGTCCTCGTAACGCTCTACAAGGCGCAGCAACAATCTCTTTTCAAAAATAGCATTGTCTGACCCAATAACAAAACTGTAGCCCTTAAGGAAATAACCTTCCTCATTGCCCTCAGCTGTTACGCCATAAAGCCAGTTGTCCATCGTGCCATTGTACTCGCAGCCAACTCTCAAACACTGGTCCTCACGGGCACCGCGAATGCCCTTCTCGTGAATGGTCACAGATGCATAAGGCAAGTCCTCAACAGGAGTGTAATCCTCCTTGGGGATGATGGCTGAAATGGTCTCATCCTCTGTAAGATGTGGGCTGTAGAAAGGGTCCACATTATATAAATGGGCATGCCTAGTCATAAGAGTGTCACCCTCATGGGCAAGCCTTTCCATCTTCTTAGGGTCCAGGTTATCAAGGCCACGGGTCAGAGACTCGTGATGATACAGATAAATGTGATTGCAGCACACATTATAGTAGCCCTTCTCGTGGAAAAGATAGCACAGATCCACATCATTAAAGGCTACTGCCAGTTCCTCGGGGAAGCCTCCAATATCAAGGAACTTTTTCCTGCTGACTAAAAGGCACGCTGCTGTGGAGCCAATCGTGTTATGGATTCCACGGTTATATCCAAAGTAGTGGTTCTTGTTGTCGTGCATCTTCTGAAGCTTGTGCACAGGCCCCCTGCGAACATTGGCAATTCCCGCGTGCTGGATAAGATCTGTCTCAGGATAAATGAGCTTTGCTCCAACAACACCCACGTGTTTGAGCTGGGCCTGTGACAACATCTCCCTAAGCCACCCCTCCTTAACGCACTCGATGTCATCATTCATGAAAAGAAGGTACTCACCGTTTGAGCTCTTAACTCCCTGGTTACACATGGCCGAGAAGTTGAAATCCTGGGTCTTGTAAATATAGTTGATCTTGGTAAGACCGTTTTTCCTTGGTGCACGAGAGGCATAAACGCCGTACTTAACACGGTTTGCCGCCGTTGAACCATTATCAATAACGACGATATCATACTTGATATTGTCATCGGTTGTAGTCTCAATTATTGAATTAAGGCACTGCTGAAGTATCTCAGGATGGTCCTTGGATGGAATAATGATACTGACAGTTGCCGGGGCCAGGAGCATATGCTTTGAGGAATGGAAGCTCCTGCCGTAGAATACGTCCTGCTCAGGATTCCTGTGGAACAGCACTTCCCTTATGTGACCAATTGGGAACTCGAGACCGGTTCTTTTGCCGAAAGCATGCTCATGTATTGCCAGCATACAGAACAGTACATCTGCAGACAAAAGAGATGCCTCCAGCCCTGTCTGTTCAACCGAGCCCTTCTTGTGAGCCGTTCCGCCCAGCATTCTTACTGCGTTATCATATTCGCTTTGAGATTCATGCATGGTCTTAGCCCTGCATGCGAAAAAACTGCCTATATAAAAGGCATTAAGATATGAATCAGGTGACCAGTCGGGTTTGAAATATGGGTGGATGTACTTTCCTCCCTTTGAAACCTCGTCCTCGTCGCCATAAACTACGTTGTGTTCCGGGTGGGCAATGAAATACTGTTTGACCACTTCTGCAGCCTTTTTAACAAGCTTGCCCTTAGGGCTTACAAAGAGATAGACAGTGTTTTCGTCCTTCTTTATGTCCTGAGCTTCCCACACCTCCCCGTAGGGAAAAACCTTAACGACAGGCTCTGGGAGCTTGTGGGGAATCATCTCCCCATTCTCATCAGGCTCGTACTGGACAGGCGCCTCAGCAGGGATAACAGGCTCTTTTTCCTGAGCATGCTGCCACTTGTCATAGGCAGAAGACTTCACTGCAAGCTGCTTGTTGTATTTAGTTATTCTGGTCTTTGTCAGTGCCCCTTTAACTACGCCTTTCAGCATATCCCCTTAATCCCACTCCTCGTCTTTATAGAAGCGCTCCTCGCGTTTTTCCTTGATCTTTCTCCCAATTTTACCAAGGATGTTTTTACCCTTTTGAGGTGTCTCTTTTTCCTCCACATGAACTGACTCCACGATGGCATCTGCCGAATTCTTGGGGATCAGTGTGGTTAAAAGAGAAAGCTCCAAATGGTTACGTTCCTGAACACTCAGGTTATTATCGGAAAGCCCAAACTCAATGTTAGGGTCCTCGGTATTGAAAACAAAGGTGTCGTCAGAGATCCACTCTCCATTCACCGGATGGATGTCTATGTTGCAGGAAGACTCAGCAATAGGTTTACCATTCCAGGTAGCATCAAGTATTGTGACGATACATGGAGCAAAAGCCGGATCAACTCTGACTGTCCTGCATTCCTTAGAAACCTTGATATCAAGGTCTATCTCATTTTTATCGTTGTAGCTCTCCTCCGGGAAGATCGACTCATCCTCAGAGTAGCCATCACCGTTGTCCATATAGATCTGAACACAGTCATCGGGGCGGGCAGCTGTGGCTGTGGCCTGGAGCTCTTTTGGCACTATCACCTTCCTGCCGATGCCCTTCCAGATCTCTACCATGGATCTGCGATTTCCGGTGACATATTTCTGGAAGGCATACTCCTCATCAAGGAGCACCTTCATCTCTTTATCTGTAAGGCCAAGCCTTGCATAAACCGGCTTGGGATCAAATCTTTCACGCTTGCGATCCTCAAGACGATAGCAGTAAAGCGCTCTCCAGACCTGTTCCTTGGCTGGAATGCACTTACCGTAGGTCCATTCATAATCTATTATAGTCCAAATAGGCCCGTTGACCATAATATTTGAAAAGATAAGGTCGTAGTCGGAAACCGGATAATCCGGCTTGTAGCCTATTCTCTTGATGTACTCATTCAAAAGGGCATTGAAGCCATCCATGTCATCCTTATCGATGCACTCGTCCATAAGTGAAGCCAACGGAACTCCATTGACAAAGGAAAACATTGCACAGCCTTCCTTCTCATTTATCTGGCAGTCATTGATCTCAAGGTCTCCGCCCCTGAACTTCTCCTGAAGTCCAAGATACGCATCACGGATGCTGAAAACATGCTCTCTTGCTGCCTCTGTAAGAGGGAATTTCTTGATGACCTTTCGTCCGGCCCTGTCAATTGCTATGTCGGTTCTTATCTTGAACTCATCCACCCTGTCGTTTGAATACTTGGAGTAGATGGTATCAAATCCAGGCCCCAATATTACCTCAAAGGAGTTGGCAAACTCAGGATACATGCCCTCCTTCACCAGATCCTCATAGGCGTGCTTCTCATTGAAAAGAACCATCCTGTCCCTGTCAAAGTTTCTGACATTGTCCTGAAGCTCTCCAAACTTTGGAAGATATGCGTCAGAATGCAAAAGAGTCATCAGCTTGTAGTCAGGATATGGATAGTAGAAATGGTACTCATTCATGCCACATTTCTTGAAGATGTTGATGAGGCCGTTTCTTGAAAAAGTCTTGGCAACGCTGTCAGGGGAGTAACCTTCAATGCCTGTAAAATAGCTTCCCAGGTGATCCTCTGCGCAGCCGGCAAAATACTTAAGTCCCAGACGGTTCTCAATGGCAATGACAATTCTTCCACCCTTTTTAAGGTGTCTTCCAAGCATGCGAAGAAACCTTTCGTAGGGGCTGTCTGTTCCGATGTAGCCCTGTCCATACTCGAATACACCGATCAGGAAAATGTAGTCAAAGTCCTTAGGAAGGTCAGGCTCGATATCCCTGAAATTGCCCACATGAATAGTGACATTGTCGCACTCTGAGTTACGTGTGGCATTGATCTCAGAACGTCTCCTTGAAAGGTCGCAGGCAACAACAGTCTTTGCCTTCTTAGCCAGCATTCCGGTGATGGCACCACATCCTGAACCCACTTCCAGAACCTTTGCCTTGGGGTCCATTGGGATCCACTCAACAATATTGGCTCTCTGGTCTGAGAGATGGTACAGGATCGGCCAGCTGTTTCGCTCCTCGATAACCTTCTGGTAGTCCTCTTTTTTATAGTTTTTTACAATATCAAGAAGGTCGTTCTCTATAGCGCCATCGCTGTAGAGATCAACCCCTGAGTAATGTTTGAAGTTAAGGCTTACGCCCCCAATCTTTATTTCCTCGTTCATTCGGTTCACTTCCCATCAACCACTGTGCATTTTGACTCCATGTCGTAGTAGCCAACCGTGTTCTTATCTGATACTACAGTCACATTTAGCGCATCGTAAAGCCTGTGGTAAACTGTAAAGTCGTTCTGCTCGAAGCCTGTTACCCCAAAACTTAACAGATACTCCCCTCCCTGAAGCGTCATCTTCTGGGTAAAAGAAATATCTTTTATATCTCCTGCCCTCACCGGATCCAGGAAGGCCTTCTCCACCATGGAGTTGGTTCCGGTGATCTCTATTCCCATAATGTTCTTAAAGGTGAAAGCAAAAATAGGAGCTGCTACATCCCTGTCAAAGCGCACCTTCATATGAACTGTAAATTCTGTGCCTTTGATGATGGAATTAGAGCGAGTTCCCTTATTATCCGTAACAAAAAAGTCTACGATGGAAGCTGCACCATCGCCATACTCAAGGGTGTCAGGATTTGTGGCAGCTGCATCATCAGCTGACTTTGCACCGTCGCCAGATTTTCCTGAAGCGCTTTCCTTGGAATTATCTTCGTTGGCCGTCTTTGCTGCCTTGTCCTTTTCAGAATCAGCTCTTTTGCCACTCTTCTTACCATCGCCGTCTGCAGCATCAGCAGCAGCCTTGCGGATTTCCTCGTCATCAAGAAGATTCTCACCCTCACCTTTTGGAAGAGGATACTGACCAACAAGAACCTGCTTGTAAATGTCAATCATCTTCTTTGGTGTGCCCTCTCCAAGGAGTACACCCTGGTTCAGAAGAACAGCCCTGTCGCAGTACTTGCTGATAGAAGAAAGGTCATGGGAAACAAAGAGGATAGTCTTTCCCTGCTTCTTGAATTCCTCAAACTTGTGATAGCACTTTGCCTGGAAGAATACGTCTCCTACGGAAAGAGCCTCATCGACGATAAGGATCTCCGGGTCAATATTGATTGCAACGGCAAAGGCCAGGCGGACAAACATACCGCTGGAATAGGTCTTTACCGGTTGATAAACATATTCGCCAATATCTGCAAACTCAAGGATTGAGTCAAGACGCTTTGTGATCTCTTCCTCGGAAAAGCCGATCATCATACCGTTTAAGTAAATGTTGTCGATTCCGTTATACTCCATGTTGAAGCCGGCACCCAATTCAAGAAGCGCAGAAATGTGGCCATCCACGTTGACCTCTCCCTCTGTAGGGGAAAGAACTCCTGTAATGATCTTCAGAATGGTGGATTTTCCGGAGCCGTTAGTTCCGATGATACCCACGGTCTCACCCTTTTTAACAGAGAGGGACACGTTGTTCAGAGCACGGTGCTCCTTAAAGCTGTTCTTCCGCGCCAAGCCCAGAGAATCCTTGAGACGGTCCATGGGTTTGTCGTACAATCTATAAATTTTCGTGAGGTTCTTCACCTCAATGGCAGTGTTGTTGTCCATGATTTTCCTTTGTGTATATACCCCGCCTCTGGCACAAATAACTGTCCACCGCCGCTCAGGGCGCTAAGCGCTCCACAAAGCCCAGAGAAGTCGTGTTCCCGTGCAATGGCACGAAAACATTCCTTGGTCTTTGCTCCACAGCGCCTAAGAATCGCGGCTTGTGCACACTTATTTGTGCCAGAGGCTCATTCATATAATAAAAGAATCAAAGCACATCAGCGAAGTGGGTCTTACTTCTCTTGAATACGAGAGCACCAAAGCAGAAGGCCGCCACAACAAACAACCAGAAATAGGTTGATGAATAGAAATGTTCGAAGAACCATGTATCTCCAAAGATTGCATTTCTGTAGCCTTCTACTATGTAAGTCATAGGATTAAGCTTAATGATCCACTTATATTTGTCTGGAACTATGTGAATATCCCATAAAATCGGAGTTGCCCACTGGAAAAGCTGCAAGCAAATACTGATAATCTGTAAAAGATCTCTAAAAAATACTGTTATCGAACAAGTGGCGTAGCTCAATGACAGCACAAGGATAAATTCACATCCCACATAATAAATAATCTGTAGCCAATAAACATTGGGATAATAACCATAGATGCAAGCTATCAACATCAAAACGCCAATGAAAAACACGTGAATGAACATTGCTGCTATTATCTTAATAATTGGCAGAATACTGATCTTAAAAAGGACCTTCTTTACCAGGTAGTTGTATTCCAATAAAGAAGTAGTGCCATTAGTCAGAGCCTCAGTAAAGAAAAACCAAGGTACCAGGCCTGATGTGAGAAACAGCACGTAGGGCACTTCTATGCCCCCAGCAACAGCCTGAGACCTTGCCTGAAATATCACGTCGAAGACAATATAGTACATAACAACAGTGACCACCGGCTGAGCCAGTGCCCACACTATACCCATGTATGAACCTGCATATCTCTTTTTGAAATCATTGATAGCAAGACGCTTAATGAGCTTCCTGGAATTGAAAAGTTCTACAGGAAGCACCATAAGTCTGTCATACCAGAAGAAAACTAAAATACAGCTGACACCAATAAGAATACAGCCACAGGTCTTTTTCAAAAACTCGGTATGCTGGTCTGCCAGGGGGTTATTATGAAATACCAAAAGAAGCGCCAGTATGAGCGCCAAACAATAGAAAATACCCAAGCCCAATGCCTTGGGAAATTTCTCTGACCTGCTCATCAAAACTCCTTGATTCCTCCCCATTTTGTATCCCTGTCAGAAAGGTTAAGGGTTACGCCCTCCGGAATAGGCCAATCTACGCCGATATCAGGGTCATTCCACAAAAGGCCTCCCTCATCTTCAGGATGATAAAAGTCTGAACATTTGTAAGCAAATTCTGCGTAATCTGAAATAACTAAAAAACCATGGGCAAAGCCCTTTGGAATAAAGAACTGCTTCTTGTTCTCAGCAGAAAGAAGAACGCCATGCCACTTTCCAAAAGTCTTAGATCCCTTTCTAAGATCAACTGCCACATCAAATACTTCACCGTTTATGCAGCGTACAAGCTTATCCTGTGGATGTGTCTTCTGAAAATGAAGGCCACGAAGTACTCCCTTGCTGCTGGCTGACTGGTTGTCCTGAACGAACTCCACGTCTATGCCTGCTTCTACAAAATCGTTCTTGTTGTATGTCTCCATGAAATAGCCTCTGGCATCACCAAAAACCTTAGGGGTGATAACCTTAAGTCCTTCAATTTCACATGTTTCTACTGTAATCTGTCCCATTTCTAAAAACTACTCCTTTAAAAATATTTATGGCGTTCCAACCTGAGTTCCTGTCACAGTCTGTCCCGCCGGAATATACTGTCCAAAGCCGCCTGCCGGAGCTTCCGGAAGACTTGTAAGATACCCTGAAGTATCTGCAGTCGCCTCGGGGTTAGGATTAAAGAGCTCTCCAACTACAGCCATTCCTGTTCCGTCACGCTCTGAGCTTTCCTCAGCTGATGCATCCTGATCAGTATCCTCGCTCTTTTCGGTTGTGGTCTTCTTTCTTACAACCACTGAAGGCACCTTTTCTGTCTCATCAAAAAAGTCTTCATCCAAAAGAAAACCATGCAGATTGTCACCAATCTGGTCCCCATAGATTACCTCTTCGCTGCTCTCCTCAACTGAAGCTTCAACAGAAGAAGTCTCTTTTGCCTGTTCACGACCTAAAAGGCTGTTGATCTTATCTGCATTAGTCGCATATATGATCACAAGCACCAGGATAAAGGCGCTTATGATGGTAAGTAATGCCATTCTGAAAACTTTTGCGTCCATTTCCACCTTCCCGTCCAGTTTCACAAGGTAGTTCTGCTCTCACGCTTCGCGTTCGCCAGAACGACCATGCTCACTAGGCTCAACAATACTTCGTCAAGTGATCATGGTCACAGCCCATTAGCAACTTCTACTAAATACTTACCGTAGTCGGTCTTCATAAGAGGCTCAGCAAGCTTAAGAAGCTGATCCTTATCTATAAAGCCACGCTTATAGGCGATTTCCTCGATGCAGGAAATGTACAGTCCCTGTCTCTTCTGGAAAGCGCAGACAAAGTCAGATGCATCCAAAAGCGAGTCGTGATTACCTGTATCAAGCCATGCGAAGCCTCTGCCCATGGTCTCGACTCTGAGCTCTCCGCGGTTTAAATATTCATTATTGATGCTGGTGATCTCAATCTCGCCCCTTGGTGAAGGCTTAACATTTGCTGCGATCTCAACAACCTTGTTGTCGTAGAAATATAGTCCCGGAACTGCGTAGTTACTCTTTGGATGCTCAGGCTTTTCCTCAATACTGATTGCTTTGCCGTTCTCATCAAACTCAACAACACCGTAAGCTCTTGGATCACGAACATAGTAACCAAAGATTGTTGCACCACTCTCACGGGAAGCAACCTCTCTAAGAAGCTTAGAAAAGCTCTGGCCGTAAAAGATATTGTCGCCAAGGACCAGGGCAACCGAATCAGATCCAATAAAGTCTGCACCAATGATGAAGGCATCTGCCAGTCCTCTTGGCTGCTCCTGAACTGCGTATTTAAAGGTCATGCCCAGCTGACTTCCATCTCCGAAGAGTTCCTCAAACATTGGAAGATCACGGGGTGTTGAAATGATCAAAACATCTCTTATCCCTGCCAGCATAAGTGTTGACAAAGGATAATAGATCATAGGCTTGTCATAAACAGGCATCATCTGCTTGGACATTGCCCTTGTAAGCGGATAAAGACGGGTTCCTGAACCACCTGCTAAGATAATTCCCTTCATGGATTAATCTCCTTTTAATTACCTGTTACTGTACATGCGATCATAGTATTTTTCGTAATCACCGCTGGTTACGTGTTCCATCCACTCCTGGTTATCGAAGTACCACTTGATGGTCTTTCTGATACCCTCTGCGAACATTGTCTCAGGCTCCCAGCCGATCTCAGCCTTGATCTTGTCAGGTGCAATGGCATAACGGCGATCGTGTCCCTTTCTGTCTGTAACGTACTTGATCAAATCGTATGTAAGATGAGCCTTCCTTGGATCTGAGTCATCGAGCTCCTCGCGAAGGACATCGATAATTGTCTTAACAATCTCAATATTCTGCTTCTCGTTGTGTCCACCAACGTTATAAGTCTCGAAAAGTCTGCCTTTTTCCTGAACCATGTCAATAGCCTTTGCGTGGTCCTCAACATAGAGCCAGTCGCGGACGTTCTTACCGTCTCCGTAAACCGGAAGGTCTTTTCCTGCAAGAGCATTGTGAATAATTAGAGGAATGAGCTTCTCAGGGAACTGGTAAGGTCCGTAGTTGTTTGAACAGTTGGTGATGTTGGCAGGGAACTTATAGGTGTCCATGTATGCCTTCACCAGCATGTCTGAGCTGGCCTTACTTGCAGAGTATGGGCTGTGAGGATCGTAAGGCGTTGTCTCGTAGAAATACGCATTAGGATCGTCATCCAAGCTACCATAAACCTCGTCAGTACTTACGTGCAGGAACTTCTTGCCCTCTTTAAAAGAGCCATCAGGAAGCTCCCATGCCTTCTTGGCTGCGTTCAGCATTGTTGCAGTTCCAAGAACGTTGGTCTGCACAAAGACCTCAGGATTTACGATTGATCTATCCACGTGGCTTTCAGCCGCAAAATGTACAACTCTGTCGATATCATTCTCCTCAAAGATCTTGTTGATAGCATCGCGATCACAGATATCAGCCTTCACAAAGGTGTAATTGTCGCGGCCCTCAACATCCTTGAGGTTCTCAAGGTTTCCTGCATAAGTAAGCACATCCACGTTGATGATGCGGATGTCATTGTCATATTTCTTAAACATATAGTTGATGTAGTTGGATCCGATAAATCCAGCTCCACCTGTTACGAGGTATGTTCTCATAGTCTTTTCCTTTCGAAGCCGAGTCTTTGCTCGATTTTACATAATTTCACTGACTTAGTATACCACAACACAAAGTCAAGTAGAAGAGTCCCATGCTATAGCACATATACCTGGGCTGTGGAAAGATCATAGAGCCCGTAATCACGCAGTTTATAGCAAGTCCCAGGATCATAACAAGCCCCAGCAAAAGAAATGTTGGCCGCCTTCTCATGCCCATCAGTATCATGGCAGCCACAAACAAGGCGTACATTACTGCAGATACTGTGATCAGGATCCGTGGCGCAATGTTGGCATTTGACATGACAAAAGCCTTCACAACATTGGCACTAAGCACATACCAGGTTCCCTTATCCTTTCCTTTGAAGATGTCACCTATATGATCAAACATCAGCACCTTCAACAACTTGGCTTCCACCTGATTTTCTTTTATCTGGGCATGGACCTGATCAAGCTCTGGAAAATGCTCTGCCACGTACTCATCGCACATGGGAAGGACAATCTCAAAACCGATCACATCATAGCTCTGGGCATAATGGTCAACCATAGCCACCCAGTCTGAATTAAGAATGTTTGAATCCGGCCCCAGCTCATATCCCGGTGCGTAATCGATGGTCAGCTGTCTTGCCTGGCACTCATCGTAGATTCTTGTGAAAAGAGATTTAAGCTCCGGAAATTCATTTGGATCTGCGTTTTCAAAAAGTTCTGCATCCTCAGGTTCTGCAGTGTAAAGAACCGTATCCAGTCCTCCACGGCTATTCCCCACGTGGGTAGTGAACACGCCACGGATAGCCTGATTGTAAACACAGTCCAGGCCCTGGATCATTACAAATGCAGCAATAACTGCGATGAAAGTCATAAAGAACTTTTGAAGGCTTCTATATTTCTTTACAAAAAGATGAAGCACAAAGGAGGTTGCTCCCCACATTAAAAGAGTTATGAGCATCTGCTTTCTTATGCTGGAGATTAGGATCCCCTGAAGAGCAAGAGCAATACAGGCGTTTATGTTGTAGTTTTCAAGGCTCTTTACCAGTGTGATCGTAAAAAACACAAACAGTGGCATTGCAAGGGACTCCGTCATTATGGACTCGGAATACATGGAGCCTCGGTTGGCCACAAACCTGTTAAGAACTGCTACTCCCACCTGAGATAGCATGGCGATAGCTGACAGGATGAGAGATTTCTTTTCCGAAAGATATCTTGTGGAAATGTCATAGACAAAGCATCCCAGGTACCAGATAACACCTACCCATAACAAGCTCTGGAGCAGCACTGCAGCTGTAAGGTGCGGTGCAAGATCATAGGGAGTTGCCGTGATGCCCATGGCATTACAAGCCATCCTAAGGAGCATCAAGAACAGTGGATAAACCGGTTCTCTGGAAAAGTCCATGCTCTCATAACTTGGAGAGTCTTTACACCACTCCGGGCCATCAAAAAGTGCGATGCCTATAAAAAATATTGTCAGTAACGCAAAGGACAGAAGCCTGAAAGCTCCTGTTCCTTTGGATGTTTTCGCTTTGGACATAAGTCCTCCGATCATCAGTTATAAAGAATGTTCATATCAACCTTTCCGGAGATTCCCGAAACAGAACCCTTTGAGGTGTACTGCCACATGTCGTAACGGGATCCGTTGTAGGTTACTGCTGCTGCATACTGAGCCAGCCAGATCTTGTAATTAGTGATCTGAGATGTGTTGATGTGGCTTGTAAACCAGGTCTTATTTGCGTAAACACCGGCCTTGTAGCCTGCGCTCTGGATAGTTCCGCAGAACGCTTTGATGTTGGCAGTTCTCTGGCTTGCGCTGATGGTATCGCCTCTGCCGTTACTTCCCTCAACGTCCAGATAAACCGGGAAGCTGATGTTGTAGCCCTTGATAAGGCTTATTACCATTGAAGCTTCCTCTACAGCCTCAACCTCGTTGATAGCCTGCGTAAAGAAGTATACTCCAACTCTGAGACCTGCATTCTGGGCTCCCTTGATGTTGGCCTTGAACTTAGGATCCTCAATGAGTGCTCCGGCAGATGAACCTCTGTAACCACATCTGATGATTACGAAGTTTACTCCGGACTTCTTAACCTGACCCCAGTCAATGTTGCCGTTCCACTTGCTGACGTCGATTCCCAGTGTTCCTGACGAGGATGAGAGACTTCCGTCAGAGTTAAAAGAGTACTTGGCGCCTTTGATAACCTGTTCTCCGGTCACGTAGTTACCATTTCTATCGTAATAGTAGGTCTTGCCGTCGATTGTCCACCAACCGTAACGTGTACCTGAGTTTGAATTCTCTTTTCTGAGATACAAAGTCGCGTCGCTGTAGTAATCAGCGTAGGTTGCTTCTCTGTAGCTGTCGCCGTCCTTTACGTAGAGGGTATTTCCGTTCTTATCTTTAAGGACTGCAGACTTAGAGCGAACCTTAACTGTTATTGTACAATCGTTGAAGCCATCAACCTTTGCTGTGATGGTTGTTTCACCCTCAGACACTGCTGTGATTGTTCCATCTTCAGCAATAGTTGCAATGCCTGTGTTTGCTGATGAGTACTTAGGCTTTAAGCTTGAATCTGATGGTGCAACCTGGTAAGTTCTGCCCTGAACCATAGTGACATTGGATACTTTCATCTGGAATACAGAAGCACCCTTTGTTACTGTGATGGTTACTGTTGCATCATTGTACTTGTCTGCTGAAACCGTGATGGTTGCTGTACCTTCTGTAACCGCTGTAACTGTTCCGTCAGATGAAACCTTTGCAATAGCCTCGTTACTTGATTTGTAAGTAACTGAGCTAGGCTCTGTAGGAAGGATCTTTCCAGTCTGACCCACAGGAATGCTAAGAGCATTTGATGTAAGCTTGATGGTGCCCTTGTCTGCCTTGCCAACTGTAACTGTAGCTGTAGCGTCATTGTATCCCTCAGCTTTAACAGTAATAGTTGCTGTACCTTCAGCCACTGCAGTAACTTTTCCATCGCTACCTACTGTTGCTACACCGGTATTACTCGATGAGTAACTTGGTGCAGATGGGCCCGATGCTGCAACCGAACCAGTCTCACCAACCTTTATGGTAAGGTTTGTGGTTGCAAGAGTCATGGTCTTGTTTTCAACAGGAGCTGCAGTTACTGTAATACTTGCTGTTGCATCTTTATAGCCATCAGCCTTAACTGTGATTGTGGCTGAGCCTTCGCCCTTTGCTGTAACTGTTCCATCGCTTGATACTGATGCAACACTGTCATTGCTGGAAGAATAGCTTGGAGATGATGGACCTGATGCCTTTACTGAACCAGTCTCGCCAACCTTTAAGCTGAGGCTGGAGTTTGCAAGAGACATGGTCTCATCCTGCTTCGGTTCTGTAGGAGTATCTGTGCTGCCAGTGTTTCCGCTGTCACCGCTTCCTGTATTGCTGCTGTCACCGGTGCTACTGCTATCGCCTGTGCTACTGCTATTTTCTGTACTGCTGCTATCACCAGCACTTCCATTTTCACCCAGCTGGCCTTCTGTAGTATCTGTGGCTCTGGCTCTTGAACGGGCTGTTCTTCTTACACTTCCAAGTTCAAGCTTTGAAGTGCTGCTTGGATCAGAAACATTGTTCTTCTTATCTACAGCTTCATAGCTGTACTTTCCGTCTCCGGAAGAAACGCCCTGGTTTGAATCTACCCAATCAACAGTATCCTTAAGCTCTGATTCCACAACATTCTGAACTGCTGTATCCTCTACTGCTGCATTGACCTGGGATTCTTTCTTTATCTCGTTGCTGACATCAACCGCCTTCATCTCTACAGTGTCTTTTACTGTAAGGGACTTAGTGGAGGTGTCCAGATTGTAATTGCTGTATTCAGAAGGAAGTGCCAGTGGAGTGATCTTGTAATTACCGGCAGTGATATCCTTCTTGTAAATGATTCCGTCTTTATCGTGATCGTCGTAGGTCACCTTAGTTCCATCCGGAGTTACAACTTCGATGTTGAAAGGAACATTGGCAACCAGCTTTCCGGTCTCTGAGTTGATGAACTTGACCTTCATATCGCTCTTGATGGAGGTGACAGTCATCTTTATGACAACACCCTTGGCATCATCAGCAACCTCAGGTTCTTCCTCTTCATCTTCTCCGAGCATCTCAGCAGTCATTGCCTTTGCTCTCTGAGCATCAGCTATGGCAATAAGTCCACTTGATCCTACCACATCAGAAACCTGAAGATTTGTACCGACTTCTACAAAGGACTGGATCTCTTCAGTCCTTCCAAGAGCCTTTGAATAGAAGGACATGGTAAAGATTCCGCCAACCACCAAAATCACTGCCACTATGGCTGCAGCTCTTTCAGCAAAAGAGGTTTCCTTAATGAAGTTCAGTATCTTGGCGACAACAGGTTCTCCATCACGATCTTTCCTGCCACGACCTCTTCTGCCGCCACGGCTGCCTCTTTCGTACTCCTCATCTTCCTCGTCGTACTCAGGGTCATAGTCCTCGTCATACTCAGGATCGTAGTCTTCATCGTATTCAGGATCGTAGTCCTCATCCTCTTCCGGATCGTACTCCTCATCCCTGTTATCTTCCCGGTCATAATCCTCATCCGCATCAGGATCATAATCGTCTTCGAAGTCGTCTTCCAGATTGTAATCCTCTTCGCGATCATAATCGTCTTCAGGATAATCCTCTTCGTCTACATCTTCGTCGCGGTAATCACGCTCGACCTCCCGATTGTAATCATCTTCTCTATAATCTTCATCTGACTCATAGCGTTCATCATCGGCGTTATCTGCCCTGCGATCAGCTCCAAACTTTCCAACAACTACATTATCAGGCTCTTCTTCCCCATAATCTTCGTAGTCGTCTTCTCTATAATCTTCATCAGATTCGTAGCGATCTGCTCTGCGACGCTCATCCCTGTCCTCAGAATAGTATTCCTCATCCCTGTATTCTCTGCGGTCACGATAGTCTTCATCAGAATAGTCGTCCTCATCCTGATAGTCTCCGTACTCCTCTTCGAACTCGTCGTCGGGATAATCGTCCTCGTCATACTCCTCGTCGTAGTCGTCACGCTCATACTCTTCATCGTAGTCATAACGTTCTTCTCTACGACGTGGCTTTTTCCCCTTCTTATTGAATAATTTCAAACTTCTTTTCATGCGATCTCCTCTTTAAAATCACCCAACATCTTGTGGTAGACACACCTTCACCACAATATCTTATTCATAAAATTGTATCATTTATGCACAATCAAGGCAATATGCCAAGGGGGACGGTTCTTTTTGCTTAAAGAACCGTCCCCTTTGAAAGGCTGACACATTATCCTAATGTGTAGAATACTACTATTCCTCCAAGAATCAGAGCCATACCAAGGAGTTTTGACTTTGTGATTTTCTCTTTGAAGAATATCCTGGACATAATCATTACGAGAATGTAGGCCATGGGCTCCATGACAACAACACCCATATAACCAAGTCCGCCATAGCAGAATATTGCAATCACCATGGACACCACAAGAAGTCCGTAGCCACCAACAACAAGAATATTCAGATATTCCCTTATAAATGAGGGATATTTCTTCAGTGCACTCTTTTTCAAAAGCATCTGGGAAGTTGAGGCAAGCAGCTCAGACATGACCATAAACAAAAAGTACTTACTCATCGCTGTCACCTCCCTGTTCCTTCTGGGTGCCATCAGCAGTCTTTTCTTCTGAACCATGTCCTCCCATATTCATCACGATAACTCCGCCCATAACCAGCAGAACCCCTACAACCTTTCCGGGTGTGATGATCTGACTGAAGATCAGGAAATTCCACAGCATAGACCAAAGCAGCGTCACTGACTTGTTGCAGTAGGCAATGGAGAGTTCAAACCTCTTTATAACCTGCTGCCATAAAACCGCATAAATAGCCAGAATCACAAATTCCAGCCCAAAGAATATAATATAGTTTCTTGATAAAAATGGATTCTGCCCTGCCAGATTTCCGGCCACTGTAGAAAGTGAATACACTATTACTGAAATCTCAAGGAGCAGTATATCTCCAAACTTAAGTTTCTTTTTCATAATCTGATCATTCCTCTGCATTCAGGCCGTTAGGATAAATAGCCTCAATAAAATGCTGCGCCATATGCTCGTTGCAGGCTGCATTTACGTGGATGTTATCCAGCATCCAACCTGAGCTGTTGTCCTCGTGGATAGTTCCGTAATAGTTGTCCACAAAAGACACTCCGGTAGCACCACAAGTATCTATCATAAACTGAAGGTAAGTAGTAAGTCTTCCGTTTCCGAAGTCAAACCTGTCTCCACTTACCAGGGCCCCGGTTGCATCATAGGCATAACACATAGGGAAAGACATGCATACGATCCTGATGTATGGATATTTCTCCTGAATCGCCTTGATCCCAGCATTCAAAGCTCCGCTGTAGGTAATTGGATCAGAATCATTATCAGGATTCATGCCAATTCGAAGGTTGATGTAATCCTGGGCATCATAAAAGATAACAAGCGTATCTACGGTACTCATATCAACGCTCTTCAAAAGGGCGCTGTTCTCATCAAATCTTGAATCCCCAAAGCTTGTTGAAGCCTGAAGCATTCTGGAGAAATCCTGATTCACAATGCTGTTTGCCACATTGTAGAAACTGAATGCGTCCATAGCATACTCAGGATCATAAGTAGCATTTTTTAAAGCAACGGTTGAGCCAGGGAATCCGGCATTGATACAGGTTGCTCCAAGTTTCTTTTCTACCTGCTGCACAAATCCATTCTCGTCACTGTAATAGGTCAGTACATCATTACCAAGGAAAAGAATCGTCTCCTTCCCATCATCCACTCCAAGGGCCTTCTTGTCCGGAGGCATAAGGAAAATCTGATCAAGGACCTCTACCTCAAAGTCGCCTTCAACCACACCCTCAGTCTCGGCAGTTCCCATGTTCCAGCGAACCAGCTTAAAGATCGAGAAAGCCAAAACAGCCACGATAACTCCGGCCACAGCCCAATACACCCATCTGGGAATATCCTGAAATCCGCGACCCTCGTCCATTCCTTCGTTCCTATCATTATTTCTGCTCATAATTCAAATCCCTTTTCATAGTTTTATTCAACAGGCTTAGTATAATCATGATCAGTGACATATACAACAAAAACATCAAAAGCCTTTGTTTCCAGTATCTGAGGATGCTCTCTATCTACAAAGGCCTGGAAGTCTTCCGTTCTGGCCTGTGAAACCACGTAACACACCTTTTCACTGGCGTCCCTGTAAGGCGGATACCAGGTCTTATCGCTGAGCCAAGGCAGCTGTTCCAAATTATTCATGTCGATCAATGGTCTGACCTTAACTTTATCATCACACATTATGGTCATGGTATTTGCATGGTCAAAAGTTGAATACCCGTAGGTATAACCATTTTCGGCCATCCAGTCCGTAACCTTCACATATTCTGAATCTGCTGAGTTGTCTCTTAGGATCAGCGCCTCATTAAAGACCAGCGCAGAATTTACTCCGTAAGCAATTACCAGAATTGCCAGCAGATAGCTCTTTTCAAGCTTAAACAGATGCAGCAAAAGAGCTGTTCCCACACCCACCACGAATATCTGCATCAGGAAATATCTTGGTGCCACTTCAATAGTGGAAAAGGTCATGGCAAGTACTGTCACAATAACGCCAAACAGGATTGGCAGTGCGCTCCAAAGCTCAGGTTCTTCTTTAAGGTTTGAAGCCATAAGCAAATATCCTGCAATAGCCATCACAATAAACAAGATGATCAAAAGAGGCCAGCGCCCATATCCCAGCACTTCCTTAAACAGCGGCCAAACAACCTCCACGAATTTTTCGGGGGCATGGCGGATGTTACGAGAAGTGTCTCCCATGTGACTTCCAAAAACCTTTGTGCACACAAGAGAAATTGCGCTTACAAGGATAACCCAGATAGTCACCACATTGGAATCAGCCTTTTTCTTTTTCAGAAAAAGAACTATCCGCCTCAGGATCTCCGTTCCAAGAAGTGGCATGTAGAAGAACATGTTGGCATGCATTCCCTGGACACCGTTAAGGATCGCCATAGGTATAGTAATCACAAAAATGAATAGCGGAACATTTCCCATCTTAAGGGTCATGGAGTAAAAGCCAAGAAGCAAAAACATGCATATAAAATGTCCCACATAGTAGGATGCGTAAAGGTACAGCATTCGCTGAGGTTCATTGGATGGAGATGACAGCACCAGCATCAAAAGAACTGCCACCAGACTCTCCAGGGTGCTGAAACCAATCTGTCTGCAAAAGAAAAGCATTGTTGCCACCAGCACTATAGTCATAACGGAACATGCAATTCCCATGGCCATGTTCAAGTCAAAACCAGTCAAAGGATAGATAAAGGAGGCAAGAAGCGGAGCCCCCAGAATTCTGTTGGCGGTTGACGCATACCAGGTGTCGGGCTGTAAATGGCCGTTTTGATATAGCACCTGTGCCAGCAGGGTTTCAGAGGCAATGTCCGCATCCATGTTCGCTGTGTAATGAAAAATGTTTGCGTAGGAATATATGATTATCACTGCAAGGGTAACCACCGACAACAAAACGGTGATAACCACCTGTCCCTTTTTATTCATAAAAAGTTTCCTCCGGTATCAATACTCGGCATTCACGTTTGAGATAGAATTAAGACCATTAGCCCAGGCCACAGCCTCATTTATCCTGTTATCAGACTCCACTAGGAAAAAGCAGTAGAAATTCCTCATTCCATCAGGATCTGTAGGTACATCTACCTCAACGTCTTCACCCTGATGGTTCTTAAAGTCCTCGAACATACTCCTGATGTCTGCATAATAATCCTGATACTGCCTGTCATAAAGCTGCTTGTTGATCTTGGCAACAGTGTATTCCCAGGGTTGGTACTGTGTGGTCACTGCAAACATGACAAAGCAGGCAGCAAACACTACTGCCAAAACCTTTTTGGCAACAGTCCTGTTCATCACCATTTCTCCGATCAGAGCTCCGATACTAACTGCCAGATTCCCCATAACCATATCAATTACAAATATAGTTATAAACACGCATCTGTTAGGCATCCATGGATTGTTATATCCATAGACTACCGGGAAAATAGTGATAAATGGCAGCAAAAGAGCCAGAACGCTCACAAAGAAGTATACGTTTTTCTTTACTCTTGTCTTCTCTGCAATCAGGAAGCCGCAGCCCAGTAAAACAAGAAGCACCAGCACAAAGTTCTTTGAAACAAAGAGCCATTCCATGTTAGTCCCTGCAACCTCCAAAGTATCAGCAATCGCACTGGACAAGGAAGCTGTGGTGCTGGATTCTATCCCCTGCCTGATCCGGTAGCCGGGAGAAAGGAAATTCAAAAGGGTTCCAAGAAAAGAAACTACGGTCACAATTAAAAGTGCCCTGTCAAGCTTGTGATCTGTGAGAAGCTCATAAAGAATCACCAAAAGCAGCACATAGCACAGACTTCCACCAATTGGAAGAACTCCGCCTGCTGCAAGAAATGCCAATATGGATGCAGTGACAGTGTAGGATGCGTTTCTTTTCCCGTTAAGGGACATGGCGATGACCAGATTCACTAAAGCCAGGGGCATGCTGTAATTGGTTGCCCCGGTATACCAGTAGAAGGTCTCAACAAAGGCATCGTACTGGGTCATCACAAAGACTCCGGCAAACAGCATAAGAAGCAACACGCTCTTATCAATCTCAGTTGCAGCATCCCGATATATTCCCTCTATCAAAAGAATCATGGATCCAAAGAACAGGATCGCATTAAATATCATTATGATTCGAAGCCCAAGAAAACCACTTCCACTTACGGGGTTAAACAATGCCAGAAAGAACAGAGAATAAGCCCCCTGGTGGTTCATGTACATGTAGTAATTGTAGTCCCAGGCCGCCTTTATCTGTTCGAAGAAGCCTGCTCCCAATGCACCTGTAGTATGGGCATGCCAAAAATCATCAGATACAAACACGGTGTAGGCAGAAACCCTCACCACTGTACCTATCATCAAAACGAGCCCAAGGAAAGCTAAGACTCCCAATATTTTCTTTATTATCTCAAAAGCTTTTGTATTCATTATTTATCCTTGTGAAGCAACTTATCGAAATCGTAGGCCTCAACTATCGCCTGCATTTTTGATAGCTCATTTGCCATCTGATCTACGCTCTTGATCTCATGGGTGCCATCTGCAAAACACTCCACCATGTAGCGGTTGATCTCCGGCTTATAGTGGGAGTAATCCGCGTAGTTGTTCAGGTCCGTCACCTCATCCATGGTCTGGAAGTAGAAAAGATGCACATTGTCATACTGAAGGAGCCTGTAAGTCACGTAGCCATACTGGGCCAGGGCCGCTTCATAGAAATTCTCCTGCTTTAAGTTATGCCAATATAGAATGCTGTAGGGCGGGTAAAAGAAATAAAACTGCGTTTCAGGATGCTGCTCCACGAAGGGCAGAATATTCTTTTCCAGATTCTCCTGAGTGGAGTTTATCACTTCTTTTGTATCTATGATCTGATCTGACTTTGGCGGTTCCTCGTAGGTTCCAACCACGTATTCTTCGTTGTAATAATCCGGCGTCCACCAGCTAAAGTAGATCTGTGAAAGATCAGATCCCTTCCCCTGGATTACAGGTTTAAATATATATTGGAACAGTACATCCTTGTTAAGCACATAGTTCACGTCATTTAATAGGTTCTGATCGTAAAGGTATTCCGGCAAAGGATACTTGGTCTCGTCAGGGTCCGCCGTCATGGTCGGAATATCCATAGCAAAAAACACTGCTCCCATAGGCCTTTTCTTCCTAGCCAGGTTGTTCTCGTCAAAGACTATGGAAAGGATGTTGTAGTCGTCCTTTGGGTAAGCCCCGCTATAACTGAGCTTTACAGTATCATAGCCAAGGAGCTCTTTGAAATCGTCTGTGTCGAAATTCACCGTCATGGAAGAACCAATGATACAACCATTATAATCCATATTGGCTGCCATACCCGGATTCTGGCTCAGCTGATTCTCCACCAGGTAAGGGAAGTTCTGTAACGGCTCATGATAGTGGAAAAACGGATCCACGTAGATGATCAGCGCCGCAATGGCTGTCAGCGGCACCAGGACAAGCGCCAATAGCAGGCAAAAGAGCTTTTTATGAAGTTTACTCACATTTTTTGTTTCGTCACTCATTTTTTAGCCTCAGAAATTCATGTATAGGAAGGTGCTCACCCCTGCGAAGCTGATGATACTCCATACCAGCAAAAGAGCTGTCAGCAACGTGGACCTTACTCCAATCCTGCACTTCTTGCTAAAGTTGATAGCTGTTGGTGCGAAGAATATCATGATTGCTCCCAGGATCAGGAACATCCACAAACATATATCCCACGCAAAATTCATCTTCATTATTGGTGTAACCTTGATCACGTACCATATTTCATCAAGCTGAAAGCAGGAAGATAGATGAGTGTTGATCCTCCTTCTTCCACCAGTAAACATTCTAAGTATCAACGCCACCGCATCTCCCGCAGTATTAGCCCTAAAGAACACCCACGCAAGAGTCACGTAGATGAAGGTAAGGGCCACCTTGCAGCCGTGGACGAGTTTTTCTGAGATTCCACCCCTGTTTTCCTCTGTTGCATCCTCATGCGCTTTATCTGCAGAATCTGCAATTGTGTTTGCTGATGTCTTGACCGAAATGTTCGCAGTTGTTTTCTTCTGTGAATCCAAGGCCCTGGTCAGCACATAGAGTACGCCGTGCATGGCGCCCCAGATTATGAAGGTCCAGCCACTTCCGTGCCAGAGGCCGCTGAGCAGGAATACGATCATGAAGTTCAGATACATCCTTGCCTGGCCCATGCGATTGCCACCAAGGGGAATGTACACGTACTTTGTGAAGAACTTTGTAAGTGTGATGTGCCACCTCTTCCAGAAATCCACTATATTAACTGCCTTATAGGGTGAATCAAAGTTAAGAGGCAGTTCAAATCCCATCATCATGCAGATTGCTGCTGCCATATCGCAGTATCCACTAAAATCAAAATAAAGCTGGAACGAATAAAAGATCGCCACCAGAATAGCTTCAAGGCTCCCCAGCCCAGGGATATTTCCAAAACCAAAGTCCACCGCCTTCCCAAAGATATCCGCCAGAATCACCTTCTTAAAAAGGCCCATGGAGAACAGCAGCAATCCCCGCATCACAATCTCGAAATCAACTGCAGCATGTGCTCCGGAATTGCGATCCTCAGATACATCATCCCCAACCGGTCCAGAACTCAAATCATAATTCCCAGACTTTCCGCGAACATCGGTCCCAATCGCCTTCTCAAGTTCCCTTGCAAAATCTCCATAGCCCATGAGCGGTCCCTGAAGTATCTTTGGGAAAAAGAGAATGTAGCACAAATAATCCAGGAGGCTGAAATCTTCAATCTCACCCCTGTACATGTCCACAAGATATGAAATCTGATTAAAGGTATAAAAGCTGATCGCAATTGGGAAGAAAAATCCCGAGAACTTAAAGAACAGTAGCGCCACCACATTGGCCACCAGTGCGCATCCCAGTACCGCAGCAGATTTCCCACGCTTGCCCGCAAGACTCCATGCCACAAGTGCGTTAACTGCAACGCTCACCGCCAGTACTGCACAGTTCCGCCATCCAAATGGCGCATAAAAAACTGCGGAAGCCAGCACAATCCACCACTTAGCACCAAGGACAGACCTCCCCCGCAGCATATAGAATCCCACCATAAACAATGGGAAAAGTATTAAAAAGAATGCATATGAGTTAAAAACCATTTGATGAATATCCTTAACTGATTGTGGGATCCCTGTAGATTTTGTAGCCGCCTACGGTGTCCACAAGGACAAGCCCCAGTGAAACCAGGTTCTTGTCGATCTTTCGATTCTCAGATAAAACGATGTAAGCGCAGCCTGTCTGGCGGGTAGCCTCAAGGAGCGCCTCAGCGTCGATAACCTCGGGCTTTTCCATCACCTCGTAAACCGCATTGTAGTAGTCCCACTGGGTTGCCACCATCTCGCGGCCGTAGGGCATCAGAATGTCCGTGTCATACTGCCTTATAAAATGCACCAGTTCTGAAGGAAAAGCCGCCCTGACTCTGGGCTCACCGTCTTCAGGTGCGATAACATCACAAATATCGATAACATGCTGTGGAATGTGGTAGAAATTCTGCGCCACAGACATGTACTGATTGAAGTAAACCAATGACCCCGAAAGCGCCAAAACCACCAGCGCTACCACAAGCGCCAAACGCTGATGCAGCTCTTTTCCGAAGGAGAAGCAAAGCTTGCACACAGCATAGCCCATGACGATGTACATGGGAACAAGCCACATAAGCCTGTAGTAGGTGTCGCTACCCTCATCGAAGGCCGCCACATACAGGATCTTCGTGATAGGCAAAAGAAATCCTGCCATCACTACCAGGGGCAGAAACCCCAGCACTATTCTTTTCTTAAGGTCCTTCTCCGCAATGGCAATATAAAGCGCCGACGCAATCAAAAGAACCGGCAGCACCGGATTTCCAAAGAAAAGCTTAAAGGAAACCCAGCACTCCATAAAGATTCCATACATATGAATTATTCCTCAGTCCTGTACATATATAATCTGCTGTTTGCCATAGTACTCGCACATGCTCTGATCCCTGTAGTCCTCGGGATCGCCCGTGATGTCGAACTCGCTGTAATAGATGGGCACGGGATGATCGTGAAGGGCATGCACAGTTACCACAGGCTCATCAGACTCCAGTACCTTAGCCCATTCATCACGCTCCCGGGCATACTTCCCGGACTCTCCGATCAGGAAACTTCTAGCAGCTGCAATGCTCGTAACATTGTACCTGTTATCCTTTGGAAGCGCATTGTCTCCCAGGAAGATCAAAATTCCAAGTAGCAACACCAGCATATATCCTCGAAGGAGCTTTTGCCCTGATTTCACTTTTACGTCTGTAAGAGCTCTGATCCGCCTTACAGCCTCCAGTTCCACCAAAACCACCAGGATCACGAAAAAGAAAAATCTGATGTTCTGCACACGCCTAGGCCCAACCTCGCACATGGAGTACAGCGTAGGCGTAAAGGTAGATGCAAAAAGCCCAAAACCAAGCGCCATGTACGCAAAGAAAGGAATCTTCCTGAAGTTGAAAGGTCTCTTCCCCGCATAATGCCACAGGAACGGCAAAAGAAATAAAGTCATCACGATAAGTGGTTCATCAACCCACTCATTCATGTATCTGTAGGCTTCCAGAAAAGAATTCCCTATAGCCTCTAAAGGTCCCTGTGTATAAGGCTGTGACTGGGCCCGGATTGCATTTCCCGGTGCGATGACATTAATGATAAAACCCACCAAAGAGAAGATAAAGATAGCCGCAATTCTAACCACGCTCTTCGCATCAGCAGTCTTCCCTTCTCCACGCCCCTTCACCGCATCTACAATTTCAACCAGCAGGAAAAGAGCTGTCACCTCCAGGCCAAGAAGTCCTGAAACCAGGTTTCCGCCGCCCAGTAAGAATCCCAGGATGCAGGGCACAACCACACGCTCCTTTTCCAGCAGCATTCCCCACTGGATCAGCATCAGGGAATAAAACAACGTATAATAGCTGGCTCCGTTCCACCAGTAAAAGCCCTGAAAAGCATGGGGCAGGACCTGTGTGCAAAGAACAGTAACCGCAGCAAATACAATCACAGCTTCCTGGCACTTCCCCATAACCTTCTTCCAGAAGAACCAGTTTCCCCAAAGAAAAAATCCCACAAGGATCACAGTGGAAAGTCCGTAAAGCTTATCTCCAAATATTGAAGGCTGCAGAGAAAACAGCGCCAACGCTGAAAAAGATCCCTGCCAGCTGTAGTACACCTCTTTTACCTCGGCCCCAATGGCACTAAGGAGCGCCAGAATATTGTGACTGGAAGCCCAGACCGCATGGGTCCTTGCGCTGTAACCAAAATCATCTGCGAAAGGTCTTGAATATATAGCCACCAGCAGCATTGGAATCACTACAAGCACCAACACCACCAGAGTCAGCCATTTGTATTTTTTGATATGTTCCTCACTCATGCCTTAGCTCTTTTCCTACGCCAGATTAAATATCCTATGAAAGCAACAGTTGTCAGAATGGTCACAAGATATGCGATCTTCTGGATCTTTGTCTTTTCATATTTAACAAGAACGTGAGCCACGCCCTGACCGTTCGCGGGCATAAACACGCGAACATAGCCATTGTCGTCGTAAGCCTCGCCTACAGAGAGCTCGGATACAGGGTTACCGTTGTCATCCAGGATGTAAGCCCTGTAGCCGTAGTAATAGATGAAAGGCATGTCGTAGTACTTCTTGTCCAGATTCAGCCAAACCTCGAAGTACTTGAAGTTGTCGTGCTTGAAACCGTCAGCAGAAGTCTGATCGTCAGCCTTGGCATTCTCCACGCCGTGGCACTCGCTGGGCTCGTTCTCCACAGGAAGCCACTCGCCGCAGGAAATACCGTTGTCGTAGGTGATGAGGTCCGGCGAAATATCCTGCCTGTCATAAGCATTAGGATTAAAGAAATCTGCCTTCAGATAAGTCCTGGTTGCAAGGACCACCAGAAGTCCCGCCACGAACATCGCAAAGGGCCTAAGGTCCATCTTCTTCCCAGCCGCCTGCATCTCTTTATCCACCAGCTTCGCCACCATGGCAACGAACATGATCAGCAGCGCCATCAGCACATAGATAAGTCTTGAGGTTGACTGGAAGAAGGAAAAGAACTGTCCCACAGGTCCGCGCCAGAAGGGCTCCGAGCGCATCAGTCCCATGTGGAAGATCACGGCGATCATCACCATGAGCTCGTCAAAGTATACCTTCTTGTTCTTTATCATGAGCCCAACGAACACTACAAGCGCCACCAAAAACAGCACGAAAAACGGCATGCTGATTACTCTTATAACATCCGCAAAATTCAGAATGTGATCATTGATATCAATGTAGTTGTCGTAAATAACCTTGAACTTGGTGTGAGCCGCCAACTCTATAGCGGGAAGCCAGTACTGAGTAGTGAACAACAGTCCTACCATGCTGACGCAAAAGAGCTTTCCCAGCACCTTGGGGTTATCGATTATCTTTTTAATGCTAAGAAGCACGATCAGCACCATGGCTACCATCATGGAAATGAAAGTCAGGTGGTGACTTAAGACCACAATTACGATTCCAAGGCCGTAGCTGATGTAGCCAGCCTTCTCGTCATTGAAGGCCCTAAGCAGTCCGCAGAAAGCCATAGGTAACACGACCTGTGCTATGAAAGCACCAAGACCTGCGCCGTAAAAGAGATTATCCCACATGCACAGTGTTCCGAAGTACAAAATGGTTGCCAGCGCTGCAATTTTCTTGCTCTTTACAAAGCCCTCAAAACTCTTGTATGTCACAAATGCTCCGATCACAGCCACCAGGGAAATGAAGATCTTGATGGCAAGCATAGTCTCCACGCCCATGTATATCAGAAGAACTGCGAAATAGAAAAAGAAATCCGGGTAAAAGAAGCCTACGCCGTATCCAAAGCCCTGCATAAGCATCGGACGAAGCTTTGGCGGAAACTCACCAAGTTTTAAACTTTCCACCAGGGATGCAATCCTGGCGTAGTGGAAGTCATTTTCTTCAGCCTTAGGCAAAGCATGTCCAAAGTATGGTGCCAAAAAGCACACCAGCATAAAGGCCAGGATAATCAGATACAGTCCGTCTTCTTTTAGAAATTTCACAAACTTATTTTCTTTCACAACAAAACACTCCATTATCAAAAAAATTATCCCCTAAAAAGGAAGAAATAAATAGCCAGGTAAGCCATATTGGGGATGATGCAAGCAAACGCCCCCAGCAGCACCGTAATGCGCTTTGAATAAAACAGCAGCACCAAAGTCAGCAGCGCAACCAGCCCACTTCCAAAGATTACGCCCAGGGAACTGCAAACACCGGACAACATGTTCACCAGCGTAAGCATCGCCCATGGAGCCAACAGCAAACGGTTCTTTGCCAGTTTGCGATATCTCTCCACAACCGGGGTCTCAGTTCCTTTATCGCCCGCCACAGCTGCACCAGTCGCACCAGCGTCGCCCAACATATTTGATATCTCTTTTACTTCCCGCTCATCAGTGTGAACACTGCCACTTTCCCGCTTCACATCCTCCATCATCCAGAGGAACAACCAGAAGATCATTGGGAACACAAGGTTTGCCACAAGGGCTTTTCCCTGCCAGGTTCTCATCAGGAAGAACGTAGCGGGAGTGTATATGGACACATTTCCGAACATCAGGAGCACAGCCACCACGATCAAGAACACAGGTATTATCTGCTGCCTCTCACGGAAAAGAATCCTTCCAATCTCCACGTAAATTAGATAAACCAAAGGGATCACGAACAGCGGAATAATGGAATGTGACAAAATAGTCGCGTGTATACCGCTCTGCTTGGCCACAAAGGCGATCCACATGGTAATAACCGCCAGTGCATGCCTGATATCAAGGTATGTGGAGGTTCCGGTGTAGGGCAGGATCGTGTTCATTACATCAGCCTGTTGTGCCAGCAATGACTCCACCACATAGTAGGCGTCGTCACCATCAAAGCTTGCCATCACTACCGCCATTACCATCTGAAAGGTCATGATGGCAAAAAAGATACACCAGTATACGATGCTCTCTTTTGGGTAATCAAGCTTAAACATCTTAAGGTCTGTTCTGGGACTCATAAGATCGTGAATGTCAGCATGAGCCTCCCCCGGAAACAGTACAAGATAGTCCCTGCCAGTCCTGCACTTTATCAGTACCCAGACACTTCTTGCAATTCCGAAAACTGCCAGAATCAACGCAGCCACGGTGAAGTAGCTTCTACAATAACTGAAGGCGCTGTAGACAATTCTGGTCATACAGAAAATGGCAATGACTTCAAACACTGCCATGTACACCAAAAAGCCCAGAATGAATGTGATGCCCACAGTCCTTCTGGCCCTTGGTAATATGAAATTAAAGGCAAGACCAACGCACATGGGCACCAAAAGCACCCACAGCAAAACGCCTAAGATTGCCACAACCACATTCATCTGCCTAACGCCTCACAATACTTTTTATCCAAATCACCCCTGCATCATCAGGTTAAGATGCTCCTGAAGAATACTGATACCTGTAGTATTCTCGCCGCCACGAGGGATTATGATATCGGCATACTTTTTGCTGGGCTCAACAAACTGCTCATGCATGGGCTTAACTGTCTCGCGGTACTGAGTCAGGATAGACTCGATGCTTCTTGCTCTCTCTACCATGTCACGACGGATCCTTCGCATAAGTCTCTCATCGGCATCAGTATCAACGAAGACCTTGATATCCATAAGGTCACGAAGGGCCTTGCTCTCAAGGATAAGGATTCCCTCAAGAATGATTACCTTCTTGGGAACCACATGAACAGTGGCATCTGACCTGTTATGAATTGTGTAGTCATAAACAGGCATATCTATTTCAATATTATCCCTAAGTTTCTTGACATCCTCGATCATAAGATCTGTGTCAAAGGATTCGGGATGGTCATAGTTAAGCCTTGATCTGTCCTCATAGGAAAGATCGTCATGGCGCTTATAATAGGAATCATGGTTGATGACTGCTATGTTATCTCCAAACTTTTCCTTTATCTTTCTTACAATGGTAGTCTTTCCTGAAGCTGTTCCTCCGGCTATTCCTACGATACATACATTTCCGTTCATTTTTACCTCCTACAACAAACTCGGAGTCGCAGTGCAACTCCGAGCATAAATATATTAATTAGTCAACCTCAACCTCGTCCTCTTCGACCTTGCTCTCATCGGACTCGTGATACTCTTTCTCTGTGTTAACATTCCAGATATTGCTGCGATCAGTCTCGCCACTTAAGATGTTGCGAACTGTCTCAAAGGATGTGCACATGGAGTGATCGATATTGTTATATCTGTGCTGGCCGTTACGTCCAACGCAGTAAAGATTGTCGATAGTATTGAGGTAATCAACCAGCTTGTCCATCTCATCATAGGTATCGAAGTAAGCCGGATAAGCCTTCTTAACTCTCTCCATATGATAGTCGATGACTTCATCTGCGCTGCTGATGAGATTAAGGGTAACCATCTCAGCAATGGCCATCTTGGCAAACTCATCCTCAGTCATGTTCCACATGTTGTCGCCTTCAAAGCAGAAATACTCAAGACCAACCCATACGGTATGCTCAAGGTCTTTTACCAGATATGGTGACCAGTTGTTGTAGATCTGGAAACGTCCCATCTTAACAGTTCTGTCCTGAACGTAAACCCAGTTATCAGGTACGATATTGCCGATGGTCTTAATGTTTGTCTTATTCTCAAGGTTGAGCTTTGGAACAAGAACTCCAAGAGTCATATAGTCACGATAAGGGAGCCCCTCTGCAATTCTGGCAGGATCAGAAGGAACATCATTCATTCCTGCAACAAGATCCTTAACAGGCATTGAGCTGATAACAACGTCGCCGTCGATGTCCATCTCCTGGCCGTTCTGAAGGTAAGTTACACCCTTTACGTGATTGCCATCCTTGCGGATCTTAACAACCTTAGCATTCATAATGATTGTTCCGCCAAGATTCTTTATCTCTTCGGCAGTTACATCCCACAGCTGTCCGGGACCAAGTTTAGGGTATGAGAACTCCTCGATAAGTGAGGTCTCAACCTTTCCGCCAGTCTTACCTTTCTTTTTATTAAAGGCATTCTTAAGTACTGCCAGAATAGACACGCCCTTTACACGCTGTGCGCCCCAGCTGGGATCGATCTCTGATGGATGTCTGCCCCAGAGATTCTCTGTGTAATACTCAAAGAACATTGAGTAGAGCTTCTTGCCGAAACGGTTAACGTAGAAATCCTCAAGGGAATTCTCTTTTCTCTTAAAGATCATAGCGTGAAGATATGAGAATCCACATGCTATTGTCTTGGCAAGGCCCATGTTCTTAAAGGTCTCAACCTTAAGTGAAATTGGGTAATCATAAAACTTACGATCAAAGAAAATTCTTGAAACCCTGTTACGACGAAGCATTACCCTGTCAACCTTCTCAGGATCCGGGCCTCCCTCCTTCATCTTCATAGGGCGCTTTAATACGATATCATCATAGGTAGGTGCCCCCTGCTGTGGAAGCATCTTCTCCCACCACTCGTTAACCTCAGGCACCTTGGAAAAGAACCTGTGGCCACCCATATCCATTCGGTTCCCCTTATATTCTACAGTCCTTGAAATACCGCCGAACTTATCGGTCTCCTCAAAAACAATTACCTGATAGTCCTTAGACTTTGACAAAAGCTCATAAGCCGCTGTAAGCCCGGCAGGACCTGCCCCTATAATAAGCGCTTTTTTCATAAAACGATTCCTTCCTTCATATGTTTAAAAACACCATTTGTAGTATAACATAACAATCCCTAAATATCAGCCATCTGCATAATGATATTTTCCTTCGGTCCAATTCTCCGAATAAACAGAGATGTCAACAGCGTTTTCCCAAGCTTCTCCTACATTTCCTGAGCCATGGTCCTCACCATTTATGTAAATTCCATAGCTATCCTCTCCTTCGTAGTAAGCATAGCTTCCAATAGGTGTTTCCACGTAGGTTCCTGAAACATAAGGATTTCTTATAAGATATCCCTTCTGATTTGTACAATCCAATAGGAAAAGAAGTTTATCCTCCCCTTCCAGCGCATCCTGAACCGTCTCATATCCCGCAAGGTCCAGATTGAATTCTGAAAGGAACTTATCTCTGTCGAATGTGACGCCGTCCTTGTGGTTCAGCTGCAGAAGTACCTTTCCGTCGATGTTGTCCAGGAATCTGAACCAGATATCTGTGTTGGGGATTGCATCAAAGTCAGATTCCACCTTGTATTCCGACTTCATGTACAGCTCATCACCCACGTCCCCAATGACGGTTGCAGCAAGAATGGGTTGTTCCACGATTGGGGAAGACTCGAAGCATTTTGTGTTTCCCAGGAATACTGTGTAGTCCTCGTCGTGGTCGTAGTCTGCTGTTTCTTCGTGAACCAGGGCCAGCTCTCCCATTTCCGTTTCATAGCTTTCCCCTGCAGTAAAAGAGCTATCGATGTACTCTGCATTCTTCCCGCCAAAGCTAGTTACAATGTAGCCTGTAGTGTCTATGATCCGGTCAGGGTCAATGCCGATGTATTCAAGGAATTCCCGGTATTCCGGGTCGTTTACAAGCTTCTTGTTCTTCAGTTCCAGCACAAATACTGCCTTTTCCAGGTCAACGTATTTGATGCACTGGTTGATGAACTGGTTGTCTGTCCGGTTGTTTTCAAGTCTCTCCATGTAGGCATCCATGTAGAAGAGTCTTCCTGTCACATATTTTCTGAAGGTATCCAGGGAAGTGATGCCATCTATGTAGTTGCCCTCAGGCCATCTTGTCTGGTCACGGTAGTAGGCTCCGGAGCCGAAGATGTCCTTTTCGTATTCGTCTATCTTTTTGCCGATGTTTTCGTCGGACCAGCCGTTCTGTCGAAGGATCCGGTACTTTTCAAACAGCTGGTTGTAGGTTTCTTCGTCCTCTTCTGCCAGAAGCTGATACAGCGGGCTGTCGGTGAAGAGAAGGTTCTGGTCTTCCTTGAAGCTGTAGCAGGAAGTGTGGTTTGGATCATCTACAGTCCACTCGCTTCCATAGGTCAGGTCCAGATCCCAGGGCACGAAGATGCCCTTTTGCTGACCATCCAGGTCTCTTACCAACAGATAATAGTTGTGCTCCAGATTATCGATTCCCTGGGTCATGGTGGTGTAGAGGCTAAAGTCAATGGCATTATCCATGTCTATCAGCTCTTTTAACGCAGCAGGGTCATGGTCTGCTTCCTCGACTTTTGTGTAATACTCATAGACAGGGTCGAAGGGATAGTCATCGGTTCTGTAGCCGGAAACCTTGTAGATACGCTTCTTGTAAAGACCCTCGTTATCGGTCAGAGCTCTGGAGTTTAGGGTCTTCTCATCAGGAAGATAGCCCAGGGTGTAAAGGCCCCAGTACTCACCGTTCACAAATAGCTCAACGTATTTGTAGTAGATTCCTGTATCGATGTTGTAGGCGTTGTCTGTGCCCACTGTCTCGGTCCAAAGGTTGTGGTTTAAGGTGTTGCGGACCTTCTCGTAGTCGTTATAGAGAGAGTTCAGTATCCAGTCCTCATCCTGCCTCATGCCAAGGAGAGAGAGCTTGTCCTTTCTCTTACTGTGGCCCACGGATTCCTTCTGAAGTGTGAGCTTGAAGGAATTCTTAGGGAAAGCTCTGGACATTCCACCACGGATCCTGATGTAGCCCTGAGACTCAGTGCGGCGCTTTACGCTGTCCTTTTCATTGTCAAAGAGCATCAGCTTCATTTCCTGGTCCTCTTCGCCAATGGTAGGTTTCGTCTCGATGTTCATGACTGGAAGGGTTGTGCAGATAAGGTTGCAGAGGCGATAGCTCTTTTCACTTGCTATAAGGATTTTGATTGGGGTGTTGGTTGAGATCAGCTCGTCAAAGATACCTGTTCCGATGAAGTAGACCTTGGCGTTATCGGTGCCCAAAGTTGCTCTGATGTCAGGGCTGTAGGCTGTATCTGAATCCTCTACCAAAGAATAGTAGAAGGTTTCTGCGGTGCTGTCGAAGACCAGCTTTTGCTCATCAAAATAAATGTCAGGAGAAAGCTCTTTTGCCTGGGCTCTCTCTGACATTATTGTATCTGCAGCCGCCTGATCAAGGATGAATGAATCAGCGCTTCCCTGGCCTTTTCCGGTAAGATGGAGGGTCAGGGCAAGGGCTGCAAGTAATGTGATTAGTAGGATTGATAGGGTCTTCTTGGTCATACGATGTCGTCGTTTTCATACTCCATCAGTGATATTTTCTGGATTCCTGCGTCTTTGAGAGCGCTCACAACCTGCTCTGTGTCGCACTTTGAAAGGTTCACAACATAGTCAATGCCTGTAGAAGTATAGTTGCGGCTCTTTACAGTGTACTTGCACTTTACGTCCTTGAGAATACCTGCGAAGTCGAAGTCCTTGTCATCATCTGAATGGAAAACCAGCACGTATGATGATCTGCCGATCTTGATGAACTCGAAGGCGATGAGGAGCAGTGTTACCACTATGAAGGTGATGACTGCAAGCTCATAAAGCTGACATCCGCAGGTGATTCCAATGTGTACGGACCACAGGATGTACAGCATATCTACAGGGTTCTTGATGGCTGTCCTGAACCTTAAGATTGCCAGAGCGCCGATGGTTCCAAGGGTGATCACCAAGTTTGACTGCAGGGACAGTACGATGGTTGCGATGAAAAATGGTATCACAGCCAGACAGATGTTGAAGGATCTGTTGTAGAACTCCCTGTTTGAAACCAGTCTGTATACAAGGAACTCAAGAAGGCTTAAGATAAGCACCATTCCTATAACAGACAGGATCGTGCTCCTTGTCAGAGCCGGATTATTAAAGTGATTTGCCGCTTCAGTAAAGGCAGATAGCATGATTTATATTCTCCTTCCGGTGTTACTCATATTTTTTCTTGCCATATAATATTTGGAAAAAGAGCTTTGAACAAGGCTCTCATCACTGGTCATACGCTTAATGTAGCCTGGGAGTACATGGTCAAACTTGACTTCCAGTATGTGCTGACCTGCTGACATGATTGGCACTCTCAGGTAGTCCCCCTGTAGAAATCTGTCTATCTCAGGGGAGTAGGAAATGTTCCTGTCCGCTGTGATCCTGATGTTAGCAATAGGCTCGATTATGGCAGTTCTGTCGTATTCAACTATTATCTTAGGGGAAAGCCTCATGGTCATGGCTCTTGCGCAGAACTCCTGAAGCACCTTGTTTTCTGTACTCCAGAAGACCTCTATGTAGTCCCCGTTTACTATCTTTTCAAAGTTTTCCAAAGAAAGATGACAGCTCTCCTTGTGGCATCTGCCATGGAGCTTTTCTTTCTTTTCAAGCTTCAGCGTTGATGTATCATGGCCATAGTACCTGATCCTGTACTTGTACCTCTTGGTGATTCCCGTCTCCGTGTCCCTTGCAAAGGAACCCCTGTCATCATCAAAGTACAAAGACCTGATGACATAGCTTCCATTGTCCCCATGCTCATCACAGGGAAGGACGCCCTTAAGCCGCTCCATCACAGAAAACAGAGTCTTCTCATGGCACTGATACTTCCACTCATTTCTGTATTTTTTCATGAATATCCACTCCTTGGTGGGGTATGTCCGCTGCTCCGCCCGGAGCAAGGCTTTTGCTCCTATGCGAAGCAAGTCAGATTTCTTCCAAATATGTAGTATAACATAAAAAGAACCACCACTCCATAAGGGAAGTGGTGGTCATATAAATGCTATCAGTCACCCCAGCTAAGGGCCTCATCAGAAGGCTGGGCAAGAGGGAACTCGCCCTTGATGTACTTCTCCCAGGACTCAGGGAAATATTCCTTCATCTGACCCTCATCGTATCTGTAGTACTCCTCAGGATCGAACTCTGCGATTTTGATGAAATCTGTCTCCAGATATGCATAGGGTTCATTGTGTTCTTGGAAGTTAATGTAGTGAGCCAGAAGTCTTGAGAATATCTGGCGTCCTGTCAGGGTCAGGTGGAGGTTATCAAACAAGTATTGGTTTGCTGTATCAAGGTAAAGATCACACTTTGTTGCAAACATTCCATCAAAATAGATCAGCCCCATCTCATCTGCCAGGTACTGTACCTTGCTGGCGTAATCGCCAAGAGTTCCTATACCATTACTAACAATAAACGAATCGCCTATGTAGGTATTGTCGGAAGAATCAACGTAGATTCCATAAAAAGGAGTCATCAGGATTATAGTTGCATCCGGGCACGCATTCTTAAGGGCATCGATACCTGATTTAAGTGCATTGTAGTATGAATGATACTGGTCCGCATCATAAAGTGAATTATCCAAAGGCACTTCGTTAAAGAAATCATTTGCACCATACTCAATAATGAAATAATCCACATTAGCAGTATCAATTGAGTTCATTGTGCTTAATATATTCTGATATCCTGAAAGAGTATCCTCTCTGTCAGACTTTCCTAAAAGGCAGTTGACCATGCCCACGAAGGAAAGTGACTTCATATTCTCCGGATTAATCTCACTGGTACTCTTTTCCAGAGAAGCTGTAGTCCCCCCAATGGCAAGGTTGTAGCAAATACTATTGGGAACTCTCTGAGCCAGAAGAGAAGGGATATCTGTTCCATCATCTCTTCCATGAGCAATCTGACTGTCACCAAAGAATACAATCTCAACACACTGGTCTCTTTCTATGGACACTGCCTCGTTAGCATTATCAGAGGCTGCGCTCTCATTGCTGACAGATTCTTCCAGCTCAGGTTCAAAGAGATCCTTCATGACAACTATAGATTTCTCAGCATTTGCTTCATCTGTAGTAGAGCTCTCTGCTAAGCTGTCAGTCAAGTATTCGTTTGCCAGCTGGGCATCCTTTTTCTCCATGGAACACCCTGTCAGCGCAATACTCATTGTAAGCATAAATGTTAGTAAGATTCTAGCTTTATTTTTCATAATGTCAGTCTCCTCTTTTCAAATGCAATTTTATCACGCTTTTTGCATTTGAGAAGTGCTTTGGGCAAATCTTAAGAAGTTCTGCTGCTAATCTTAAGAAAGTCTTAAGAATTTAACCATTTTACGGTTGTAATTATCGTTATTTAGTATGTCTCAGAACTCAAGATAAGGTAATCATCATTCGAAAGGATTACATATCCAGCAAGTACCGGTGCATATTCATCCCAGTAGTATTCATCTATAACCAGAATGGCATTATCCTCTGCCAGAAAGTCCTCCACGGTTCCGTCCACAGGAACAAGGTCACAATACATTTCCGCAGGAGCAACAAACTTAGGTTCCCAGTGTCCCTGCTTCGAATCATCTCTGAGAAGTGAAACCAGATATGCATTGGTTCCCCCATATTGATATCCATATTTCCTTCCAAATTCTATCATCTGGGCAGTGTAATTATTCAGGTTGTGGCCTGCAGTCAGATTAAGATTAAGGTCCCACTTGACACATGGCAAAATAAAGATGAATGGCATTACGAACGCAAGGCCATAGATGATGCAATTCGAAAGCACAACCTCCTCATTTCTGCTAAATTCACCTATATAACTTGCCGTCAGAAAACACATGGCAATCAAAGAGCCATACGTATACCAGGACAAATGACTTTTTGTAATAGCGAAGAACAGCACCGGAACCAGAGCCCAATAAACATACAGCAAATTATCGTCAAAGAACTTTCCAAGCTCTTTGACAGCCTCTGAAAAGGACTTTATTTTTATCGTTCTGATAACAGTTCCTGTAAATAGAAGCACGATAAAAATGATCATTATATTTGAGGTAACAAAACTCCTTATAGGTGCCCAAAATGAGCTCCGAGCTTCAGCCATCCTCTCCACGGTCTCACCAAACATCAGGGCTTCCAGGAATTTTGTCCCATCAAATAAATATCTTTTTATCATCCATAAAATTGGCAAAAATGCCGCTAAGAACGCTGAAACAACAACTCGCTTCGGACTCTTAAAAGCATTTTTGATCCTTGGAATATATAAAAGGCCGATAATAAAGATAAGGGCAGCATGAGGGCCCTTACACATGTATGCCATCCCCAAAGCTGCGCCATAAACATACATAGCATTTGGCTTTTCAATCATGACAAGAAGAGCCAACATGGCTATCATAAAAAACAGATTGAACCATCCGTCCATTTCGGCAGCGCGATACATATGAAAAGAAAAAAAAGCTGAACATGAAGCGAAAAGCCCCGGAAAGAAAGCCGCTGACGCGAGATCTTTCTTAACAAGTAAAAGAAATTCCACCGCCAGTAGAAGAGTCAAGACCCCAGCTACAGCTGATGGAAACCTGGCTGCAAAGGCTGAAACACCAAAGACCTTGTATGACAGGATAATCAGATCCAGGCAAAAGGGAGGCTTTGAATTGAAATAGTCCACAGCACCTCTGTAGGTATTAACAATCCATCTCCCATCCTTAAGCATCTCATAGGCATTAGTTGCATGATATGCCTCATCTGTTGAATTTAAAAATCCTTCCCCCAAATTGTGAAACAGCATATACAAGTCAATCAGTATAAATACCAGCATGACAATGTATAGTGCCCCCCTAACAGTCTTTTTCATAATTCCCCCTCTTATAAAATAAGACTTTTAGTTCTGCTCCTCTTTGGCATAGTCTGTCTCTTTATGTCTCTGAAGCATATTAAGCTGCATTTCAAATTCACGACGATTATTGATTGCCAGTGTTGAAAGAATGAGTCCCGAGAACAAACTCTGTACAGCTGCCATCATGACAAAGCAACATACAATAAGGGTTGGGAACCTTGGAACAAGGCCCGTAGCCCAGTACTCCCTGATAATAGGAACCAGGAAAATAATTGAAAGCAGGGCAAGCACTGCTGCCACCATACTAAAGAACCCAAAGGGCTTATAGCTTCTGTATAGTCTTGCAATAGTCTTAAGAACCTTGAAACCGTCATCAAAGGTGTTGAGCTTGGACTCAGAACCTGCCGGTCTGTCTCTATAATCGATAACCACGTTGTCGATCTGCATGTTGTTGTAAACAGCATGAATAGTCATCTCAGTCTCTATTTCAAATCCCTTTGACAGTACAGGGAATGTCTTAACGAACTCATAGCTGAATGCTCTGAAACCGGTCATAATATCCCTGATGTTGCAGTCAAAGAGTTTATTGATGCTGCCACGTACCAGATTATTACCAAAGTTGTGGAAAGGTCTTTTGTTCTCCTGATAGTAGGTAGAAGAAAGCCTGTCCCCAACAACCATGTCTGCATTATGCTCAAGGACCGCTTTAACCATCTCAGGAGCAGACTCCATAGGATAGGTGTCGTCGCCGTCCACCATAACATAAACAAGAGCATCTATCTCACGGAACATACGCCTTATGACATTGCCTTTGCCCTGCATGTACTCATTGCGAACGACAGCACCGGCCTCTGCAGCAATCTCAGCTGTTCGATCCTTGGAATTGTTGTTATACACATATACAGTTGCTTCAGGAAGGGCAGCCTTTGCATCCCGGACTACCTTTCCAATGGTCTTTTCCTCGTTATAACAGGGAATCAGTACCGCTATCTTATCCACTCTTTACCTCATTTCGAAATGGTGATTATTTGATACCATCATCATCGTTATTTTTGTTACCGATCTTCATTCTCTCATGACCGCCAAGCTTATTGGCTGCATCCTGATCTCCACGGAGGATCGCATTTACAATCTGCATTCTAAAGCCTGCATCAATAAAGTCACAGTGCTTGCAGAATGGATAGTTCTGTCTGCCTTCAGCAATCTTCCTTCGAACCTCCTGGAACTTCTCAGATCCCCAGGCCTCCTTAAGACTCATCTTGTTCAGGTCGCCGAAGTCAGTAACCTCAAAGTTATCGCAGCAGCAAAGTCCCATCTTTCCGTTTGGCATAATCCACATATCTGTGAAGGGTAAAAGACATGTCTCTTTTATCACCTTCTGGGTCTCCTGCTTGTTAGGTGCAGAACCTGCACGGTTTGTAAGAACCTCCTGAAGGTATCTCATCTGAATCTGGATATCAAGATCCTTGAACTCTTCAGGATGAGCCTTAACGTAATCGTAGATCTCCTGAATATTCTTGTGAAGCTTCATCTCCAATGAATAGTTGTTTATGATTAGCTGATTTATATATGGAGCAATGGCCTTAACATCCTCAATCTTAAGGATAAGTCCGTTGGTGGACATGAAGATAAAGCTCTCAGGAAGCTTCTCCCTGGCATACTTATGTCTCTCTACAATCTTAGTATCAAGCCATGGCTCGTTGTTTCCGTATAAAGTAAGATGTCCCTTGTAGCCCCAGTCTGCCAGCTGATCAATAATGCTCTCATAGAGCGCATCGTCAATCTTAGCCAGAGGTCTCTTTTCCGCATGAACATTGGCTGTACAGAAGGCACAGGTGGAATTGCATCTATTGATGGTCTCAATGTTTACCACGTTTGGCATTGGAACTTCCTTGGCATTAAGGAAGTAATCACAGTAAGCCTTCTGTGACTTGGATCTTGTTACAAACTGCAATTTAAGATATGCATTACTTGCAAGCATAGGGAAATGCTTTCTGGCAAACCAGCCAAACTTTCCCATAAAACTGTTAACTCTGATTGGCATTACTAATTCTCCTCAAAAAATATTTACTGTTCCTCAGCCGGGGTATCGTTTCTCTGGTACAGCAGATAGGACTGATCAAAATCATAGAAAGTGCATCGCTCCTCCATGATAAAGTCATACCTGTCGCCCTCACCTTCGGCCACTCCACCAACGGATACTATGAAATCCGCTTCTCCGCTGTGAAGATACTGTTTCTGATATTCCAAAACCTCCTGCATATTCAGGGTCTGGGTCTGGAAATAATAACAAATAGGTTCTACATCAAGCACCGTATAGATTCCCGGATCAAATCCATTCTCAACAATGATCCCTGGATCTTCAACTCCCGAAGCCCTGATATAGTCTCTGAACTTATAGAGCCAAAGCTGATCCTGGGTCAGTCCCATGGATTTAACATTCACGCTGCCAAACCACACTACTATAATGGCTGCCACAAAAGAAACAAGGCTCAGTCCAAATGCTAAGGAAGAATCAAGGATTGCCCCCTCGTAATTCCTTCCGTGAGTGTTCTTTTCAATACGTGTCTTAAGGAGCCTTTCTATTATATAACAAAACGGTATAAAACCAAACAGTGCAAATCCATTTATTGGAAAAGAGTAATAGGAAATACTTACTCCTCCAATAAAAATCACCAGCAGGTGGAAAAAGAAAAGTGATCCGAGATTTATAAGCTCCGAAATCTGAAGTTCAACGAAGAAGCGATCTCTTTTCGCCAGGGAATTCCTGTCCTCATACAAAAGGCTTGAAACAGTTGACGCAATGAAGTAGACAATTCCTATAGCTATGAAAATAGCTGCTACCTTATTGTTAAAGGCATGGTCCTTGATTATGCTATAGAAAGCCGCCAGTCTCTGGCCCAAAGACATCTTCTCGGAGTATTCAAACACATTCTTATAGATGTAAACATATAGCCAGTCGCCGATTGCCCCATGGATTCCAAAGTAAATGATCCAGGGAATAGTTGCCAGAAGCATTCCCCCAAGGAAAACAAAGCAGCTGATAATAGCCTTTGGAATATTCCTATCGCCTATAAGGTCCGCAAAGAACACCACCGCCATCCATCCAAAGAAGAACCCCAGGGAATTGAATTTTATGTTCAATACACAGCCAGCTAAAATACCACCAACCAGTACCGTACCATAATCCATGGATTTAGGATAATTTCTTCTGAAGTGCTTAACTGACAGATACATGCCCCACAGGATAAAGGGGAAAAGAAATTCTTCCGCAGATCCACCCCAGTAGAAATTCCTTGAAGAATATATCACAGCCCCTGTTATAGGCGTGAGAATATAAGGAAATGTCCTTGGCTCCAGGAAAAGCTGATATATCTTAAGGATCGCCAGGAGCGAAAAGAACGCTGCAATTATCTCCATAACAAACACACCCCTGAAGGTGGTGGCTGATATCAGTGAAGCCAAGCCATATATGAAATACAGCATTATACCCTTTTGATCGAACAGATCTCTGTAGGGCACAAATCCCCTGAATATGCACTTTCCCACAGTAAGATAGCTGTTGGCATCATCCCAGAGATTGAACACATAGAGAAAAGAGCTCCTGGAGCAGATCAAAAGAATCCCAAAGGCGCTCAAAAGACACCACAAGGAAGGTTTCAAACCTCCTTCATGGTAATCATCCGAAAGATCATATTTTCCTTTCAAGGTGTTTGCAAAAAAGTCCATAGTAATCTTATCTCTTTACCAGTTTCTTTATTCCGTAAGCTGCATAGGGCAGCCAGTATATATAATATCTCATTGTATATCTTGAGGCACCTTCCCAGAATTCATGGAAGACAATTCCTCCAAAGATCAGTATCAGTATAAGCATCTCTTCTGTGGTTGCATGTCTGCGCACCAGAATCTGGAAAAGATATATTGCCACACCAAGGTAACACACTGACATAAACACATTCATTACCCATATAAGCACCTGAGAGCCCTGTCCAAATACCAGGTAGTCACAGAGCCAGGGCTGATTTTCCACATGTCTTGAAACCAGATCCAGGTTGTGGGTTGAAATGCATACAGAATCTGCCCACTGGGTTGTGAACTTTCTAAGGAAAAATCTGCAGGCATGCAAAGGCCTATGGGCAAAGTCCGTCAAGGTCTCCATTATATTGGCTTTGGCTACTTCCGCGGTCTTTTCTGTGTCATAGCCATTCTCACCAAAGACCTGATAATTATATCCATTATACCATCCATCCTCCAGCTCACTTTCCTGAAGGCCCATAGCTATATGGGACCAGGCAGGGCTTCCTCCCGGGATTTCCTGAAGGCCGGTAAGATGACAGTAATAGGCATCCACTCCGGCTTTTGCACCAAAAGTTATGAGGACCATTATGACTGCCAGGATTATTCGGTTGACGAGGCGTCTAGGCAGATTGCTCTTTGTTTTTATGACCGTAGCATTGCCATCTGCAGCAGTTCCTTCACCATTTTCCCCATCTACCTTCTGGCAGTTAGAGCGAAAAGCACTCCCTATCAGTATCATCACCAGCGCGATCAATGTCACTTCACTGTTGGTCTTAAGCAATACCGCCAAGGCTATGGAAATGGCCGAGATCAGCGCATAGCCATCTTTTTCCCGCTTAACATACAGAACCATCATGTACAGAGCCAGCGTCTGAGGTGCCATACTCAGAATATCGCCGTAAATATAGGTCACATAGTTATAAAAGAATAAAGCGCCCATAGAAAGCAGCGCCACAATACCGCAAACTTCCTCATCCTCGAAAAGTTCCCAGGTTATCTTATAGATCAGATAAATCGTGATAAGTATGCAAAAGAGCTGCACAATATCCCAGGCGAAGTAATTGCTCTTTCCAAAAATGCTCACCATGATCTGGCCAAATGCAACATATCCAAGCTGAAAGGGCCAGGTGTTAAGGTATCCACCTCCACTGGTCAGTGAGCTGTAATCCCCATCCATAAAGTCGTTGATAGCATTATCCAGGAAAAGAGAATCATCCACAGGAAGAGGTCTTATAGAAAAGATCAACGTAAGGCAATAGGCAGTTACAAAGCAAAGCATCAGTCCTAAAAAAATGTAGGATTTCTGAAAGCCTTTAGCCCTGTAGATCAGCCAGAATACCAAAAATACTGCTGCCACCAGAACTGCCAAAAGCGGGATATTTTCTTTTCCATACTGTGGAAAATCCACGTCAATATGCATGTCGTAATAGATGGTAGTGAATGTGCTCACCACCAGAACCACAACAGCTGCAAGCATAAGACAGCCGGCTATTATTCTGTTGAATATATTCAGCGCCTTATTCATCTTAATACTCGTTGCAGAGCTTTATTACAAGAGCCACTTCCTCATCTGTCATCTCAGGGAAAAGAGGCAATGTTGCACAGTGAGCAGCAAGTCTTTCTGCGTTAGGGCAGTCACCCTCCTTGTATCCCAGGTCTGCATAGGCCTTCTGGAGATGGCAGGGAACAGGATAGTGCCTGTTGCACTCAACATCGTTCTTAGCCATGTATGCAAGGAATGCGTCCGGATCAGGCACCTGAACCTCAAAGAGGTGGAACACAGGATCAGTGTTCTCAGGGTGAGCCTGGAGCACGAACTTATCGTTCTTGATCTCAGCCATGTAGCGCTTTCCGATCTCACGGCGACGAGCTGTCCATTCATCAAGATACTTAAGGCTTACAGAAAGCACTGCTCCCTGAACACCCTCAAGACGCATGTTGTAGCCAATCCTCTCGTGATAATATCTTACGCGACATCCCTGGTTTTTAAGCACGTTGATCGTGTCAATATATTCTTCGTTATTAGAGGTGCAGGATCCGCCTTCACCGAAGGCATAGAGATTTTTTCCCGGGTAAAAAGAGAAGCATCCGATATCTCCAAGTCCGCCAACCCTCTTTCCTTCAAACTCAGCACCATGGGCCTGAGCGCAGTCCTCAACAACGAAAAGTCCATGCTTATCAGCTATAGCCTTAACCCCTGCAAAATCAAAGGGCTGTCCATAAAGGTGAACGCCGATAATGCCCTTGGTTTTATCTGTGATCTTCTCCTCGATCTTCGAAGGATCAATCTCCCAGGTGTCAGCTGTACAGTCCACAAAAACAGGGGTTGCTCCAGCATGGGTAACGCCCCAGGCTGTCGCAATATAAGTGTTGGCAGGTACAATAACTTCATCCCCAGGGCCAACTCCCAGCGCGATCATAGCAGCCTGAAGTGCTGTGGTGCCGTTATTTACGCCGGTTGCATATTTAACGTGGCAGTAGTCCGCAAACTCCTTATCAAATTTATCAGCAAAAGAGCCACCGGAAAAAGCAGTCTCCTCGCACACCGCCTCAATGGCAGCCATATATTCAGCCTTATGCTTATGATAGTCTCTTGTAAGATCAATTCGTTTCAGCATTGCATTATCTCCTTCCTCTGTGCCGTCAATCTAGCAAATGTATGTACCGTCGCTCTGGGACACTGCACTAAACTCAAAAACACTTCGTTAAGTGCATGCCCTTGGCTCGTACTAGGCTCGAAAAATACCTCGCCAAGTACTCTGCTCAAGAGCTCAAAACATTCCGAGAAGCCAAGCTGTGAGCCTGTCTTCTCTCCATAGAGCTGAAGAATCGCTCCTTGCACATAACATTTGCTAGATTGCCGGCACCATATAAACATAGATTACTTTCTCGCTCTATCTTCTTTGTCGAATTCCTTCTTAAGTCGCCTGATGTTGATCAGATAGTTCTTGACGGTCTTTGGCACGTTTACCGTTGTATCATAGTCTTCGACCCACTCAACAGGCATATCTAAAATATTCATTCCATCTCTCTCTGCGCGGAGCAGGAACTCGATCATGTAGAACCAGCCGTTGTCGTTGGAGCACTCGGATACGAGGCGGAGGGCTTCGGGCTTACGAACGAAGGTGAAGCCACAGATTGCATCGGTGCTCTTCATCTTAAGGACGCTCTTAAGGATAATCAAAAGTCCCTTTGAAGTTATCTTCCTGTACCACTTACGACCAGATACATCAGATTCCTTAGAGAATCTGGAAGCATTTACGTACACTATCTCAGGCTTATCCCTGAAGATCTCGATCATCTTCTGAAGGTAACTGATATCTGTGGAAAGGTCAATATCCATGTAACCAACCACGTCTGAAGTACACTCTTCAACGCCCTTTCTGAAGGCAATTCCAACACCTCTCTGCTCAAGGCGGAAGTATCTTACAGTTATATAAGGTGTATCGTGGTCCGAAAATTCTTTTACCAGGCGCTGTGCGATTTCAGGCGTGTCATCATCTGAGCCGTTATCCACAATCGTCAGGGTAAAAGTCGCATCCTTTTCCAGAATGCTCTTATTCTTATCAAGGTATTCCATGGTCCTCCTGATTCCGCGCTCTAAGCGGAGGTGCTCATTCAGAACCGGGAAAAGTATATCTACTGTCATTAACTCATATCTCCATATATTTTACTTAAGGTATTCATCCAGGTCATAAACCGTGTTGATCTTTCCGGAAAGCACGCTGACAAATGTAGGATTTGTGCTGCTTACCCGGATTGTTGTTGGTCTGGAATCATCCACTTCACTGCTCTTAAGAATTGGCTTCATGGAGAAAAGAGATTTCTCATAGGTGTAGCCGTACTCAGGAAGCAGGTACTTTTCAGCCAGATGACTCATGTAATCAAAGGCAGATGCCGGCTTATTAGGACAGTCGTTGCAGTTGCAAAGCTGCTCCGGCTTGCAGTCTGTTCCAATCTGGCAGCTGAACTTCGGAACCTCATCGTAGCTTGTAACATGAGGCGTAAAGGTAACAGAAGTCAGTGAATGATAGCCGGTCTTTCCAAAAGGCATAATCGAAAAGAATGGTCCGTCCATAACTGTAAAGCCGTAGGGTTCCAAAGCCTTGGAGGGCTTGCAGAGAATGATCTCGCAAAGCTCATATTTTATTCCAAAGGACTTGAAGTCATCATCACTTGAGCCTGTCTTGTCTTCCACCATCTTGAGGATCTGGTTGCAGGATGCGTAGGTTGCGTTCAGCACAAAAGGAGCTGACGCCACGTGGCTGCCTGTATTTTCATCCGCGATTCCATATCCAACCTCATATCTGTCCGAAAGCTTGTGTATGAATCCAAGCCTTGCGTTCAGCTGTAATTCAACTCCCGGAAGCTTTGCAATCTCATCCAGGAAGTAGTCACGGAGGATCATCGCATCGTAGGTATCTTCCTCAGTAAGAAACGCTCCATCTACAGCTCCATCTTTGAAATAAGCCGAAGGTGCTTCCTCCTTACAGTAGATCCCTGCTGCCTTGCAGAAATCCTTAAACTGCTCTCCATTTGTCCATGAAAACTGTCCACTGGTAGCATAAATTTGCTTAAACTTTTCATGAATAGAGAACCCGTAGTCCTCATGGAATCTGCGGTAATATCCAGCTGACTTAAGTGCCGTAGAAAGAGATCTCGGATAATGATATCCCATATGTACCCTGGCCTGGTTGATGTACGTCGCCCTCTTGAAAGGCGCATCGTCGTACTCCAGCACCAGCACCTTCTCTCCACGTTTCCCGCAAAAGGTCGCAGCATAAAGGCCATACAGCCCACCGCCTATTATTATCTTGTCGTAAGTATTATTAGTCCCCAAATCAAATCATCCTATCAAGTATTTCTATGCCAAAGCTACTTCTACCACAATACTTACAGCAAAGTAGCCTCAAAATGCCTCTTTATGCGTTTGATGGCTGAGCTTATGCTACTTATCATAAATAAATCACGTTTAAGTAGCATTCTGTATTAAGTTTTTCCGAGTCCAGCGCCATTTCATGCTACGTAGAAATCCATTTCAAAGAAGCAGTAGCCTTACCTTGCTCGTTTCATGCGCTCAATTCCCGGAAATCTTCTCCACGTCCTCAACCAGGTACCTTTGCTGCTTAAATACCAGGCTCACAACAACTGAAAGATACTTCAGCACTATAGTCAGCAGCGAGAAGATTCCCAAAAATCCGATGGATAAGAATCCCATAACAGAAACCCAGCCGGATTCCAGCTGCTCATCCATAAAGAAGCTCTGTGCCACGTAGATCACAACGATAAGCGCAATAACAAAGAATGCCACGCTGATGGCCAAGGATACCTTCTCCATCACATCTGTGAAGTAAATGAAGGAATCCAGTGCAAGTCCGGTTCTTTTTCTTTTAACTGAATGCGTTCCTCTGCCGGCTGCCATTGACTTGTAGCTTATGCCGGTAACCTTAAGTCCGCTGTTCATGTACACAGCCTTACGGTAAGGAATATAAACTCCCATGGCCTTGACACGGTTTACAGCGCGCCTTGAAAGCACGCGGAAGGTCTCATTTCCGATGGGGTGCTGAGTTCCGCTGAATCTGTTATACACATGGTAAAAGAGCCTTGATGACAACCTGGTCCTTGAATCAGAAGATACTGACACCACGTCGTTACCCTTAAGGCACTCCTCGAAGGCTTCTCCAACAACTGTCATGTCGTAGTCCACTACGCAGTCATCAAACTCGTAGATAAAGTCTCCAATTGCCAGATCTCTTCCGGCATTCATGGCCATCTCCACGCCCTGTCTGGAAGCAAGCTTAACAATGCTCACCATGTAATCCGAAGGATTCTTATCAAAGTACCCACGGACCTTTTCAAGGCTGTCATCAGTAGAGGCATCATTCACCAACACCAGCTCACACTTATCAAAAAGAGCTGTCGCCTCACCCATAACACTTTTGATGAAATTCTCAACGCTGTCCCCGGAATTGCACATGTAGGCAACCACAGAGACAAACTTTTTATACTTTGCCATTACTTCTCCGTCCTTACAACACTATTCTTACCATAATATCTTCTCATGCTGTTATTTGTCCAGAACTCAGGATCCGTGGTAATATCCACCAGGAATATCATATCAGGCTCATATTTATAGCTTTCAACTACCACATCTGTGACAGAATCATCCAGCATCAGTTCTCTTCTTTCCATGTTCTGCTGCCTGTAATAAGCCGCTTCACCACTGGCTATATCTTCTATAGCACAGGTGGTGGAAAAGAAATCCATATCAGGAATAACTGTAATAATAGACAAAACCGCAAATAGAATAGCAGAAACACACAGCATTTTAGCAGATGCTCCTGAGATATACCCAATGTTTTGACTTTCAGCATGCTCCGAGCCAGACTTATTTCCTGTAACAACCGTCCTAATCCATCCCAAAACATAGAACAGGCACAGCACCAATAACAAAATGTATTGGATATAGAAAAGTGCACGAAGTCTTCCGGACTCAATATTAGCCAGACTGAACAAAGGTGGTGCCACATTGGCAGCTGTAAACATATATCCAAAGAACAGCACCGGCAAAGGATACTTAAAGGTCAGCTTACAGTCCTTTGTCATCTTCCACATGAAAGGCATACACATAACAAGAAGCAGCAATACCGCCCAGGTAGTCCATTCATTAATGCATAGATCCAGCACATAGTATATAGAGATAAAAATAGTCTTAACAAATCCAAAGCCCTGAACATCACTTCCACGGACATTGTTTCCTGGAGCAAGACAGCTAAGGGCAAAGGCTACAAGGTTAACAACCGCAGGCATAAGAAAAACCTTGTCTTTCTTCCTGTAGAAAACCCACACAATAAACATCAATGTGAAAACAGCCGCACAAAGGGATGACATATAATTTCCGCCGCCCACGAGAATTGCTGTGATACAGGCCATAACAATGTGAAAGATTCTTTTCCGGCGCTTCTCATCTACAACTGCAGATAGCAGTAATCCAATGTAGAAAAGCCCAAAGGAATACATCAGAATATAATTTGCCGCACCACAGTACCAGTAGAAAGCCTCAACTCTCGTGCCACCTCTGGGGAGGCACACAACAGTCATAAGCAGTGTAAGCATCGTAATGCAGTTTGTGAGATGTTTGTCTCTTCCAAGGACTCTTACAAATATCACCTTGAACAGGTAGATTGTTGACAGGCTTAAAGCCCCAATAAGGATATAAGCTCCAAGAAAATACAGTCTTTCATCAAAAACACTGGGTGGAAGCGACAGAAAAAAGGTCGAAGTATAGTACCCCATCCAGTTCATATAGTCGTACCAAGCCATGTACAAAGCAGCCCAGATTGCTGCAAAGACATTCCCGCCTGAAGCCTTGTAATCCCAATAAGCTCTGTAGCCCATAGAAAAATCATCTGCCGATGGATAGTTGTACCAGGCAACCCAAAGCAATGGGATGATACACAGTATATATAAGCAAGTCACTCCCCAGCTTATCGCTGATGTTTTAAGTTTCATATCCTGTAATACTCCTTGTACCACTTTGCAAAAGACCTAAGGCCCTCCCTTAAAGGTGTCGACGGCTTAAAACCAAAGTCTTCCTCCAAAGCCTTCGTGTCAGCATAAGTAACTTCCACATCTCCCGGCTGCATTGGCACCAGCTCCTTGTGTCTTTCAAAATCGTAATCCTCTGGAAGCACACCATTTGAAACCAGCTCCTGCTGGAGGATATCTACAAAATCAAGAAGGTTCACCGGATCGTTGTTGCCAATGTTATAGACCTTATATCTGGCACCGTTTTCGTTCTCAGCAGGCGCTACCTGCATCACATTCACAACGCCTTCTACGATATCGTCCACAAAGGTGAAATCTCTTTTGCAATTGCCAAAGTTAAATATCTTTATAGTCTCTCCGTTGCGGAGCTTATTAGTAAAACCGAAGTAAGCCATATCAGGGCGGCCTGCAGGTCCATATACGGTAAAGAACCTTAGGCCTGTTGCAGGGATTCCATAGAGCTTTGAATATGCGTGTGCCAAAAGCTCATTGCTCTTCTTGGTTGCAGCATAAAGAGATACCGGATTATCCACCTTATCATCTACGCTATATGGAATCTTCTTATTTGCGCCGTAAACACTTGAGCTTGAGGCATACACCAGATGCTGAACGGGATTATGTCTGCAAGCCTCGAGAATATTGTAGAATCCCATCACATTGGATTCCATGTAGGCATCAGGATTCTCTATAGAATATCTAACTCCCGCTTGGGCAGCCAGATTCACCACAACCTCAGGCTTAAACTCATTAAACACATTATCAATCAGGATCCTGTCAGCAATGCTTCCACGAACCAGTTCAAACTGCTCATCCTCATTTACGACTTCTGCGATCTTATCAAGCCTGTACTTCTTTATGCCCACATCGTAGTAATCATTTACATTGTCAACGCCAAGTATACGGCAGTCAGGATATCTTTTAATTAGTTCCATCACAAGATTGGCACCAATAAACCCCGCCGCCCCTGTAACCAGGATTCTCCTGCCTTCAAGGCTTACATTCTTATCAAGCATTTACGCATACCCTCCTCATTTTAATCCCTTATGGTATTTTACCACCGATTCCCCATTTTTTTCCATAGTAATTCAAAAGGCAACCCCTAAGGATTGCCTCGAAATCTTTACTTTGCTCCTTTGCCGAAAAGAACTACCCCCACTGTCATCAGCAGGATCTTGAAGTCCTCAGTAAGGCTCCAGTTGTCGATATATTTTAGGTCCAGCTTAACTACTTCGTCAAAGTCTTCAATATTGCTTCGACCGCTCACCTGCCAAAGGCCTGTAAGACCGGGCGTCATTGAAAGACGTCTTCTGTAATGCTCGTTGTACTGCTCAAACTCATTCTCTGTCGGGGGTCTTGTGCCTACAAGACTCATTTCGCCCTTAAGGACGTTCAGGAACTGAGGAAACTCATCCAGACTGGTCTTGCGAATGAAATTTCCAACCTTGGTAACTCTGGGGTCATTCTCCATCTTGAACATGAGACCCTTAACCTCATTCTGTGCCTCAAGCTCTTTCTTTCGTTCCTCAGCATCGATGTACATGGACCTGAACTTGTAGATCTTAAAACGTCTGCCGTTCTTTCCTACTCTGGTCTGGGAGAAGAAAATTGGGCCAGGAGAATCAAGCTTGATGGCAGGTCCAAGGAAGATAGTGATAATTCCTGTAAGAACCAGTCCCACAAATCCACCAATGATATCGAAAAATCTCTTTATAAAGAGCCTCTTGTAGCTTGTTCGGTTCATGGAATAGGTCAGAACTGAATAATCCATGAACTCCTCAACCTGAGCACGAGCCATTCCTACGCTTGGAAGCTCCAGGTTGTAGTGGGTTGTAACCCCCATCTCCTCAAAACCAAGAATCACGTCTTCAAGCTGTCCCTGAGAAATATGAGGTGCATTGATCATTACCTCGTCAAAGGGATCAGTGATAAGCCTTGAGGTAAGATCATTTATACCGTAATGTACATGAACTCCCTCGATGTACCAGGGTTCTTCACCTTCAGGCTTTTCTGCATCTGCGCAGTAGGCTCTTACAACCTTGTATCCAACCTTCTCGCCTTCAGTAATAAGTCTTTTGATGGTGTTCTCCATCAAGGCCTTTTCTGAAACAACCACGACCTTGGTAACATTGTTCTCGCTGTTGATGTGGCGCCATAAAAATCTCTTGAACAGAATCCTGCAGATATAGGTAAGCACTATATCCATCCAGATAAAGTTGATGATCACAAATCTGGAAAGGATGTTAGTCCAGTTCAGAAAGTAAACAGTTACCAGTGTTCCCAGTACCATGATGCCAATGGTTTTCAGAACCGAGAACAGCTCTTTTGCGTAGCCACGTAAGATAAAGTCTCTATTCCAGTCTGCCAGGAAGGTGTAGATTGAACACGCCAGAAGGAATATTACGCACACCATGTAGTGCAGCGTCTTGTCACCGTAGTCCCTGGTTGCATTGTATCTTAGCCATGTAGCAAAAAAGTAGGTGACCACAATGCACACCATATCTATTCCCCACAGCATATACGTTTGAAAGGTCTTGTATTTCTGATTCATTTCATGCTCCCATTATTTCATAACAATCGTAGAACATTATACAGCCACACCCGCCGTGGGTCAAAGGATATTTATAAAAGGATGCCAATCGAGTAGGAGGGAAAATTAAATAAATTTTCCCGACCTCTCACACCACCGTACGTACGGTTCCGTATACGGCGGTTCAATCAACTTAACAAGTAACATATCTTTCGGTGTAGTAATCTAACATTGAGACTAATCCAAAGCGGGTTAGTCTTTCTTTGTTTATCGCAAAGTTCATTACTCTTAGCTGACATACATAGGCTATCCTCTTGCCCGTATAGGCTGTACTCCAAGCCGTGTCTTTATCAACTCCAAGCTTCATCAAATTCTTTATACGATTCTGTGGAGTTTTCCAATGTTTCCAAATACACATACGCAATCTAAAACGAATTCTTGAGTCCATTTCCTTGCAAAGTGTTTTCATACTACCTATCTTGAAGTAATTTATCCAACCTCTGATGAGCTGATTGAGCTTTTCCACCTTGTAACTGTTGCTAACGCCCCAACTACGGCTAGTTAGTTCTTTCATTCTCTTCTTAAACTTTGCTACTGATTTTGCATGTGGCTTTGCCTTAAACTGATGCGCCCTGAAATCAAAGTAGAATCCGAATCCAAGGTATTTAAGTCCTTGCGGCTTGTCCACTTTACTCTTGGTCATGTTGACCTTGAGACCTAGTTTCTCCTCAATGAATCGGGAGATATTTCTCATAACTCTATTAGCAGACATTTCACTACCAACCATGATGATACAATCATCTGCGTATCTTACAAAGTTAAGCCCACGCTTTTCCATCTCCTTATCAAGTTCATTCAACATGATATTCGCCAATAATGGCGAGAGATTCCCTCCTTGTGGTGTTCCCACAATAGATTCCTCGTACTCATCATCAATCATGATTCCACTGACTAGGTATTTTCTAACAATAGAAATAACATCTCCATCTTTTATGGTTCTACCTATGATAGTCATAAGTTTATCGTGATTAACTGTGTCGAAGAACTTTTCCAAGTCAATATCTACAATCCAATCATTACCGTCATTCATCATGTCGAGCGCTGTTAGGATTGCTTGCTGTGCACATCTATTAGGTCTGAATCCATAACTGTGGTCATGAAATTGTTCCTCATAGATTGGTGTTAAAACTTGTGCTATGGCTTGTTGTATGAATCTGTCTGTTACTGTTGGTACTCCTAGGTTTCTGACACCGCCATCAGGCTTTGGTATCTCCACTCTTCGTACTGGCTGAGGTTTATACTTTCTTGTCCTCAACTGTTCCTTGATGATTTCGCCGTTCTTTGCAAGATGTTCCTTGAGTTCTGTGTACTTCATTCCGTCCACTCCCTCTGCACCTTTGTTTCGTACGACTTGCAGATATGCTCTGTTGAGATTATCACTAGATAGTATCTGCTCCATTAGACTACTTGTGTCCATGCGTTCTTTCCTTTCCGCCTCGCTTGATTTGACCACCTTTATCCCGATTGGTTACGGCAGGTGTTGTCATTTCTGCAACACGAGACATACTCAAACTTATTGATTGTTCACCCCTTCACTCCATCTCCATTACAGAGACTTCCTCGCTACTATGGGTTCGGCTGACTTCTCACAGTTCGTTGTTACTAGGCTAATGAAACCTCTGTGAGATCTCCACGCTTAAGGTGCACGCTCTTTCTCTCCATATATCCGCCACATTTACTCTGCTACTACAAATGTGATAGTTATTAGACTTCGTTGCTTTCTGCCAACTTATCTCTCGTAGCCTAGCCTTATATGTGATTTCTGTCCGTCGGACCAGAGATTTGCTTACAGCTTCCTTCAGATTCCACCTCACAATGGACACCCTTGCTGTTCGGCTATACACTTCCCACTATCTGGGCGTGTTCGGGACTTGCACCCGTTAGAGCGCGCCCATGGCGCGCAAACAGAAAAAAGCAACTCCGTAACAGAGTTGCTTTTGAGATGTTTTAAGTCGCTTTTATCGGCTGGTTACAAGGTACCAGAAGAACTTGGCGTTGGTAACAACGTATCTTTTAAGGAGACGTCCCGGATCCTGGAACAGGCGGTAGAGCCACTCAAAACCAATCTTTTGGATCCATGCAGGAGCTCTTTTGATGGTTCCGGCGTGGAAGTCGAAACCGGCACCAACTCCCATCATTACTCCGTTAATCTTGCCCTTGTGGGCATTCATCCATTTTTCCTGTCTCGGAGCGCCAAGACCGATCCACACAATATCTGCTCCAGACTCATTTATCATATCAACGTCTGCCTTGTCCTCCTCGTCAGATAAAGGTCTGAAAGGCGGAGAATACATTCCCTTTATATTAATTCCAGGATAGTTTCTTTCAAGATTCTCTCTAAGGGCATCAATTGTCTCCTGGGATGAACCATAGAAGAAATGGCTTATTTTTCCATCCTGAGTATTTCTGAACATATGCTCCATGAAGTCCGGACCGGCCACACGCTCAGCTCCCATGATGCCATTCTTTTGCTGAAGAACTGCAACAGGCTTTCCATCAGGGAAGACAAAAGCTGCACTGTTAAGAACCTCCCGGTAGTCCGAATTCTCTTTTCCCATAACAGAGGTGTGGACGTTAGAGAAGCAGATATATTGTCCACTTAGTTCCTTGATGTGTCTTATGACATGATGAACAGCCTCCTCAGGCCTTGCAATGCTGTAATTAATGCCAAAAAGCTTGAACTTCTCCTTGCGGATGTAGGCAGGAATCGTAGCATAGCCCTTTACATCAGTCACAATTCCGGAACGAACCTTGTAGCCCTGTGTTTCAAGGCCTATAAACGCCCTTATGCCAGCCTTTTCACAAGTTTTAAGAGTCTGGAGGGTGCTATCATCCACTTCCCCATCTTTGAAAATTGGGTGGATCAGTACATTATCGTAACCGCCGTCCTGAAGCTCTTTTACTATCTCCTTGCTGCCAGGATAAGGAGCCCTAAGCTCCATAGTCCTAAGCCTTGTCTCCCAGGCGTGGTTCTTAAGGAATATCTTCCTGTATGTCATCCTGAAGGCGTAGCCAATGAACACAGAAAGACAAAACAGCAGCGCCACCACAAGCCTTGAGGACAGTTCCCCCTTTTGAGCTCCGTAGAGGTAGAACATCACCAGTACGATCATCAGGATTTTGCTCTTAAGAACCGACATGAAATTCTCCACCGGATCCTGAAGGAACACGGAAACCCTTCTGGCATCATATGCAAAGAACACCAACGCCTGAATGATGCAAAGATAAAAAATAAACTCCACATAAAGGCCATTAAATATGCTTGCCCAGTTGCTGAAGTTCTCTCCAAACCTTATTTTTAAAGACAAAAAACAAGCCGTCAAAACTGCCAGCTCGTCAATGAAAAATATTCTCCTAATAGGATAACGTAATCCTGTCTTACTATTCACGCTCAAACTCCAATAAAATATGACATCTTAATTATATCTCATTCTCCAGAATGTCTCCAGTTCCTTCTTTTTGAGAAACACAGAAATAGAATTAATCCCATAACTGCAATTATTGAAACAGCCAAAGCCACATTCCAGTACCAGGGCTGCACATAAGACAAATATATTTTCCCGTCAAACCCTGCAGGAAGATCAAATGCCACAAGAAGATTGTCGCTGTCATACACGTCATAACTGTTGCCGAAATCATCACCAACCCTGTAGCCGGGATAATTGGTTCTAGGAAGCACAACCTGTACTTCTTTCTGTTTGTTCCTGATAGCCACGGTCATATTAAGTCCGGTATTATCAAGTATTTCCACGCTCTCAAAATCACCAAAAACTTCTCCTGTATACAGTTCGAAATCAGTCTGAACATAACCTGAATCCCCAATCCCAACTCTCGAATATTCAGCCAGTCCCTGAGGGAAATATGTGTCTCTTTCCTCATAGTAATAAAGGGATGGATCAAAAGCAAAAAGGCTCACAAAGACAAGTGATGTCACTGTAGTAAGGATAACGCAGTAGCGTGAAACATTAATCTTATATTGATCACACAAAACATTCCGTATTTTCTGCTCTTTCAGAATATATCCCAAAAGAAGCGTCAGTGTAATACATGCAACTCCCAGATATCTCCAAGCAAACTGTACCTGAGTTATAATGTTAAGAACCTTAATATCAGCGATAAGATTCCAAGGAAATACATTGGTCGACATTAGCAAAAACAATGCTGAAGTGATAGTAAGTACCTTAATCTCCTTTGTGGCAAGACCTTTGATAATAAGCCATATAGCCAAGCCAAGTACCAGGAAAAGAAATATTCCGGGGGTAAGTTGCACGTGTGAATCCGGATCATTAGCAAAAAAGGTAAAAAGCTCTGCTATACTGATTCCACTTCCCTGAATCTTCAGGCCACTGTTCACACTAACTGTAGACATAGTCATAGCTCTAATAAGATAATCTGCAAGCGGGACAACGAAAAAGGCACTAAGTAAAGTCGTAAAAAACACAGCTAGCGCAAAAAGCTTTATAGTCCGAATCTTAAAACTCTCCCTAAATCTTATAATAAAGAAAACCAGCAATGCAAAAGAAACGATTTCAATCGACAAAGTATGAGTAAGCACTACTCCTGTCATTCCAAGAGCCAGTAAAATGCTATAGACATATCCTCCCTCATAGATCATAACAAAAGCAAACGCTATAAGCGGAAAGAATATCATTGCACAGTACTCACCGACAGCGTGCCTTATAAATACATCTGTAAGCCTATATGGATTAAGACAAAAAGCGAAAGCGAGAAGATGCGCTATCTTCTGGCTGTTGAACAGTTTCTCAAAACAAATAACCGAAATAATAGCCGTAGCCAGATTAACAGCAAAAATAAAGAACTTAAAAGCAGTAGTAATTGAAAATCCAAAGATTCTCAGCACTGCAGGAAATATTAAAAGAACATCGCCATAAAAAATAGGTGCAGGATATCCATAGCCGTTACACCACATGGAATATATTCTAGCCGGAATATGTCCCATCCTCAACTCTTGAAGCAACCCTTCAACCCTGAAAACATGAAATTCTATATCATGTCCATTCATATTAATTCCCTTAAACATTAACGGAATAGAAGACAAAAAAGTCACCAATAATACCACGAGCCAGGCTTTCTGTTCCTCAGGGCTCTTGTCCCTAAAGCATATCACTAAATTTATAAAAGAAAAAATTATTACAAGATACACGAAATACCTTTTGAATCTATCATAATCAACTAGTAATTCGGCATTGAAATGAAAAAAGAGCATCTGCCCCAAATAGAATAAAACAACTACCACTTCTGCAATATATATTTTCTTTTTAGATTTAGATGAATTCATTATCAATTGCTCCTAAGCTGTCCCAACAACATTTTAATATATGGCGTGATACTAAAAATCATCGCTTTTCCTACTCCGTAATTCTTTTTAAGATAATGGAAATATGATTTTAAGGGAAGCCCCTTTGGGTTCTCCTTTTTCCTTAGCCTTTCACCAAAGGAAAGACTGGTGTCTCCCCAGGTTCCTGCCACAGGATTTCTGTTACAAACTCCTACAAGAAAACTTGAAGTATATATCTTCGCTCCATGACGGTGAAGGTCAAATCCATAGTCAAAATCCCCCATGGCATGGGCATAATAGCCATCCATAGGTCCAACGCTTACGTAATCCTTCCAGGGAATAAGCGCACAGTTGGCATTAAAGCTGTCACAATGTACCTCCGGGTGCTCATTTGAGATATACTCAACAGCCACAGCTCCTTTATTCCTGACTCCGCCATAAGTAAAGTTGCCCTTATCGTCACAGGTTGCACCAACTATTATGGCTCCGTCCTTGGCTTCGCTCTCCTTGATCAGCTTCTCTACTGCACCAGCGTTAAAGGTCACATCATCATTCACCAGAAGTACGTAGTCATAGCGTTTCCCGGAGTTGTTCAGCCACTCCATTCCACGGCGCATACTTCTTGAATAGTACAGGTTCCCTTCAGTGTTTATAAGGGTTACATTGTGGTATTCCTCATCTATTTTTAATAGTTCCTGCGCACTATCGTCGGTGCTTCCGTCATTTACCACAATGAAACGAAAGTACAGGGACGGATTGCCCGTGATCAGTGTTCTAAGACAATTTGAAGTTTTTTGAGACCTGTTGAAACAGGTAAGTATTACAGCTACATTCATAATTATTTCCAGTCTTCAAAGACTTCTATCGTCTTATCCCAGGTAAGGTCCTTTACCACATGCTCCCTGGCGTTCCCAGTTATTTCCTGCCTGAGATTATCATCCTTGGATAAAAGAGCTATCTTCTTCCTCATCTCTGTTTCCGAGTCACAAAGGAATCCGGTCTTTCCGTCGTCTATAAGAAACTCAGGCCCTGGTGCTCTCATGGCAAGAACAGGGCAAAAGCCAACCATTGCCTCCAGAATTGCCATGCCATAGATCTCAACTCTGTTAAAGTTAATGAAGAAGTCGCAAGCTTTGTATATCTCAGCCATCTCGGAGTTTGGTATCTTGGGAATCCGCCTCACACTCCCCTGAAGCCCCAACTCCTTTACCCTTGTATCAAGCTCAGACGCCATAACGCCGTCACCAATCATAAGGAGATGGTAGTTTCCACCCGAGTCATTCAGATTTTTTAAGAGTTCTACAGCTTCTATGGGTCTTTTGTATTCCTCGAGACGGCCAACAAATAGCAGAATCTTCACATTAAAGGGCATTCCATAGTGCTCTCTGATCTCATAAATATCTCTATCAGAAACCTTAAGTCCTTCCTGTGGAAGTCCTACCGGTGCAAGCTTTGCCATAACTCCCTGGGCATTAAGCTGCTTCTGAACATAGGGAGTCTTAGCATAAACAGGAACTTTTTTGTATGCCCTGATATTCCATCCAAGCATTAACTTGCTAATGGTCTGCTTTAAGCCATCGCTGCTGTCCGTGAACAAGGTTCCAATGTATAGATGACACTTGATGTTATTCTCAAGGCAGTAGTCTATCAACTTCGGAGCATACAGCATATTGTCAGCCAGTAGATGTACCAAATCCGCTTTTAATTCTCTCAGGATATCGAGGTCAATAATGCCATGATGTCCAATCCCTTTTCCCGGTAAGGTATGGATTACAATCCTATCATCTCCCGAAGAAGCTCCACTCTCATCCCTACCTTTCGAAGCGACGATCGCATCTTGCCTCGCAGATACAGTGCGAGACAAGAGCACAATATCTACATGGTGCTCAGGATGGGCCTTTACCAATGCTCTAGCCATCCCCATCTCCTGGGAATTGTAAAACACATCATTCACTTCGTTAGTAATATATAGCTTAAGAAAAACGATGTTCATAACCTCTTATCTTCCTGCCACAAGCACAAAGCTTGACTTTTACTCGACGATATGGAACAACCATTTTTTTAATAATTTCACCATTTTAATAGGAGATGTATTTCTTTTTACTTTTTTCCATATTGTGTCAGTATGCAATAAATAAAACTCTTTAGCGATTCGTTCATCGATTTTGACATGTTCAAAATTAACTTTACTATTACCAGAAAACGTGTAATCCTTAGTCTTTCGGATGCCTGAATGAGTTCCGCTACCATCAAATCCCGAGTTGCAAACCAATCCCACCTTAGGATAAATCGTTACCATTCCATACATTGCCGCAGCATATGCCCATCTTACAGCCCAGGAATCTGATTCACCACGCATCTGCCTTTGGAGCATAGGATAAAGATCTCCGCCTCCCAAGCACAATTGTTTTTGAAGTGATTTGCTATTACATAGCACTTCATAGTCTGAAACTGACCAGTCCACTTTTTCCCATCTGTCCTTCCAGGAAGCCCATCCCCAGCTAGAAGATCTATAACTGGCATAAACATCGTGATCATATTTTTTTAAGCTCTTTAGTTTATAGCCATACGCTGCCACTGACCACACAGAAGGGTCATCCCTATAGAACTTTAGGCCAGCATTCATATACTCTAAAAAAGTTTGCGAAGTAATCAGGTCATCTTCCACCACAATTACTTCGCTATATCCATTCATCAGGTCTGTTACTCCGGAAATAATACTATTTGCAAGGCCTACATTATTATCTTTTATTGATACATGAACCATTCTGAACCGACTTGACAAGCCCTCTGAATCATCATGTCTGCCCAATCGCTCTGCCCATTCATGAACTTCCTTCACTTTAGCACTATCTCTATTTTCCTTATATCCATCTATGAAAAGATACAGCTCGCTATCTTTGGATAGAGTATTTTTAGCCAATGATTCTATACACATTTGAAGCTTGTCAAGCCTGTTATATCCAAATACTGCTATGGGGGCTAGTTTATTATCATTCATGTCTTTTCCTCAACACCACTTCGAATACATCTATTTATTTAACATATCCACTCGCGTCACTTCCATGTCATTTCCATTTTTTCGAATTCATCAAGTATTTCAACGATTCCAGATGAATAATCATACTCAATCAGACTATTTCTTAGTCCTTCCTGTTTATCAACTGCCTCTTCCTTACGATTGTCGTCACAGCAAAACAAAGCCATTTTGCTAGCTAGATCTACGTAATCATATCCATCAAAAAAAGTAACTCCATCGCCCATCTGCTCTTTATGCCCCGGAATATCAGAAATAATCAACGGACACTTCAAATAAACAGCCTCTATCGGAGGGATGTTATTGGGCCCCATAAGCGATGCAAAGATAGTAGCAAGCGCATGGGTATAGATATACTTCATTTCTTCATAACTAACAAATCCAGTGAAGTGCACAAGGTCACTTACCCCCAATTCATTAGCCATTTTCTCTATATATCCCTTATTTCCTTTATCGGAGCCGGTAAAAATCACATGGGCATCAATGCCCTTCTCTTTTCTCAGATTATGAATTGCTTTCACTATGCATATGTGATTCTTGTGCGGCCAAAACTGTGCGGGATAAAAAAAGTATTTCTCAGGTAAATCAAACTTAGGTTTTTCCTCATCTCCGTAACAAAAAAAAGTTATCGGAAATGGCACAATCCTAATTTTGCTCTCCATAACACTATAGTTTTCCAATATCTCTCTTTTACCGGTCTCGTTTCCGGTAAGAATAAATGTTGCCTTGGCAAGCATCCTTGCGCACTGCGCTTCGTGCCCATTCCATCTGTACATAGGCTTTGTAGTCTCAGGAAAGGCCGGCATCACCCTGTGTCCAATATCCCATATTGTGTAAATGAACGGTGTTGTAAGATCAACATCCGCAGGATAGGTAAACCAAAAGATATTTATCCCCTCTTTTTCTGCTAAATAGTCAAGGTAAGATTCTCTATATATCCTGGGAGAGTGATAAAAAAACCTTAATCCGGCATTTCTGATACTATTTCCGGCATTTCTGACAAACATTTTAGGTATACTCTTATATCTGATCCTGTCCACATTGATGTAAGTAAGATTCTCTCGAATGCTCTTGTATGGAAACTTCATTCCGCCGTTAAAGCAAATAACGATTTCATACTTTTCCTGAACCTTTTTTAGTTCCTGTTCAATTGTCTTTAAAATACTGGATGCGCCGCCCTTTTCCGGCGTTACATCGTCAAAATATACTCCAACTCTCATTTAGAAACCCTTATCTGGCAAATTCATGGATAACACCACAGATATGGGCGATATCCTCTTCGTTTAGATTTGATGCACTTGGTAAGTAAAAACCATTTTCAGAAAGCAAATCTGTCACAGGATACTCTCCACTGCAATCACAACCGTATTTCTTAAGAGCCGGCTGAACATGCATGCTTTTAAAAAGAAGTCTTGTGTCAATATTATTATCCTTAAGATGAGCTATCAGTTCATCACTTGTCCGCCCATATTTATCAGGATCTACAATGATGGTATTCATCCATCCAACATTTTCGGATTCTTCCTCATCTTTTTGGAAGATAATTCCGGAAACATCAGCAAGATGCTTCTTGTAAAGCATGTGGTTAGTCATACGCATTTTCTTGTAATCATCAGCTTTTTCAGTCTGTGCAAGACCGATAGCCGCATGAATATTACTCATGCGATAGTTAAATCCAATATCATCATGCAGATAATTCCTTGGCCCGTGAGTTGGGAAGCAGACATTCTTGTAATAACGCAGAAGGTCATCGTATCTCTCATCATCCGTTACGCACATGCCGCCCTCGCCTGTAGTAACATTCTTATTGGCAAAAAAGCTAAAGCAGGCGATATCAGAAAAGCTTCCCACCTTGTGACCGTGATATGTAGCTCCATGGGCCTCAGCAGCATCTTCAACAATAAAAAGATTGTGCCTTTTTGCAATATCCACGATGGCATCCATATCACAAGGATTTCCAAAGATATGTACCGGAATGATTGCCTTTGTCCTAGAGGTTATCTTTTCTTCAATCTTTGTAACATCAATGTTCCACGTATCCTTATCAGCATCAACGAATACCGGCATTGCTCCCACATAGCATACGGCAAACGCAGTAGCTATCATGGTAAAAGAGGGAATGATAACCTCATCGCCCTTTCCTATCCCAAGGGCAGCGAGCGCCAAATGCAAAGCAACAGTGCCATTGCATACAGCAACTCCATGTTTAACTCCACAGTATCCGGAAAATGCCTCTTCGAACTTTGTCACATAAGATCCACTTGAAGATATCCATCCTGTAGATACAGCGTCCATAACATATTTAGTTTCATTGCCATTTAAAAACGGCTCACATACACTTATACGTTTGTTTGGCATATAGTCTCCTATTTTGGTTGTTTTCAATCTTTCGCTTCAGTAAAGTCAGTATTCTATGAATATTATATCGCCGAGATATTACCGACGCCAGCCTCTTTCTCGTAACCACAGCTTGCCTATTACTCACCAATACTGCTTTCCTTTTTCAGAATGGTTATATTATTTCTACCTATGCAGCTGGCCATGCTGGAAAAGGTACTATAGTAACTGGCATAAAGATTTTTTGCTCCCGCAAGTATCAGCATTTCATACAGCGCAAACTGTATTCCCTCTGAAGTTCTTCTGGAAACAGCCTTGGTTGCTTCTGAATACACATTTTGGGGATACTTATCCTTGAGGTCCTTCAAAATAGCTTCGTCATCAGTTGCTACATAAACTTTTATCTTATCATCAGAACCAATAAGTTCTTCCATCTTGTCATAGAACAAATACGTCGGACTATTCTTAATAGCCATTTCATTATCAGTTCTTCTGATGTGCATTGCATCATATGTGCCAAGTCTTCCCTTATACCGGTCAACTCTTTCTACTACATCCTTATTAAACGAAGCAAAAGAAAGGTCTACATCCCCATAGAACTGATTATAGCTCTCAATGAATATCCTTTTTCTTTTTTTATTGATAATCCTTTTTCTGAGGGAGCTCATCTCCTCATTTGTCTTTATCTGATTTACCTCTTCAGTTACTACTTTCATTGCCAGCTTAAACAATTTATGACGTCCTCGCTGCAACGCCTTAACAATGACACTGCCAAGCCTAAAATGCGTAAGCATTGTCTTGTATGACTCGTTGATAAACTTAAGATTATGGACTTTAAATATCTGAGGAAGCCCCGCAAAAACATCCTCAAAATCACACCCACATTCATTTATGTTATCCCACAAGAGAATAATCCTGCTAATATTACAATCCTTAGTAAGATTATAAGCTGATGAAATAACCAAAAACCTATTTCCCAGCCCTCCTCTTGGCTCAATGATCAGCGTTGTACTCTTCATAAGTTACCTGTGTAGCCTTCCCATCTCTTATCTCATAGATAAGATCACAATTCTTAATAGTCGTCAGTCTGTGTGCAATAATTATAATTGTCTTTTTACCTGACAGCTGGTATATCGCATCCATAACTGCTTTTTCTGTTTCATTATCAAGAGCAGATGTTGCTTCATCAAGCACTATCACTCCCGGATTGTTGTAAAGCGCTCTTGCAATACCTATCCTCTGTCTCTGACCTCCGGATATTTTAACTCCTCTGTCACCTATATTACTGTAAATGCCATCCTTCTGTTCCTTTATGAAATCAGAAAGCTGCGCAGCCTCGATAGCAGCATACACTTTGGCATCGTCAATTTTATCTTCTTCTATGCCGAATGCAACATTAGCTCTTATTGTATCGTCTGTTAAATATGTTGTCTGCGGAATATATCCAACATTTCTATGCCATGTGGATTTATTCTGTATTACATCAACTCCGCCAACAGATACCTCTCCTGAATTTGGATTCAGAACTCCCAGAATAAGATCCGCCAACGTGGTCTTCCCAGCTCCTGAAGGGCCCACAAAAGCCACTGATTTATTGTACGGAACAGTAAAAGACACTCCATCAAGAATCATCTTCTCCTGTTTGGAAGGGTATGCAAATTTCAGCTCCCTGATCACAATATCTCCGGAAGGTATCTCCTGCCCATTATCCGATTCATTATTATCTTCCAGTCTTCTCATTTCCATAAGATCATCATACAGCCCATCTATCGATGTCTTATGAAACATAATAGATCCAATATACCCACTGATTCGGTTAAAAGAAGGAAGCATTCGAATTGCCGCAACCGCAAAAACGGACATTACCGGAATAAAGCTATTTACATCTGTCCCCATCATTATTCTGATTGCCATAAACAACAAAATACCACAAATACAGATGGACTCCATTAGTGGCCTGGGGATATATGTCAATATCTGTTCCATGCGCTTGGCATATGTGAACTTTGCAAAGGACTTATCAAACTTTTCCACAAAATAGTCTTCAGTACTGGTTGCCTTAACTTCTTTAATTCCGCCAAAGGCTTCAAGGAAAAACTTGCTTTTTTCTGCCTCCGCCAATCGGGAATTATTCCCATAAAACTTGAGCTTCTTCCTCACGATTTTAATAAAAAAGAACATGAATCCAAGCATTATCAATACAAGGACTATAGTAGTAGAAAAATCCGTTATCAGTAAAAAAAGCGCAAGCATAGCACACACCATTACTTCTGTGAACAGCATGAGCAGATTTGTTAAAACATAAATAAGGCTGTTGATATCTCTGTTAACATTTCTCTCTAAATCCGCCACATTATGATACGAATGAAAAAGAAAGTTCTGCTGTATATAAGACTTCATGAGGCTCACTGACATCCGCCTCTGAGTGTTGTTCGTAAAGGTGTTCTGTGCAATGTTCAAAAGAATAAGATATATATTCTTGACTACATAAACAGCAATAAGTCCCAGGGTCAAAATCAAAATGAACGTCTTGTGATCATGGACTCCAACAATATCACTTACGGCCTTGAAATACTTATTTGTCTCAATAATAGAAGGATCTGTAACAGCAGAAACAAGCGGGAGAATAGCAGAAACCCCCAATGTTTCCATTAATGCTCCTCCTAAAATCAATAATAGAAGAACATATATCTTTACCCTTTGCTTTCTATCAAAAATAGAAAGCATTTTCCTGATCATAGCCACCATATCAATTGCTCCAAATTCCCATCAGTTTCCTTGCAAATTTAGTTTCAACAAAAACGTATGTAATACACGACAATCCTAATGTAAGTAATACAAACAAAAAGACATATAGCATTCCCTTTTCATCAAAAATCTCATCAAGGAAAAGCAACACCGCCACATGTATCAAATATAATGAGTATGAAATAACACTTATGAAAGTAACAACTTTATAACATAGATTCCACTTATTCAATAGCGGTTTGATTCTTCTTGTCATTACCACATATACCGCTGCAATAGCAGGTGAAATCACTGCTGTGCCGGATCCTGTCAGGAAACAAAACAGTATCAAAAACAGCAAAACAGCACAGAGCCTGAAATCTTTATTTTCCTGTTCAGCTAAATAAATCAGTATTCCCATCAGGAAATAAAACATAAATCGAAAAGGAAGCCTGCCTGTACCGACATTTTCTGTAACTTTATATGCCGCATATCCAATGATAACACCAGCCCATGCTACATAGTATTTCCTGACAAACAGGTATAAGAACGGAGCAAGCAGATAAAACAACACAAATACACTGATACTCCAAACTGCTCCCAGATTGATCCAGAAGTCATACTCTGACGGAATCCATAAATTAAGCATGAGAATATATCTGATCCAATAAAGCCCCGTGCTATCTTCCGGCACTTTCTGAACAACAGTATATAAAATGAAATAAAACAAAATGATGAGAAAGTATAATGGGAGAATATGCGCAGCCCTTGACAGCCAGAACTTCCGAATCACATTAAAGGTTCCATTTTCTTTTTGAAATAATCTCTCCAATGAAACATACGCCAGATATCCGCTTAATATAAAAAAGAAGCTTACTCCTGTAGACCCTTTCTCAAAAAAGCGTCCAACAGCACTGGGAATGGCAATTCTCTGCGTAAAATGAACTCCTATTACCATAATGCAAGCCAACGCACGCAAAACATCCAGGGAGTAATCTCTATTTTTGCTGTATATATCATCAATCCATTTCATGCAATAATAATTCCTCAATCAAAGAACGCCATTTGCCACATAATTATGCCAACTCTCTGTATCTCTTACAAGTGAACGGAAATCTCCTCCAATGCAGAGACTTATAAGACAAGTACATACCAGAAGCCCTATTAGTCTACGCTTAGGTATGCTATTCCTATGCTTAATGCAATCTATGATACACGAGTACCCCGAAGCAGCATATGGAAACAGAAGCACGTAATAGGATAATGTATACTGTGCCTTAGCCTCCCAGACAATATGGAACAAAAATCCGCCGACAAATACAGTCGCCAGTATTAACTGCGTCAATCCATACTCATCTTTAAGCCAGAACAACGCTATTGCCCCGATCAGAATAAGTATCATAAACGCGTCAAGATAGCTATACTCTATACCACTTGCGCTGTAAGAATTTATCTCCTTAGTCAGATTGCTCTGGGCTTCCTCATAATCACATACCTGATTGATCCAGTGGCATTCAAATGTTGGGTTGTTCCACTCAGAAGCAAGTTTCAACAAGAAAAACTCCTTGGCATACCCCGGATCTGACACAAACTGTCCTAATGAATATTTAATGCTTGATAATGCTATTTCCTTCTGTTTATCAGCATCAAAGCCACTCTCCTGATATGAATTTGCCTCAAAATCATTATGCCATCCGTTTGCCCTGGGTCCTTCCTGCAGACCAATGGCCACATATGACCAGGAGCTCATAGCACCATCGTTCTCTATCCCAGTAATCTTATAGGTTATCCCTTCCAGAATGAGTGAATTTGTCAAAAGAACTACAATCAGGAGTCCAGTGTACGCAGCCTGTAAAAGCTTTTTATTTCTGATCGTTTCAAATATGGCATATATTATCATAGCCATTAAGAAAATGGCATAATTCTTTTTTGCAAAGATTCCAACAAGAATAGCCAGCAGTGACATTATCCCGCATAGTTTACTGCCATTCTTTAAAAACACAATTTCATAATCTATAGCCGCTACTGATAACGCTAGTCCAAGAACATTTCCATAAATAAAAGAACTGTACATAATAAGCGGATAAAAAGCTATCCCCAACAGATATAAATACATTCTGTACTTTGTATCCATCCCCTGATGAATGCAAATGTCTCCCAGCTTTTTATAGAAGAGCACAACCGCCAGTAAATTAAGAAGCTGAAATGCCAAAACATTTCTCGTTCCAAAAATAAGTGACCACAGGAAATATATATATATAGTTCCCATCTGATGCGGATATTTGGAGAAATACTCTCCTTTTACAAAGCTGGAATAGTCCCCCTGCCTCAGCGCTTCCACCCCCGCATAAACAGCCATCTGATCAGATCTTGGAGTATATCTTGACGTTACTATCCACGTCAGTCCCACAGCAAATATAATAGCAATGCCCCACAAGCACCTTTTGTTTTCAACGATTTTGGGGGTAAATCCGGTCTTCATCAAAATAACTAACGCTACAATTCCAGCTGCTATAACAAGAATATTAACCAGGATATTGTCCCCGATAAAAAGGGTTGTCTCTGATATATCATCCGTCAATGTGCTGGTACTCACAAATGAAACAACAAATATGAATAACAGCATTATCCGCATAAGCATTACGACTATTTTCTTATAGGCCGATATGATATGGTCCAAAAAACGCGTCATTCCCCACAATACCTCTTTATCTTCTTTCAAACACGGCAAATGCATCATCACTCTTGGAAGAGTTCTCGGAATAATTCGTCATAACCCACTGCCCAAACTCAGTTTCGTAGAATTTTGAAACATCACTGTAATCTGTCCTACTGAGAAGAAAACAATCCGGAATATCCCTGCCAAAGAGTGTATAAAAATCAATCCACTGCTCGTTATAATACTGACCTGTAGCAGCATACTGGGCAGAGATATACTCTCCTTTGACAAAATAATACATTATAGGTTCTCTGGTTAAAAGAGTGTACAACTTACCCTCTTCAGTATTTGTTTTAACAGACTTACTCTGCTGCTCATACTGCCCGGCCTGCTCTGGAAAAACCTTTATTCCCCGAAGTGGCCCCTCTTCCAACGTACTTGTACACTGCATGACATTTGCAGGTTTTGTACTATCTATTCGGACAAAATACGCTGATGAGAACATAATTCCCAACAAAAAAACAATTGCAGCTGCAACGCTAACACCAAAGGTCTTTCCCTGATACTCATCAATCCTTCTGATCATCATGATCACAAGACATACGATTGAACTCTCAAGATACATTGCATTTTCATTGAATCCAAGATTCGATCCCATAAGCACGCCAATATATATTGCTATCCCAAAGCCATAGAAAAGCCATACCATTGGTCGTTCTGCCTCTTTTATTCTAAGAAGAGGCAGTAGAATTACCGCGCCAATATACCTCTCAAGCAGTCCAAATGGGCCACTGGGTCTGATCCCTGTAAGGTTTAATATGACAACAAACAACGTAGTCAGGAGAACAAATGAATATACAATGTTAATCTCAATCTTAAACAGCCGCTTCAACACAAATCCCAAAATAGCAGCTGCAATTCCCATCGCCAGGAGTCTTGCCGCACTCTTACTAATATAATCTATCCTGGTAAACGCATTGAATAACGTACTATGGTCGCCATTCTTACCGAGTTCTCTAATTGTCATAATAAAGTCTGATACCGACATATTGGCTAATAGGTATGCCACCAGTACTGCTGCGCATACCATGCATACAGCAAAGAACGCAAGTGCTGCTAACACTCCTGTTTTTCTGTTGTCAGCAACTATAAAGATAATCAAAAAGGCAACAAAAGGCACTGTTATGATTATCGTAGGGTATGAATAAACTGCTGCAGCGTAAAAAACAGAAGCAATACATAACTTCCCGTAATTCATTCCTTCTTTGCTGATCTGAAGCAGTAACATAGAACAGATCATGCAGCCCCATACAGATACGGTTGAGTATTCTATTTCCTGTGTAGCTCTTGGCAACATGTTCGCAATCACAAAAGCTGCTCCAAATGCACACCTGCTGCCATAAAAACGCTTTAATCCAAAATAAAAATAAACAGAAAGAACAATCTGTACCAGACAAGCCATTGCTCGCAAAAAAACTGCAATTCCTTCAGTTGAACCTGTTATGGACACAAAAAGTCTGCACAAAAGCGCCGGAAAAATAGCTGCCGTCTGATGAAGGTCCCACATATCCCTGAAAAGGACCTTTCCATCAGCAATCTTTTGTGCAAGCAAAATATTATATGATTCGTCATGATCCCAGCCATAGAGCACCCTGAACACCATGCCCACAACTGTTAAAACACATAGAGCTATCGCAAAAGCTCTTTCATTACTTTTTATCATTACCACATTACCCGAAGTTTTTCTTTCGAACTTCTTCATAAATCGCCTTCAACTGGGCATAATTGCTCTCAGCTGTATACATTGTCAGATATTCATCCGGCAATTCTATCGGCGCATTCATAAATCCTTCTACAGCCTTAGCCAGGGAAACTACAGAATTATATTTGAACTTATGTCCTGTTACTCCCTCTATGACAAGATTTCCAACATTTCCAATGTCCGCTGCTATAATCGGCGTCCCCATAGTGTAAGCTTCAGCGACTGCCATAGGAAAACCCTCATACCACTGAGTCGGATATATGATAGCCAGTGACTCACCTACAAGCTTCTTTGCCTCGCTGTTGGATATCTGACCAAGCATCTCAACGTTGTCCATCTCGTTGTTATCGATGTATTCATGGCACCAGGAAGATAGTTCTCCAGATCCGCATATCACAAGCTTAGGCGCCTTGTCTCCGAGCTTCATCCACGCCTGTAATAACAGATCCACTCCTTTTATCTTCTCTATACGTCCGGCATATACAATCTGCTTCTTTCGGCTGCTATATGGCACAATATCTGCTTCAGTTGTAGTGAAGTTAGGTTTTACATATACATTTTCTTCTCTGATCTGTTTAAGAGAAAGCAGCTTTTCCTTGTTAAATTCCGTAAGACAGATGTAATTCAACGCTCTATACGTAAGTAACAACCTCTGAAGTTTCATAGAAAGAGCCATTACCATTGTCTGCAGCTTACTGTCTCTATAGCAATTGTATAAAAGAGATGCTTTAAGGCCATGTTCTATGCATCTTTCACACACATGTCCTTTTATATAACACACTCCATTGGGACAGACCAGTCTAAAGTTATGAATAGTCTGTACCACAGGAACTCCGCGATTAATACCTGCCAGATAAACTGCGGGACTGACAAGCGCAACCGTGTTATGCACATGTACAACGTCTATCTTTTCTTTTTCGATTATTCCACATATTTCCCTGTAGGTTCTTATGTTAAACAGCGATGCAAAAGCCAGCCCAATCTTCTGAATAAAACCTTTGTCGCCGGCTTCATCATTGTTCCTGGAATAAAGAATAACCTTGTGTCCGTTACTTTCCAGCAGGGCTTTCTCGTTGGCCACAACTATATCCTCTCCACCGGGAATTCGATAATAATTGTGAACTATGAGTACATTTTCCTTATAATCACTTCCAATATTTCTATTCTGTAAAATAAGCCTTACATTTCTTTTGGCAATCCAAAGGAGAAGAAAAGCTATTGATACAATCGATCCCGCCCAGAGACCATAGCTTACAATATACCTTATGTATTCAACCTTGACTGTACCTTTGCGATAAATCCGATAAAGCGGGGTAGATTCATCTTCATATCCCCTTATTATATTGCCCTCTTTTTTTAAGTTCTTAACATCATCTGATGTAAGATAGACCTCTTCGCCACGGCCTTTAAGAGTTTCATATTTGGGAAGGTATATGTCCTGCGGAGTCGGGAATGCAATAAAATATACAAGACTTGTCAGAATACCGCATAGCACAAAAAGAAATGCTGTAAAAGCATAGATATTAATCGGTATCATCCTGTATGAGGATTTATTTCTGGTACTGAATTCCAGGCATCTGTTTCCAATTCCAAATCCTATGCATTCTCTGGTAAAAGCCATTGAATGATCAACTGCTATTCTGTTTAAGGTGTCATATAAGTAAAAACCGAGGAACAAAAAGATAAAATTTTTAAATGACTGGTTAAACAGATATGTCTCGTTTATACCGCCAATTGTAAGAGCCAAAACTACGGCAAGTTCAGGGCGCAGGTTATCCCTGTGGAGCTTTCTTATAAGCAGAATCATAGAAACAAAATACAATGCAAAGGCAATTGTCCCAAGTCTGAATATAAGATAAACATATGAAGAATCAATTACAAACGCATCCCATGGCAGAGGAATCTCACGTATTCCAAAGAATTCCAGGGGCTTATAGGTCAGGAAATATCTCGTAAACTGGAAACGACCTGCAAATATCCTGTTACACAGCTCAAACAAATCCCCTTTAATAACCAGCGGAAATACAATCATTGCAAGCGCACTGAATGGAAAAATAGCTTTTATAACTATGATCTCAAACCTGTTAAGCTTTTCTTTCCATAGAAGAAACATATCTATAAAGATATATATAGTTGTAATAAGGAAGCCGTTGCGGCTCAGAGAATACATAAAAACATAGCAATTACCAAGCATAAGCAGCACAGCAATTGCAGTAAGATACTTCTTTGAAAGATCATGAAATGAATAAAGTATAAGTATACTGAATATCAAGTAAGTAATATGAAGTGTGTTCGGATGAGGATACCCAAGGGAATGTCTCAGGATTGGAGGCCACCCTGCCCTGTCAAGAGTAAATGCCTTTTCCGGAAGAATGCCAACCACAGAAAGCACATACATGGAAATAAAGACTATTCCCCAAATCCATGCGCTCATCTTAATAACCTTCCGATAACTGACGCCTTTCAACCCAAGCATCATCGTCAGAAATATCAAGAGTGATTTCTCGCCCGACTGATAGTATACCATCGCCCCAAGCGCCAATAACAGCCCAATGATGAGATACTCTATAAGTGAATGCTTGGTTAGCAAAACCTTCACAGCAAATAATCCAGCGCCAATTATCAAACAGATATTATATGCAGGCTGTCCTTCATATAGCCCTATAGCCTTAGCCCCCAGCATAACAGCAAAATAAGCCAGATAAACAATCTCAGCTACGGTGTATTCAGTTTTATTATCAGGCTCTTTCGAGCTTAATGACTTTATTGTCCCCATTTAGTCTAATTCCTAATAAAGATTTTTGACTGTTCAATCCTCGATTTTAAGCATCTCATTGGGTATAGGATCAAATCTTGTCTTATCCATTTCCCCAGCATATGGTCCCTGCTTAATCTCATACATCTCAGTTTCTTCAAGGCACTCAAATCCATGTCCACCGGATGCAAGAAGTATAACATCTCCTGCTTCAAGCACGATTGACTTTATATACTCATGATCATCTGTATAAAAATCACAGCGAAGCTTGCCCTTTCGGATCACCAAGACCTCTTTGGTAAAAAGAACCTCTCTCTTAACTTCATTATGTACATGCGGCAAAATCACGTGACCGGCGTCATGATGCATGTAAGCCAGCTGCTGCGAATAATCATCGGGAGTACAGAAAGTGATCCCCTTTTTGTCATAATTACTTTTAATTACAATTGCAAGTACAATTCCATTATCATCTAAAATATTCCACATAAGCCAATCCTTTTACCATACTAAAACTTCATATACGCACCAATCATCTCGTCACATAATAAGCACACGAAACGTGGTTAACTCCTAGGTCTTCAATACTATATCCGCTTTCCCTCAGGTCGCTTATAACCAAATCCAAATCATATCCGTCCTTACTCCATAGCACGAAAGAATCAGGATATGCAACTTTATCATACTGGTATGTCAGCAGATCAACCGCAAATATTGATGATTCATCCGGCATCTGATGAACGCAGTCATATAACTCATGATTTGTTATATCACCATCCAGATCCTTCACATATAACACAACATCCTCATCACTATGCTGTTCTATCCTTGCCTTAAAATCAGCATCTGATTCATAAATATACTCAACATTCCTGGTCACAAACGGCATTAAAGCAATTATAAGTATCCAAAATGCAATGATTCCAAATGTACGCTTTCTTATTCCTTCGGGTTCTATCTTCACAGTCAGCCTGTCAACAATATACCAGAAAACTATTGTCGCACAAACAAAATTGAAAAAATTATACCTTGAGCCGCCATCACTGAAGTCTTCAATAGCTGCAAACATAGTATAAATAATTGCAGCTATGGCAATGACCAGTATAAATGCAGAATCACTGCCCATCTTGAGCTTTCGAAAATCAATAGTAACTACCTTGTAGGCAAAAATGAGGTATAGCAAAACAGTGATCACTGCCAACGCCAATAATCCCGAATGCCCAAAGTAATAGCCTGCAAACACCCCCTTCAAGAAGGTAAAATAGTAGCTGATCGCATCAAAAGAAGGATGCAAAAGATTTTCTGCTATCCGGCTTACAACAGAGCTGCCTGTGTACTCAGCTGGATTAAGTACTGCCTGTAAGTAATCGGTACTACTAATTACATATATTCCCCCAAGTAGCATAAAGCCACTGTACGAAATAACCTGCTTCCACTTTTTTGTACGTATTAATCCAATTATAAAACAAACAGACATCGCACCAAAATAAGGAATGGTAAGCTCTGTATGATTGTATGAGAAAAAAATAAGGACATAAATGCCAACTACGCCAGCGATGATAGTAGGTAATTTATCCTGCGACCAGACAACATGATACAGATTAAGAATGACCAGCAACAGCCATATCACTAATGAATAGAAACGAATATACTCGACAATCCCTATCACATATCCCGAAAAGCCAAACATTGCAAGAGCGAAAGCTTTTGAGGGCGCACTCATTTTTAGCCTTGTTATCAGCCGCAACAAAAAAATCTCTGCCAGAATGAAAAAGATCATATTAAGTGCAATTCCCGGTCGTGACGTAATTATTGAATATCCAGCTAGAGACATTGCTATGTTTAGCAGCCCATTGTAGCTTCTTCCTTTAAATAGCAGCTTAAGCCATTTCAAAAACGGTAAATTAAGCAGATGCTCCTCTTTTGAGACAATTAAATACTTCTTTAACTCCGCATTACTCATCCATTCATTCATCTTCCAATCAGGTGTAAGCTGGATATAGTATGATGAATTTCCTTGTCCCGAATAAGAAACTGCCCGTTCAAATGAATATAATTCATCAATAAAATAATTTGTCTTAGCACTTGCCCAATACAGCATCACAGCAAGCTGGAGCGCTATAATAACTGCATATATTACGTATTCTCTGGTTTTCTTTATCATCTATGCTCCAAAATAATATAATCCTCTTCACTAATGTTACACTGATAATCCAAAGAAGTAAAATAATCTACAGCCTCTTCCTCAAGTAGTTCATCTTCTTTTCCTTTTATTATCACCACTTTGGTCGGAAACTTATAATCATGAACTGAATAGTAGTAGCCAAGTTCTTCAACACTTGTCTTAAACCTAATAACATAAGGAGATGCAATCTCTGCATCTGACATAAGATAGTACATGGGATTTGCGGGCACAAAAAGGACCTTATCACTATCCTGAAGCCCGGCTTCCTGGATAATATCCTGTACCATATTGTATTCCCTGACGTTTTCTTCTGTAGTATATATGCCTCTGGCCAAACCTATCTCAATCCTTTTATTTAGCTCAGCCACAGAAGCATCCCCCCATATAAATGTCATACGCAAAACAAATTGCGACAAAATAAATACTGCAATTGTGCTATACACCGATATCTTTGCGGCCTTACTACCTTCCAAACAATGGTGAACCAGCTTAATGTTTAAACTGATTGAAGCCATAGCTGAAACTATGAACATAGCTGACATTGAAAGTATCTCAGTATTTGTCGCAAGATAATCGCATGTAGCAAATAAATAACCGGCAAATAACCATAAAAGTTCCCGATAATATGGTCGTAAAGATTCCTTTATATAAAGAAGTATGAATATTGCCTGTAATCCATAAAAGAACATTGGCACAAGCATAAGATTTATAGAAATACTGCCATAAATAAATGCAAAGCGTATTGTAGCATATATGATAATCGCACACAAAATACCATATATCAATTGGAGACTGATATTCTTCTTTCGAAAAATGATAAGAACTCCATCTAAAACAATTAAGGGAAGCCAGGCCCTCCAATACACCCTGATAACCCGATAGACACTGGCAAAAAGCTTGCTTACAATCCCAGCATTATGTTCCGGGTCAGAGAATATATAGTGAAGATTAGTAACATATTCCGGGATTGTTCCATTCATAAGCACGCTAATACAGAAAGGAACAAATAGCACCATAATGCCCAGACAAATCCAGATTAGCTTTCTAACAGAAAAAAAAGCGTTTTCTTTATGAAGAAATGCCAGGACTATTGAAACCAGACAATATAAAACAAAAATGATTGCCACATGTGGGATAGCTACAACAGAAAACGCCAATGCCACTCCGGCCAGAAACGAATTTCTCTTTAGATTTCTACTCTCATTCCCAAAAGTAAGTGCCAAAAAGATCAGAAATCCGGCAATCGCCACAGTGTTATAGCATATGCTCATAATTCCGTAGGGCGTAGACAAAAGATATGCGATTGCTATTATTCTGGTTGTAGGATCTTTCCATCCCAAAACTACCAGGAGGATGCAAGAGACTAAAACCTGAAAGATAACATATGCAATGCGCATTCCAAGAAGGCTAATTCCTCCTGCCGGGAAAATGCCGACAATTTTAGACATAAAAAAACCAAGCAGCGTTGTTGCAGGCTGCCAGTCATCAATCAGCACTCTATCCCCTTGTAAAAATCTCTTTACCACAGCTGGCTGCGAAAACTCATCTGAAAATGACAGTCCAATTCCATAAAAGCACCTAAATACAAGTATTGCAATGACTATAGCAAAAGCCCCCAAATACAGGAAATCAGTTTTTCTTAATCTCATACTTCGGTGGTCTCCTCATTTGGTCTAAGCGCTATAACTGCCACTATAGGCAAAGCGCAAAAAGCACCATATATGTACCTGAATTCCGCCCAAACCGGAGTTGCTAACATCAAGGATAATACAAGAAAAACTATTACTGACGATACTAATACAGTAATCCTATCCCTCTTAATGCAACCAATAAAGAAACATACAATGTTTATCCAAGTAAATAACCCTATACTGGTTAGTAGCTCCAATATTTTCAAATCATCAAACATCCAACAATACTCATCAAAAATAAGGCTCAGCCTTTCACTTCTAATTGTTCTCTCAATACCAAAATAGTTTTCATGAACTCCAAAATATAAATATGGGTATTTATAACCGGCATTCCAAAAGCCCTTCGTCTCATCTACCCATGCTCTGATATATGCCCCAGGATGCTTTAATCCCAACATCAAATAAAGCTTTATGTACGTGAGCTTATTATCTACTATTTGTTGCTGATTATTCTTTTCTCGGACCAGATCCTTGATCGGGTTAGAGCCATTGTTCTGATACTCTTCAGCAATTCGTTCAACATCGATCACTTCCTCAAGAGTCTTTCTTTCCCAATCACTTAATGTATTTCCTTCCTGTACTACCCTGGCAATCTGTTGAGCAGGAATCGATAACGCCTCAATTGTATCTGGCTGTCTGACATGCATCATTGTTAAGACATTATGTTTAAGGAAAAATCCCACAACAAGTGCAAATAAGAAAACCCATAAAACCTTTTTTTCTCCAAATCTCCATAGCAAAATAAAAACTATCACAGAAAGCGCATAAACAAAAAATCCATTGCTCCGAAACAGGCATACTCCAACACTTGCTAAAAACAATACTATAAGATTTATTATTTGACATCCTATAGATTTTATAGACCTATAGGTAAAAACAACGAACAGTAATAAAAAGCTGCTAAAAACTGTATCTTTCCACATAGTGATACTATACATAATGTGATATGGCATAAGCGCATAAAACGCCACAGATATGCCAATCCCCCAAATAGGTGCCCCTATAACAGCCATTGTACTAACAGCAGCTGAAAACGATATCGCAGAAAGCAAAATTTGAAAGACACTATATGTCGCATATGCCGCATTAATATCATTAAAAAGCCACATCCCCAAAGCCATAACATATTTAATAAGCATGGTATGGTAAAAAGGATGGTGATTAGTATATTCCCCTGCTACAATCTGTCCAACCTGACTAAGTGTATCAGACATAAAAACGCCAGGATAATGGCAACAGATCAGGATAATAATTCTTGGAAATACAATAGAAAAAAAAGAAGCACAAAAAATAATAATAATCTTTCTCTTAGAATAATACTGCTTTTTCCATTTAATTGAATTCGAATTCAACACTATTGACTCAAAGATATTATAAAAGGTGACGAAACCACCTATAAGAAATATAAATACAAGTATAAGCTTATACAAAACAACAAAACGATTATTAAAAGAATCAGGTACGAATGGATACTCCCAAATCTTATAATTTGCCAACAATACAATCAGAGAAAATATTATAGAAAAGACGAACGTTATCCCCCTGTTTTTATCTATTTTTTTATTATAATTCTGGATAAGGCATACTAGAGCTAACACAATTGTTACTTCGTACACAAAATAGCGTGCATCACTGTATAGCAACTGTCCGCCATAAGTAGCTAAGATTATGCACTGAATCAAGAATTTTTTGCATTTAAACATACTTAACAGTTTTGTTACCGTAGTATCCATATATCATTTTCCCTTAACTATAACCTCATTTTTCTCTTTCTCTTTTCTATTGGCTAAAATAATCTCTTTATCTGAATGCAACACTAAAACTATACTTCTCTTTCTGAAATTCACATATTATTCTTCTCCAGAATCGTAATAAGGTAAATCTGATATATTATATATTTTTATATCAAACGTCCCTATAATAGCTCCATTCATCATATCACCAATAGCTTTTAAGTATTCTTTACATAATATAATATCATTTTTAGTAGTCATACTTTCTCTTTGATAAGGCATGTTTGCCACATCTCTGTAATCAAGCTTTTTATCCCATATACAGCTATTATTTCTATCAAGGTATTCTAAAATATCATCAGTTTCATTATATGATCTTCCACTCCACACATAATAATCCACGTCCTGAATCTTATATAGTTTTCCATCAATGAAGCGAAATACATCACTGCCATCATCACTTGCAAATAAATAGCTAGGATCAATTCTGACAGCTGTATTGAACGCCGTATATCGTCCAGATACAGCATTATTGATAGTTATTCCATTTTCCTTACAAAATTCTTCTTGAAGAAATCTAACATCCTGATCTCTGGCTACTGCAACTGCATCAACGAAAACAGTAGCAAGTGTCATCTCAATAATAATTATGCAAGTAGTTATTACTGAAAGCACTTTCCCCACCGTTTTATATTCAAACAGCTTACAAATTGCATATGAAACAAGAATACTTTGTACAAAAAACAATTCCAACGCCCATCTTAGAAACGTTCTATTCATAACGCAAAGTATACCTAACTTTGTTACGCATATCAATAAGACTAAAAACTTCTTCTCTTTACTAACCAGCACATAGAATAATCCTAAAATACTAAGAATAATAAAAATAATTCCCAGGCCCATATATGAGTTAACAAAATAAGCTTTTAGGTTAGTAAAATATCCTGGCTTTTGCCCGGCATCCCAAACAGCAATATAAAAAAAATCGTCTATCGCCCCTTTTAGATTCCATGTAATATCTGGTGCAATAACAATAATGCTGGCAATGTACGTAAAGAATGCAATTACTCCTCTCTTAATAAACTCGCCAATGGATTTTGCAAAAACAAGAATAATAATGCCGATAAATACACCATCGGCACCAGCGTGCCACTTTTCCATTGTCGCCATAGCCGCGACAATGGCCATCAAAACAATGTATTTAATCTTTTTGTTCTCTATATAACACAATGCCAAGAGCATTATTATTGCCGAAAAAAACAATGTTGTAACATCGCCAGTAACTTGTTTTGACATCATTATCATTATAGGTGATACTGCCAAAACACACGCACTGACTGTTCCAACATGTTTGTATATTGCATTTCCTATTAGAAATATAAGTATAATTGTTAATGTCCCTGCCAACGCAGTAACCAAACGGCATATCAAATATTCTTTTACCAAAAAATTGTATGATTCACCGCCCAAAATATGTCTATAAATCACAACAATCAATGTCTGCAATTTAGAAAAACAATGTGCTGGGTACGCAAATGAATCATAAAATAAAGACTTATTCTCAACCATCGTAATAACCGGATCAACCATTCTTCCCTCATCAACCTGATGAAGCATCGTATCAGTTCCCCAATTATATCCTAGGAATCGAAAAACGCCCCCAAAAACAGTGGCAACAAAGCATAAAATATAGTCTATTTTGCATAGGTTATATCGTCTTTTTATATCACTCATATATCACTTTCCCTAAAAATATCTCTTTATCTCTCATCATTCTCTTTTCTCACCTCTTCTAACCATACAATTCCTCTTTCATATGGCGCGTAATCCGTTTCACCACGTCTATCAGGTAGTTCATAGTTACTAGAGAGATAGTCTTCCAACCATTTATTATATTTTGTCACGCCATTATCATTTAAATGACCATCAGAAGCACAACAATCAGTACTGTAGTCAATCCCCATTTCTTTATACAGTTTGCACCCATCAATAAAAGGAATATTATTCTCTCTTGCAATCTGAGCAATATAATTGAAATACATCTCCACCTCTTCAGTTACACATGGCCACGGTGTATTAGCAAGAATCAACTCAATCTCATTTTCCTTACAGTAATCTATTATTTTCCTAAGATATTTTTCATTTTTCTTACTTATTGCTTTTGTTAACATGCAGTTCGAAACATCATCGCCTACGTCACCAGCAACAACCACTCCCTTATAATCATATCCCATCGAGTCAATATACTTGCCATAGAATTTATTAAGTGAAAAGCCATTAAACTCCTCGTCATGATTGAAAGGAAAAACCAGTAATAAATCTAATCGACTATCTGCTCTTGATACCATAACTGTTTTTATCTTATTAATAGATAGTGGGCAATTAAGCATATTTATTACTGGCTGGTTTATCTCATAAGTATCTTCATTCTGAATTGCCCCCAGCATATATGTATCAAATATAATCAACTTCGGATTCTGAACCTTACATGCCTCCTTTATGTAATAATATGACTGCCATGGTGCTTGTGAACCATACGTTATAACATATGCAGCAATTCCCTCATCTTCATACATTTGAATCGGATTAAATCCATTTGCAGCATGACTCGATCCGAAACAAAGCACATCTACCCTGTTTTCACCTACTGTTTCAACCATATCAGATACATGCCAATTTCTTTTTGGTAAATACAAATAAAAAACAGTCGCGGTAACTAAAACTATTGCAATTATCCTACACGCTCTATTAACGTATAACCTATTCATCACTCATTACCCTTACACTAAAAGTATCTATAAATAAAATAACTTGCGTCATGCTGATCTCCATAAACACCAAAAATCAAAATAGCCAAAAGTAAAATGACTATCAAAGGTCCTCTCAAATAGAATTTTAGCTGGAACAAAACAACATCTATTCTTTTATTCTTATATGTTAAAACATCGACGACAGTCATAACAAGTATCGATATAATCAATACATACCAGTCCCAAATTTCAATCCCCATACCATACATCAGTAAATCCATGCTTTCCTTCGTAATATCAGATGCAACAACAATCTGACTCACATAGTATAAAGCATCCTTTATACCCGTTCTAAAAAACAGCCATGCAAAAGTAACAGCTAAAAACATTAAGATTCTTCTTATGGCACTAATAGCCTTACTATTTCCCAAATTATCGTCAAGAAATCTACCTGATTTGGTCAAAACAGCTTCAACTATCTGATAAAAAGCATGTAAACTTCCCCAAACCAAATAGTGTAATCCGAATCCATGCCATGCTGCACTTACTAAAAACGTAAGAAAAATGTTAATATTTCGCCTTAATGTTCCCTTTCTATTTCCTCCAAGTGGAATATACACGTAATCCTTAAGCCATCTGCTCAAAGAAACATGCCACCTAGACCAAAACTCCTTAATACTCGTTGACAAATATGGTGCTGAAAAGTTTTCGGATATCCTGTACCCGAATACTTGTGCCATTCCTATTACAATAGCAGAATAGCCTGCAAAATCAGTATAAATCTGAACAGAATAAAGCATTGCCACAATAACAAAAGCAACAGAATTAATATACTCCGTTCCCATTTTATCAAAGACATAATTTACAGGAATAGCCGCTTTCTCAGCAATAACAAGCTTAAGAAAGTACCCCCATATCATGTAAATTATTCCGCATATTATTCTCTCATAATCCGCATTTAATTCTAAACTATTCCTGTTATACTCAAATTGGAAATCTTTATATCTATAAATAGGTCCTGATGTTATAGTCGGAAAAAAACATAACCATGTTAGCAGTTTTATTATATTTTTTTCAGGTTCAACATCTTTTCTATATACGTCTACAACATAGGAAATTGCTCCTAATGTAAAAAATGACAGTCCTAAAGGTGCAACGATAGAAGTTTTGTTGTTAGGCATAATTCTAAAAAGCAGAATAATTGAGACCAATAAAAGAATAGAACAAGTTAATACCAGTTTTCGCCCACCGATATTACCAGTTTTCATTATCTTGCCAGAAAAATAAACTATTATTGCTTCAACTCCAATAACATAGATACCATTTAATCCAAAGCTCATATAAAACAAAATATTTATAAGTAATAGCCCCCATTGTCTATATTGAATTGGAATGCAGTAATAAAGTATCGCAGTAATTGGTAATAAAACTATAAATTCAGAAGACGTTATTCCTAACCCCATATCTCCCCTACTTCATGAACATCGAAATGCATATTCAAATCTTTGAAATCCACAGTAAAGTTGTGGCCTCATTTTGTTTAGGTACACACATTTGAGTATTTACTCACTGTCCATTCACAAAATCTGATACATCATATATTGAAAATGATGGCCCTATTATATCTGCATTTAGTATCGTCTTGATATCATCTATATTTTTTCTAAGTGTGTCTAGTTCAACATCACTCCATTTTCCGGATCCAGCCGCTCTTTGGAAGATATCAAAATCAGAATTACAACTTTGTAGGCTATTCAAAAGTTTCCCATTATTTTTTACAACTGCATACCCATCAATATTCTTCTGCCCATAATAACCGCCAATTACAACATATTTAATATTGTCATATCGCATATATGACGTTCCATCTTCCTCGTAAGCAAAGTCACTTCCATAATCACGAAATGCTATAGGGACACCCTCTCCAGCTTCTCTCATTCCCCCGGGAGAAAGTGTGGTGTAATAGTCGGATAGAGTATTCTCATTCGTTGCACCTATGCCACTTAATACTTCCTCTCCAACTATCCTGCTATCCTTATTTGAATAAATTGCTATCAAATCCACCAATAAGCTCTCAGAAGCAAAGCACAAAAATACCATGGCAAAGCCTATCACACCTATGACCTTAACGCTCTTAGACTTATCATGTATTAAAGCCCATATGCCATCGACCAAAAATAGAATTATTCCCCAATATATGCCACAGCCCCATCTGGAAAAAGATGTTCGCCTCATGAACATCCAAAAAACAAGCAGGCAAATGGGAGAAAACATATATACAACATAATATTCAAGGTTACTATTCTGCGTCAATTTGAATATATTACAAATCCCAATTATCACAAAAACAACTGAAATAATCCCCAGATGAGTAAAAAAGAAGGCCGGATATGCAGAAATAGACGGGTTCTCAATAGTTCCATCATAGACATAAGTAAAGCGGATCCCTTCTATAACTCCTTTAAAATCAATTAGAATATTGGGAGCCAGGATAACAATCCCCATCAAATATGAAGCAAGAGAAATCATTCCATCTGTTATGAATTTTGAAAATGATCCTTGACAGCACAGTAAAACAACCGCAACTATAAAAAAACATACCCATGCCCCATGCCATTTTTCTAAAGTGGCACATGCTGCAAAAAATGACATTAGAATCAAATACTTTTTTTGTTCTGTTTTTATCAGCATCTGCGCCATATATAAAACCAACAGAGAAAAAAATAGAGCTGGTATATCACCCGTCACTTGTTTAGAAAAGCTAGACCAAATAGGGCAAACCGACATAATGGCTGCAAACACAATCGCGAATTTTTCATCTTTTATTCTTTTAACAATCTTCCAACTTAGGAATACTATAGCAGATCCTAAAATACTATATAAAAATCTATTTGCAAAAAAATACTGTATCGGCTTCAATGGAATAAACTTATTCCAAATAATCAGAAAAAAAGCCAGTATCTTAGAAGATACTTGTGCTGGATATGCCCAATAGTCATGTAACAAAACTTTTGATTCTACCATCATACGAACTGGACTTACCAGCTTGCTCTCATCCGGTTGAAATATGGAGGTTATTCCCCAGTTGCATCCAACACCAAAGTTTATAAAAGCAATGAACACTATTATGATCATTGTTATCGTATATTTGTGCTTTGATATCTCACTATCAATGTGAAGCATAAAAACCTCTTTCCGACCAAATTAATTACCTAAACTGCCTATTCTCGATCTTTTTTAGCACCAAGAAAGCTATAGTATAAATCCAATAACACCTCATCATAGACCCCCAGCGTCATCATATGCCTGCCGAAGCCAGTTAAATACTCACCGCTTTCGAACATATTAGTGTTAGCCCAGAAAAGCACATACATCACTACTAGGAATAGGTACATAATAATAGCGCTAGTAACACTATAAAACAGAAGATTCTGTATCAATCTTTTAATAAGCAGAAGATATATCGTAATATGCAAGTATATAAAAAACATTATTGAGAGGTCCGCACGGAATAATGCAGAGAATCTATCGGTAACATGTAGTCCGTTCAAATATGCGCTGGTCACATCATATATGAACGAATCATTATTTCCCATCATATAAATCATTGTCGTAAAAATAAACAAGCAAATACATAGCAAAGATAATATTACTATTACTCTATCCCTAGAAAAGGTCATTCATAACTCTGTCCATGAAATCGTTTTTGTACCCACTTAATCGCTATAACAGATAATACTGAAATAAGCACAACACTGCGCCCAACCTTAAAACGACACTCAAAAAACAGCAATTGCCACACATAGTATTCATCTTTTATCTTTGCAGCTATGAATATTCCATAATATAACTTGTAAGCAGAATACTAGTATACCTACTATTACACTATATAAAAACATAAATCATATCACTTTGAATAAACAATATCCTTAAATAACAAATCAATCATCATAAATAACCTTAACCGATTTCTTCTTATAAAAATTTGCCATAGCTGTATTACGCCAATAATCCCATCTTTCCTCATCATCCCCCAGTCTCAATCCAAGAATTATTCTATCTTTTGGAGGACACCTATTTGAGTCATACCAAATAACGACATCATCATCCCCATGTTCCACCATTTCCATTATTTCTTCCTGATAATCAGAATAATCATGCGCACTTCCATTAATAATAGATTGAATCATGTATGGAGTAGTTAATTCAAAAATTTTTCCGCCACCTATAAGTAGTAATATATTTGCACATAATGTCAAAGCTATCAAAACTCCATGGCTTTTACCAAATTCAAGTTGTGGCCACTTTGCTCTTAGATATCCAGCAAAATAGAAAACCCATAAAGTCATCAATATATAAATCGTGATATCCTGAACAAATAGTGCTCTATCTTCAAATACCGTATCTACACTTTGAGCTTTTATTCCTAATGCATATGGAAAATCAACTAGCGTAGCCCCAAAAATCAATAGCAAAGCAAACATAATTGGATGTTTATATGTCAACTTTTCATCAAAACTGTATCTAGCCCACTTATATACCAAAATCAGCATTATCATCACTAGTACAATAAATGGAGTTCCTATACATAATTGCCAAAAGCGTTTAATTATATTAAGAAAGCTAGTCTCAAAAACCGATAATGGGTTTACTCTGCTTCCATCACCCCATCTTATAAAATTACCCGGTGCAAGTACATTAGCAAGTGTAGAAATAATCGCAATTATAACAGGCAACACAAGTTTAAATTTGTTTTTAACTCTGTTTTGCAAGATTCCATAAATAGCTGTAAGGAGATATAATCCACACCCCAATGTTGCAATATTAATAGTTCCGCCACCTATAGCAATTCCCAAAAATGCTGCTGTCAACCAGGCATGATTCTGTTCACGCAAATAATCTAAATAAAACGCTTCACCAAGAAAAAGAAAGATAAATGGTATTATATAAATCACAATTACATTATTCCAGGTATATACTTCAGAATATATATAGTTATTAGTATTCCAGAATAAAACAATAAAGAAAATAGCCATTGTTGATACTGAATTATGTTCGCTATCTTTCACAAAACGATCTGTTAAAACATATAAAGACACAAAAAAGGCAAGCATACATGCCGCATTAAATAGACGCAGTCCTACTAATCCCCAGCGAGCAAACGCATTTAGATATAACATAAAGAAAATCCCTGTGTATGATCCCTGAAATTCCATCCAATATCTACGCGTACCGTATAGCGCGCCAGATAAATAGTTACCCTTTTCCTGCACATACATTAACGTCTCAGTGGCACATGAAAAATCATCTGCAAAAGGTATAGAAAGCATACAATAATATAATATTGGGAAAATAATAATACACGAAAAAAGAATAATGCAAACTTTAAGCTTTCTCACTAAACCATCTCTCCATATGAATCTATGCTATAAAAAAACAATCCAACAAATAAAAACGCTAATTCATTTCTTTATTAACCATATTTACATACTTATCAAAGTCTCTTATATACTCTGCTTCATTATAATGTTCAGAGCACAGGACAAGTAGTACCGAATCCTTTGAAAAATCATACATCTCTTTCCATAGCATTTCCTCTAAATACAATCCTCTTTTGGGAGTATCTAGATTTACAATCGTTTCCGAGATTCCATCGTTAACCTTTATTTTACAAGATCCACTAACATTAATCATAACAAATCTCGTTTTCTTATTCGCATGCTGTCCTCTTACAACCGTGGCATCCGATCCATAGATATAAAAGACTCGTTTTATCTCAAATGGCACAAACCGGCTTTCACCTTCAGCCACAATTAAGTTACCTCTTTCATCTCCAAGTTCTTCGAAATCAATCACTCTATATTTGTTCATTACAACTCACCCTTATATTATTTTTTCTTACATACTACTAATAAAGACAATCCTGGAAACTCAGCTTTACGTAGCATTTTGCAAATTGCATAATCTATATTCAAAATTGCAATCACCAGTTTCGTTATAAAATCCCCCTCTGAATACTTCCACTGTGTTGTAACATCTTCGTGGGCAGCAAATTTAATACCAATAGTCTTCTGAATTATGCGAACCACGAAAAGAGAAAAATAGAAATAATGAGAATACTCTATATTGACACCATCTATTTGTGAAATAACCTTTTCAAATTCATCTTTGCTATATCTTCTAATATTTCCCACATTAGTATCATATTCCGAATAGATCGAAGAAAAAGCCGGTACCGTAAAAATCATATATCCACCAGATTTAATCATATTCGAAAAATTTTTAATAAAAGAACAATCTTCGGGTATGTATTCTAATGAATCCATCATTATTGCAAAATCAAATTCATTATCATCTACTTCCTCAATATTACTATACAATCTGCATTTGTTTTTATCCCATACGCCTGGTTCACATTGCTCATATCCAATGTCTACAGCAACTACGTTTGATTTCGGAGCAAACTGTTCAATAAAAATCTCATCAAAAAACAAATCTCCCGCTCCAATATTGATATATCTGATATCTCTTTCTATATCAATAAATCTTAATATATCCTTAATCACAGACCGTGTTCTACTTAATTCCCAAGGATGTCTGTGAAAGTTATTTCCTTTAATCTCGTTAATATCCATCTTATTTCAAATTATCCCCATTTGATTGCTCGCCATAAATCTCATCAATTATAAATGGTCTCCTATTTCTTGTAGCATCAAAAGTACGCCATACGTATTCTCCTAGCATTCCCAACATCCATAAAACTAGTCCCATTGATAAAAGAAGCACACACATTAAGGATGACCAACCTGCAACAGGAGTACCTTTCGTAAAATATTCAGCAAACACTACAATTGCTAAAACAATAGCAAAGATAAAAAAAACTATACCGATTAGCCACATTAGCCTAATTGGAATATAAGAGAAACTCACAAATGAATCTAGTAATAACTTGAATTTCTTAGCAAATGTCCATCTTCCCTTCCCAGATTCACGTTCTTTTCTATGGAAATATATGACATCAGTCTTAAATCCAACCCATAAAACTTGAAGCGTTAATGATGAATTCATTTCATCCATAGAGAGAAGAACATCAATTACTTTTCTATCAATAAGATAGCAATCGCATCCCCCCCTAGGCATACGCTTACTAACAAAACCTCTGATTAGATTGTAATAAATATTCGCAAAAAACTTGACTCCAAAAGAATCTTCTCTCTCAGATCTAGCTGCTAAAACCACCTTGTTTCCAGCTTTCCAACTATTATACATCTCCATAATAAGAAGACTATCTTCTTGCATATCTGCTTGCTTAGTAACTGCGCAGTCACCAGTACAAACTGACAATCCAGCCAAAATTGCAGAGTGTTCACCAAAATTCCTTGATAATCTAACTGCCTTGATATGTGAATCTTTGCTTCTCAAAAGAGTTATTATTTCCCAGGATTTGTCCTCTGAACCATCATCAACAAATACTATTTCATAATCATCCAATTGGTGGATAACCTTATCCGTTAGATCATCATAAAGATGCTCGAGCGTATCTTCATTAAAATACACTGGTATAACTATTGATAGTTTATTCATAATACTCCATCTTATCTTTAATAGTACTAGTCATTCATAACCTTATCCAGTCATCATCACAAATATCAAATGAGTCCTTTTCATTAGTCCATCTATTAGGAGCCACAACAATCTTGTTAGGATTTTCGCCCACATATGCTCCCCACCAACTAAAAGAACTATTAGCAATAATCGCATGTTTACATTTTCTCATAAGTGCCAAATCATAATATGCCGTTTCCTCAGTATTATATAATTCCCCCAATAAATAGGCACATCAGCAAAGTACTTTGGACATTGCCAATATCCATCTAAATATTCATTTCTTATTTTTAAAGCTTCCTTATCAAAGCTATATGTCTGCTTTTCCGTATAGTATTTGCACAAATCAAGTTTTTTAATACCCCTTTAACATTGTCAAAGGATTATTTATCTACATCAAATGCCACCTATCTTGATTATCGTAAATACTCACTGGGTCATCATTTCTTTTCCATCTTTTTGGAGCAACCACGATCTTTTCATTATTGTCCGAAAGATACTGTGCCCACCATCCAAATGACGTATTATTTATAATAAAGTGCTTGCACTTACTCATTGCTGACAAAGTCAATGACACACTATAATCCTTGGGCTGGCAAACTATATCAACGTCCACATCAGCAAAGAATAGTTTCCTCGCCTTATCAACATTATCCGAGCACAAGAAAAATAAGGGGTTGTCTACTTGCGAATTGATAAAACTAATAGCCCTTCTATAATAGTCATCATCACATACATCATAAATTGAAGACCCCGTATTATGTTCTATTTTTATGCTTATACATACAGAGTTTCTATGTTCTAATTCCTCGATATATGGATAGCTGCAGCTCTTTAAATCTATACTCTTATCAAAAAGCCTTTTTATATCATCTCTGTACTCTTTAAAAAAATTCTCACTTTGAAAATATCCATATAAGAATACGCTCTTTTTACTATTTAACCAATATTTTCCATACCCTCTTACTATCGCAATCAATCCCAGCTTATTTAGCAATCGTTGAAATATATGTTCTCTGCTATAAAGCACATTTGCATCTTCTGTATATAACCAACGCATATATGCTTTAAACGCCATACTCCCACTACCAACGCGCCTATCCAAAGTCAAATCGCGCCCAGATACATACTCCACATTAGGAAGATCATAATCCCTTAGTGAATTTATCCAATTAACAGATGTTACGCCATATTCATCAATAATAATTTTAACATCACTCCCCATTTTTCTTTGCAAAGTATATGCAAAAGCATATTGGAACAGCTGGTTGCCAATCCTGCCCATAATGGGAAGATATATTATCTTTGTCTTGTTTTTCATCTACGCACCTAAAATTGTGTTAACCGCCTTGATTTATGATACCACAAATGCGAAATTACAGTCACCATAATTTCTACTGCCTTTTTGCAGAATTACATGATATCATTATTCACAGAAATATTCATTTTAATCTCAAAACTTTAGCTCCGCTTAATCTAAATTATCAAATATTTGAAAGGCAAAATGTTATCATATGAAAATACTAGTAACCGGCGCATCTGGATATATTGGAAGACATGTAGTTACATCATGTCTTAACCTTGGTCATGAAGTCTATGCATCTGACTTTACTTTTAAAGGGCTTGATGACAGAGCAAAAAGAGTCGATTTATCTATCTTTTCAGGTGATAAAGATATTTATGCCCAGCTCGGATGCCCTGATGTGCTTATCCACCTTGCATGGCGGGATGGTTTTGTTCATAACTCTGTAGCTCATATGGCAGACTTATCAAACCACGTGACATTCCTCAATCATATGATAGATGGTGGTTTAGAGTACCTTACAGTCATGGGGAGCATGCATGAAATAGGATATTGGGAAGGTGCAATCAACGCTGATACTCCATGCAATCCGCTCTCAATGTATGGCATAGCTAAAAATGCTCTACGCCAGGAACTACTTTTGTATACCAAAGATAAAAAAGTAAACTTCCACTGGTTAAGAGCGTTCTACATTTTCGGAGATGATGCCCACGGAAGTTCAATTTTTGCTAAGCTTTATCAGGCAAACGAAGAAGGCAAAACTGAGTTCCCGTTTACCAGCGGAAAAGGACTGTACGACTTTATAAACGTTAACGAGCTTGCAGAAATGATCGCAAAAGCCAGTCTCCAAAGTACTTATACCGGAGTAATAAACGTATGTACCGGCACCCCAATATCTCTGGCAGATAAAGTCGAAAGCTATATAAAAGAAAAAGGAATGACCATAAAACTAAAATATGGCGCATTCCCTGATCGTCCATATGATTCACCAGGAGTATGGGGGGATCCTTCAATTATAAATAAGATTATGTCTTCTTAAGCTTTCACCCACTTGTGCATATCAAAATCATATCTTTTTATAACGCGAGCCGGATTTCCTACCGCAATAGAATACGAGGGAATATCCTTTGTAACCACAGCGCCGCCGCCAATCACACATCCTTCGCCAATGTTTGTTCCCGGTAGGATTATTACTTTGTCGCCAATCCAACAATTGTCTCCAATTGTCACTGGAGCAACCTTAAGTTGTTGTTTCTTATAAGGTAATTCAGATTCCGGATTTGTACCATGATTTTCAGAAACAATAGTTATATCACTAGCCATTAAAACATTATTACCAATAGTAATATCTGCTCCAACCAATATGCACAGTCTGTAGCCAAAAAAACATCCACTGCCTATTCGCAAATGAGGCTTTTCTTCAACCAGTTCCGGATACAACTGTATTCTCGAACCAGCCAAAATCTGTGTTCCATTCCCTATAGCGACAAGCTCAGGATGCGCTATAAAAAAAGGATGTACTATCTTAATGCCTCTGTTCTTAGATACACCGAGTTGAGAAAGTATCTCATCTTCACACTTATTCTTGTAATAGTTAATTCCTTTTCTAATTGCCTTATCTAATAAACTCATACCCATGCCATTTTATAAGCCCCACTCAACAGGATTCGCATTATACTCGTCTAGCGTTTTCGAAGACTTCCCCAAAATCCTTATTTTTTTCAAACAAATATCTCGCTATTACTTGCATTAGTTCAAAATCATTCTCATTATCCAAGTCCAACACTGCCGTATCATACATCTGAATAACTTCATAGTAGCCATCTTCAAATCCACCCCCATTTTTTAGGAAAGAAGGATTATATGCATATAGTGAAGCATTCATATCAAACACTTCCGGAGCTTGTTGTCTAGCAGTAAATTCAGATACTATTACCTTCCTATATCCCTTTTCCACCTGTAGAACCTGATTAAAATAAGGATTTCTTCGCGCTGGAGTTACTGAATATGTAATGTCTGCATCTGTAGCAAAGTGCTTTTCTATAAGATTTTTAATATCAGTTTTTGTTCTTAACGGAGATGTAAGATCCAAATCAACAACAGCATCATACTTACATCTTTCTTTATCCTCCATCTGAATCAAGCAATCTAGTATTACATCTTTTTTCCCTACCAGATCTCCGCTTAATTCGTCAGAGCGACTAATCATTTCCACATGTAAACTGGTGTAATTCCTTACCTGTTCCATCAGCTCAGGACTATCTGTAGACAATGCAATACTATATTCATACTCCGCAGAATCTGATTGAAGATATAACTCTAGCGCGGACAATGAGTAGTATACCAACGGTATGCCACAAAAAAACCTCACATTTTTGCTCTTTATTCCTTTTGATCCTGCCCTTCCACATAATGTGAATAATATTTTTTTCTTCAAAACTATATCTCTCCTTGTGTTAATCGTAACGTTTTACAGGCCATCTGAGGTGTATTGTCATTCTGAATCAAGCCATCAATTATGCCTAAAAAATGTTCTAACTCACGTGTCTGATAATCATCTCTTTTTTCTTCAAATGTTATTCTCTTATTCTGCTTCAGATAGCATACTGTATTTTCCAAAAAATCACATACAATAGTATCATCTTTAGTAAATAAATCTAACCGTCTTACTGACTGCCTACCAAAATAATCAAGATGCAGTTCTACTATCTTATTTCTATATTCAGAAATATAAATAGCATAATCATTTGAATCAATTTCCAAATCTGATTTTTTTCCTATCATTGCACTAATCTTAATAGGATAGCCAAAAAGCCATGTTAAATAATCCCATTCATGTATAAGATCTATGTCTACTCCTCCACCCATATCTTTATGAGCACTATAGCAGTCTCTATAGTCCATTCCAGGTCTCCATTCCGGAAGATAGCTAGAACATATGCTGCGAGCAGACAACACGCATCCGGGATCAATGTTTTCTTTGATGTATTGAAGCACACCCTCATATCTCATCGGACATGCAACGTAATACTCTTTGCTCGAATCAAAAACAAAACCATCCAATTTCAGCAAATCACCAACGGATGAAATTGGCTTTTCGATAAAAAAATTTTTTGCCTTATCATGAACATCAAGCAATGTCTTTACGTGCTTATCTGTCGGATTTGTAATAAATATAACATCATAATTATTAGGAAGATCAGTGATTTGATAATACTCAGTATCAACCAACCCTTCATCATCTTTTCTCGACTCAGTTCTTCTTAATGCATCAACAGTTAGCTCAATGCCTTCTTTTGGGCATAACGCTCTCAGGTTTCTAATATGCCTTTTCCCTATCGATCCAACACCTATAAAACAAACATTTAATGTCTTAATTTTCATTTTTTTCTATCTTATCTACCCATTTTAAAACTATCTTATCTTGTTCAAAACCATAATCGGGTTGCTTATTGTTTTCTAAGCAGTTAAGAAAATCCAACACTTCAGATTCATAATCATCTTCAATTATAAGTTGATTATAACCCTCCTGATGTTGCACCTCCTCATAAAGCTTTATGCTTTTTAACTCGGCACTATCATATTCCTTTAATCCGTCTGATGTCCCATCCCAAGTTATATAAGTGTTCTCTCCCACTATTTCTAATCGACGTATAGGTGTCCGGCATACAACATCGACAACAAACACTCCTTTTGTCCCACTCTTATGAGTAATCGTTACTATATAGCAATCATCATAATCTATGTTTAATGATGTCTGTCGAAGAGATACTGCACTAATACTATCAATCTCCCCAAAAGCCTTGATTATCCAAGGCAACTCTATTGCAAGTATTTCTCTACATCCATTTGTACGCTTATTACCGATGAAAAAATCCGTGTAACTCTCCCAGGGATGCCAATCTGGTAAATACTGTCCAACATGGTAATTATAACTCAGTTTTTCCTTAGCTTTATTAGTTGTTGTAATAATATAGCCAATATCCTTTCTAAACAAAGGCGTTGACGATAAATAAAGCAATACCCCTTTTTCCTTAGCAAGGTGAATATTGTGCTCATATCCATCTGAAACCAAATTAATCTCAGTAAATACATTCCATCCACGCTCAAGACAACTTTTTATAATCAAATTATGTGACAATGGTGATGTACAAACGAAGGCGGCATCAATTGTTTCTTTATCATCCAAACTGTCAATACTCTCTTTTACAAAACACTCAACATTCCAATTAGCTGTATATTTAATTATCTCCTCACGCCTATCGCTCTTAGAATCCACGCATATAAAAGAAACATTTGAATCCAACTTATATAAAATTCTCATGCGCCTTTTTCCCATAGATCCTAGTCCAATAATCACAAACCTCATATAAATCTTGTCTCCATTCTGCCACCATTCCATTTACGGCAAATCCAGTAATGAGAATATCTCAATCACCACATGTGTTCATTAGCATTTCATTTCCCCATGTTACCCTCGGGCAAATGCATTCAAGTCATATATGGCGATTTACCAATAATTGTATCCTTAATTACAGAATAACAATTCCTTCATCCACAATATAGTCTTTTCCAGCTCTTTTTCCAACAACATCATCCCACTCTTTGGCCAAAGCGCCTGTATTACTTCGTTTTGCGCAGATATTAGCTTCTGAGAACACTTCGCCAGTTTTTATATCTTTTTTTGCAACAATCCTCTTTGTCACCACCTTTTTAACAGTTATTTCTGAGTCTGTAGGCTGCTTTATCCCATCTCCAAATGATTTCTCAACATTCCTAATAGCATCAACCATTCTTCGAAATTCATCTGGTTCAGTACTAGCAAGATGATCTGGTCCTTCCATATTTCTGTCTAAGGTAAAGTGTTTTTCTATTACCTTTGCGCCCATGGAAACTGCTGCTACTGCAACTTCGATTCCCAATGTATGATCAGAATACCCTATAGTTAATCCAAACTCTCGGCATAATGTTTGCATAGCCATAAGATTAACTTGATCATATGGGCAAGGATAATTTGTAGTACAGTGAAGCAATGTTATTTCCTCTGCGCCCCCTTCTTTAATGGCATCCAATGAAAGCTCCACATCTTGAAGTGAACTCATTCCTGTACTTAATATAATAGGTAACCCTTTCGCACCAATCTGTCGTAAATAATGAACATTTCCAATATCTCCAGATCCAACCTTTATAAAAGGAATCCCTAAATTCACAAGGAAATTCAAACTGCACTCGTCATCTGCAGTGGACGCAAACGTTATGCCGATATCATCACAATGCCTTTTTATCTTTATAAAATCATCTTGGGACAATTCCAATTTCTTTAACATATCATACTGAGATTCTGCAATTCCTGTATTTTGAGCTTGATAGTCGGCTTGGCCAACATCCCTGGTAATGATTTCTTCTGTAATCCATGTTTGAAACTTTACCACATCTGCTCCGGCTGATTTAGCAGCATCGCAAAGTTTGAATGCTAAATCGATATCGCCATTATGGTTAACACCCGCTTCAGCAATAATTAAACATTTATCATTCATATTATGTGTAATCCCCAATCATTTTTCACAGCAGATAATCCATTGTTTCACTTTGTTTCCGTTATCTGTGTAATTCATTGAATCAACCTTCAAATTCTTAAAACCCACATCAAGCAATAAATTCTCTATCTCATCTCTATCAAAAAAATGCGCAACCGCTCTACCTGATAAATTACCTTCTGTTATATCTCTGTAGGTATGGTATTCCAATTCTTCACCAGTGCCAAAGCCAGTCATATCTGTTGAAAAAACCACTGTCAACAGCTTGCCTCCCTCTTTCAGACTCCTGTAAACTTTTCTATACATCTCATTTATATATGCCAATTCGTTTGCATAAATAGTTACGTTATCCACTACAGCATCAAAGAAATTTTCTTCATAATCTATTTCTGCTCCATCTAAAACTCTTAAATCAGCATGAAGAGATTCTACTTCTAGTCTCTTTTTAACCTTTTCTACCGCACTCTTTGATCCGTCAAAAGCATAGACATCAAATCCCTCTCGGGCCAGATACCAAGTATGAGCACCTCCGCCACAGCCAAAATCAAGAATTCTAGTATTAGCTCGATCTTTTTTGTAATAATTCCTAGCAATAAATCTTATAACTATCTCTGATGGATACTTCCCCCATTCTTGTGTTGAATGAATCTGTTCCCATACTTCATCAAATGATTTCATTTAATCAATCTCCCACTAATATCTATATTTTAGCAATCTGTTACCATATATACTATCTTTATTATTTTTCTCCCACTCATTGCATATGGCATCATATGCATCTTGGTTATAGATTATTTTCCCAATATAAAAATCTTTCGTATCTTTGCTAAATGCCTTCTTAAACTTAAAAAGAGTGTCTTCTTCGGAGGATGAAGTACCTCCACCAAGATGGAACTGCTTAACGCCTAAATCATGCATGGTGCAAGCTGCACGCCATAGCAAATAATTATTGGCTCCAAGTGATGAAAACTGCCTGTTGCTACCTTCTAGATGATAATGTCCATAAGTTCCATGGTGCATAAAAATAGCTCCACAGACTAACTCACCATTTTTTCTTACAGTTCCAAGAAATGCATTGCCTATAAATTCGTTTTCTATAATTTTGAAATATTCTTTTTTAAAATAATAGAAACTCTCAGCATCCAACCTGTTCATTGTTTCTTCATAAAGCGACATGAACTCTTCCATTGAAGCAAAGTCAAACTCTGCAAGATAAACCAAGCCATTTTTCTCTGCTTTTCTAATCATATTCCTATTCTTTGATGATATTTGACTAGACCATATATAATCCTCATTGCCAGATGTATCTATCGTGATAGTATGCCTATCATATATCAGTTCAAAACTGTTCTCTGTAAACACATTGGGATACTCACGTAATAAATCTTGAACATTTAATGCTTTTTCATTTCTCAGCAGCGTATGAAATCTGACGAGCCCACATAAATACCCTTCATTTTTCATACCTAAATACATACAAGCAAATGCTTTTCGAATCCATTCTTCATCATCAACATTGGCTATAGGGCCACCATAACCATAAGCTGTTTCAAAATCATAAAATCTCCCCCATGTATCACGCAAATAAGGAAAAAGCAATTTCTGACTGCCATCCTCACAAACAGCACATAATGCTTTCTTTTCACTCTCCTCATATAAGTGTACATATTTCTTTGAAAAATATATGTCTTGCATTTTTGTAGGAAAGGTCTCTAAAACCTTATCCCAATCTTCCATTATTTCAAATTGCATTTTTCAGTACTTCCAACTCTTTTTCCATATCCTCTTCGTCATATCGCTGATCACAAATTAGCGATAATTCCGTGTTATACAAAGCATTTTTACCCTGCGCAATTTCGTCTAAGCACGGCCAATGTATTGGTGTATAAATACTATTCTCAAACATCTTTTTTCTAACCGCATCTCGATTACTAATTTGAATTGGTATAAACATAGGTACTTTATCGCCGCAGTATAAATGAGGTATTTTCAGCTTTTCCAATCCCTTATGTAACACTTCAGCATTGTTTTTCCTTACCTGGGCAACCATCTGAAAATCAATATCGCCAATCAACGCTTTGCTGATATCTGAACATTCATATGAATACTCATCATCCATTATTGCTTCGCCCTTGTCCAACAATTCCAAAGCCACGTCATCACCAATATAATCCCGGTAGTTTTTTAGAATATTACCAGCTGCTTTATAGTACGCATATTGGGGATTTTTACTTAGTCTTCCACTAATAAGCCTATCATTATCCGTTATAATTTCTGCCCCATCAGGAACCGGAAACCACTTCCTATAACTATTAAAACAATAATCATAAGTAGTATGCTTTTCAGTTTCATAGAAGCCTTGTACATCATCTATAATTATCTTTATTTCTGGATAATCCCTTCTGATTGAAAAGGCCATACCATCAATATCAACCATTCCAAAATATGATACCAATAGAATTGAATCACACAAACCGATATTCAGCTTAATGCTGTCATAATCCGGTTGAAAAAATCCGTCAACGTGATAATGATATATCTTTATGCCCTTCTTTAATACCGTCGCACTTACAGAAATACATATGTAATCAGGAAGAAGAATAGCACCCAAAGATTCAAAGTAAATATTCTCTAGAATTATGTCAAGACATGTTCGGCCAAGCGAATAGCGGGGATATTGCTCACCCACACTAATCTCATTTGTTACGTTATGTTCTATACAATACTCTCCCCCAATTACTTTCTGGTCGGTCATTCTATGCTAGTTCCTCATTCAATATATTTATTATTTTTTCCGCTGTATGTCCATCTCCCCAATAATAATCCTTCTCCACATTCTGCATAGAGAATGCCTTATCTAAAGCCTCATTTATGCTACTTCTATCAGCTCCAGCCTGAATCACATTAGAACAAATATGTCTTCCTCTTTGCCTTTCTCCTACATTGACCACTGGAATTCCCATGAATGGTGCTTCAACTATTCCGCTGCTTGAATTCCCAATGACAAGCTTTGCCTGTCTCATAAAACTTAAATATCTTCTCCCCAATGAAGGGATTACTTTAAATACGCACGGTTTTTCTATAGCTTTTTCTTCCAAGAATTTATTGATAGATACTCCACCATAATCAGCATTAGAATACGTAGCAACAACCTGAATATTGTCTAGAGATTGTAATGAATCTACAATGTTTTCTACAGTAGTAATATTATATTCTAGACTTTGTTTGGTCTCAGGATGATACGTCAATAGAACCCATTTTTTTTCCATATTTATTCCCAAGTCGTTTGCCAGCTCTTCTCTAGTCATTAGTTTTTCTTTTATAAAGTTGTCAAGTCCAGGCTCGCCTACTGCCCAAACATACCTATCTGAGCCCCGCATCCTTGAAATGTTAACCGCACTATCTTTTGTCCCCGGAAAATGATAATCCGCAATCATTGTAACAGCATTACGCACACCATCATCAATTGCCCCTTCAGTTACATCTCCACCTGAAATATGAATAATAGGTATTCTCATCAAAAATGCTGTATTAACTATCGGAAACAACTCATACCTATCTCCTAATACTACAACATAATCTGGTTTTAACCTTGCCCAAGTATGAGCAAATTGCTCCGTCATTCTTCCTAGCGTAGTTGCTATTGTTTCCAGTGAATCATTATCAAGTGCCACATCAACAACTTCGCTAGGCACAAATCCATCAGCAAGAATTTGGTCGATAGTATGTCCTTGACTTTCAAGAAGATGTGCTCCAGTCACTACTAGTTGTAATTCAAAATAATGCGAGTTTTCAATTTCTCGCATTAACCATTTTAATAATCCGTATTCAGCTCTTGTCGCAGTTACCACAGCTATTCTTTTCATTTTCTACCATTCAGTACTTAATCCAACTCACACAGCCAACTTTCCGTGCAGCTTATCATATTCTACTTATTTGATCGAGTATATAAGGTCGGATTCAGCCTTGTATGCTTTATATATCCCTTGTTTGTATTCAAAAGAACCATAAAATGAACTGCGTCAATTTGATGCGGCTTGTTCATTATCCAAATATTAGAATACCAATTGAATATACATATTTATCGTTTTAATCGATTGACAATCCTTCAACTCCCTTGTATCTTAAAATACAATCGGCACATATAGTCCCTGTATCATCTGCATTATCAACAAAAATCTCTCTTAACCGTTGATACCCTTCACTATACCACGCCTCTTCAAGATCCAATTTCTTATTCAAATCATATACATAATACTGCGAATATGGGGCATCACAACATGGTATAACGTACCCATCACTATTTATGTACATTGTATTAAACAGTATTGGGCATTTGTAATCCTTGTTAATAATCATATTCTCATCATTATTTATCCCAAATTCTTCTTTAGCATTTTTCATATCACTAAGCTTTGAAAGAATAACAGGAATAAACAAGATATCATCCACTTTATCAATGAATATTTTTTTAATTTCGTCCTTCAAGTTAGGTCCTTGCTTTTTCGTCACCACACACGAAATAGATGTCGCAACATTTAAGTTGTGATCTTGTATATAATCATGTATAAAAGTTATATTCTTAACAACCTCATCAAAGTCATCCGTCCCATGTATAGTTCTATACATTTCTCTATCTGCCGCATTTACAGAAAATCTTATGCTATCTAATCCAGCGTCGAGAACTGCCTTAGCCTTGTCTGGAGTCGCAAATGCACCATTAGTGGTAATAAATGTATACTTGAAGCCCAAGTTTTTGGCATATCGTATAACTTCAGGAAAATCCGGATATAAAAAAACTTCTCCACTTAAATAAAATCCAACTTCCTTCTCCCCTATACCTAAACGTTTAGCTTCCTCTAATATTCGCTTAACAAAATCAAAAGATAATCTTGACGGAACAAAATCCCATGACTTGTATTTGCCATGGAAGCCACAAAACTCACACTTCTGATTACAAGTATTGTTAAGCTCTATATTTAACGAATTAGGAAGTGGGGGATAATATGATAATACATTATTCTTCTTCCCAAACCTTTCATTCATATGCTCTCGCATAGTTTGCTTTGACATTAGTATACTTCTCCTGATATTCTTGAATAATTGTCCAAATTATGTACCTGTTCCTCTAAAGTACATAATCTTCCACTATCATTATCTTTAAAAAACTCCTCAACTTCTCTATACAATCCAGGCTTATACGCGTTATCTAAATCATAATCAATATCAGGCTCATATATTTTTACGCTTCCCTTATCCTGAATTTGTAGTCTTTCAAGAGGCCTGAAAATAAGCCTATGCTTTTCAGTGTTTAATTCTACGCCCCATCTTCCTGGAGCATTCCAATTGGCAGAATATGTAAACACCTGATTCTTGTTTGTTGTACCTACTCCAGCAAAAACAGACCCACATTTATGCCAATCCACTCGATTCTGGCCTTTTACTATCGTCGTCATGTTTTCAATGTTACCACCGCTTAAAAAAAACGCCAAATCAATAACGTGAGAAGAGTTTGCTAATACAAGTATGTCCAAATAATCTGGATTAGCAAGCGTTTCAAAAACGTTTGTCCATTCAGTGAATTCTATACTAAACGAGGTCACTCCCCCATCTTGTTGTATTATTTTTTGCGCCTCAATTGACGATGAATAGAATCTCCTATTATATGCGATAAAGAAACTAACATCTTCTGATAATTGAAGTAATTCTAGTCCTTCGCTCCTTCGTGTTATTCCAGGCTTCTCCGAGAGAATATGCTTGCACCCTTTTTTTATTAGCTGCTTATTTATCTCTCCTAGTTTTGATACATTGGCAGCATTAATAACATATATATCTGCAGGAATCTCATAATTATAAAGATACTTTTCTATTCCACCACTATACACAGGTATACCTGTTTCGTTTTGAAAAACAACTGAATTCGCCTTACTGTTGCCTATCACATAAAAGTCAACATCCATATTCTTCAATACTTTTGAGTACTCTCTTGCCATATAGCCTGTGCCAATGAGAAGCACTTTTTTATGTTCTATGTTATTTGACAAATCTTGTTCTCCTTATTTCCTGTAATCTCATTTTCCTTTTGTAGTAATGCTCTTAAATAAATTAAGTGCAATTTCATACTCGAATCATAATCAGGAAGATCACATCTTCCTGTATATATTATCTCCTGATATACTTCAGTCATCATAGTACTAGTAGGTTTTATTCCCATCTTGCAAGAACGTTCCTCATAACCATACTTGGGAATTCTGTATGTGCATGTATCTATGCTTTCTTCTATACAAAAGAACCCCTTATCTGAATAAATACAATTTATAAATGGGGCATCACTTTCAGGAATACTTGTTATGGTAGCAGTTCCTTTCTGGCTTTTAAATATTATTGTTCCATTAAACTCTATATAACCTTTACGCTTGGATTCAAATAGTCTATTCTCAATCCCACTAGTGTCAACTGTATATTCAAAATGGTCTCCTTGAAGCATACTCAAAACATCAAATTCATGGATCGCATTACATGCCATCCCCCATTCGCCACCATTTTCAAACATGCTAATATACTTAGCATCCATAAGATAATCCTTTAGTTTCTTATAGAAATCCCATGCTCTTCTAGTAGTATTAACCCAAACCATAATTCCATTTTTTGAAAAGATTTCTTTAGCAATATGAAAGCTTTCCTCATTTGTGAAAAGGAATTTTTCCAAAACAAGCTTATTAAACTTAACTGTAGAAACCAATTCTTTTATTACATCTAATCGAGGTCCAGATGAAGTTGATATAATTGCCAAGTCCACCTCTTTAGGTGCATCTTCAATACTACCACAACCGATGAATTTATGATTTATACTATTAGGAACCTCTCTAAATCTATCCTCTGAAATACTAATCGCCTGGGCGCTCGGATCCACAACAAATATCTGTAATGTTGCATTAACATTCGCTAACGCTTGTAGATGCCTACTCCCAATATTACCAGCTCCAACTATTATTACTCTAATCATATACGTTCCTTTAATTCTGTTTATCCGCAAAAACCTTTTCGTAATCTTCTTGCGCCTGCTTAAAGTCCTCTATGTGCCCAATATCTATCCAATACTCATGTGTCGGAAACATAACCGTCTTTTTCCCCGCTTTTATCAAAGTCTGAAACAAACTCGTCATATCATAATAGGTATCAGTAGGTATTTCCTTAATAGCTTCAGCACTCAATATATAAATACCAGCATTGACCATATATTCTTTTTGAGGCTTCTCGGCTATTTCCGTTATTTCATTACCGGCAGTCCTGATCACTCCATAAGGTATCGTATTTATTATTCTTCGTGATGCCATGGTCGCAACTGATTTTTCTTTTTCATGATAACGTATCATTGCATCTATATCTATCTGTGTGAGAATATCCCCGTTAATAACTATAACTGGTTCCTTAATTTGATCCTCTTCCAATAAAGAAAGGGCCCCAGCAGTACCAAGCCTTTTGTCCTCATGAAGATACCTCACATTAACATCATACTTAGTTCCATCTCCAAAGTATTCTTCAATCATGCTCGACTTGTAATTAACCGAGATACTAAAGTTGTTAAAACCAAATTCTTTAAAGTTCTCAATTATCGTTTCTAAAATAGGCTTATCGCCTACAGTGAGCAACGGTTTAGGACAATTAGTGGTATATTCCTTTAAGCGAGTTCCTAATCCCCCTGCCATTATTACAACTTCATTGGTCTTTATAGGGGCACTGCTAATTACTTCGGCAAACGAAGTCACTCCAACCAAAACACCATTTTCATCTACTATTGGCAACTGATGTATGATATTATTTTTTATCAGACGCTTTGCCTCTTTATATGATGCTCCAGGACGAATACAAATTGGATTAGGAGTCATAATATCCCTAGCCTTGTTATTAAAATCTACACCCTTTATTATAGCCCTTCTAATATCCCCATCAGTAATAATACCAATAAGATGTCGGCTGTCATCCACAATAATCGCCACCTGTCGGCCAGATTCATCTATTTTTTTTGTGACATCCATTATAGTTGCATCATAATCAATCAAACACTTTTCCCAATCATCCATATTATCCCTCACACTGGTTGTCAAATGAGCAATTACTCACCCTTCCTTAACATTAGTATTGAAATTTAAATGTTTTACGCAAGTCAGTTTTATTTGTTCAAATTGTTTTTGCAAACCCATCTATTACCTTTTCTATATCGTCCCATGACTTTATATATCCGTAGCAAGGCTCTTTTTCTGCTATCTTCCTATAAACCCTTTCTACATCATCTGTATTATAACCGTAACTCAAAAGTTCGTCACAAAGAATATATGTCATCTGTTTATATTCATTGAAAAGATATGGCAAAATTATAGCAGATGATACCACACTAATAATAATACAATTTCTCAAATCATCGTTTAAACATACTAATTCCCACGGCATTCTGTTATCAGAATAAAAAATAACTTTATCTCTTATCTCATCAGAGTATTGTTCAGGCCCAACACCATGCTTACATTTTAATAATACATTATTCCTGCCAACTTTATCTATCACAGTAAGAATAATTCTGTCCATCGTGTCAACATCATAGTAGTTTCTATGTCTTGACTCATCTATCCCCCCATCCAATATGATAATTTTGTTAGCAATAATGCTATTTTCATATTTAAATACCCTGTTAATCAATTTTAAAAAATCTTTATCTTCTTTTTCAAAAGGCGGCACATCTACACATTTTATTGGTTCCCCCATAACAGCATAGTCTGCTTGAATAAAATATGCATCTTGCACTATAGTTGATGCTTTCTGCGGATATTCCCACTTGATTGAATCTCTATTCTGTATTACTCTAGCCCAAAAACCCCGTCCATATTTCTTAGTAATTAGTAATTCATATTTGTCAAGAAGGTATAACCCTAGCCCCTCTGGCAATAAATGCCAACAATATTTCGTACCACTATAACAAGAATACTTGTAAATAAAATAATGCATATAATCAGGATGCCAATAAAAAATGTCAGTATACTTATCGATATCTATATTTGAATAATATTTTCGAATTGCATACTTAGGATTACAATAACACTTTAAAGCATCTCTTTTCTTAGGTGGAATGTCATCATTGCATTTATATACTCCATCAAATATCTCAAGAGCAGCTTCTTCATCTATAGTAATTTTCCTGTATGCAATATCCATTGCATCACTTTTATGAATTGTTTTTTTTATCTGTATAGCAAATAGTAACTGATTTCCCCCAACTACAATTGCTAAAATCCTCTTTTTCACTTACAATCCACTCCTAAGCATCGCTCAACTAGTAATCCACAAATACCACAAAACAATCAGTATAATTCATCTACAAAAGCAATAAAAGAAAACTTGTTTCCCTTTAACAGATATATGGTGTTTCTTACCCCATCTGCTCTGACGCAATTATTCCGTTCTTATCGCGCTCTATAATACCACCATTCTTCACTTCAAATACCTTATCGCAACTGCGAATTGTTGAAAGCCTATGCGCAATAATTATAATAGTTTTACTACCTAAAAGAGCGTCAATTGACTCCATAACAGCTGTCTCTGTTTCCGTATCTAGCGCTGATGTAGCCTCATCAAGAACTAACACTTCTGGATTCTCATACAATGCTCTTGCTATTGCAACTCGTTGCCTCTGTCCTCCAGAAAACTTAATCCCTCTTTCTCCAACCACGGTATTCAAACCATTAGGCAACCCCCTGATAAACTCTGCTAGTTGTGCCTGTTCTAAGGCATTCCATATTTTGTCATCATCTATACTGCTCTTTGGGAGTCCAAAAGCAATATTAGCTCGCACAGTATCATCAATCAAAAATACTGTTTGGGGTACATAGCCAACCGTTTTACACCAAATATGAGGAATCCTAACGATATTGATTCCATCCATATATACGCCTCCATTTTGCGGTTTAAAAAGTCCCAAAATAATATCTGCCAAAGTGGTTTTTCCAGCACCAGATGCACCAATAAGCGCAACGGCTTCACCCTTTTGTATGCGCATACAAACATTCTCTAATACAGGCGAATCAGTGTCACTGTATTTCCATGTGACATCTTTTAATTCTATTTCATTCATGAACACTGAAAAATTGTTCTCTGAATAATCATGCCCATTTTCCAACAGTAGCTTATTTAGCTCGTTTTCACTATCTTTTACTTCCTTCAAATTGTTATATGTCTTGCTCAATCTAGTTTGACCAAAAACAATACTATTTATACGTGAAGACATTTTGGATATAGATGGCAGTATTTTAAAAGCACCCATAGCAAAAGCACCTAATACTGGTACAAAAGAGACAGGATTAGCTCCCGTTAGAAGTCTTAAACACGCTATACCTATGAATCCCCCTACGCAAACTCCTTCCAAGATTCGATCAGGGCATACTGACAGAAAATTGTAGAGCACTGTGATTTTCTCAACTTCTTTAGAAGCAGCATCATACTGCTTTACAAAGCTCTCTCTCCTGTCCATAACTGTTATTTCTTTTATTCCATAAATTGCTTGAAAACTAGTCTGAGATTGTTCAGCAGCAGCAGTCACCATATCTCTTCCTGCCTTCTTAAGCCTCTTTTTAAACGAAATGACTATTCCCAAAAAGCACAGGGCTGCCAGCATTAGTGCAGCAATAGCAACCCCCAAGTCAGTATACAACAAATAGGCCCCAATCAGAATAACAGTCAATGCTTCCGCTATAAATTCAAAAAGGCTGAGTAGCACATTATAAGTAGCAGAAGTATCTCCATGAATATGTTGTAAAAGCATAGCACTATTGGTATTCAAAAAATACTCATACGGACGTTTCAAAAATGAATTCAACATTGTAGTAGACAATTCACGCTGAAAAGCAGCCGCGTACTTGAATTGGGTGTATCTACAAAACAAAGTCAAGGCATTCTTTATTAAATAAATAAGCACTACAAAAGCACATATAATTACAAGCGTGAATGAAAATGTTGCTTCAGGAAATATCTGATAAATCCATCTAGTATACCATTGCATCTTCAATGAATTCTCATTCATCATAAGTTGAAGCAACGGATAAATAACTGAAACTCCTAATAATTCCATGACAGAGCATAAAATCATCGTAGCAAACACAAAAATAGCATCTTTCTTTTGTTTTCGTGTAAGAATATAGTTTAATTGATAAATTATTCCAAATAAAGCTTTAATATTTTCCATATATCTTTCTCTTTAAAACACACTTATAGCAATTCAAAGTATATAAACCAAATCCCCATAATCTATGCTTTCTTATCGTGTTATGAAGAGCCATTTTCCACCAATAATAGCAAAGCTCTTCTCGCAAAAGCTTTTCATCAAAAAGTTTTTCCTTTTTATTAATACTAAGCAATTTTCTTTGCCCATCCAAATAAACATTCGCATTTTCCAATTTATTTAATAGTTCTTGAGAAAAATCACAATTTTGGGCTAATAAATCATTTTCTTTTATTGCATTTACTACCTCATCCAACTGAAACATGCACCCTAACATAGATATAGATAGTGCCTCAGCATCAGCAATATCTTTAATCAAAAACTTTATATAATCGTATGAAACCTTTAGCTGATATACTTTTTGTTCTATCTCAGAACTAGCAGTAATCTGTTTTTCATGGATTCTATATCTAAGCAATGGCTCATGAATCTTCCTAATCACACCACCATTTTTAAGTATATCCACCATTATCCCGTAGTCTTGTGCTTTAAGGATATTCTCACGATATTTTATACCATGCTCGTTCAAAAAACTAGTTCTGAATACAAAAGTAGGATGTGGCGGTCCGGAATGTCTAAGTAGAGAGCTAACCTTATAAAACTCATAGTCACAACATGAATCTGTTTCCATTGACGTATCAATGTCATTCATATTATCCCCGAAACATATAATATCGCTCCCTACCATAGCTACATCTCTATTATCTTTCAAATATCGAATCTGTTTCTCAATTCTATCTGGTAAGGCAATATCATCTGAATCCATCCTTGCTATAAAATTGCCTTTGCAATATTCTAATCCTACATTCAGCGACTTGGTCAGACCAATATTACAGGGATTTCGAACAACTAATATCCTATCATACAAGTCACTATATTTCCTCAAACAGTCAATTACTTCCAAACTTTTTGAACAATCATCCACTATGATAAATTCTATATTCTCATACGTTTGATCTAATATACTTTCTATAGCTTCTTTCAAAAAGCTTATTGGCGTATCGTAAACGCACATTAATACAGAAACCAAATCTTCCATTTCAAACACCTAGATAATAACTAATAATGCCTTAAATACACATAAGCTGCCTCTATTACTTGTCATACCTTTTCATTAAACTTTTTTCTTATACAAAAGCGCAATAAGCCAATCCAATCTATATCTAAACATTCTCATGAAAACAATTATATCATAAGTCGAATACTGCTTTTTTTCATAATGTGCCAGCTGTTTATATATAGGATGGTTCCTAATAGTCTCAACATCCTCTTTTTTTAAAGTCTCACGTTTATATGATTGTTTTAAACAATCACCTACCGGAGACACCAACGCTTTATTCTCTTCTTCGATCAAATGCGGTAACATAAGCGAATAGTGTTCCAATATATTTCTTATACATAATGATGAATCCAAATAATCAATAATCCTCTTCCCATAATACGCGTGTGTCACGCTCTCGCTTACTTGCCTGTAATTATATAGTGTCTCATCCACTGCGATTATATTCTCTGAGCAACAAATAGCTGGACAAATCATAATATAGTCTTCGGAATGTCTAACATTTTGAGGAACCACTCCATAATACGCCTTTTTTAATAATTCGGTTTTTATAAGCTTATTGCAGAATGAATGATCTGTTGAAGAAATAATATATTCCAAAAAATCTATATTAGAATACTCTCCATATCGCCTCTTCTTATTAACGCCTATTTCTTTTTTATTCTCTACAATCCTTAAATCCCATGAAACTACATCATATTGTTTTTCTTGAAGTATCTCCAATAACTTCTCGACACAATCACATTCCAAATAATCATCAGAATCCAATCCAGTGCAATATTCACCTGATGATGCCTTTATCCCACATAATCTGCTATCAAACTGTCCGCTATTCTCCTTGTGAATTACTTTTATTCGGGCATCTTTTCTAGCGTATACATTGCATATTTCCCCACTACCATCTGTAGAACCATCATCAACTAGTATTAGTTCCCAGTTTGGATTTGTCTGTTTTAAAACAGATTCAATACACTCATTCAAAAACTCTCTGCTGTTATAAATTGGTGTAACAATACTAATCAGCATGCTTCTATTCCTTTTATAAATAGCGGACATTGCGATTATTTCAACAATGTCCGTGCCTTTTCCTCTAAATCTGCTCTAAGTGGTCCATCACCAAAATGCACCCATTCTATTTCTATATCTTCCATATTCTGAGCAACTATTTGTAAAGCATCAATTATGAGATACACTCGTTTTAGCGGAATCAAAGATGAGCAACTAGCTACTAAGAAACGTTCTTTCCCATGTTGTAAATCTGAAATCACAGGTTGCTGATTATTCGAAAATGCCCTCTCCAAACTATTAGATCCAATATAACTCACATAATACTTTTTACTGTCTAAATCTCCGCCATGTTTATGAACATGGTATTTTTTCCCTGATTCACTTACAAAAACTATCGCATCTATCATTTTATCAATAGTTTTCATAAATGGCTTTCTTCTACTATTGGGCCATTGTTCATCCTGATAATCATATCCGTGTGCTCTGGTAATAATTTTAGGATTACCAAGGACTCTACGATTAAAACAAGTTCCCAAAACAGGTTGTAGATTCCAATATGAATAGATTAGTATTTGTTCATTTGGAATAATATGATAAACATTGTTTTTTACCATCCACCTATAAAACATCTGGGCTCTGCAATAATACTTTATTGACTCCCAAATCCTGATTCCAAACTTTTCTCCGGATTGAAAAATATCTTTTCTTTCCAATCTTGTTCTACCATCAAAAAAATAACCGATTATTCTAAATATATTCCGAGGAATAGACCACGAATCCTCATATGCAAATGATTCAATCTTATAATCAGAAGATACGCATTTTAGAACACTATCTATATTACTCCGAGCAACAGATGCATTCTCATCTGTCATTCTTCCATTTATTCTCGCAATAATAGTAACATCATAATGTCTTAATAGTTCTTTTAATTCTTCTTCCAAAAAGCTCTTTTCATTATCAGTATATGGATAACCTTCAGTAAAAAAAAATATTTTTTCCCCTTTGTACTCCAACTGCTCTTCTATAAATTTCACAAAAGCAATACTGTTGTTCTTAGCATCGAAAAGATTCTTCCATATTTCATTAGATTTAGCTCTCATCAAGCTTTTTTGAGTATCCGATACTCCCAATACTTTAATTAGAGCATAGGCAATTTCTTCAGCAGAAGGATTAGAAGGCAATAGAATCCCATTCCCATCTATCATCTCCCTTATCCCGCCAACATCTGTAGCGATAATTGGAATTCCCGCACTTTCGGCCTCCATAATAGAAACCGGAAGTCCTTCCATTTCTGAAGGCATAACAAAACAATTCACATCATGTTCACCATAGAACTTCAGAATCTGATTATTGGGAACCTGTCCCATAAATTTGTATGTAATCATAATTTACCATCTAAATAGAAACGTTAAATATTCTTGCCCATCTCGCAGAATCAATAATTCTCCATATCATAGAGTTTCCTCTTTGAATATTTGAATTATTCTGGTCATACCATTCTAATACTCTATCAGTATCAAATAATTCCTCAAATACCGCTAGTGCTTGTACTAACTCATTCCGAAAAATCTCACTATTATCTTTAATCCATTTTTCTTCTGGCGTAACAAAGCCAAATTTACTTACACGCATTCTTACTTTTTCGGGAAGAGTCCCTTTTAATCCATCCCGAAGCACAGCCTTACTATAGCCTTCTCTGATTTTATATTCATAAGGCATTTCAAATAATGCATCAGCCAATTGATAATCCAAAAAAGGCTCGCGAGTTTCTATCGAAAAAGCCATTGAATTCCTATCACCTCTATGCAGTAGTTGCAATAGTTCATTCTCAACATATGCCTTTATAAACTCCCTTGGTTTTCCTTGAGGATATATATATTCGTTTTCTAAAGTTTTCCTAATAATCTTTTTGTCAAAAGGAATCTTTTGCACCCTCTCCAGATAAACACGCTTTATAAACTTATGCAATACTTTTGGCATCAAGCATTCTCGTATCGCAGACAGAATTATATCGGTAGATGATATATGTTTTTCTGATTGCGCACGAAGTCGAAGATATGCATCAACTTCTTTCTTCAAATATCTGAATTTAAACTTCTTTAGAGCATCCACAAATAGGACAGTATAAAAGGCAGTATATCCAGCTAATTGTTCATCCGCTCCCTGACCATCAAGCATTACAGTCAGACCATGCTCTTTTGCAGCCTTACATACAGACCATTGCGCAAATGTCGAAGTAGACCCCAATGGTTCATCCATATGCCAAATGACATTATCAAGGTCATCCCACAACGTTTCTGTACTTGGAAAAATCTTATGCGGAATAATATTGGTAACCTTAATAACCTCATCTATGTATTCTTGCTCATCATAGTTTTTTTCTTTAAAGCATGCTGAAATTGTATGCTGTTCCTGATATGCTAAGCAATTGCCAGATTCTCTAATATTCTTATCCGCCGTACAGACAATAGCAGAACTGTCTAGCCCACCAGATAAAAAGTATCCTACCGGCACATCTGATCTGAGCCTGAGCATCACTGCATTTGAAAATGCCTCAGTAAAAATGCTACAAGCATCTTCATATCTTATTTTTATTTCCTTACTATTGGCTATACTATAATACCTTTCTTTGGCAATGCGATTAGTAGCTAAATCATATACCATGTTGTGTCCCGGATTTAACTGATATATATCCTTAAACATAGTATATGGTGCAACATCATTTGTTCCGCGAATGATGTATTGCAATAACATATCTCTATTAGCTTTAGGTCTTTCTTTTAGTATTTGAAAAAACTGCTTGATCTCAGAAGCTACCAAAAACATGCCTTCCTGCTCCGTATAATAAAATGGTTTTACACCAAACCTGTCTCTTGAGCAAAAAAGCTGCTGTTTTTTCTTATCATACAACACAAAAGCCCACATACCATTGAAATGGCAGACACACTTGCCCCCCCACTCTCTATACGCATGTATTATTACTTCTGTATCAGTTTTTGTCTTGAAAACATAACCTTTAGCTTCTAGTTCATCTCTAAGCTCAATATAATTATATATTTCTCCGTTGTAGACAAGAACATATCCTTCTATCTTTTCAAAAGGCTGATGCCCATCAGATGAAAGATCAATTATTGACAAGCGTCTATGTCCCAATGCTAAATTGCCATCATAATACACGCCTCTGTCATCAGGACCTCTGTAGCTGATAATATCAGTCATTCGATCAAATTTATCTTTATCAATCTTACCTTTTTGTTGTATGCAAGCCGCTATTCCGCACATAGTTATCGTTTATTCCAATCTAAAAAAGGCCAATTACTTTACTGCTTCGTTGATTACATCCGTAATTCTTCTGATATCATCTTCCTCCAAGTATGGATGCATAGGAAGTGACAGGCATCTTCTACATATATCCGTAGTCACATTATAATCATCAACTGTATATAAAGTATCCACAAAAGCGCACTGCTTATGCATAGGTTTAACATAATAGATATTTGAAGGAATTCCCTCGTCCTTCAATGCTTTCATCACTTTATCGCGCTCGTCACTATCCTTTAGAAGAATCGTGTACTGAGCCCAGGCTGAAAAATATGAATTTCTTATTTCCGGTACACCAACACTACCATTAAGTTTTTCAGAATATGACTTAGCAACCTTATCACAAGCCTCCAAATCTTCATCCAAGAATCCCAGCTTAACATCTAGTACCGCTGCCTGGATAGTATCTAATCTTGAATTCATTCCGATTCTGACATTATCGTACTTATCCTCGCCTTTTCCATGCACACATAATGATCGAAGGAGTGCAGCCCATTCGTCATTATCCGTAAAAACGGCACCACCATCGCCATAACAACCAAGTGGCTTAGCCGGAAAAAATGATGTAGTACTTATATCTCCAAAGCTACAAACTTTCTTTGTTCCAATTCTGCCACCAAAGCCCTGGGCACCATCTTCCAATAGCAGCAATCCATACTCTTTACATATGCGTTTGATTTCCTGATAATCTGCAGGTTGCCCAAATAAATCGACCGCCACTACTACTTTAGGAACAAGTTTTCCATCAGTCTTAACCTTTTTTATTGCCTGTTCCAATTTCTTTGGATTGATATTAAAGGTCTCTTCGCTTATATCAACAAAAACAGGAATAGCCCCCACAGTTGATACCACTTCTCCACTTGAAAAGAAAGTAAAATCAGGAACAAATACAGCATCGCCTGCACCAATATTCCACGTCATCAGCGCCAACTGAAGTGCATCCGTACCATTTGCACATGTTATGCAATGCTTTACTCCAACATATTCTGCCAGTTTTTTTTCAAGTTCGACAACCTTCTTACCATGAATAAAATCAGTTCCTTGCAGAACTGATTCTATTGCAGCATCAAAGTCAGATTTATGAAGTTCATATTGCTTTCTCAAATCTCTAAATTGCATTTTTCAAGCTCCAAATTCATTAACAACACTCAGAATCTTTCAACAATATTCCCCTGTTCATCCACTTTTCCGTATGGTACAGCAGGAATACCTTTAACTATCGTATATGGTGGAACATCCTTAGTAACAACCGATCCCGCTGCCACCATGGCATATTCACCAATAGTATTACCACACACGACAGTTGCATTTGCACCTATAGTAGCACCTTTTTTTACCAATGTTTTTTTATAGTTCTCATGTCCCTTAGGATATTGAGATCTTGGTGTGAGGTCATTTGTAAAGACCATTGATGGTCCGCAAAACACGTAATCTTCAAGTTCTACACCTTCATAAACTGCTACATTATTCTGAATTTTAACCCCATTGCCAATCTTCACATTGTTTGAAACATTAACATTTTGGCCAAGAGAACAGTTCTCTCCAATCGATGCTTCGGATTGAATATGACAAAAGTGCCATATTTTTGTTCCTTTGCCAATTGTAACATTATCGTCAACATAACTCGACTCATGTACAAAAAAATCTTTACTCATTATCAAATCTTCCTTCAAATTCCACAGTTGAACAATTCTCTAATGGGAATTTTATCATCTCTCCTGTTGCAGCAGACTTATATATAGCAAGTACTAACTCCAAGGCTCTCTTGCCTGCCTCGCCATCTACATATGGTTTTCTGTCTTTATTTATTGCATCAATAACATCTGCATAAAGAGGTGTATGACCAAAGCCATAGACATTAGGGGGATTCTCATGGAAACGAGCTTTAACATCTTCCGGGTCATCAAGCATATCCGAAAATCTCCACTCTTCGATTACGTTAACAGATGCTCCACCGGCCTTTACTGTACCTTTTTCTCCAAAGATATATAATGTTTCTTCGAGATTCTTGGGATAAATGTTGGTAGTTCCCTCAACTATTCCATAAGAACCATTCTTGAATTTTATGAGTGCTATTCCTAAATCCTCTGCCTCAATATAATCATGCTTAAGGCGATCTGTCATACCCACAACACAGTCAATCTCATCGCCCATCATCCATCTCAAAAGATCAATATTATGAATACACTGATTCATTAGAGCTCCACCATCCTGAGCCCATGTACCACGCCATTTTGCACGAGAATAGTATTCATAATCTCTAGCCCATCTGATATGCGCAGTTCCGTGAAGCAGCCTGCCAAATCTCTCCATCTCAACAGCTTCACGAATTTTCTGAATCGATTTATTAAAACGATTCTGGTGACAGGCACAGACTTTCAAGCCCTCTTCCTTGGCAGTTTCAATAATTCTGTCTGCATCCGCAAGGGAAAGCGCAATAGGCTTTTCTATAATAACGTTTGCATGCCCCTTCTTTAGGCAATTGACTGCAATCTCAGCATGCTTACCTGATTCAGTAGCGATTGCTACCAACTCAGGTTTTTCTTTCTCCAGCATTTCCAAATAATCAGTATAACAATGCACATCTTCAGATAATTTAAACTTTACGATTTTATCGTGCATGTTCTGTTCTTCTATGTCACAGATTGCTACTATATCAAGGTTGTTGTTCTGTGCAGCAACAATATGATTGGGCGAAATACGCCCGCAACCAATTAATGCATACTTCATATAAGCGCTCCATTCACTAATAATTCTCAATAGCTAAAACAATTTTTTCAGAAGAATGCCCATCGCCAAATGGTTTATACTCTCCTTCAATAATCTGCTTTGCGCCAAGCTTTTCCAAAATATCATTTTTATCCGGCTTAGCAAGCTGATTTCTATTTCCAACCATCGTCTCTTGCCAACATACAAAATCCAAAATTGTCACGCATTGCTTTCTGGCAAAAAAAGCTTCTCTCTGCAATCCGCCAGAATCCGTAACAATTTTCATGGCATTGTTTACAAGGCAAATACTCTCAAGATACCCAACAGGTTCTGTCAATATAATATTGTTGTATTTCCTCTCATCAAAAACTTTTAAAGCTCTTTTAGTATTTCTTGGGTGCACCGGATAAACTGTTTTTTCCCGCAATTCCTCCATAGCATCTAATATCTGAGTGAGTTTTTCATCATCTGTGTTTTCTTCTCTATGACATGTCAGATAATAATACTCCCTTGGAACACTTATTTCTCCGCCATCCAATTTTCTAAGCGTAATACTATCCAACTGCACTTTATCTTTGTAAGTTTCAAAAGCGTCGTACATAGGATCCCCTACAAAGATTCCCCTATCAGAAAGGCCTTCCTTCTCCAGTTCTGTCAACGATTCCTGCGTAGCAGCAAGAAGCAGAGAAGATACATGATCTGTGCAAATTCTATTGATTTCCTCCGGATTAGTCATAGAATGAGTTCTAACGCCGGCCTCAATATGGCAAATCGGAATATGTAGTTTTGCTGCAGCAAGCGCAGCAGCCAAAGTCGAATTAGTATCCCCATAAAGGCAAACCCAGTCAGGTTTTTCTTTATTCATAACTTCTTCGAGGGATATCAGCATCTTTGCTGTCATTTCTGCATGGCTACCACCAGATATTCCCAAATTATAGTCCGGATCAGGAATGCTGAGTTCTTCAAAAAAGCTTTCAGACATATTATAATCATAATGCTGGCCTGTGTGGACAAGTATTTCATTATGCTTTTTTCTTAATTCCCTGGAGACAACAGCCTCTTTTATAAACTGCGGACGCGCTCCAACAACCGTCATTATTCTCATAAAATACTTGATTTCTCCTGATTCATTCCTCTAAATAATCCACAATCGGTTGCATAACAACGCTCATATCAATAGTATTCTTTGCAAAATCATGAATCATTTTCCTAAGTTCAATTTTTGAATACTTATTCTTTAACCTTTCATAAAAAGCCACAATCTCGTCTATTGGCACGGAAGTTTCATCATCGGGATATTTTAAGTAGAACTCACAATCCGGATTGCCAATAAACACATCTTCTACACATGCTGATATAAAAGGCATACCATATGCAAGATATTCTCTTGTCTTTAACGTACTGGAAACTGTCTTCTCAGCTCCAATTATGTGAAAACCAAAACTTCCAAGTCCTATATCTGCGTTTTGATATAACTCAGTCAATTCTTTTCCAGTTTTCTTACCACAAAAAATAACTTCATCTTCAAGTTTATACTGTTTAACTAATTCTTTATATGTTTGTAAGCTACCACCTTCGCCAACTAGTTCTAATACTACCCTCTTATTGTATCCTGACTTTTTATATTCACTGATTCCCTTAATTATACGTTCATATCCATGATGCTTTTGCATTGAAGCTACAGCAATTAAAACAATACTGTCACCATATTTATAGTCATAATCAACATCTATATCATCTACCAGGAATCCATTTTTCGTTTTAAGGGTCTTTACGTTAAGAATGTAATCATCTGATGAATATGTAACTATTCTATCAACCAGATTAAGAATTCTCTTTCTATATATTTTATCCTTAAAAAACCAAGGTATCATTGTTTTACTTGATAAATACTCGTTATCATATGGATAAGTAGGAAATTCCATAATGATCTTACAGCCTGAGTAGTTGTTCCTTATTGTTTTCAAAAACTTCAGGTACCCTCTGTCAAAATCGCCTTTCCTTATATAAGCAAAATCGCAGCCAAATCTTTTTATTTCGTCAAGGCCACTTTCATATTCACGACTTATTGAACCACCTGGAAGAATGGATAGTATTTTTTTTATTTTATTTCTTCTCTTTGGAATATGAACATGCTTAACATCGAAATAATTGCTAAGCACCTTTATCTGACTATCAACCTTCTTTTTAACCCCTACCGATTCTGAGTCGCTATAGGTAGTTATATATATCCCCTTTTTCATCCTGATATCCTCTGGACACTTATTCAAAACCATCTATCAAGAAAGACTCTATTATTTTTGCATTTTGGATTACATCGTACCCCTTCTCTGCCACCTGCAAATAACCATCCTTCTTTCTGATACCGATTTTATCATTGATTGCATCACACCATTTATCCACACCGCAATCAAGAGAAACATACTTAGTTTCTCCGATAATATCTGTTTCATTGGATATGGTGTCTGAAATAACACATGGCAATCCTGCTGTTTGCGCTTCCACTAAAACCACAGGGAAACCTTCAAACAATGATGGCATCACAAATACATCCATTGCCTGTAATAATTGCGGCACATCATTCCTCTCACCTAAGAACAGAACCTTATCAGAAATGCCGTACTTTTCTACAATTTCCTTGCACTCTGTTTCCAAGCTGCCTTTTCCTACCAGAATCAGAACAGCATTTTCATGTTGCTTTAAATAGCTATAGAAAATCTCAATTAAAAAAGCAAAGTTTTTCTGCTTTTCAAATCTTCCTATATCACCTAAGATAATTTTATCTTCTAGGCCTAGTTTTTTCCTATACTCGTTTCGTATGCTTTCATTATATTTAAATATTTCAGTATCAATTCCATTCGGAATGATTCTATATTCTTTGTTTCCAAACATCCACAAAGCTGCTTTTTCTCCACAAGCCACTTTGTGAGTACTGATGATATTGCAAAGTGGTCTAAGAAGGAAATGCAAATATCTAATAATCCCTAATTGCTCTGCACAATGTGAATGCAGAATTCGTTTTTTTGCTCCTCCCCAATATGCCGGAAGTAAATCTATTCCGCCCACGCATGTATCTGTATGTCTCCATACAATACTATAATTATTCTCTTTGACAATTCTTTTTATAGTTGAGAAACACTTAAACAAGCTCTCACTTTTGGTAGGAATAAAATAAATCTTACCCCCAAGTTTCTTTACTTCAGAGGCATATCCCCCTTCAGTTGGCTCATTATATATTGCAAAATCAAATTGAATCTTGCTTCTATCTATATTGCGATAGATATTCATTAAAAAAGTCTCTATTCCAGCCCTTTCTAATGAACCCACAATGTGTAATACTCTGATCATTCTTTCATCTCATTTATGCTCACAATAAAAATATCACTCAATTGCTTGGGGTAACTGTAATTTCTCTCCTAGAATCACATTCCAGTTTTCAGGAACAAACTTAAAGAATCCGCCCCATGTATAGAAAGTAATCTCACCAAAAATGAAATCATCATTAATAACGTAAAAATCTACTCTTGCGGTAGGAAATTCAGCAGACAACAATTCTGCAGCCTCAATCATACCATCGATACATTTTGGAAAAACATGATCCTTGCCGGAATTATCATAATACGTTGTGACCATGTTAAGTTTGTTAAGATCTCGATCATAAAAATCGTTTGTCCGGTAATCAAGTCTATTATGGGCTATTCCACCGCAAACAGTTATAAACTCAACTTTTCCGTGAATACAAGTCAATTTGTACTCTATGGAATCAGCGTTTCCCAGCCCATCTACGTATGGCTCAGCTATTATTCTCGGATTAACATTTTTATATTGCCACTCACGACTACCATAAAAGTAATTTCTCTTCAGCCTTGCGTCAAAATAGCTATTTATAGCGTCAAATTCACATTCTGCTTTATTCTTGACAACTCTTAATCCACCACTATCATGAGTTGCCTTAAGTACAAAGGCATCTGGAAGCTTATCATATTCTATATCTTCAGGTCTGTCCCATACTCCAATGCATGGTATTATATGCTCCGCGCCAAGCTTATCAATTACATATTGCTTGACCTCATATTTGTCAACCATCTGCGTCAACCGTGGATTGTGGTAATAACATTTTAACCACTGCATTTTCTCTGAAAATGTAGTAGGATTATCAAAATTGATCTTCTTACCGTAAAAGCACTTATACAAGCGCTGTAAATACTCTTCGTCTGAATTGTTATTATAAAAACCTTTTGCTCCTAAGAATTGGCAAAAACAATAACTCAAATTTGTTGCTCGAATCATTTGAAGTTTATATATTAAACTACTCACAAAAACGCTGTCCTTCTTTCAATAAAGTGATAATACTTGTCACTGTGGAACAAGCATTATTCTACAATTATACTTCCCGCTTAGAATGCTGGCAATGCCAATACCTCTTATGAAGATTAGTAATGATAATTTCCAATTACAATTCCTTGATTATTCTCCGTAAATTACTTGAATCCATTTATGGATTGCATTCCTGATATCAAGTATTTTGCTCCGTTCAACACTCTTTCCTTCAAGTTGATTAGATAATTCTTTATCAGTCAAGACTCGAATCATAGCATCTGATAATTCCGATTCGGTTGATTCAAGCGGTATATAACTACTATGTTCTGTGCCGGAACAAACAGGTGTTAAGATTCCGTATTCGCAATCAATCGCCTTGGTAACCGGCTCAGTCTTATCCATAATATCTGGCGCAATAATCTCTCTTGCTCCAGTCCTAAAGTCAGAAGCAATACACGGTAAACCTACACACATAGCTTCAGCAAGTGCATTAGGGAAGCCTTCAAACAAAGAAGGGAAAACAAAAAGATCTGATTTATTCAGGTATTTGTAAACATTTTCTGTATGCCCCAACATAATAACACAGTCGTTCAAATCTAGCTGTTTTATTAGGTCGTTTAAGTATTGCTCCTGAGGGCCTTCGCCTGCGATCAGCAAAACGGAATCCGGAATATTGTCATGTACTTTTTGAAATGCCCTTATAAGATGCCCCTGCCCTTTTTGAGGAGATAATCTTCCAACATTACAAATTATTTTTTTTCCGGTGATTCGATTTAGAACTTCAGGTTCTATCGCCTCATCCGCAAGCTTTTTTATCTTTTCTAAGTCATAGCCATTTGGAATTGCTACCACTTTTTTCTTATCGAGTTTGAAATCTGTAACAAGCTCTTTTTCAAGTTCTTTTGATACAGCAACTACTTTATCTGCACGCCCATACATAAGCCGCGCCAAAGGGTTAACTATATACCTATATTGAGGTAAGTCCCTGCTTCCTGACAAAGACACTCTTACTGATACAATTGTTTTGCAATATTTATTACCTGAAAGAATATTGGCTACGCTAGCACTATCACTAAAACTGATGCAAGCAGCGTAATTGCCACTTTTCTTAAGCTTACGCAGTTTAAGTATTCTAAGAACAAATACCCGGAACTGGAACAATACAGAACCTGTTTTGGGTTTCTCTGTTATACCCAGCGAATGTATTTTCCCTCGAAACGGAAAAGCTTTTTTATATTCACTATTTACTAAAGTCTCTATTTCCCAATCATCCGGAAAGTTCATTTGTATATTGGATAACGCTCGTTGTGCGCCACCTTCGTAAAGATATGGGATTACGAATAGTAATTTCTTTTTCATATACGCTTTACAGGTATTCACCCCTTGTCCTTCGTCACTTTTGAGAATTTAAAAGCTGTTTATCTTCTCAATAACATAATCCTGCTCATCTTTGGTCATTCCGTTGTATAGCGGAATCGAAAGCACTGTTTTGGAATATTTCTCTGTCATTGGGAGATCACCTTCTTTTAACCCAAGATAACTGTAGGCTTCGGAAAGATGTGGCGGTATCGGATAGTGAATAATACTCCCGATACCATTGTCATCAAGGTACTTCATCAATTCATCGCGATAGTCACTTTTTATGACAAACTGATGCCAGATGTGAGTGGCTCTCTCACGAATCTTTGGAAGTTCGATTTTAATGTTATTAAGCTCATTTAGGTAGCGCTCGCATATATTTTTCTTTTCCATGGCGAGTTCATCAAGATGTGCGAGACGGACACGCAAGAATCCAGCTTGAATCTCATCGAGTCTGGAATTTGCCCCTACAACCTTGTTGTAGTATCGTTTCTCAGAGCCATAATTGCGAAAAACTCTTGTATCTTCTGCTATTTTATCATCATTGGTCGTGATGGCACCTGCGTCTCCAAAAGCCCCAAGGTTCTTTGATGGATAAAAAGAAAAACAGCCGATGTCACCGAATGTTCCAATCTGCTGCCCGTTAAACTTAGCACCATGAGCCTGGGCACAATCTTCTACAAGACGCAGGTTATGCTTATGGCAAATATCGACAATAGGAGCCATATTTGACGCCTGTCCATACAAATGTACTATGAGAACAGCCTTCGTCTTTTCAGTAATCTTTTCTTCAATTTTGTCTGCATCAATATTAAAGAACTCGTCAGGCTCAACAAATACTGGAGTTGCACCGTTCATGGTAATTCCCATAACGCTTGCTATATATGTATTTCCCTGAACAATAACTTCGTCGCCCCGTCCAATCCCAAGTATCCGGAACGCAATCCAAAGTGCATCAAGACCACTAGCCAGGCCCACACAATGCTTTGCACCAACGTAGCTTGCAAATTCTTCTTCAAAACTCTTAACTTCATTACCAAGTATATACCATCCGGAACGCAATACTTCGAGAGCCTTATTCTCGAATTCCTCCTGATACATATAAAAGCCTCTGTCGAGGCGGTTTGGCATTATCTTTTCCATCGCACAATTCTTCCATCTCAAAAAATATGCATCACTAAAAAAGCTCACTTTAGTCTATAACATATAGTATTTATTCCATATACTCTTCCCACCATCTCTGGAACATATAAAAAGACCACAATACCGAACTGTAAATGATTGTGTTGTTGTGTTCCTGAATCTGGATGAGCTTTCTTACGCCTTCAGAATCGAAGAGGCCCTGTTGTCTTAAGTAACTCTCATCTGCATATCGCATGATCTCTTTTTTCAATGGTCCGCGAAGCCACTTGGCGAGAGGTACACCAAAGCCACGTTTGGGGCCTGAAAGGTATTCCTTCGGAATGTAATCGTAGGCGAGGGCCTTTAGGATATGCTTCTTATCTCCCAGAAGTACATTCTTCGGGAAAGAGCCAGCCTTGATATCCCTGGTAAATTTGTACTCGTGGGGAATCCGGAAGGATTTCTCGACTACGCGGTAGTCCAAAAGAGGGCTTCTGACCTCCAGAGAATACTTCATAGATGCCCTGTCCGTCTTGCACATGATCTCGTCCGGAAGGTATGTGACCATATCAAGGAGCATGCGGCGCTCCTGCCAGTTTTTATACTTAAATCTGGCTTCATCCGGATGCTTGGGATTAACTGCCACTCCACCCAGAATGTTGCTGACCTGCTCTGCCGTAACATCGATAAAGAGCTGCGTCCTGAAATCATCGCTTCGGTTATTTATAAGTGCCCTTACTTCCGGGCGTATACTTCCCTTGATGGCATTCATCCCGGGAATATGGTAAAGGAGATTTCCCACCCAGTCCACTTTCTGGGCTATATCCACCAGGTCGTACATCTTATAACCGCAAAAGAGCTCGTCCCCGCCGTCTCCGGACAGAGCAACAGTCACGTTATCCGCTGCCAGTTTGGAAACCAGCATGGTTGGAAGCTGTGACGCATCAGAAAAAGGTTCATCGTAATAAGTTACAATTCCTTCCAGCATGTCAAAGATTTCCTTATCACCGATATAAAGCTCTGTATGATCGGTACCGAGATATTTTGCTATTTCAGCCGCCTTATCGGCCTCGTTTCGCTCTTTTTCATTAAAACCAATGGTGAAAGTCCTGACGGGAGTTGAAAGATTCTTTTGCGCAATCGCAGTAATCAGCGCAGAATCTATTCCGCTGCTTAGGAACGTTCCAACTGGCACGTCAGCCACCATACGCTTCATTACTGCGTCTGTCAGGACCTCATTAAGCTCGCGTTTTGCACTATCAAAATTGGTAATAATCCGACTAGACATGGATTCTTTTTGCTTCGCGATATCCCAGTACTTGCAGATTGTGAGCTGATTACCTTTTAACACCGCATAAGTGCCGGATTCCAGCTTGTACGTATTCTTAAAAATAGTTCTGGGCGCAGCCACAAATTTGTAACAAAGATAATTAGCCAGAGACGTATAATCAATTTCTTTATGGAATGATGGATAAAGCATGATAGGCTTAAGTTCGGACCCAAAAACAAAGTCGTGTTCTTCAGGATTAAAATAGTAAAAGAACGGTTTTACTCCCATCCTGTCCCTTGCAATCACAAGCTTTTCTTCCCGAGAGTCCCAAATAGCAATCGCAAACATGCCATTAAACTTAGAAAAGCACTCCTCGCCCCATTTGGCATATGAATAAAGGATTACTTCAGTGTCACAATCGGACTTAATGGTGTAGCCATCTTTTTCCAACTCTTTTCGAAGTTCCTTGAAATTATAGACCTCTCCGTTAAATACGATGGAAACTCTCCCATCAGCTGTATGCATGGGCTGATGTCCCAACTCAGAAAGGTCAAAAATCGAAAGCCGCCTATGGGCAAGGCCAATGAATAATTCATTGCTGGCAATCTGCCACGAACCAGCATCGTTTGGCCCACGATGCGTCATGGTATCACGCATCTTATTAAGCACTTTATCATCTATTCTTTTTTTACCTACATATCCACAAATCCCACACATACATCAATGTTTCTCAAATTCTTCCACAGACTTAACACTATAGGGTGTATCAACATGTACTCCATAGTAAGTCTTAATCAAAATCTCACTCATTAGGCCAAATATGATCATCAAAAGACCTATGATAACGAAAAATACAGTTAAAAGCGGCGGGAAGATATTATTGGACATCTTTCTTCCCATAGCAAAAAGAACTATTGACCAAATTCCGCACGCAAACCCAAGTACTTCAAAAACAAATCCAATTCCGCCAAGAAGATGGAGAGGCCTTGTGGCAAATTTATTCCAGAACCAAACTGAAATCATGTCAACAAAGCCTTTTATCGTGCGCTTCCAGTTGTACTTGGTGTATCCCGAAGTTCTCGCCCTGTGATTTACAACTACCTCTCCAACTGTAAAGCCTTTAATCTTAAGAATGGCGGGGATGAATCTATGCTGTTCTCCATAAAGCGTAATACCCTTGAAGCACTCTCTTTTATAAACCTTGAGAGAACATCCACTGTCATGAATACCATCATGTACAAGCAAATACCTGAGGAAATTAGCTCCCCTTGACACAAATCTCTTCATAAAAGTATCTTTTCTGTTCTTTCTCCACCCTGAAACTACGTCTACATCATTATCCTTAAGGTATTTTAGCATGTTAGGAATATCTGCCGGATCATTTTGTCCGTCTCCGTCCATTGTTACTATATAATCATATTGAGATTCCTTAATTCCCGCATCCATTGCAGCTGTCTGTCCAAAGTTCTTACGCATAGTAATAAGCTTCAGCGGCGACAATGTCCTGCACACCTCATCCGTCGCATCTGAAGAGCCATCGTTTATAAAAATGATTTCGTATGTGTACCCATTTTCTTCACATACATCCTTAATCTCCTTATGCAACCTTGCTATATTGCCTTCTTCATTATAAACAGGAACAACTACCGAAATACTAATATTTTCCATCATTCAAACCTCAAATTATTGCTTTTCCAAAAATCTCCATATATGCCTTCGCGGTATTCTTCCACGAGAAACGCTTTTCCACCAGTTCGCCGCTCCTTGCGCCCATACGCTTTCGCGTAGACTCATCAAAGCATAATTCCACTATTCTTTTACCAAAATCCTCCGCATTCAGCACATAGCCATTCCCATCAATAAGCTCGTCGCTGCCCTGACAAGGTGTCATAAGTATTGGAAGGCCATAGGACATAGCCTCTAGAACGACATTCGGCATCCCTTCTTTTCTTGACGGAAAAAGAAAAATGTCCGCATCAGAATAAAATGCTGGTAGTTCCTCCTTGACCTTTTGTCCATGGAATTGAACAATATTAGCGAGTTTACCCTCTTCCACTATTGTTTCCAGTTCTCCTCTGTAAGGTCCATCACCAACTATATCAAGTCCTACACTTATTCCTTTCACCGAACACTCTTTTACCACGTCACTCATCTGAGGGAGTATATCCTGAAGGCCTTTTCGCTCGATTAGCCTTGATACAAAAAGTAAGCGTATAGCGCCATCTCGTCGTCTCTCATGTACATTCGCCCCCTGAGAAAAAGCCCTAAGGTCTGCACCATTTGGAATAATTCTGATATCTTTCTTATCATAAAACCCTTCAGCCAGTTTCTTAAGCCCTTCACTGTTCGCAACCAGTGCAGCAGCTTCATTCCATACTAGTTTTATAGCTGGAGCAACTGCTTTATAAACAAACGCAAACCTATCCTGAAATCCTGGTATGTCTCCGCCACCAAATCTTATCACATAGGGTAGTTTATATTTCAATTTTAACATATACCCAATTGGACCACTGGGAATACCAAAAAAGACCTGACAAACATCAAACCTCTTTTTCCTCTCAAGTCTGTCAGCAAGAGGTATTGCCTTTATAAGATAATCAAGCATTTCAACAAATCCGCAATGCTCCGCATGCTTTCTTTTGGAACGCACCCTATATATTTCTATATTATCATAACTCTCATGTTCCTGTAGTCCCACATACCAAGCAGTAACTATTGTCACATCGTGTCCCACACCCACATACTCTTTAGCCAAATGCATGCAAGCGTTAGCACCGCCGCCGCCAATCGGAGGGTACTCATGAGAAACCATCAGTATTTTCATTAAATTATTCGTCTTTCATCCTTAATTCTTATGCTACGGCAACCATTCCCATCACAAACAGAACACATTTTACCATTTTTCTTTCGATTTTTCTATCAATCCCTTCTAAATAAATCCCTCGTATAAACCTTTTCCTTAACATCATCCAATACAGGTTCATACCTGTTAGCAATTATTGCATCAGAATCAGCTTTAAACCTTTCAATATCATTGACTACAAGACTACCAAAGAACGTAGTTCCATCTTCAAGAGTAGGTTCATACACAATTACGGTGGCGCCTTTGGCTTTTATCCTTTTCATAACTCCTTGGATAGAACTCTGTCTAAAGTTGTCGCTATTGGATTTCATGGTAAGTCTATAGACACCTACAGTTATAGGGCGCTCATTTTCAACATTCCACATTGAACTTGCTGTGTAGTATCCCGCTTTTTCCAAAACGCGATCAGCAATATGATCTTTCCTCGTTCTATTGCTCTCCACAATTGCCCTTATAAGATCTTCCGGAACATCTTGAAAATTAGCCAATAACTGCTTAGTGTCCTTAGGCAAGCAATAGCCGCCATACCCAAATGAAGGATTATTGTAATGATCCCCTATTCGAGGATCAAGACATACTCCCTGAATGATTGATTTGGTATCTAATCCCTTCAATTCTGCGTATGTGTCAAGTTCATTAAAATATGATACTCTCAGCGCGAGATAGGTATTGGCAAACAGCTTTACAGCTTCAGCTTCTGTTGTCCCCATAAATAAGACATCGATATTCTTTTTCTCTGCAGCATCTGTAAGCAGTTCTGCAAAAGCCTTAGCCTTCTCTTCTTCTCCATTGTGTCCAACAATGATACGAGATGGATAAAGATTGTCGTAAAGGGCCTTGGACTCCCGGAGGAATTCAGGCGAAAAAAGGATTCTATCCGTTTTGAACTTTTCTCTGACCATTTTCGTATAGCCAACAGGAATAGTAGACTTAATTACCATCGTGGCTTTATCGCTAGATTTCAAGACCAGATTTATCACAGTTTCAACTGCGGAACAATCGAAAAAATTTCTCTTTGGATCATAATTAGTGGGAGCTGCTATAATAACATAATCAGCATCTCTGTAAGCAGAAGCACCATCCGTGGTTGCCTTAAGGTTTAACTTCCTGTCTTCGTGCTCTGCTAAATACTTTTCAATATAGTCATCTTGAATTGGAGAAAACCATTTATTTAGTTTATCAACTTTCTCCTGCACAATGTCAACTGCCGTCACCTCATTGTGCTGTGAAAGCAACACAGCTAATGATAGTCCTACATATCCAGTTCCTGCTACAGCAATCTTCATATTATTCACATCCTTTCGAGTCATACAATTATATTAAATCTCTTTATAATCATTTGGTATATCCCTCATGGCGGCACTTCATCAAACACACCCAATCCACTGCATTGTATTACATCAATTCCACCATATACAGGCTCATAAAGCATTGGAATAAAGCTATCTATAAACAGTATAACATACTAGTACATCTGATCATAAATGATAATATCCGTTTGCCTGCTAATATACTCTTCAAATGCGCCATCTTAGCTGCATATAATCCAAGCGCAAGGCATGCACCTCTGCCCACCCAGAATCTTGGATCCTGCCACCACCAAGCAGCTGCCACTTTTTAGAAATATTTCATTGATTAACCAGACAAGGATTTCTGTATTAGTCACCGTTCTGATCTTGTTCGCCTATACAATCACACTTACCGGATTTGCCAGACTCGGTAAAGAAAGATTACAATTCCGGCAATTTGGATTACCCTTGCAGATCCATTCACATCGCCCTGGAGTGTCATTTGTACAGTAAACTTTATCGGTATATCTTTTGGGATACACTTCGGCTATAGCCCATTTTTTGTTTTTATCACCGCTATTTGAAATAAAAACACAGTCTGCATCAGGAAGATGGGAGCTATAATATGCCTTTGTTCCGTGGTGTGGGCTCTTTAAGAATACATAGCTATCCTGAATTCTGCCTTTCTTCTTCAAGTATCCTACAACTTTATTCGACGCATCACCTAAAGCCAATATTTCTTTTCCCTTGCTGAATACAACACTGCAATCATTTTGAGTCTTGACTAAGCTGCTGGCTTTTGAGCTTATAATCTTTGAAGTAGCTGCGTCGACAACAATACCTATCGCAGCTTCAAAATCTTCCAATCTTCTATGTGCAAGTGTAAAATCATTCCGCATTACAGAATAACGTTGCTGCAAAGAATCTTCAGGAATATCTTGTTCATTTACTAAAAGATAAAAATCCACAAAAGCCTTACTATAATTATTAACAGCTTCATCCAATGAACCAATGTCATTATCATTGTCCATCAGCTCTATGCAGATGCTTCGTATTTCCTCTGACATAACTGCAAACTTCTTTTTTGAATCCACTTCTGGCCAGAGAATATCAAATTTTGTTTTTCCTACATTAATCTGATCCCCATACGCAACAGTTTTAATACTGTAGGATGGTGCGGTCAATTGAATTATTGAAACAAATAACTTTTGAAGAGTGTTAAGCTTGGTTTTCCGCCCCAATACATGTAGATACATAATGGTTCTTAATTGATCTATAAAGTAATTATCAGTATAATCACAGGTTCCACCTGCAACAATATACTTAGGCAGATAGATGGTCCCTACCTTTTGGCTATCGTCAGCCATTGATATTAACCCATTATAGTGATCCTCGTCGAAATGGGTTATAAGTATCTCGTCCTTTCCAAATGAAAAGTCGCCCTTTATCGCATTGTATGCTAACTCTCCTTTTCCATCGAACTTTGCTCCGCAGTCAACCAAAAGCTTGTTATCGTTATCATCATAGATGATTGCTTCTCCAAAATTAACATTGTACATTCTTATGTTCATGCCATAATCCTCCTGAAGAGCACTTACAATGTTTTTCCTACTTCTCAGTTTTTGAACTTTGAACTTTTTCTGTATCCAGTTCCTCTTCCATTGCCAGTTTTATATATATCCGTTATCAACCAACTTGTTCAAAATTGATACCACTTTGGTTTTTCCCATATTCGTTAGTTCAGCTATTTTTGAACTGGACATACTAATATTCCCATATTTATTTAGTAAATCCATAATCTTGCCTTCATCTTCACTAAACTCATTATCCGCAGAAACTATTGGCAATGTAATACGTATCATATTTTCCATAACGTTGTACACAGGCTTTGATAGACTTTCAGAGTATGCCTCGCCAATTCTTCTAATGCCTGTTCCAAATCTTTCTATCAAATTAAGTCGTAGGAACACGTAGCAAATAATCGGATTGCGAGGTAATAATAACCCACCTTCCAAGTATTCCTCAATGGAAATGCCAGTTACAAGACCGCCTGGAGAAGTAATTTCTATCCTATTATCAAACATCGACACAGTTATATTCGCATTAACATCCCACATTCTATGCACTAACGCATTGGCAATAGCTTCACGGAAAGCCTCTTCAGGAATTAACTCTCTTTTTTCTCTTACGCTACCATGGACTTCCTCATATTGATAATACTTTCGAAACATATTTATCATAAGATCATATTGTTCCAAGATTGATATGTGATCAAACGTCTCGCGATCCAAGATAATGCTGATATTCTGACCAAATCTTACCGCATCAATACCGCAACAGCTATTATGATCAGCAAGTAGCTCTGCAGCTTTGTTATATCCACCAGCATCGCTAAACAAATCCAAGGTTTTTAGAACATCCTTAGACATTTCCCTGATATTCAGTAGTTCCTTCATTTTGTTCTCAAGTACCTTGAAAGTCAAATCATCTGTAGCACTGGCCATTTCTTCATATGTACGATTTTCCCCTTCTAGTATCAGCCTTGATAATTCTGCTCTATCAACTGGGACAGTTGAAGCATTGGCTCTTCTATAAGCTACAGAATTGCAAAAGTAGGGCTTACATTGCCCCTCCATTACTTTTAAACTGATTACACCGGTCTTTTCATTTATAGTTATAGAATAATTAGGAACCGGATCAAGACTATCATTTATCAGATTCTCAATTCTCAAGCACTCCTCATTAGCATTATTTACTCCAACCACGTTTCCATCATCGTCAATGCCAAACATTATTACTCCGGTGCCATAATTTGCGAAAGCACTCACTTGTAATTCAAAGCGAACGCAATAGCAAACGTTTTTTTTGCGTTCGCATTTGCGTTCATCAAAAAGTCATATTCATTCCATAAAAAACACACCAACTGTCAGGAGCTGGTGTGTTTGGAAATCGTATTGTATATCTAAATTTATCTTACAATCTTCTCAAAATCAGCCTTGGGGTGCTTGCAGATTGGGCAGATAAAGTCGTCTGGAAGCTCCTCGCCAACCCATTCGTAACCGCAGATCCTGCAGCGCCAGATTGTCTCGCCCTTGGGAGTTGTGCCAACAGCTTCGGGCTTTGACTTGATTTCGTTCTGGTAATATTCATAAGTACAGGAGCCTGTGTCGGACAGAACCGTCATAAAGGTAGGCTCACAGATGAAAAGAGTGTGTGAACCAAGATCCACTTCCTGCTCAACCCTCAAAGAGAAATAGGCGTTGGTGCCTACTGTAATATAAGGGATTCCGTTTTCGGCTATGGAATAGTTCTTTTCATCAAAATCAGCACCAAACTTGTCCACATCTCTTCCGGACTGGAAGCCGAAGTGCTTGAACAGGTCAAAAGAGGCGTCCTTGCTGATGACAGAAATGTTGCAGGCGCCTGTGTCTTTGATCATGTCATGGGTATAATTAGCCTTGTTTACTGCGATGGATATACGGTTAGGCTCGGATGCGACCTGAATAGCCGTGTTGATGATGCAGCCATTCTTCTTGTCGCCTCGAACTGTTGTACATACGAACAAGCCATAAGATAGTTTGTACATTGCCTTTGTGTTCATCTCTGCCATAGAAAACCTCCTTTATCAAGAATCGTTGACGTGCATGCGCAAAGTTGTACTCTATATACAGGTATATTTTACCACATACTTTGTTTGTCTAAGCAGCTTTTCTTTTGTTATAATTACCGGACATCATTTGACTTGCGTCAAATAAAAATGATATCATTATAGTGTGACTAATCTGTAAAAAATCAACAGGAGTACCCTTATTGTGGCAAGAATAATAAAAGAAAAACAGGATCTTACATACCTTCAATGGTCCCATGTCAGAAGTTCAAGCGGAACAGCGGGTACCTTTTTAAAGGCCAGTTCTTTTATCGGTGGAGAAAAGAGATATTACAAGCTCTCGGATTTCGATCCTTCGAAAGGCGTGGTAGGACATGAATGCGTAAATGAAATAATCGTTGACCGTCTTCTTACGCTACTTAATGTTGAACACCTGGAATATGAACTGATCAATGCAGATATAGAAATTGACAGCAGAACGTATAGTACTTACCTCTGTTCGTCTTTGGATTTCAAAGCCGACAAAGAAACAAAGGTAGCTTTAGATGATTATTACCGCGAAAACACCTTCCCGGGAGAATCGCCATATGACTTCTGTGTCAGACAGGGGTGGGCGAATTATATCAATAACATGCTTGTCATCGACTACATCATTCTAAATAGGGATCGTCACGGCGCTAATATCGAGGTTTTGAGGAACTCCCGAGCCCATACGCTACGTCTTGCCCCTCTCTTCGACCATGGTATCTCACTCCTGTACTCCTGCCATTCAGATGAAGTCGCTAAGACGTTTGATATCACAGCTGACAAGCAGTGTAATAATTTCATCGGCGGACGCTCCTGTTATGAGAATTTATCTCTTTTGCCGTCAAAAGAAAAACTGTTTAATGGAATGTTAATTCCGAAGCACAAAGATGTCTTGTTTGAAGGGTTGGAAGAAGTCTTATCCAAGACTTTTATGGACCGAATATGGGACATGATCTACGAAAGGTACCAAATATATGAGAATCTTTGAGATTATTGATGATGAGGAGCGCCTGAATGTAGGCACACTTCTATATTACGAAAAAGAAAAAGATTTCATCATTGAACTGGCGGAAGGGCTTGACGAGTGGAATGCGCCTCTTTTGTTTACTAAGAAGGTAAAGGAGGGCGCACTGACAATCCCCAGAGATCTGAGTAAAACCTGGGTCAGGGAAAGAGTCATTCCAAGCGGAAGGCAGAACATCGGAAGTATCCTTTCCACTCACAGATTGAAGGAATATGACGAAATGAAGCTCCTGGAATTGGCGCAGGGGCGCTGTTCTCAAGATTCTCTTTTTATAAACAAGCTGGACTCGCTACCCAACTATGTTCTACAGCGGCAAAAGCACAACCTGAACGATGTTACAGTGCTTGAGGAAAACTCTATTCTATGCTTCTTTGCTGACGGCTTGGTAAGGAAGGTTCCGTTGGAAACACTGAAGGAAATTGAGAAAATTGAATCCGTGCTGAAGAACCGTCCTCTTTTTGAGACCTGTGCTATCGGCGTGGGGGGATACTATCTTACCTTCAACGATTCTATCGACGTCTCTGCGCAGCTTCTGCGCAAAAAAGGAAAGCCAATACCCTTAGATTATCGGGACTTTCTTTCCTTTGTCAAAAGAAGCATCGTAGACACCACCTCCAGTTGCAGTATGCTGGGGTGTTCCAGGCAAAATCTGTCATATCTGGTTGGCCAGGGACAGCTTGATCCTATAAAAGAGAATGTGAAGGGTAATCTTTACGCCAAAAAAGACATCGAAAAACTGCGGTGGTAAAAGAGCTGGTGTACCTTGATCTCGATTTACGCTGAATTGACGCGCGTCAAATAACATCAGCATTGCTCTTGAATGGAAATGCGTGGGTGTCGCCTCATAACGACCAATCCCAAAATCACTAGGGTAGCCAGAGCACTGATAGCGTAGGATACCTTCTGAAGGGTGGTCTTGCGGTAGGTGACGCGGATCATGCCAACTCCACTTCCACCTTCAGGCATGAACACCCTGACATATCCGTTGTCATCAAAGGCCTCTCCAACCTCTAGTTCCTGCACGGGATTTCCGTTGTCATCCAGCAAATATGCATGATAGCCGTAATAGTAAACATAGGGAACGTCGTAATACTTCTTGTCCAGAAGCACCCAAGCATCGTAATAAACCGCTCCTTCGGATTTAATTCCTTCAGCGCTGCTGCCGTCGTCTGCATAGGATGTATTCGGTGTCTTGCACTCTGAGGGCTCACACTCTATTGGCAGCCACTCAGCAAAGGAAACCTGATAGTCCTCAGCGTACAGCGCAGGAGTGGGGTTGATGATCGGGTAGGTCGAAGGATCCAAGAATCCAGGCCTTACATAGTTTCTGGCAGCGAACATCACCACAAGCATCACCAGTGCAGTAGCGAGCTTGCTCCATCTCTTTTCCCCAGGCAAAGAAATGTTGAATTCCCGGACAGCTTCCCCAAGCACCAGATTTATGAATATGATGATTGTAACAGTAAATGTGAAGTCAAATCTCTCTGTGTACTGGAAGAAATTCAGCGTCTGTCCTATGCTTCCACTCCAAAACCACTTTGAACAGATCAAAAAGATCAGAATGGGATTAACTATGAAGAAGCTCCATATATCTTTTCCCATCTTCCGGCCCTTTATTACAAGGAACAGGAAAAGGAAAAATGCTGCTACAAAAAGCAGAGCATAGTGAAGACCGATGTGCTGGAAGACCAACTCCTTCAGGGTCAGGATGTGATCTGTAAGGTTATAGCCATTGTCATAAAGAGCTATGAGTTTAATTCGGGTCGCCTGTTCCAGGGCAGGGAGCCAGTATGCAGTAGTAAACACTAGAGCTGCGAGGCTTATTCCCATGATTTTTCCGAAAGCAGCTGGCTTTTTGATAATGTCGCCAATGTGAACCAGTACCACGATCACCATTACAAGAAGCATGGTCAGGAAAATCAGATGGTGAGAAAGAACTACCGACGTAAGGCCAATAACATAGATAGTATAGCCCTTCTTTTCATCCTTCAAAGCCATGAGAAGGCCGCATAAAGTCACAGGGATAGCCAGATACGCAAAAAGATGCGGAATCCCGGATCCTCCAAAAAGATTTACATCATTTATCACAGAGCAGAGCAGAAGTATTTCTGAAAAAAGCCCAACGACTTTGTTGCCTGCAAGGTGTGAAAAGCAATGGAAAGCTGCAAGTGTTCCAATCAGGATCACTATAAAGAGATAGGTCTTTAGCACTATCTCATAGTCAAGCCCCAGAGCCACCAGCACTGCCGGAGGATAGATAAAGAAATCCGGGTAAAAGAATCCAACGCCATAGCCATATAACTTCATGTGCATGGGCCTTAGCTTTGCCGGGAAAATACCCAGTTTCAGGCTGTCTACCAGGGTATGGATCCTTGTATAGTGGAAGCCAAACTCGCTTCCCTCCACAAATCCCTTTATAAAAAATGGATAGAAAAAACAGATGACGCTAGCCAAAACCAAGGCATAGTATATCCAGTTTTCCTTGAGATATTTCTTCATAAAAAACAAAACTCCAATCAATGAAACTTCTTCATGATGTATAGGGTAATGATACGTAATTTCTCTGTATCACGGGATTAGCAAGGATTATGCTATCCGACAGACGTTTTACCACTGTCCGCCCTTTGCTTTCCACGCGTCCACAGCGACGCACATCCGAATCATCCTTCCAATTCCCTTGAAGAACTCCTTGTTGCTGCGCTTCATCAGTGTTCCGCGCTTAGAGCCAGGATCATACAAAAGAACTCTCTTATGCCTGTAAGTATCCCAGGGCGAATCAAGAGGTGTCAGTACCTTCAGTTCGTCATCACCAGATAGAAACCAGCCGTTGAAGGTAATCTTCTTCCATAATGATCCTCTGAAGCGCTCCCAGGTGTAATAGCTGCGGAGCTGATCCGGCGAAAGCTCCTGCGGAACAGCATCTACATATTCTCTTATCTGCTCATAAAAGAGCCTTGGGCAGATCCTTTCATAATCTGCCATGAGCTGCTTGTGGATGAGCTCTGGATCGCTATCCATAAGCCACTGCCTGCCTTTGAGGAAATCCATAAGGCCACGGTATACAAACTCGCAGTCACCATAACGGTAGCTCACAAGCATACCAATGTAGCGTTTTACAGCCCACCACTTTACATGGCTTCGCAAGAAGTCAGGTTCAAACTGAGCCGAGGTTATCAGTGTGTTCCTCATATTGTAGTATTGCTTCACTCCAGGGAACACCAGCTCAAATCCCTGATGCCATACGCAGACACCATTAAGGAACACGATTCCCCGATCACGCTGCTTTAGGCCAAACTGAATGTCATCGTGATGCACAAAAATGGGCAGAGGGATGTTCTCCTTGGTAATTGCATCCATGTTATAACAGCAGCACCACCATGCACCGTAGAGGTCATGAGAGGCGCCGGTCTTGCGATGTGCACTTGTCCCAACACCTTGAGACTGCTCCCCACCATCAATGCCGTTTCGCTGTGTATGGCTAGACGCACCATGTCCATTCTCTCCCGTCACCCAACTCTCAGTGCAAGTCTCAAAGGAGCGCATGTCAACCAGGGGATGGTCATTGCGGACCTTAAAGCCCTCATACCACTCTCCTGCAGCATGCTGAATATATCGGTGGTCTTCACGCATCAGTGCTCCACCTACAGTTATACCCTTATATTCAGGGCGAAGCGTCGAAAGAAATCCATAGAGCCTTGTAAACAAATCAGGATCAAAAACTGCGTCGTCATCCATCATAAGAAGATGGGTAAGCCCCAGCTCCTCACGCTTATCTATTGCCTCAAGCATTCCTCGGGAAAAGCCACCGGTTCCACCCGTGTTGGCGTTAGGGATGACACGGATTCGGCTTTCCTTTCCGATTATCCCCATGAATTCATCGTCTTTTTCCAAGGTCTGTCCGTTATCCACGATAAACACGTGCATGTGCTCAGCTGCTTCCGGAGTCCTGGAATCAATATCCGTAGTCGAGAGCCACGAAGTAAGGGCCTTCATGTTTCTCTTAACGTAAGGCTCTCGACGGAAAGTACAGATGTTAATTGCAAGTTCAACGGAAGGTGCGGCATTTTGGCCACCACCTGCCTCCTGCATCATCCGGCTCATCACGTTCTTGTCTCCCGACACTTCATCACCATTCTTGACATCCAACAGTCCAGTTGAACTTCCTGCATGAGCTTCTGCCCCATAAAGAACAGTCGCCTCTGCAACCTCTGCCTCAAAGTGCCCCTGAATTTCCCAGTCACCGTCCATGTCCACAGGCTCAGCCTTAAACCAGAACACACCGGTTTTATACTCTTCATAGGGAAGTTTCAGCGATACCCTTGTATCCTGATCCAGGACATTGGTCTTGCCACGGAGTCTGTCCATTCCACTGATAGGCATATCCTCAAAGGATTTCTCCCCAATCTCCTGCCTGTCATGCATAAGCACGATGCGCCTTATACCCCGAACAGTCAGCTCAAGACTAAGGCCCTTCAGATCACAGTACTTATGGTGCTTATCCAGGTAAAAGAGATTGAAATACCCATCAAACAAAAGAAAGCCCTCTTCTCGGTGGAGATAAAGAGCTTCCTCATTACATATATTTTCAGTCGGATAAAGAATTGTCTGTAGTTTCATACCCCCGTATAACCATCCCCCATAAACTTAACAGCTCACATTAAGAATCTGTGCTCTGCCGTGTAATTTAAGTACTTCACTTTCTGCAGGTACAAATATACAATCGCCTTTAAAGAAGTTTAAAGAGCTGCTAGAGCCCTCTCCATCCCAGCTTATGCTGCCACAGCCGTCGACACACAAAAGTGCATGAAAGCTGTTAACTCCGGTCTGAAACGTCACCAGTTCTCTGCAAACTTCCGTGTTCAAAAGAAGTCTCTCAACCTGGAAGTACTTGCACCTGGTCAACAACTCACTGGCGCAGCCAGAGCTATATCTAAGTGTTCTCATAGGCTGCCTCGGAGCCGCGCTGCTCTTTAGGTTTGCAACATCCAATGCCTTATCTATGTGAAGTTCTCGCTTGTTTCCGTTCTTATCCGTTCTATCGTAATCGTATAATCTGTAGGTCAGATTACTGCTTTCCTGGATCTCGGCCACCAGTGCCCCAGCGCCAATAGCATGGACCGTTCCGGCCTCGATATAAAACAGGTCGTTTTTGTGAATCGGTACATGATTGAGTAAGGGACCTATGGAGCCGTTTCCTATAGCTCTTTTCACCTCGTCAGAATCCACGTCCCTTCTGAAACCGTATACCAGAGAGGAGTCCTTTTTGGCATCAAGCACATACCACATCTCGGTTTTGCCAAGGGATCCGTTTTCATGCTCCTTCGCATACTCATCATCCGGGTGAACCTGAACCGACAGATCACTCTTCGCATCTATGAGCTTGATCAGTATCGGAAGCTCCGGTCTTCCCTGGGTGGTCTGCAGCGGATGAGTTCCCAGAATCTCAGGCTCTTTGGAAAGAAGCTCTGAGAGTGTGCAGGAAAGTGATGGAACCTGGCTTTCGCCATCAGAGTGAGTGCTGCATACCCAGGCCTCCGCAAAAGGGCTGATATCCACATTAAGTCCGAAGTCATCATTAAGTCTGCTTCCGCCCCACAGGTAATCTTTGGCTGCGGGAAGCAGTTTAAATGGAATTCTCTTCATAAAATGTCGTTCCTCAACCTTTATACAGGCATCTCAAACTTCTGTTTATCTGAGACAGTGATCTCGGTGCCTAGCTGGACCTCAATAAGAACCAGTCCCTCATCTCCTGCAATAACTGTGTGCTTGCATCCGGCTGACATGGTCACAACATCACCGGGCTTAACCGGCTGCTCCATGCCATCAACTATAGTCTTACCGGAGCCATCCACTACAGTCCATACCTCATCACGATGCTGGTGGCTGTGGTAATTCATCTTATTTCTTGGATTTAAGGTTACCTTTACTGTCATGGAAGCTTCGCTGACATCAAGAACCCTATAGCTTCCCCAGCTCTTTTCAGCAAACATAACCTGCTGGTCAATATCGTCCACAAAAGGCTTGATGTAGGAGCTCTGTTCTTTATCTGAAACCAGGATTCCCTCAGGAGACGCAGAAATGACAACATCCTTAAGTCCCATTGCAAGAACAGGGATTCCAAGCTCATTTACAATATGTACGTTAGAACAATTCTCGTTAAGACGTCCGTCACCGATCACAGGCTCTTCCATGGCCTCTGTCAGTGTATTCCAGGTTCCAAGATCCTTCCAGGAGCCAGAATAGGTCAGCACGTCCAAAGAAGTCTCCTGCTCAACTACAGCGTAGTCAAAGCTGATCTTCTTAAGGGAGCTATAGCCTGAAAACAGGTCATCATAGGAACTTGTACCCAACAGCTCTTTTGCCTTATCAAGTACGTAGGAGAGCTTATACGCGAACACTCCGCCATTCCAAAGAGCGCCCTGATCTATGTACTCCTGAGCCTTTTCCTTAGTGGGCTTTTCTGTAAAAGCATAGCCCTGAGTACCATCAGCTGCCTTAACCGGCTTGATATAGCCATACTTTTCACTTGGGTAGGTTGGTGCAATTCCCATCAAGACCAGATTCTTGTCACCGTTTTCAGCTGCTTTGTAGAGCTCGTTGACACATTCAAAATAGCTATCATCGACGTAAGGATCAACAGGACATACAACTACAGCCTCATTCTCGCCAACTCCCTGAACGTCGTGAAGATAAGCAGTTGCCAGAGCGATAGCTGCAAAAGTATCCCTTCTGCAGGGCTCAACTGAAATGCCAACATCCATCCCAAGCTGATTGTGGATAGCTGAAACCTGGGACTTGGAGGTTGCAATAGTCACGGTCGCATCGGGGTCCACAGTTTTTATCTGACCATAGATTCGCTGAACCATTGAAATATGCTCTTTTTCTCCTGCCTCATTAGTGGTAGGGAATATCTTAATAAACTGCTTTGAGCGGATATCGTTTGATAAGGGCCAGAGGCGCTTTCCTGATCCGCCTGATAATAAAATTATATTCATCGATTTTTCTTTTCCTTCTAAATTTATACGTGGTAATAGTTCACAAGCTTAGTTACAGCCTTGATAACGTCCTCAACATCAGAATCTGTAAGCTTCGGGTACAGCGGAATACTCATGATTCCAGAATAAACCTCCTCAGCCACAGGGCACTCGCCCTTCTGATGCCGCATCTTGTGGTAAACCGGCATCCAGTAAACAGGCACATAGTGAACCTGGCACTGAACGTTCTCAGCAGACATTGCATCAAAGAACTGCTTCCTGGTGCATTTAAGCTTCTTAAGATCAAGCCTTATCACATAAAGATGCCTGCTGGTATCAGATTCAGGAATCTCCTGCTGAACAATGAGACCGTCCAGATCCTTGAACGCCTCATTATATCTGGCAACAATCTCTTTTCTCCTGGAAACGAAAAAGTCCAGTCTGTTCATCTGGCTGCAAAGTAGAGCAGCCTGGAAATCAGTCATTCTGTAGTTAAAGCCAAGCATCTGCTGCTCGTAGTACCAGATACCCTCAAGGTTCTCATCGCATTCGTCAATGAATTCGCCGTGATTACGCACAATGCCATGGGACCTTAATAATTTAACTTTTCTAGCATATTCTTCATTATTAGTAAGAACCGCACCGCCTTCACCGCCGGTAATGGTCTTAACCGGGTGAAAAGAGAAGCAGGTGAGATCCGCGTAGCTGCCAACCTTACCACTTACAACCTTACCGTTATAGGCTGATCCGATTGAATGGGCAGCGTCTTCTATAAGAACAAGCTTATGCTCGTCACAGATCTTCCTTATCTCATCAAAATCGCAACACTGTCCGGTATAATCCACTGCCACAACAGCCTTGGTCTTGTCTGTAATCTTCTCCCTGATGGACTTTGGATCGATATTGTAGGTATTGATATCAACATCAGCAAAAACCGGAGTTGCTCCGCAGTAAAGAGCACAGTTAGCTGATGCCATGAATGTTAGGGGTGTTGTGATAACCTCATCCCCAGGACCCACGCCAGCTGCCGCGCAGGCCAAATGAAGTGCCGCTGTACCATTGGAACATACGCTCGCAAACTTCGCCCCGGTATAGCTCTCCAGCTTATGCTCCAGCTCCTCAACCTTAGGTCCGCAGGTTATAAAATCAGATAAAAGAGTCTTCGATACCTCTTTTACATCATCATCATTTATCCATTGTCTTCCGTAATCAATCTTCTCTTTTCTTACAGGATCTCCGCCTTCAATGGCTGGAATTCTCTCTTTATCAGACATAATATGCCTCCTCTATTACTACTCAATCATCGCCCTTTATTATAGCACCTAGGGTCAACAAATACATCAATCCTAATGAATACATATTTCAATGCATTTCATTTTCCGTGAAATAATCATTGCAAAAGTATAAATTTTTTATAACTTTTCTATTGAATTAGTATAAACTGCATGATAACTTATCTTTACTAAATATCAACGTTTTAAAAAACTTCAGGCCTTGGACGCTTCGTGTGTTTGCATCTCTGCAAAAACCGGCGTCTGTTCTATAGGCTCTGGTACCCATTCTTTTAAATTCCTAGTCATACAAGTATTTTATCAGATAATGCATCAATTAGACGAATTCTTATCTTTATTCCCGTTGATATTTAAAGCAGATTGAGAATACGCAAAATGGTCTGCCTTTTCATTAACTTATAACAACCCATTTCCCAGTTTTATTTCCCCCCTGGCGCTCAATAACCTTTTTTTCTTTCAATGAAGCAAGTATTTTTCTAATATATCCATCAGAGTATCCACTTACTGCAACTAATTCCCTTATAGTGATACTGGAATTCTGACTTATATAATCAATAACACGCTTCTCAGCCTCATTAATACTAACTTCATTATCAGCGTCCGCTCCATACCTATTCTTTTTCTCATAATTAAACGGAATCGTAACATTAACAAAATTTTCCATAATGTCAAAAGCCTGTTTTCCATAATTGCTTATAATAAGAGGAATGCCATGACCGGTTTGTTCTACATATCCCAATTGACCGAATATCTTTTGAAGTTTGAAGTTTACCGGCTTACTTATTCCTTTATAGAACTCTTCCTTGTTTAAATCTACCGGTAATCCCCCTGTAGAGATAATTTCCATTCTGTCAGAAAAAATATAAACTGCTGGTGGATTTCCTTTGTCCCATTTCGTATGAATACATGCATTTTGCCAAGCTTCTTTAAAACTTGCCATATCAAATAATTTTTCTTCCGTTCGCCTATGGTTTCCCATCGTAACCATAGTTTCATTGATGGATTCCATATAATCCAACACTTTATCAATAGCAGTAACCAGACAAGTTCCCCCATACTCATTTCTCTTTATAAGATTCGTCTTATCTTTTCCTGCAAATGTAACAACTTTTATCGAAATGTCATTTTCATCAGCAAGCAAAAAAGCCATCATATTATATTTTCCATCGCTGTTTTTCAACCCTGCATTATCTTCAAAGGTTGTCTGATCAACTGTCAGCCCAGCTGTTACATATGCAATTTTAAGTTTGTTAAAAGTAAGCGCCTGAACCGGTGCGGGAATCAATGTCAAAATATCCGATGAAGTTTGTCTATCCATCAACTCCTTAAGAGCTGTTGGGCTCAATTCTCTATCTTCATCAGCCGATCGCATATAGTAACGTCCATATGCTGAATATGGTTTTTCTGAACCGCGTACTTCAATTTTTATTACGTTTTTGTCATCGATCAGTTCATGTTCTATGGTCGGTATAACTTGTGGCTTAAGGAAATTTGCTATCGCTTGGGATATTTCTCTAAGTGTTCTGTCGCCCATTTGCTGGCCAACTACATCCCCATTGTCCTTAACTCCAAAATATAGAACTCCATAGCCATTCTTATTGAGCATAGAAGCCAATGAAGTTATTCCTTCCCGGAGCTCACCGGTTGTTTTCTTGAATTCTACCTTTTCTGTTTCTTTTTTGCTACTTTATTTGCCACTCTATTTGCTACTTTATTTACTACTTTTCTTTCCACTCACATATCCCCTCTTATAATTAGTCCTAAAATGCGGATTCTAATGGTATAAAAAATCATTCCGTGGCATTTTTCAAAGCTTCCGCATATCCCAAAAGCCTTGCCTGCTGCGCCTTATCCATTGAATTGAATGCTGTTATCAGCTTCCCTCCATCAGTCTCAGCCTTTATTGCATACCAATCCCTTGGATTTCCTCGATCTCCCTGAGGTTCAATATCAGATAGAAGCCATTCAGGATCCACGTCAAGTACCTTGCAAATGACCATTATCTTGTCTGCAGTAGGATTGGTCTTCTTTTTCTTCCAGTCGCTTATTGTACTTTCCGCTATCCCGGTCTTCTCAGAAAAAGCTTTCTGGGTCATATTCAGTTCCTGTAGTTTGTCAAATATCTTGTCTCTAATAGTCATGATAATATGAGTTCCGTTACACCATTCCAAGTCCTATTTTCTAATACCAAAATGCCTATTCAAAGCAGATATATAGCCATTACCCATGTCACTTTCTGGGCAAGCCAATAAAGTAGTCTTCCCAGAAACTCTACTCGTCCCTATATGGTTATTCACAACATCATCAACCGGAGTACACGGTTCATTATTGCGTTCCTGCCATGGTGATACTGTAGCAATATTGCCAGGAAAATCCAAAACAGGTACTGAAGATATCAAGATAAGAGTCTTAGAGGTTATTCTAAGTGATGGATCTCGCGAGTACCTTGGAACCAACATATTTGACACAGCTATGTCTGTGGATATGTTTCGCGAACTATATTTTCTCCGCTGGCCTGTTGAAGGCAAATACATGGAGTAAAAGAAAAATTCCTTCTTGAAGAGTATAGTGGAAAAACTAAAACTGCTGTGTTTTAAGAATTCTATATAAATCTACTCATGTCAAATCTGACTTCTCTGATAAAAAACAAAGTCGACGATGACATAGATGAACACATGACCACAACTGGCAAGTATAGGTATCAAGCTAACCGAGCCTATATTATAGGCCGTCTAAAGAAAGCATTTCCTAAGATCCTTTGTAACATACTGCAAACAGAATACATAGATCAGATAGTATCCGATGCATTCAAAGTTCGGTCACAGATAATCCCCGGCAGGAAGTTTAGAAGAAAGACCAGAAAACTGGTTTGCAGAAAACACTTTCCAAACCTTAGACCTGTCAATTGATACATCATATATGAGTTTTTCTTAGACCTGATATGATTCAGGTCTGTTTGTCATGCGATAACATTAAGAAGAAAACATAGATGCCTATTCAATATGATATAATCTATTGGTAGATGATACACATTAACTTAAAGCAGTATTTCTATTCATACTAAGTTGACGGAAAGTGTACCACATTGGTGACAGGTACCACTGTCTCATTTTCCCTCAATAATTTGCCTTATGGAATCCATTATTTATCTTTTCATCACTTTCTTTCTAGCTCTCCTTACCAGTTTAGGAATGAACATGAATACAGATCCAATCTTATACGTCAAGCTGTCATACACTCTGGCAAGTTCCTGCTCGGGCGTTTCCCCAAGATCATTTAAACTCTTTTTCTCTACATCAATGTTATAGAATCCGCATTCCTCTATCCAGAAGTCATATGCGCTCATATCATGCTTACCATTGGCATCATCCTCAAATCTATGAAGCTTAAAAATACGCTTATCAAACTCCTTAGAAAATTCCATAAGATATTCCATTGGTGCGCTTAAAGCAACAGGATTAAACCTGTATCCGAATCCCATCTTCCCATGTATAGCTTCATACTCTTTCACATAGGAAAGCGCATTGTCCTGAATAATACGAAGTATCATTTCAGGCATATAATCAACATTATATTCCTCAAATACCGGCTCCATGGTGCCATTTTTTTCTTCAAAGCCTATGGTTGAAGGTCCACGTTCCATAAAGAGCATTTCTCGAACAACTCCGGTAATGCATGGCTTAACCGGGTAGAACAGTCTGCACTTACATCCAGCCATAGTGTGTCTGTCATTTGCTGTATCATCGTTGACGTGAATGTAATACACGCCAATAGGAAAGCCAAGAAGCTTTGTAAGAGCTGATTCCACTCGGCCGTTATATCCTATATCAAAAATGTAATCGCCTGGCTTAACAAATCCCAGGAAATATTCTCGAAGCTTTTCCTTATAAGTCTCCAGCTTAGAGAAATCAAGATACTCTTCAATGAGAATCTTCATGCATCTGGCAAAATTAGCTTCTTTTTCCAGACGTTTGCCATAAGCAATAGATTCTGTGATCAATCTATTGCTTATATTATCTCGAGAAACTCCATCCTTAACAATCGGATTCAGAAACTTAACTAAGTCTTTGGGTGTAATATTCAGAGTATTAACTTTTTTGTTAAGAGAATACAAATCCTCTGGACCATTTACATCTGCTAGAAGAAGCGCTTTTCTCGAAACTCTTATGTAATTACTTCTAATATCTGTATGGTTTATCGTGTCAAAAGTTCTTTTTATCAAATAGCCATCTCTGGCAACAAAATGAATCGTAGAAACACGGTCTTCACAAGCAGATTCCACAATCCACTTTGCAACAGCCAACATATGGGGACCGAGAACTGAATAGCCTATTACTCTTGGGTCAAGATTAAAATCTGAGCTCCTATTAAACCTAACAAAAGGATTATCAAAAATCCTATTGATATAGATTCCTACCGCATTACGGAGCGACTGAGACCACGCAAACTGGTTTCCCACATCCTCTATCAAAGTACCATTGTTTCCAAATACATTTTTATAAAGACCGCCCTCATGTCCTAATGTTGTACCGGCAAAACACTCAAAGGCATTTGGCACCTGGAAAGCATTTATACCAAGCCTTTGAGGCACCTCAAAATCAGCATAGTAATTGTCTCCAATATGGACCATTTCATCTTTTCCAAAAGAACTTTCAGCGAGAATATACTTAAACAGATTTCCAGAGTGTTTTGTGAGCTTTATTTCAGATGAGACATAAAGTCTGTTATTACCGTCATAACCATTCTTCTCCAAAATACTTCTAATTGTTTCTTTCGGAAGATACATGTCAGAGGTATATATGATTTCCTTACTGCAATCCAATGCAAGTCCGTATAATTCCTTACCAAACTTCCTCTCCAGTGAGCAATCAATCTCCAACTGTTTCTCATACTCCATCAACTTATTTAGCCTTGTGGCACTGATGATGTAACGATTTGCAAGAAGTTCATATATATCGGAAAGAGTTATATCCTCACCCTCTACACACTTCTGTCTGCAATCCTGTTCGGCAGCAATCCTCATATATTGGAAATTTGTAAGAGAGGAGCTCTCTTGATTAAATTTTTGGGACAGAACAACAAATAAATCCGGAGGATACACAAATGGGCGCATTACAAGTGTATCAAAGACGTCAAAGCTGACAGCTTTAATGTCATCAGAACTGAGTGTCTTTTTGATCTTCTCTTCACAATCAAAAATATCCTCCATATTCGTCCTAGTTATACGTATGAAATCAATGTTTTCCTGGGGAATAAACTCATCATGAAAGTTCAAATATTCACGAACAATTCGCTCTTTGTCTTCCACATCATCATTAATTAAATGAAAGACTATTGAAGAAGCCGTGGCCTTCAATTTTTTATACATATTTTGCATCTCTTCATCATAAGAAGGAACCAAAGACTCTAAAAATGCTAAAGCAGATGCCACATTTTCCACATACCTGTCAACTTTATCTTTGTTGCATGCCTGATTTATTGAAGAAGTAATCCTCTGCCTGTAAAAATAATACACCCCATGCACATTCATAACATGGTTTGCGCTCTTCCACATCGCCGAAGTAAATACCAAATCTTCCCACATAAGCATATGATCATGCTCATCTGAAAACTCCTTCAGAACTGAAAGATTCTTTTCCCACAACTCCCTCCTATATAGCTTATTCCATACAACCTGCCACCCGGCAAATGAACATCCCTGTTCTAGGAACGCGGTAAATACCTCATCCCCCTTCAGATCAAAGTCATTTATTCTGAAAGGATCCAGATTAATATACTCTTTAGAATGCTTACCATGCTCTAATTCAAAATCGTCAGCAAACTCACCGACAACCATATCCAGATCATTAGTCTCAGCACATCTGAGAAGCATCCTGACCCAGTCAACAGATATCGTGTCATCTCCATCAACAAACATTATGTACTTCCCGGAAGCCTTTTCCACTCCGGTTATTCTGGCGGCAAACAAACCCAAATTTTTTTCATGACTAACAGGCACAATGCGCTCATCTTCAGAATTGTACTTCTTGATAATCTTTCCTGTACCATCCGTAGAACCATCGTTGACCACTATTATTTCCAAATTTCTGTATGTCTGGACCAAAATACTATCCAGACATTCCCCAATATACTGCTCAATGTTATATGCAGGTATTATGACCGATACTAACGGTCCGTTAGACACAAAACTATCTGACATACACTTCCCCCCTCACAAAATATATGAAATATCATTTTGGTTCAGCTATTAGCATGGTTTCATAGGTTGCGTTAGAAACGGTTGGTTTCCTGATCTTAAAGTTGTAATCTATTCCCCAGTCCTCAAGCATCGTCTTAATTCCAAAGAAATCGTTTTTATTGTGATAAATACAGATCAGCAAAATTGGCCTCTGCTCAGCAATCAATCTCTTGGCGCCTTTCAGGCAGTCGCTTTCGCTTCCTTCTATATCCATCTTGACAAGACCAACCTTCAGCTCATTTTCACGAACATACTCATCCAATGTTACTACAGGAACCTCGTATGGTTCACTATAGAACCGCCTATCCTCATTCCTAGGATAGCTAGTAGATCCTTCTCCGGCATAGTACATTGTTACTACTCCCGGCTCCGCCCCCAAGGCCTTCTGTTCCAGAGTCACATTGGTCAAATAGTTGAGCTGCATGGTCTTATGAAACAGCTCGATATTCTCTTTCATTGGTTCAAAAGAGATAATACGGTCTGGTGATAGTTCTGAGAAAATAAGCGCGGTATCACCAATGAATCCTCCAGCATCAATAATGGTCTTCCCTTTCAGCCTTTCTATATCGGCCAGTTCGTTCAAGCAATACTTATGATAAAAAACTACCGGTTCAAAGTGATTTATTGGAAGTCGATACTGACGATAAGCATATAATTCATCAGTAATCCTTACTATCTCCTTAGAAAAAAGGTCATCTATTCTTCGCAGTTCATCCTGTTCATTTATGGTAAACAGATCTATCCGCTCCAAATCACTGGACAAATACTGACTTTGCCTTAGCAAAATTCTATTTACAATCGAAATACTCTCCCCGTCAAGCCCACGAATAAGGGAAAGATACTTCTTTTCAAGCTCAGAATTTTCAGCCAAATTTCAATAATTATTGCTGATTGCAACCTTTTCATATGCATTATCCCAGTAATATATCTTATTATCCGTTCTTATATCTTGGAGATTTCTAACAATGGCTTTTCGGTGTTGTTCAACTGAGTTTTTCAATTCCCACACAGCATTCTTGAGTTCATCTACAGTGCGCTCTGTTGCATCAGCGGTACGTTTTGCAGCATCCGCAACCTCCTTCGCCTCCAGTGCAGCTCTCTCGGCTGTCTCAGAAGTTTGCCTTGCAGTCTCTGAAGCCTGTTCAGCCGCATTTGCAGCTTGTATAGATTCATCAATCCGCGAGTTTAGTCCAGAAATCCTACCATCCAAGGAATCGTAGTACCAACGAACCATATTCCAACTCGGAGGAACAATACGCTTAAGAATTCCTTTTATCCACCCCATACATCTGATCTCCCTCATAACAGACTCTAATATCCTCGTATTTTAGATCACACCTAATGAATCAATATACTGCCTAACACCATCCCCAGAACTCAAGTCATATTTTTTATTAACTGACATAAAATAATCTGTGATTGCTTCATGTGTTATACGCTCAGTGCAATGCTCTTTTTCGCCATATCCAGAGTGTGCATTTATCCAAGGTGCTTCAGCATGGCTTAAATCTTTTAGTGTCACACCATTATATATTGCAAAATGGTCCAAAACAAAGTCAATAACCCCTCTAACTTCACCATCCAGCATGTCAGTCATATCCACTTTATCAATTATTATCTGCGATTTGCCAAATGATTTGTATTTCTCATAAATCTCCGGAAATACCGGTCCATAAATCCACGCTTCGCACCTGTTATCAAATATCCTTTTATTCAATTGCACTTGAACAAATGCCTCGATATAGTAAAGAAGCTTCTGCAAGGACATATTAGTAATCTCATATTTGGAATTTAATATGTATAAAGCCACAGCTTCAATAGTTGTATCTGATGAATTAATATAACTATAATACTCGATTTTCTTCCCTATCCTTTGTACTGCAAGCTTATTGAGTTTATCCTGATTCTTCTCATAATACTCTTTCATAAAAGTATAACTAGCAAGCACTCTCCGGAGCATATCCGAATAACGTTTACTCGGCAACTGACCTTTTAAATAATTTTCAATAGTATGCTCTCCAAGCCCTAAAACCTTTGAAAGAGGGCGCTTATCCACATCATATTTCTCAATTATGTCCTGTATTTCGCTAATCTGAATGTAATCGTTTTCTTCACGGCATTTAGATTCAAATTCAGTTTCATTCAAATCATCCAATCCAGGAACAGTAACCCGCTTGCCGCACCTACAGCAAACTGCTATCCGCTTATTGTAGGTACACTTTATCCCATTCCATTCCCTATCACACCTCTCAGTGTGAATCTCGTATAACTGTAAGCTTCCACAATCTGTACAAATAACCTTGTCCAGACAATTATCCATATGTAGCAAACTCCTATCCATAAAATCCAAAAGTCTTTACCCCAAGCACTATTATGTATCAATATATGTACAGACACTCACCCCACAGATAATGTGAGGTGGTGTTCTTATATTCGTAATCAGTCATGAAAAGAAATAATCCAAAGAACTCCGTTTAGATGCTTAGCCCAAGTAAGCTTAATATATATATCAACACTTACACTCTCAGCATCTTCAATTCCGCGTGGAATCAAAGAACAATTATAGTTTAAAAAATACACTATATCCTTGCAATACTTAGGATTATTACTAGGTTCCCATCCCCTGTAATCTCCAATTGTAAGCTTTAGCAGAATATCTATCCTATCTTTCTCGCTTATAATGTATTTTTGAAAAAACTCCTCCTCATCTATAATACGGTTTATAATGTTATTATATTAAAAAGTACATTTTTGTCAATATGTGTACTTTTCCTCGTATTACAGCTAAAGAGCTATCACCAGCACTATTCCTCACTATTTCTTCAACAAGTTCATCCCATCCTTCACCGCCTTATAACTCTTCATATCCCCAATATCATACCTCTTCCCCGGCATCTTCCAAGCATGCATATCTACTCTTCCGCTAAGCCATGCAGCGAAAGAACCCGGAGCATCCGGATTACAGCCCGCGTCAAGAGCCTCCCCAACTCTCTTTATGTCCTCGCCTCTGTAATAGTAAAACGGCGGAACTGCCAGATTAGAAGCAGGTTCTTCCGGCTTCTCCGCATATCCGGTAATCTTCCAGTTATCATCCACAGTAATAACAGCTGTCCGCCTGAGTTTCTCCACAGACTGCTCCTCGTGGCACATAACACAGCTGCTTCCCACTTTCCTGGCATATTCAATAAACGGCACTAGTGAGAAATCAAGCACATTGTCCCCTGCCATAACAAGACAATCCTCATCGATCTCGCCTGCCTCAAGCGCCATCTGCATATCTCGAACAGCTCCAAGCCTGGTTTCATTAGTAACAGTCCCGTCATCTATTACCCTGATTTTCTCCAGCCTAGTCCCAATCCAAGATAAAAAGTTCTCATAAAACTTGTGATTGCTCACCACTATAAACTCTTCTATCTCACCAGCCACATCCTCAATGAGCCAGTCCAGTATAGGCTTTCCTCCAACATCAAGAAGCGGCTTAGGAAAGTTCTCAGTCAGCGGATAAAGCCTCGTGGCATACCCGGCAGCCAGAATAACAGCTTTCATCATCAACCTCCAATTTTCACTCCATCAGCCGAGCAGCACAAAGCAGATGAATACTTATCAGCAAGTCCCGGAAACATGTCCAGATATCTCTCTTTCACGAATCCCAGAATATCTTCAGCCTTATCCGGATCTATAAGCGCCATACAGCACCCTTTAAACCCAGCGCCACTAAACCGCCCACCATAAATCCCGTCAGTTTCAGTCATAATATTGAAAAGAGCTATCAGCTCCGGACATCCGCATTCGTAATTCTCAACGCTGCTTCTGCCACTTTCAAAGATCAGCTTTCCATACTCCTCGAGGTTTCCCTTTCTCCAGGCCTCAGCACCTTTCTGCGCCCTGTTAAGCTCTCCGAAAAAGTGTACTGCCCTCTTCCTGAAGTTATCTGGAAGCCTGTCACCAAATTCCTGAAAGACATTCGTAGGCACATCCCTTAGCACAGCATCGCTAAATTTCCCATACTCCATTCCAGAGAAAGCCATTAGATTATAGGCTGCAGCCTTACATTCATCCTGTCGCAGGTTATAAGCGCTACTAGCAAGACTCCTCGTAAGCCCACTAAAAAACACAGCAATACTATATGGCTTCATTTCTGCTGCAGTAGGAATCAGTTCATATTCATCATTACTACAGTCCAGATAAAGAAGATTATCCTTCCTGCTGAGAACCTCACAACACTGATCAAGCTTTCCGCAGTTAACTCCAACATAGTGGTTCTCTGCAGCCTTCGCAAGCATAATGATTTCCCACTGCTCCAGAACAATAGAATTAACTTTCGCCAGTGCTGACAAAAAGGCAATTATAACAGACGCAGAAGAGCTGAGTCCTCCAATTGGCAACTCTCCCTCAATCACAGCACTTATTCCATATCTCAAAGGATACTTCTCAGCCAGTTCCCTGGTCGCACCTCTCAAATGATCAGCAAAATCTCCCTGCTTGTGATCAGGAACTCCTGCCACGTGAAACTGTGCTCTCTTCCCGGGAAAATTCACAGACTGAACCTCAACAACACCGTTGTTCTTGATGCTGTAAGCAATATGAATCCCCTTGTCTATAGCCAGTCCATTGATCACTCCGTTCTGATGGTCAATGTGTGCCCCCAGCGGAGAAATCCTGTATGGGCAAAAAGAAATCCCTTCCGGATCTCTTCCGTATGTAGAGAAATATAGTTCTTCACATTTCATAATTAATCCTTCTTTTATGGTGACAGACACCACTGTTATAACACCTGAATAACTATTCCCTCTCCAAATATAGTCATTCAATAATCTTTATCTTTTGCGACAGATTTCATTTACTCTTTCTCCCACATGATTATACCTTTCATATGCACATTTTCCTATATCTCCGTCCCTTTTTGTAGAATACTAAGATACTTATCAAATTTGTATTTCTTATACCTTTGCTTCTCAGGCGTTATATCTACCAGTATTCCCACCTTACAAAAATCCATACATATCGCTGATGCAGTGGGTTCTGACACATTCAGAAGCTTAGCTATTTGCTTCTTGGAAACAATAGGATTTTCAAACAACAGTGTAAGCAATCTTTGATAATTACTATTACCATTGTCTACTTCGTATAGCTTTTCAGCATATTCCTTTTTTAAAGCAAGTATTGCTTTTGCTGAATCAGTAGCTTCATCAGACGTTTCAGCAATTCCTTTAAGAAAAAACTTGATCCAATCCTCCCACGCCCCCTCAAATCGTACTTTATTAAGTGCTTCATAGTATTCGCCTCTATGGAGCTTGAAGTAGTAACTTAAATATAACAGTGGTTGAGACAGTATTTCCTTTTGACATAGCCAAAAAATAATAAGTAAACGCCCCATCCTACCGTTTCCATCAAGAAATGGGTGGATTGTTTCAAATTGCGCATGAATAAGGGCAATTTTAATCAATGCTGGCATGTGGTCTTCTTCATAAAAGAATGTCTCCAATGCCTCCATGGCCTTCTGCATTTCACTTGGTGGCGGAGGTACAAACGAAGCTGTAGACAACGTGCATCCTGTTGGGCCAATCCAGTTCTGAGTTTTTCTGAATTCTCCAGGATTCTTAGCAGCACCTCTCACATCAGTTAATAACTCTTTATGGATCTCCTTAATCAGCCTCAAGCTTAATGGCAAAGAACCAAGTCTATCCAAACCATAGTATATAGCCTTCACATATCTGACAACTTCCATTATGCTATCTTTGGTTTTATCTAGTCCGGATTCGTCAGTAGTATTAAGTATATCAACCAATGAAGCCTGTGTCCCTTCAATCTGGGAACTAAGCACTGCTTCTTTCTTTACATACATCGCCACAAATAATTCCGGGTTTGGAAGAATTTCGGTTATTCCATCCAATCTTCCCAACTTTCTATCGGCTAAAGAAAGCAGATCCTGCATTTCATCGTCAATACATACTGGGGGATTGGGTGGTAAATTATTAGGACAAAAGGCATCGTAACCAGTTGGCTGGTAAGTAATAGCACCAGACCTGTTACTTTTTAGAATCATAAACGAACCTCTAACTAAAGACATTTTTGATTAAAATAATTATATGGATTTTAAGCAAAAAAAACAATAAATTCCTTTGCTTAAAACCAATAATGTTGGGTTAAGCCAAATATTTTTACTTACACTCCCCAAGAAAGGCCGCGATATCCAATACCCTTCTTGATAAAGTGGGCAAGGATCTTCTTGTTCAATAAAAGTTTTACAACGTTCTCCGGGCAGGAAAAATCGAGAGCGCTGTTGTTCCCAATGGAGTCGGTTTATGAGAGCTACATAGCCAAGCAGATAAATGATTGCTGCTGACCTCTGATGGTTGAAGCTTCAATCTCTACCATAAATCCATCAACACCTGATGTTGCCATACTCTTTACTACTATTGCCATTGTTGCTATCTTCCTTAATTAACTCATTTTTTGATTTATATTCCTAATATTTCTTCAACTGCTTACAATACTATATGGATGCAGCATCTTCTGCATCATCTTCCACAGTTCTTCCTGATCTGTCTCAACTATCATATGAAAATGATTTGTCATAAGGCACATGGCATGTATCTTGCAGCCATATCTTTGCTTTGCTATTGAAATGCACTCAAGAAATCTCAAGTAATCCGACCTGTCCCTATACAGCGTAGTTCGTCTGTTACCTCTGCTCATTACATGGTAAGTTGCTCCGGGATACCATTCCCTTTTCTTTCTGCTCACATATCCCTCTTATAATTAGTTCTAAAATACGGATTTTAATATTATAAAAAATCATTCTGTGGCATTTTTCAAAGCCTCCGCATATCCCAAAAGCCTTGCCTGCTGCGCCTTATCCATTGAATTGAATGCTGTTATCAGCTTTCCTCCATCAGTCTCTGCCTTTATTGCATACCAATTCCTTGGATTTCCCCGATCTCCCTGAGGTTCAATATCAGATAGGAGCCATTCAGGATCAACGTCAAGCACCTTACAGATCACCATTATCTTATCAGCAGTAGGATTAGTCTTCTTTTTCTTCCAGTCGCTTATTGTACTTTCCGCTATCCCGGTCTTCTCAGAAAAAGCTTTCTGGGTCATATTCAGTTCCTGTAGTTTGTCAAATATCTTGTCTCTTATTGTCATGGCCTGAAAACATCTATCATTAATCCGTCTATCATTTTGTAGTGCTTATCATTTGCTGTATATAGCGTTTGCCTCATTTCTAAACAGGAAGCCGCGATTAAAGCATCAGCCATTTCCATAGAATGGCTTAGTGTATATGTTTCAACTAACTCTGCTGCCCTTTTCGAAATAGCCTCACTAATTGGAATAATCTCTACTCCCATATTAGCAAATGCCTTCTTCATTTTGTACATTTCCTGCTTGTTTCGCATTCCTTGCAATAATTCCATATATGTCACTATTGATATAGAAAAAGGCACTGACTCAACAACGGTACTGACTGCCTGTTCATTCCCCCTTAAAAACCATATGAGAACATCTGTATCAAAAATCAAAATTTCGCCCCTTTCTCATTGATCTTACCTCATCATTGACATTCATTGTGTTATCATGCAATTTCCATAGCCCAGCAATGCTTCGAGCAGCTTCCTTCCTTTCATCACCTGACGTTATCACTGATTCCGCAGACTTTTTTGCTCCATCGAGAATAGTTATCAGAACATCGCATCCATCGTATAAACTGATATTTTCATTAACTACCACGGCATTATTATCTATATGTCCATTAATTGTATGCATTGTCGTCCTCCTACAATTAGGATACGAATCCTTTACAATCTGTACCACACTCATTATATCATTCTCCTCCACGGGCCACAATAAAATAATACTATTATACGGATATTGTACTCAAAATAAAATGCCTGTCAACCCCGCCGAACAATTGTTCACAAAATGTTCATGGTGACAGGCACCACTGTTCTAAAATATTATCGTCATCAGTAGTCCATTCAGTTGGAATAACCTGAAGTATCTCTTTCACAGTGACAGGTACCACTGTGGTCAACTTAAGCTGTAAAGCCAGATAAATACTGGCTTTGCGGCTTTTTTGTTATGCAAAAAAATATTGATTATTTATTAAAAAACGCTTGACAAAGCTCCTAAAATTTGCGGCCGCTACGCGGCCCTTGATCAATAGGAGATGTTGTTTCGTGGCCGCGAAACACATCAAGATCACGCAAATTTAGGAGGTTACGTATGGAAAAACATGAAATCTGCAAACTCATCATCCAAAAGATCAAGCAATATCTCTCTTCTCCGGACTGCCTGGAAGCTCACCGGGAAAAGAACCACTTCATCAGAAAGCGCAAACTTTCAATGCTCCATCTGGTAACATATCTATTCTACACTACAAAGGCATCTATGTATCAGAATCTTTCCGCTATACGTGATGACCTGCTTCCATCAAATTTTCCTGAAGTATCAAAGCAGGCTGTATCCAAAGCTCGTCAGTTCATTAGCCCCAGTCTGTTCCAAGATTTATTTACTCTTTCGGTAGATATCTTCTACAAAAATCTCAAGAAGAGAAAGCTATGGCATGGTTATCATATCTTTGCCATTGATGGCTCAAAGATAGAAGTTCCTAATTCTCCATCAAACTTTGATTTCTTTGGTGAGATGTTCACTTATCCGCATAAAGATAGGAAGTTTTCTTCAGGTCTAGCTTCTATTGTCTATGATGTTCTCGATGATTATATAGTCCATGCATCTCTTCATAAATACCTTGGGTCTGAAAGAGCTGCAGCACGAGAGCACCTAAAAACGCTAGAAGACTTAAACATATATAAAAACTCAGTAATCGTCTTTGACCGCGGATACTATTCAGAAGATATGTTCAGGTACTGTGTATCAAATGGGTATCTCTGCCTTATGAGACTCCGTGAAAAGTTCAAAATGGTTCGTTCCTGCCATGGTGATACTGTAGCAATATTGCCAGGAAATTCCAAAACAGGCACTGAAGATATCAAGATAAGAGTCTTAGAGGTTATTCTAAGTGATGGATCTCGCGAGTACCTTGGAACCAACATATTTGACACAGCTATGTCTGTGGATATGTTTCGCGAACTATATTTTCTCCGCTGGCCTGTTGAGGGCAAATACATGGAGTTAAAAGAAAAATTCCTTCTTGAAGAGTATAGTGGAAAAACTAAAACTGCTGTGTTTCAAGAATTCTATATAAATCTACTCATGTCAAATCTGACTTCTCTGATAAAAAACAAAGTCGACGATGACATAGATGAACACATGACCACAACTGGCAAGTATAGGTATCAAGCTAACCGAGCCTATATTATAGGCCGTCTAAAGAAAGCATTTCCTAAGATCCTTTGTAACATACTGCAAACAGAATACATAGATCAGATAGTATCCGATGCATTCAAAGTTCGGTCACAGATAATCCCCGGCAGGAAGTTTAGAAGAAAGACCAGAAAACTGGTTTGCAGAAAACACTTTCCAAACCTTAGACCTGTCAATTGATACATCATATATGAGTTTTTCTTAGACCTGATATGATTCAGGTCTGTTTGTCATGCGATAACATTAAGAAGAAAACATAGCTGCCTATTCAATATGATATAATCTGTTGGTAGATGATACACATTAACTTAAAGCAGTATTTCTATTCCTACTAAGTTGACGGAAAGTGTACCACATTGGTGACAGGTACCACTGTGTATAGCCTTTTGTCAATTCGTCTTCAGCTGTCTCTCACTTGGGCGAACTGCATCCGCCACAGGAAGGTCATTTCTAAGAAGATACATCCTAAAACTTTCAACAGCTCTTGGTGGTGCTGCGTCAGTTAGTTCAAAGCAGTCTTTCTCATGATTTACAGTAAACCATTCATCATTCCTCATCCAATACATTGCTTCATCATAAGCTTTCATCCATTTCACCCGCCTTCCCAACCAAAAGACATCTACTTACAAAAGCATCCGCAATCTTATTCCCGACCTTGCTATAATATCCAGAAAAGCATTCCGATATAATCTCACGGCCATCATTATATGCAGCTGAATAAATTGATAACTCTTTCCCTAAATGATAAAAAACATCGGCTATGGAGGTAAATTTGAGCACTTCTTTTATCAATCCCAATGAATCAATACCATATGCATTTGCTACCACATGTCCCGTCTCGTGTCTACCAATTGCTCTCCAATCGGTACCTGCCACAAAATCACCTTCTTTAACAGCATCACTGTAAGCTTGTTTTTGCAGTTGCAAATTGCAAAAGTAGAAAGCATTCAGGTGAATGACATGTCCACTGCCAGTTGTTGCAAAATCTTCTTTTTTCATATCAAAGTCAAGCTCTAAGACAATACCATTTCTTCCATCTATAATCTTAGGAAAGGAAGTTTTGATATTCTTTCTTTTTCTTCTCGCTTTTTTCTAATACTACAGGCTCCCCATCTCGTCCAAGCTTCGCAAAAGGAATAACCGGCACGCCACTATTAACCGCGTAATCATATTCCATCATTGTATAGCTTCGTTTTCTGCCCTTAGGTTTAGAACCAATATATCCTCCCAGAATAAGAATATAGTAATCTGCTGTATCTATGACTTTCTTAATATAATCAAACTGTTCCTGATCGGTAGAGGGAAACTCTTCCATCCCAGTAGGAATACAGCCTTTATCCAAAAGAGCTTTCATCACCACGAAGCGTTCTTCCTTAAGATCCTTATAAGTTGAACTTACAAATACCTCATACCTTTTCATAAATGTTGTATTCCTTTATGACTTTAGAAAATATCAAAAGAGTTATACGCCATATAAACGTCCTTTTACAATTTTCGCAGAAAGTTCGGAGTACACGGTACCATTATTCTCAGCAATATCAGAAGTCAGAAAGTGCTTAAGCACAGTACTCCCAAAAGATCCTGTCCCCCTGTAATTACCAATGTCTTGTCCTTAAAAGATTCCTTAATTCCTTTCATTGTTTACCAATAATCCTTTCCCCACCAAGATTTCACTTATAACATCTAAATATAATTGTATGACTCTTAACAGCCTAATTCAAACACTCCTCTGTTATGAAGTGACCGTTGTCAAGAGGGAAACATTTCTAACTTTTCTCCTTGGCTAGCCACATTTGTTATTGTCTGATAGCATCTGGAAAGAGCCATTTTAACAGTCTCCGGCATGTAGCCACTCTGTTATTCGTGGATTGGTTACCAACAGGCTAATGGTTCGCCGAGAGTCTTGCTATCTAAAATCGTGGATCACAGTTTCCTGTGCGCACATAGGGGGTTCGCAATTAACTCGAACCGTCATGTTTATTGGCTCCTTCCAGATGCTATCAGCTTATTCATTTGTTATATCGGGCAGAAATCTGCACTCTGTTGCTGATTTCTGCTTGACTACCTATATCATTCGGATGGATGTCTGTCCAGGGCTTTAGCCGCGAAGCGGTGCGTAGCACCCTTGACAGGCATGCAGAAGAATGATTCTTTATTCCACTGTTACACCTATGTTATCAGTCATCATTCCCCACACAAAGCATGCAAGTTCACGTGCAATAGCTGCCACGGCAACATTTCTCTTTTTACCATGCCGTATCAACCTATAGTATTTACTCCTCAGCCGTGTATTAGCCTTATCAGCATATGCGATAGTTTCTGCACTATTTCCCTGTTGTCTCTGCTTTAGCACTTTAGACTTATGTCCTATAGCCCCTTTGCAAATGCCTCCTGATGCTTCTACAAGCAGTTTTCTCAGGTGACTGTTACCAGCTTTTGTAATTCCTAATCGGTTAATTTTTTCTGCACTGGAGAATTCTCCAGGTGCTAATCCAAGATATGCAGCATAAATATTTCCCTTTGCAAATCTTTTAAAGTCTCCGGTTTCAACTATTAGCGAAAGCGCTGTATGAGTCTGTATTCCAAGAAAACATTCCAACTTTTTAACTTTCTCTGAATATCTGGCTTGAGATGCTATTTCTTCAATCCTTGCATCAAACCTTTCTATCTTAGCTGTCTGTTCGTCATAAGATGCCATATACTCGTTCAAGGTTTCCTGATACATTGATGACAGTTCAAGTTTTTTAAGCCATTTGATATGAGCTATCGTCCATTTTGTTCCTTCGTATTGATATCCATGGCGCAAGCAAAAAGCGTTGATCTGCTGTTTTACTTTCTTTAATGCCTGCTTATGATCATCACGCATTCTCAGATATTCTTTTACTGAATCATCATCTTCTGTTGGAATATATACTGCATGGTATCCGCCATATGATAAGCATTGAGCAATCATAAGCGCGTCTCTGCTGTCAGTTTTAATACGCTGTCCCTGTTGAGTAAGCATTGTCGTTGGAGCAAGAATAACGCATTTCACTCCTGCAGATGTAAGCTGGTTACATAGTGAATAGCCCAAACAGCCAGCCTCATATCCACACTCAATATCATAAGTATCTTTAGCTCCCAGCTTGTGTTTAAGATTCTCTATAAACATGAGGATATTCTTGTAATCCGGTGTTACCTGGATATTTGCAAAAACACGATCCTCCGCTCCTATTACTGGCTCCATAGCACATAGTGTGTAGTTTGAACTATGGACATCCATACCGATTTTTATTATTCTATTCATGGTGACCTCCCTTTGTATGTGGTAATTCCTGTTACCTTAGATTTTCGTCAAATCATTAGTTTACAGGTAAATCCACGTTGCTACAAATGTGAGGTCACTTCATATTATCTAAAACAATCAACAGATTACTCCTGCCCTTACTAATTGTTTTAACTCGTAACATGCTGGTTTTTACTGTTGTTATCATTCTTTTTGCAATGAATTGACGCGCTTTTTCTTTCTTCTCTCCGTCATGCACGGATTCGCCAAGAAAAACTTCCTCTATGTCATGGCAAAACCATATGAACTTATAATTGTTATCTTCGCAAAATTGCTTTTCTTTCTCAAGCGCTTCCGCTGCATCCTGGTCAGACTCATACCTATCAGTATCAAAGCAATACGCAACTTGAGTAGGTCCATTTCTAGCGTATGCCTTAATTGAGCGATTTATTGCCCCTCTGACATGCTGACTGTTGTAATTGCCCTTTCCGCTCATATATACAGGAGTTAACTTAAAATCCGGTCTACTTAACACATCATAGTAATTCTCTATAACACTTCTGATATACATGTAATCAGAACTACATTCTTTATTTGTCTCCATTACCAACACTAATTGTTTCCCCATATCAATCCTCCTGAAAAATACTAATAAAATCAGAAGCATCGATGTTGAAGGGTACATCCTCGATCATCCCATTTCTGTAGCTGTTAGCAGGTGTATAATGTCCATTCTTTACCCATGGAATAATGCGATTAGTTGAGGTTAGAAAGTCTATTGATTTATTATTATTCTTTAATACATTCATTGGATCCAGATTATGGGATGTAAAGCACAGCTGTCCCTTCCCAAAATTCATAAAGAATTCAATGATCTTACAAAGATAAACATCGTTAATGTTGGAATCCATCTCATCAATAAATACAATATTTCCATTGCTTGCAGCTCGAAGTGCAAAATATAAGTCTATGATCTTTTTTACGCCCGTGCTCTCGAACTCCTGATTAACTCTATAATCCCCATAGTTCATCACCAATTCACATTCATAGAATCCTTTATTTTCCTTTTTCTCAATGTCTATTCTCTTTAAATCACGCTTAAAAAGCCTGACAAATCGTTCCAGTTTTTTTACCCTTTCCTCATAGTCTTCATAATCATCGACTGTAACTCGTCTTCCAAAAGAATTAACCTTTTTATCCAACTCAGCCAACAGCTCTTCAATAGCAGCATTATCCTTTTTTAGCTCTTTGATCCTGATATTCTGAATATATTCTTCGTGACGATCATTCTTATCAAAATAGGTACTAACGCTTGCCCAACAGACTATAGCCTCCAAAACTGCTTCAAAGCATTCATCCTGATCCTTGATCTCTTCATAAGAAACAAGAATATTTTTTAATGCAGACTCCTTTGAAATACGATTAATTGTCTTCTTCTGTATCTTTTCATACAGTTCCTCATTATCAACATCAAGAAAGGTTAGTTCTCCGTCTCTACTTTCAAAAACCACATTTTCCCTATTCTTGCTACTATTGGCTTTGACTTTTAAAGCTTCATACTCTATACAAATACTATCAAAAGAATCAAATCCTAGCCGTAGTTCATATGTATATATCAAACGCTGATCACCAGCCAAAACAAAATCGCATTGGAATGCAAACTTCTTGCTCCTTTTATTGATTAACTCTCTTAAAAGGAACTGATTTTTAGAATCTGACAGATAATTATTGGTAAAAATTATGTTCTTCACTATATCCACTGCTGTAACTATCGCAGATTTCCCAACACCATTTTCACCATATATTCCCTTTATCCTGTTTTTCTGTGGGTCATACTTGCTATCAATAGTCTTCCCATAAAAATCTATGGTTATCTCCTTTTCTATGCTCTTAATGCCACTAATAGTCATATTAGCTAAAAAAATTGACAGCATCACCACGCCTCCAGATTACAAAATATTCATTATGTATATTTTCACCCTAAACAATCAAAAATGTCAACATTACGCATAAATAATTATTCGTAATGTTGACCACTTCTATCAAACATATAACTCAAAAGAGTTATTAGCATTCATTAATGCATATTTCTGGCTGCCAATCAATTGGTGTTTACTCCCCAGGGAATTTGGTCCTTCCCCCTTCCATTAGGCTTATCTCTCCAAGTCGTAAATAAAAACTTGTCAAAATTAATGAATTCCGTTTCTCTATATGGATACTGTCTATCATAATTCCCTATGTTAGTTATTTTCCCTGTACTTACAGCCCTTAAAGGATAATTCTTATACTTTAATGAATCCCATAATTGCTGATAGATGAAGTAATTAAATGCGTCATCTATCTTCATATGCTTAACAATTTCTGAATAATCCTTGTCATAATTAACAAATAACGCGAGGTTAATAGCACATAACGAAAAAACTTCATCCGAAACTCTTTTTGAGTAATATGCAACACCATCATATCCAAGTTTTCTACATGCCATCATTACAGCTTGTGATATAACATACTCTGATTTAAAAGTACGCCCCTCTTCCCTTATTTTATATGATGTAGCTATTGTTAACATATACAGTTTCAGCCAGCAATGCACTCTAGACTCTTCAAAATCATTAAGATGGCCAAAATCTCTTATAGAAACAGCCAAGTTGAATATCTTTTGTGTCCCATCTAATACAACGGGTGAAACATTAAATTCCGTTGCAGGTGGAAACCCCGACTCAATCCAACATCCATAAGAAGAATTTGATAGGTAGAGACTTGGATTACCAGGAATACTAAATCTGTAATTCCCAGATAATGATCGAAGTTTCTTGGGCAGGTGAAGCATATCCTTAGCAGTATAGGAATTTGAAGGGTTTCCAACCCTACATCTAAAAAACTGCAATTCTTGAGTTCTATTACCATAGAATGCGTCACTGTTTAGTAATGTATTAACAGCAAACGGATCAACTATGTCCCGAATCAGATTGCGTATTATTGTACTACTCTTAGATAAATCCGCCTTATAATAGCAATTTATTGCATCTATAATCTTCGCCTTGAATTTTTTTATAATAACAATGCTTTCATCATCTGCTCCAGCTTTCTCTGCCTGAATAAGAACAGTTTTATAGCGTTTCCTCAGGTCATTTATATAATCAATATCCTTATCCAAAACGAATGGTGCATATAAATCTTTGCAGATAAAACCATTATTAAGCCAAGTCAGTTTCATCAATAATTCCTTCTTTGACAATTCAAAGTACACGGTACCTAAGCATCGGCATCAGTAGTAAGATAAAACCCAATCCCAAAGTCTTTGCCCGGCATACATTTCTGTATGTCTGGTTTATCAACAATTACATAGCTACCATGATATAGTTTCTCACCATCGTTAAGTATCATATAGTAAAGCCCTTCCCCCGGAGATATGATTCAATATCAGCAATATTTGCCTCATCGCCTTGAACATGAAAAAACTCATAGCATTCCTTAATATATTCATTTATTCCATACGTATTAAATATATTTTCACATTCAGCAACAGTCTTATCCCATCTAATCTGCGCCAAGCGAAAAAGCCTTACCTGTAACATAAATAAATCATCTTGGTAGTTTAGTCCCATAGATCAATCCTTATCACTAAAACAATCCCGTAATCTTTGGCCTCATTCCGTCGAGGGAACCTTTAACCTCTCAATAATCTCATCCACTATCTCAATAAAATGATTCTTTCTCCGACCGTCAGTTATACCCTCTCCAAAATAATTGCCTTGTGCCAGCTCGTTTCTTATATCCTTAAAATCATCTATTTCATGCCCAAAGTACTCCCACACATTAGAAAACTTAAAGACATAGCGAAAAGCACTCGCCATTTCATTTTGTTCCCTACCAGAAGAATTCTTTATCAGCTCAAGAATGGAATCTCTACCCAAAAAATTAATAAAACTTCGATCATTCAAAAAATCATCCCTATGCTGTATGCAGTATTTACAGAACATATCTGCACTATCAAATGTTCCTTTATCCCTAGCGCTGTTCTTTTTCAACTTATCATTATGTTCTTTTGCCATTTTCATTAATGGTAAGTAATACTGATCCACGCGCACTTTATTAGTCGATTCCGAATACAGCCTGAAAGGATTTTCAATACATTTTGTGGTAGACTTCTGTATATAGCCCTCCATTAACTTGACCACTTCTTCAATTGCCCCATTAAACAATCCCATATCTTTGAAGAATAACAACGTGTCCAATATCTTGAAGAAATCCCAATAATCATATTTATCCAGACTAACCTCGTCTATAAGATTATCAATATATGTTCTTACCTCATCATCAGAAAAATCCATCCAATCACTCAGTTTCGAAAGATAGATTCCCATAGACGCTTTGTGGTCTTCACTACGCTCTGCCTCTAGTTCAAGATAATCCAAAATCTCATAACATGCATCTATAAAAGGTTTCCGCTGCCATGAAGAATTGACAATCCATTGCCTCACAAAATCATGAGCAATTATTTCATCACCATATTTGCTATAGGCTATGGTTCTGCTATGATAATGATTCTCTCTTATAAGCTCTATATCTAACAGATGCGAAAATGTTTCTGCAATACTGTTCTTTATATATATTTCCAGAAGGTCAACCAGATATTTTTCTTTGCTATAATTCTTGATGCATTCTTCGTAGATACGCTTAAACTTCTTCATCCATACTTTGACCATTCGATAATTGATCGACTGTGATGGACGCTTAAACTCACTAATTATAAGTTTCGACTCACTCTTCAGAAATGCCTGATACGAAGTAAGTTTCCTTTACTGTGGCATTTCCAAAAGATCCGCAAGTGTTTCTTCTGGCGATTGTGAATAATATATGGTTTCCCCGATAATCTTCTCTTTTATATCCCTGTACAAAAAGCTTTCGGAAAAGACCTGTTCATTTAATGCCTTTAATTCTTTAATTGATATTTCTTCGATGTTCCCATTCAAGTTATTCTTGTCATTCTTATCATTTGTGGAATTAGTAACCTTCCTCCCACCCATGAGGACAGCCTGATACTTGCTCTCAACATTTGTGTTGGCATACATCTTCCCGATATTCTGCTCATCTGCAAGTATAATAACCTTGCAATTACATTGTTCTACAAGATTGTTGATCATTCCAAATAGCATATTGATAGGAATGCTACATCTTTCAAGATCATCGAAGCAAATCACCAGGTTTTTTTCTTTTATTATTTTTTGAATCTTCTCATACAACTTGGAAAAATCAAACGTAACAGCCTTGCTCTGGCTCATAAACTGAAAAGATACGCTCTTACTTACTATGCTAAAAATACCATCCACGGCTATAATTGCCGTATTTGAATCATTTTCTCCTTTTGAGGCTTTGACACTAAAAAACTTTATAAGCAATTCCTTTGAAAGATCTTCAATTGTTGAAATCCCATATAAAGAAATGTATACGTTATACCTTCTGTTGCTCTTGCCAATCTCATGTCCGTTGATCGCATCTATCAGATAATTCTTATAGAGATGCGTCTTACCACATCCCCACGGACCTGTTATCATAATGGCATAATGCGCAGAATCATCTTTTATGTATTCTTCTACAACAGAAATAGTTTCTTTACGGTTCATTGTCTACAAACCTTTTCTACGTGTCAGCACCAATCGTAATTACAGGCTTTATTCCGCCCCCGAGTTCAATAACCTTATTTCTAAAAGCCTCTCTCGGAGCCCAACCAATATATTGCCAAGGATAAGCATGATAAGGAATTCCTATTCCAAGTTCCTTATGAATGTGGTCAAGCTGCTTTCTACGTATCTCTTCAGATACAGTCATCTTATCAACAGCCTTGAATGGTCCCTTATCATCCTTATATAGTTTACCTGGATCGTCTAACAATGTATCTACATCTATTTCTTCAGCTATAGTGCTCAAGTCACCAACTGAGAATATAGTATGCTCATCATATGGGATACTACCATCCGGATCTTTCTTTGCCAACGCCTTTGCCTTCTCTTAATCAGGAATCAGTGCAAAACGCCACTCTTTCTCATGTGCATACTTTGTACTTTTATCAAAACAATCCCTGTAAGCACTTTTATCTGAAGGCTTGTGATTCTAAGTGATGGATCTCGCGAGTACCTTGGAACCAACATATTTGACACAGCTATGTCTGTGGATATGTTTCGCGAACTATATTTTCTCCGCTGGCCTGTTGAAGGCAAATACATGGAGTTAAAAGAAAAATTCCTTCTTGAAGAGTATAGTGGAAAAACTAAAACTGCTGTGTTTCAAGAATTCTATATAAATCTACTCATGTCAAATCTGACTTCTCTGATAAAAAACAAAGTCGACGATGACATAGATGAACACATGACCACAACTGGCAAGTATAGGTATCAAGCTAACCGAGCCTATATTATAGGCCGTCTAAAGAAAGCATTTCCTAAGATCCTTTGTAACATACTGCAAACAGAATACATAGATCAGATAGTATCCGATGCATTCAAAGTTCGGTCACAGATAATCCCCGGCAGGAAGTTTAGAAGAAAGACCAGAAAACTGGTTTGCAGAAAACACTTTCCAAACCTTAGACCTGTCAATTGATACATCATATATGAGTTTTTCTTAGACCTGATATGATTCAGGTCTGTTTGTCATGCGATAACATTAAGAAGAAAACATAGCTGCCTATTCAATATGATATAATCTGTTGGTAGATGATACACATTAACTTAAAGCAGTATTTCTATTCATACTAAGTTGACGGAAAGTGTACCACATTGGTGACAGGCACCACTGTCTCCCAACTAATGCTGTAGGGCTCACATACGCCGTGGAATGAATCAAACTCCCAATCTTCCCACCAGCTTCACCAATATCCACCAAGGTTTTATGCCTCAACTCATTATTCCCAAAAGCAACCAGGAACTCCGTGTCATCATCAATGAAATTCTTGAAGTCACTGACCTTACCAGCAACTTCATTGCCATCCCCACTTGCAGCATCATCAAGGAAAAGAATCTTCTCATACTTTCCACTCTGCTCCGCAAGATCCCTAACGGTTCTTCCAAATCCTCCGGCACCAATGATAATCAGTCTCATATAGTCTCCTTGACTTATAACACTTCAGCATTTCATTTCATAATTATCTATCACCAAATGCCTTCTTAAGATAAAAATGCGTAATCCCATCACTATTCTTGCTGTCTAATTCCAGTATTTCATCTTGTGATAACATCAAAGCTGTAGGGTTTCTCCCAATAATAATATATTGATTATAATTATCCAAAGCTATATGCTGCCTCATTTTATCATCGAGGAGAAGGTCTGCATTATCAATAACAAACAGCTTTCCCTTTGAACTCTTTATTGCATTCTTATATTGCTTATTGTAATCCAGATAATTAAGGCACCTTACCCTTTTATCTTCTGACGAATACTCCTGTAAGAAAGAATAAACCGCCGACTTTCCAACACCGGAATCTCCTGCCACAAACGTAACATTCGAATCAAGCATCAAATCAACATAATAATTTGTATGTTTAGTTGTAATCCTATCAAGAATGATTGGTTTAATCTTCATTTTTCCACCACTCTCTTAGCTCTTCATAATCACTAATCGCGCGAACGCCATCAACATCCTCTATTTCAACTTCTTGCATATTAAAAGCAATCATAGGATAATCGCAATAAATCTGCCCTTCATCTAATGAATATATTACTTCAAGGGCATTTTCTCCACATTCTGAAATATCAAATATCTTGTCTAGATTATACATAATATTCAATGTTGTCTTACATCCGGTGGAAAGCCTGTCAATATTAAGAGCCGTCCCGTCAAATCTTGAAGTAATTGTATACTTCTCAATCATCTCTGACTTATCAATCCGTCTTATGATATCCCTTGCTCTTTCATCAAGCATTTCTGCTGTATTTTGGTTAAAAAACACATCATTCATCCTAATAACATCTACAGCCTTAGGAATTGTCTTTTTCTTATATACCCTTATCATCTATAAACCCGCCTTCGCAAAAGCATCCTTTAAAACAGAGTTTTCAACTATTTGCCTGATCTTATTATCAGAAGTCAGTCTTGTCTCATCCAGACCGCAGTTGTCGTCATCGCCTCTGGCTTTCCAATCGCAGCAGTCCACAACAAAGCAATCGCCAAGTTTGCCCTTCCCGGTTTCAAAGCCTGTATTTCTAGTTATTTGAAATAGCAATTTAGAAGACAACTGCTCCGTGTTACATGATTCTGAATCAAGTTCTTCTTTTATCGAAGATAATGTACTGCTATCCCCACCATTGCAGACCAGATCAACAAATATATCCTTTATTTCAAATAGTCTTGCTCGCTTATCTTTTAACTCATCATCTTCAGCAAACATCCATTTTTCTAGCAATTTAAATGATAGGAGTACAAACTCAAATGAATGCACCTTTATTATCGATACGTTTTTCTTGTCCTTAGTGGCATAATATAATCGTTGTGCCTCTCTCAACACATCTGGATTATCAATTGCATTATCCATTAGCACATAATACTTATTGTCTTCGTCAACAAGTTTTGAAATAGCTTTACATAATTCAGTATTATTACTCTTGGTATCAACAATGAATTTCGCATACAGTGCGCCAAAAACCATTTTCCAAAACTCAAATCCAGATTTTGAATCTTCACACCATACATATGTATTCAAATAATACGTCGGCTCCTTTCGCTCATAATAAAACTGCCATCCAACATCTTTTGCACATATATCTATACCTTTTCAGAGTACGCGATACTAATGTTTAGTCTACATTTTCACTTTGGGATAGTTCCTCATAAATCCCTTGGGCCTCACAGACATTTCCACTAGGTTCATTATTATCTCCGCCCATTACAATATAGAGAATTTTGCCCGTCTCATACAGATTAACAATGTGATTCTCTAATAGATTTTCAATCCATTCAACCCACTTTTCTAAGTATAAATCATATTGTAAATATAAATCCGTAATATTTTTTTCACCATTCATTAAATTATGTGAATGCAACATTTTGCCACATTTATTATATACTTCAATAAAGCGTTTTTTAGTAAGATACTCCTTATTGGTCATAACAAGCCTATCTATTTCACCTGCTTTCTTTATTGTAAGCGTAGGTTCCGGATAAAACTGTGGATTAATCCTCTCTATGTCCTTTATAATCAGATCCGCCTTCCACATCTTATATATGTTGTCCATTTTTTCTTCATATACTTTGTAATCTGATATAAGCGAAGAAAGAGCCACTAATTCTAGGATTTTTCGGATTTGAAGAACACAATATTCTATATCTGTGAAAGAGTATCCCGTAGAAATCATATGTTTTCTTATTTTTTTAATACTTTTTATACGCATTTTTATTATAGCCATGTTCCTTACATATAGCGTATACTCTTCATTTTTCTTCATAGAATTACACCATTCTCATCGTGGCTCATTTGACATCATGTTCACAGAATTTTCACGGTGACAGGCACCACTGTGGTCAACTTAAGCTGTAAAGCCAGATAAATACTGGCTTTGCGGCTTTTTTGTTATGCAAAAAAATATTGATTATTTATTAAAAAACGCTTGACAAAGCTCCTAAAATTTGCGGCCGCTACGCGGCCCTTGATCAATAGGAGATGTTGTTTCGTGGCCGCGAAACACATCAAGATCACGCAAATTTAGGAGGTTACGTATGGAAAAACATGAAATCTGCAAACTCATCATCCAAAAGATCAAGCAATATCTCTCTTCTCCGGACTGCCTGGAAGCTCACCGGGAAAAGAACCACTTCATCAGAAAGCGCAAACTTTCAATGCTCCATCTGGTAACATATCTATTCTACACTACAAAGGCATCTATGTATCAGAATCTTTCCGCTATACGTGATGACCTGCTTCCATCAAATTTTCCTGAAGTATCAAAGCAGGCTGTATCCAAAGCTCGTCAGTTCATTAGCCCCAGTCTGTTCCAAGATTTATTTACTCTTTCGGTAGATATCTTCTACAAAAATCTCAAGAAGAGAAAGCTATGGCATGGTTATCATATCTTTGCCATTGATGGCTCAAAGATAGAAGTTCCTAATTCTCCATCAAACTTTGATTTCTTTGGTGAGATGTTCACTTATCCGCATAAAGATAGGAAGTTTTCTTCAGGTCTAGCTTCTATTGTCTATGATGTTCTCGATGATTATATAGTCCATGCATCTCTTCATAAATACCTTGGGTCTGAAAGAGCTGCAGCACGAGAGCACCTAAAAACGCTAGAAGACTTAAACATATATAAAAACTCAGTAATCGTCTTTGACCGCGGATACTATTCAGAAGATATGTTCAGGTACTGTGTATCAAATGGGTATCTCTGCCTTATGAGACTCCGTGAAAAGTTCAAAATGGTTCGTTCCTGCCATGGTGATACTGTAGCAATATTGCCAGGAAATTCCAAAACAGGCACTGAAGATATCAAGATAAGAGTCTTAGAGGTTATTCTAAGTGATGGATCTCGCGAGTACCTTGGAACCAACATATTTGACACAGCTATGTCTGTGGATATGTTTCGCGAACTATATTTTCTCCGCTGGCCTGTTGAGGGCAAATACATGGAGTTAAAAGAAAAATTCCTTCTTGAAGAGTATAGTGGAAAAACTAAAACTGCTGTGTTTCAAGAATTCTATATAAATCTACTCATGTCAAATCTGACTTCTCTGATAAAAAACAAAGTCGACGATGACATAGATGAACACATGACCACAACTGGCAAGTATAGGTATCAAGCTAACCGAGCCTATATTATAGGCCGTCTAAAGAAAGCATTTCCTAAGATCCTTTGTAACATACTGCAAACAGAATACATAGATCAGATAGTATCCGATGCATTCAAAGTTCGGTCACAGATAATCCCCGGCAGGAAGTTTAGAAGAAAGACCAGAAAACTGGTTTGCAGAAAACACTTTCCAAACCTTAGACCTGTCAATTGATACATCATATATGAGTTTTTCTTAGACCTGATATGATTCAGGTCTGTTTGTCATGCGATAACATTAAGAAGAAAACATAGCTGCCTATTCAATATGATATAATCTGTTGGTAGATGATACACATTAACTTAAAGCAGTATTTCTATTCCTACTAAGTTGACGGAAAGTGTACCACATTGGTGACAGGCACCACTGTCGTTCTTGGACGAGTTTGTCCTCGTAGCAGTAGATACTCAAAGGTCTGGTTTTCCCGTTACCTTTTGGTATTTCAACCCTTTTTGCAGGTTGCGGCTTATATGACTTATTCTTGAGCCGTCTTACGAGTTCTACAAGGTTCTCCTCCAGTTTCTTTCCATATTCCTCTTTGGTAACTCCATCGATTCCTACGGCTTTGTCTCCATCCATCTTGTTATGACATTCTCTCAAAAGCTCCACATTTATCATGTGGGATATGGATGTAAAGACCATGTTTGGATTCTGCGCGGATAATTCCGCTATTCTCGCCAATTTCGTTGTCATTTGTTTGTTCTTCTTTCTCTGTCTCTGAGTACAGTGAAGACTATCTCTGTGTATAGCAAATGTTTCCTCTTTGATATTGTCTCGCAGACCCAAGCTGTGAGGAACAGCTTGTTCTCGACTTCCCTCCAGCATTTATGTGTTCATGAAATCTAGCAAGGTATTCTTCCGAAAGTTCTGACATTTATCAACTCTCCATCTGATGAACTAAAATATGTTTTGTTTAGATAATATCATCCCTTTATTATATCGGAATAAACCTCATATTAAATCCAAATAAACATAAAACCAGTAAGAGACAAATCTCCATAGTATGAGCACTCTAAACGAGAAATGCGCGCTCAAATCTGCTCACAAACAATCATTTTGCATGATTGTTCTTGAGCGGAGACAGGCACCCAGTTCTTGTGAACTATACTTTCTGCGTTGGCCAGTTGAAGGTAAGTACATGGAGTTAAAAGAAAAATTCCTTCTTGAAGAGTACAGTGGAAAAACCAAAACTGCTGTATTTCAAGAGTTCTATATAAATCTGCTCATGTCGAATCTGACTTCACTGATAAAGAACAAAGTTGATGATGATATAGATGAAAGCATGACCACAACAGGCAAATGCCGATATCAGGCTAACAGGTCGTACATCATCGGTCGATTAAAGAAAGCCATTCCAAAGATGCTATGTAACATACTTCAAACGGAATACATTGACCAGATAGTATCCGATGCATTTAAGGTCAGATCTCAGATAGTCCCCGGCAGAAAATTCAGAAGAAAAACCAGAAAACTTGTCTGCCGAAAGCACTTTCCAAACAGAAAACCTGTTAATTGATGCTTCGTACATGAGGATTCTTTAGGCCTGAATCACTTCAGGTCTGTTTGCCATGCAAAAATAAAAGGCTCAAACGTTGGTGCTTTGAAAATATGATACAAATCTGCTGGGAGATAAGTAATTCCTGCTTAAACAGGTATACTTATTCTTGTTAAGTTGACGAAAAGTGTACCACATTGGTGACAGGCACCATATCTCGTTCACAAAAAGTTCGGAGTACACGGTACCAATGTTCTCGGAAGTACACGGTACCTCTGTATCCCAGGTAAAAAACCTATCACAGTCCTTTCACATACTCCATAAAGTTCTGTTTATTCTCCAACGCTGTAGTCGTTGGTCTTCCCAAATCCTCACGCGCACCTATTGAGCACTTCACCTCCAGAAATACCAGTTCATCCTTCTCCTTTGCATCCCTAAGCGCTTTATCCAGATCATCAAAGTTGTCTACAGAAGCAGCATAAGGATAACCACAAGCCTCTGCAATCTTAACAAGATCAATATTAGATGCCACTGTAGGCATTCCACCAACAGTTTCATGGGCTCCGTTGTTAATAACAATATGAATCAGATTACTTGGCTTATTACTTCCTATCACCGCCATTGCACCCATGTGCATCAATACAGCACCGTCACCATCAATGCACCAAAATCTAACATCTGGCTTACTAAGAGCCGCACCGAGAGCTATAGAACTGGAATGACCCATGGAACCTACTGTCAAAAAATCATATTTATGGCTCTGGTTATTGGCCACGCGGGTCTCAAACAACTCACGGCTAGCCTTTCCGGTTGTGGAAATAATTGGATCAGAATCTGATACTGCCACAATATGCTTTATGATTTCTTCGCGAGTCATGACATTATCATTATGATAGTTCACCTTCGGAGCATCTGTTAATGCTCCCTTACGGATTACAAACGCAACATCCTTTCCACCCGCGAGTATTGAACGGAACTCATCCATCTTCTCTTTCACTTCTTCATCAGTAGTATCAGATCCGATGGCAAAAGAGCTTATGCACATATCTTCAAGCAACTTAACAGTAACTTCTCCCTGATAAATATGCTGAGGTTCATCATGGATTCCAGGTTCTCCACGCCAACCAATAATAAAAATACATGGAATAGCGTAAACCTTATCATTAAGCAAAGATGCAACAGGATTAATTATATTTCCCTCTCCGCTATTCTGCATATAAACTACCGGAACCTTTCTGGTTGCCAGATGATAACCGGCAGCAAGTGCCGTACAGTTGCCTTCATTCGCAGCAATAATGTGATGGTGCGGATCTATTCCATATTTATCCATCAAAAAATTGCACAGCGCCTTAAGCTGTGAATCTGGTACTCCCGTATAAAAATCAGAACCAATAATATCAAAAAGCGACTGTACTTTCATTGCATCTCCCCCAAATTTCTTATTTGCTTTAGCACTAAAATATGTTATTATCTTCTTGTAAAGAGTGCCACCCGATAGACGGATGGCTCAGTTAACAACTACAATCAAAAGAGACCGCAGCTTTTGCCGAGCTGATTCAGCGGTCTTTTTTGATGCTTATTTTTTTGAGTCAGTCTTGCAAATACTGATGATCGTCACGATGATGCTGATAACCGTAACTACAATACTCACAAGAGTTATCGCAATTTCTATCACCAAGTTTGCTCTCTTTCAGATTTCCCATTCGCATCCCTCCAAACGCTTGAGAGTTCTCAGGTTACACCTGGCAAAGAGCCAACCGCCTACCGAAAACAGGTGGCACAAAAAAATTATATCGAACATATGATCCACATGCAATGATTGTTTTTCCGTGCACCTTTGTCAAAAGATATTCTAAATCAGGTCTTCTTTTCTACACTAATGCGAATTCTTCGAAAGCCTAAAAATCCAACCAATCACACTACTCATGCCGATAGCATTTGGTTGTATTGTTTAAAATTGTTCACAGAATGGGCACCGTGACAGGCACTTTTTCGCTTCCGGTGAAATTATTGTAGTCTCTTTACCTACACCTCCCTCACGCTTATCTGCTTTCTTGGCATAGAGCTGATCTGACAGAATCAAAACTTTATCTATTGAGTCATCTGTAACGCATTGCTCCATGTAAGCATATTTGTCCTGTGATTCCTTTTCATCATAAGGGTTCATTCTGACAGGCAGGTGCTTGAGCCCTTCCTTATATCTTTCATAAATAGCTTTCTTCTGCTCTATGTGCTGCTGAAGATATGGCATCTGTCCTCTGACTATCCCCGCGATGATGTTGCTCATCCGATAGTTGTAACCGATCTCTTCATGCTGGTACCAGGGAGCATCTTCCCTACTCTGGGTTGACCACTTACGGACTTTATTAGCATCCTCTAAGGAGTTTGTAAGGAACATTCCGCCGGCGCTTCCGGTGATAATCTTATTGCCGTTAAAGCTGATGCAATTATAATTACCAAGAGCTCCGGTTTCCACCCACTTTCCAGCAAGCTTGTACTTGGCGCCTAGGGATTCGGCAGCATCTTCTATTATCAGTACTCCGTGTGCATCTGCTATCCTTTTAAGCTCTTCCATCTTTCCGGGAGTACCATAGAGATGCGCCAGCACAATGAGTTTTACCTCCGGGTACATATCAAAAGCCTTTTCAAGTGCATCCGGATCCATATTCCAAGTATCATATTCTGTATCGATGAATACCGCTTCGCCGTCCTCATAAGCCACAGGATTAATGCTTGCGTCGAATGTAACATCTGAGCAGAATACCTTATGGCCTGCCAACGTTCCAGAGTCAGGTCTCGCTTGACCATACAATTTCTCACCGGCAAGCTTAGTGGCAAGGTGAAGCGCTGCTGTACCTGCCGATAAAGCTACTGCATATTTAACGCCAACATAGTCTGCCACCGTTTCCTCGAGTCTATTGATATTCTCTCCTGCAGTGGTTACCCATCCTGACTCAAAAGCCTCGTGAACATACTTTTCCTCGTCACCATGCATTGTCGGTGAAGAAAGTAGACACTTGCCTTGTATTTTTCCTATTCCATCAAACCTTGGATCCTGACTGAAATCGTACATATCTGTTTCCCTTAAAGTATCAATTTTTGCACTCATGCCGTGACAACCTAAATCATCCGGGCACACACTCCCTATATCTTCCCCGAAGATACCAAACATCTCCCCATTTCACATAGCTTAAAAGCGGGAATCCTTCCCGCTTTTACCATCATATTTATTTACTTGACCACAACGGTCCCCATAACATTTACTCCAAGCTTCTTACAGGTCTCTAACTCCCTTGCTATATCGGCAAGTCTTGATTCCTGAACCTTCTCAGCTATGATGACGCCATCTGCCTCAGAAAGTTTGTTGAGTGATTCGGAATCTGTCAGGACCGACGAGCCCACAGCCAGCTCAAGATCCTTTTTGCATCCGGCAGTCACTTCCTGAACAGCCTTCTTAACTGCATCGTGGCTGCTTGTACTGATGATCATAGGCTTTGTGATGCCGTCCTTTTTAGCATTTACCAGGATGTCAGATACGATCATCTTCACAGCATCATTTGCTGGAAGGATACCTTCTCTCTTGTCAAACTTCTTATCAAACCAGTTATCAAAGCCGGAGAGGAACTTCTTTTTTCCCTCATCCTCATCATACTGTACAGTGCCGATAACCCTTGTGTTAAACATAGATCTGAAGTCATCTGAAGTCCTGAGCACCTGTCTCAGGGCATAGTATACGCAGTAACACATGGCAACAGCGAAAACACCGGCCACGATACCGATGAGCACATACTTGATGAGCCCAAACACACTGAATTCCTTTTCAATAATCTCATCAGGATAATGCTGCTTGATGAGTTCCTGATAATAAGTCTTCTGCCCTGATGTCAGTTTATCCGGAATATTTCTCATGGTATTCTTGAGAGAAATAAGTGTGTCACTCTGAGCCTTCTGAGCATCTGTAATGCCACTGGAATAATCTTCAAAGTACTTGTCATTGACCTTTACTATCTCATGAGGAGCATTGGCCTGTACTTCAGGCTTTACCTGCTCCAGTCTGTCCTCCAAGACAGAAATGATGACACGACACTCATCCTGTGTCGGGGCAATTGTTGATATCCTAAGGAGACTCACTCCGGCAGATGACACGCTGTAAAGCTCTCTAACATACTGCCTGTCCACACCCCATCCTGTCGCTTCCTTAATAATGTCTATAGTCTTATCATCAGTCAAAAGCTCTGAATACAGCGCCACAATATTACCTGCATTCTGACTTTCAACAGTATAAATGCCTTTATTATCGTAGTAATCGCTGATAACGTAAGTTGATGCACCGGTGTGAACATGCTCCGGATCCATGTTAAGACGGATGGACTTCTGACCATTCAGTTCCTTCTCGGCATAGACTTTCACGTAAGAGTCATACATCGCTGACAGAGAATCAACTTCAGCCACTTCAATATCCGAAAGACCATCCCTGGCCTTTTCAAGGGCCGCCTCATTCTCCTCCTCGGTAGGCATCTTCTCAGGCCTGGCCTGCTTGTAAGCACTATATCCCCCAAGAAGACAGCCTCCTATCAGCGCCACAATCACGATCACGCGCCATCTCTTCAGAAGATAATGCAAAAGATCTATAAGATCTATCTCATTTTCGTATCCATAATCCATCTTGTCGTCCCAACCTTACCTTTATTTCATATCAGAAAACATCCGGTGACTTTGCCACCTCAGCATCATGCATCTTCTGGCTCGTTTCCTCACTGAATCCGTCAGTGCTCTCCTTCAGGAAAAGAATCTTAACCGTCTGGAAAATGATCTGAAGATCCAGAAGCAGCGAATAATTGGTTATATACAAAAGATCCAGCTTCAGCTTGTCAAGAGCCGTTGTATTGTACTTGCCATAAACCTGGGCATAGCCTGTAAGTCCGCCCTTCACCTTAAGCCTGAACACAAACTCCGGGATCTCTTTGGAGTACAGTTCCACGTGCTCCCATCTCTCGGGCCTGGGTCCCACAATGGACATATCCCCCGCGATGATGTTAAGGAGCTGGGGAAGCTCATCAATCCTGGTGGCCCTGATGAAATGTCCTACCCTGGTGATCCTGTCATCCTTTTCACCGGCAGGATGTGGTCTTCCATCCTTCTCCGCATCAACTATCATTGACCTGAACTTAAGGATCATAAACCTCTTTCCGCCGATGGTGACCCTCTCCTGCTTGAAGAACACCGGTCCTCCATCCTCAAGATGAATCAAAAGAGCTGTGACCAGCATCACAGGACTCGCAACTATAGCGGCGATAAGGCTCAATATCAGGTCGAAAGCTCTTTTCACAAAGCGCCTTATGGGCCCCATTCCATTATTCTTATTAAGAAAAAGAGGTGCATCTATAAGGTTCAGTTCCTGGGAGTTCTTGACCATTACGTCAGATATCTTCGGAACATAGTAAACCCTCTTGTTCATCTCGAAACACAGCTTCACCAGCCTGTTCCTGTCATGGGAAGGAATGTCGCCGATAAGTGCTGCATCGTACTTCTCCAGGGCGCTTCTGATTACCTGTTCATCCTCTGATGCAGGGATAGTGCCTGCTATCTCATACTTATAGTGAAGTCCTGCTATCTTGTGACTCAGGTCATCCCTGTGGTCCCCGTATATCTCCAGGATACGGAGCGGCGGAAAGGTAATCCTGTAAATGTCCACCATTACGAAAGTAAAGAAGCACACCACCAGGACCTGTATCAAAAACATAGAAAAATATACTGCAAGAAAATCTAGGAACAGTCTGAACTGTCCGGTTATAGCGCAGGAAAGCGGAATCTCGGCAACTGCTGCAGTAAAAAGAGTAAGCACCTGTCCCGCCATGATACTGCTCTTGCGCTCAACGCCAATAGTAAAGGCGTGAAGCCACTTGCCAATGATCATGTATATGCCCATATAAATGCCTGCTGCCATAATAAGGTTTCCGGCCCCAAGAAGAAAACCGGTAGTATTATTGACTGCCACAAAATTGAACCACTTGTTATAGAAGATACAGGTAGCGATGGCCGTCAAAATGGCAGCACAGAAAAATCTGTACACATACTTGCTATTTCGTCTGGAAGTATTTGGAACGTTTTTCATAACGATGATCAGATTTCCCCTCGAATAATAACCCTATATTCGATTATACGTTCATTATGTACGTTAATCAAGTCGCTGCCATGCTATTCTTTCTACTTCCAGGGCATTATCTCCCTTCATAAACAGCAAAAACTCGTATCCTCTCCCATTTCCCTCAAAGTTCATCTGGCATTTCAACTGCCCGTTCTCGTCAAACATTTCCTCAGTAATGTCGATATCTGCTATGATGTTTTTTCCCCAGTAGGAGCTGATTCGGATATTTCCAAGTATTTCTTTTGCATCAGAGCTGCTCTTTGTTTCAGCAGGCTTCTTTAGGTTGTAAGTCACCTGGTAGTGTCCTGGATACAGATCCAGGAAGGGACCAAATACCAGGGATCTTCCCTCTCCCTCAACAAGCATGCCTCCATCTTCGAGACTCTTAAGTCCGTTGATGGACGCTGCCTTCTTAAGGTCAATGTCATGAACCTTGCTGTTAACTGAGGTAAATGCGTAGCCTTCCCCTTCAAGAAGTGCCCTTACGCTCTCATCATTCGTGTAAATGGCATCGTAAGGTGATATCTGAAGATAGGCATAGCCTGCTCTTGAGAGACAGTTGAGATCATCATCTGCATCCACTATCAGGGTAGTATTTCTTTTCCTGGAAAGGTCCTCTCCGTCATAAAAAGACCTGTCGATGGCTGCAAACTGCTTCTTGTAAGCCTCAGGATATCTGTCCATATATACTTTCCCCTTTGAATGGGCTGTTATGTCCGTTATTATCTCTGCTTCTCCGGCTATGCAGTCCAAAAGTCCCCTGTAAACCCGGTCCACCATGCTGTCCACCGCAAGAAATCCTACCAGCATGAATAACACTGAAGTAACCGTAAGAAGCAGGTACTTTTTACTGATGGTTTTTTCCAGGGCGTCCCCGGCTATAAGCTTACTGAAAAACCAGATAAAAGCCGCAAATACCAGCAGCGACACCAGTGATATGGCGTAGACCAGAACGCCGTCTATGACTGTCTTTCCATCAGTCATACCAAAGCCGTTAAATATGGTCCTGTAATAAGAGAAAACTGTGGGAAGGAAGGCACAAAATACTGCTATGCCAATGGCCAGCGCCAGAAGCTGGGTTGATCTGAACTTCCTAGTCACTGGGTCCCCAAGCCACTTTGTCATGGTGGCATCTTCGTTTTTCTCTTTGGTTTCCATAAAGGCAAAGGGCATCACCAGCAGGATGTTGTAGTTTAGCTCAACAAAGTGCTGCTCGCTTACACTGTCCAGGGCAATCAGCAGCATTGCAAAAGCCATTCGCCTGTTGCCGGCTCTTAAAACTCTGTCACTCATCCATGACCAAATCAGCGCCACAAAAAGAGCTGTGACAAGTCCATACCTGATAAGGAGCTGCAGGTAGGAACTGTCTATAAAAGTATACTCAAGGGCCTTAAAGGTGCTCCATCCGTTTCCCGACATTTCAAAAAAGGTCCCGAAGGGCTTTATTCCCCACTCTTCCAGCATTTTAGCTGCAGGGGCAAGCCTGTTCTGAGAAAGTTCGTTATACCAAAGGGCAAAAGAGTTCTCGGATTTATAAAGGGTAACCATTATTATCATAAAAACTAAAAGCACCGGGAAAGAAAACCGGACGATCCAGTTTGCGGTCCTCTCAAGCCAGTCATATCCCGGGCCGCTCTTTTCCAGCCTGTCCTCCAGGATCTTAAACAAGATGAATCCAAGGAATGTGACAGACAGAACTGTAGCTGTCCTGGATCCGGCCTCAAAGGCCGAGATTATAAGAACAAGTCCTCCCGGAATAAGGAACAGCACATCGGGGATGTTCTTTAAGTAAACCCAGGAAAGCAGCAGAAGGAACAGTAGGGCACTTGCCATCTCAGTGTGGAAGCAGCTTCCCCAGGCGCTGTTAACAAGCCCGTCAGCATTTACCAGATTAAGTATCGCTCCGCTAAAGGAAGCAAACAGCATAGGAAACACCACCATTGCCGAGGGGATAAGAAATGCAGCCAGAATTTTCTTGTAATTTATCCCAACCAGTCCCACGGTGAAAAGAGCTATGAACAGCATGAACTCATATCCCGTGTTGTAGCTTACTATGCAGTAGACTGCTGCCAGAGGAATGCTCATCCACTTGTAGCTGTAGTTTCCAAGGAGGATAATCTTAACCGCAGAAACAGCTGTCAGGCTGATCATCAGCACCTTAAGTACTTCCTGGGGCAAATGAATCATAAAGGTTGTGGTGCTGATGGCAGTATTAAACACATAGACTGCCAGTCCCAAAAGGATGACAATATCCAGGGCATTTATGAACTTATCTCTGTCAAAGCTTTTTTCTTTTGTCATAGCTGGTTTCCGTCAACGTCTTTTCTTATGGCTTCTGTGGTATTTCTGTCTCTGTCAAAGGTCCTGTGGATCTCGTAAACTCCCGAGGTGTTGTTTATAGGTTTTCCGTCAACATCATAGAAATACTCCGCAGTGCAGTTCCTTACTGCGTCATACTCCCTGGTGGTGATTGCATAGCCGGAAGTGTTAAGTACGGGATTTCCCTCAGCGTCAATATAGGTTACCTTAGCGAGATTTCCGTATTTGTCGTATTCCCTTAACTGTCCTGAGGTTCCGTTACTGTGAACTGTTATCTTTCCTTCTGTGTCGTAATATTCCTCCCGGGTCATGCGCCTTTTGGTGTACTCCCTGCGGATTTCCGAGAACTGGCTGGTGTTAAGCACAGGATTGCCGTCCACATCGAAGTATTTCTCACAGGTGGTGATCCAGTGTTCATCATAGCTGTATGCTATGGCTGATATCCCGGAAGTGTTGGCCACACTTTCACCCTCAGTATCTGCATAGGAAAGATACGTAGTCATGTTGTACTCATCGTATTCTCTCAAGGCCTGAGCAATGCCTGACGTGTTAAGCACCGGATTGCCATTAATATCGTAATAACTTTCGCACACATTTCGATTATTGCTGTCGTATTCCCTTACAACACTGGCGATACCTGAGGTACTGGCCTTTACCCTTCCTTTCTCATCTATATATGTATCTTTATAATTTCTTTTCTTGGAGTCGTATTCCCTTAATACTCCTGCGTATCCTGAAGTATTCAGTACGATATTTCCTTCCGTATCGTAGTATTGCTCCTTTATGGCGTAGTTCTCACTGTTGTAAGTCCTTGAGATGGAAGCAATCTTACCGCTGTTAAGGACAGGCTCTCCGTCGTCGTCCAGATAGGTGGACTTTATGGGATTTCCTGAAGAATCTCTGTCGGTTTTTAAGGCATAGTATCCGCCGGTGCAGGTCATCTTGTTTCCATTTTCATCATGATAGGACTCCAGGATTACTCTGCCCTGTTCATCCCTCTCATACCTGATCTCAAAAAATCCTGAAAGGCTGGCGTAAGGCTCCCCATCAGTACCAAAGTACCGCTCTGATATTACTCTTTTATTCTCGTCATATTCTCTTTCCAGGGCAGCGATGCCACTGCTGTTGCAGATAGGCTCGCCTTTTGTATCGTAATACTCCTCCCTGATTACAAGCTTATCATCATTATAGAATCTCTTCAGAACTGCATAGTCGCTCTTTATCAGTACAGGTTTACCCTTCTGATCGAAATATGAAAAGACAACACGGTTTCCCTTATCATCATACTCATACTTGACCTTGGAATACCCGGATACCAGGTTCTGGGGCTTATCCTCAGTATCAAAGTATTCCTCCTCTATGACGCTTCCCTGCCTGTTGTAGCTGTAACGGATCCCGGAATAACCTCCATTTATGATCATCCTCTCCCCATCGCCGTCATAGTACCTCGTACCATAGACTCTGCCCCTGAGGTCATAGTCTCTTTCTATGGCACTGTAGCCCTCATTCATTGTATATGGGGTGCTGTCATTATTGTAATATGCCTCTCTCAGAGCATGGCCATACACATCGCTCCTGCTGACCGTAATATAGTCCGGAGTCTCCAAAAGAGCCAAATCCGAAACCTTCAGCACATTCTCTTCCAGGGCAAGGATATTTATCTCATAATCCCTTGTTATGCCCCCTGATGAAAAAGGCAGCTGCGCCAGGAGCTGTCCCCTGTCGTCAAACTCCCCAAGCTTTATATCCCTGGCATTTACCACTCCATCATCATTTTTCCTGCAGACCTTGAGTGTAGCTATTACCACATCCTTGGGAATCTTGCTGTAGGCACCCCTGTCTATGGATAGAGCGCAGTTAAGGGTATACTTGCCCTTCTGTATTATCATTTCGGGACTGTCAATGACAGAACCCTCCTGCCCCTGTAGCAGAAGCGCTCCCTCCTCTGTCATATCGAGGCCATTAATATAAGCAAGATGTTCAACACTAATCTTCTGTTCATAAAAATAATATCTGTACCAGCTGTAGCCCTGATCCTTGAGCCCCTCTATTACGCCGGCGTCATTTGAATAGGCCATGACGCTGTCAGACAGTTCTGTAACCTGATACCCAGCGTCAAATAGCTCCTTGTAGTTATAAAGGCTGCCTTTTTTGAATATGACTGTGGTATTGCTGCAGGGATCAAAGCCCCCGTCTCTTGTTCCTGCATAAGAAATACCACCTGCTGCGATATGGAACAGAGCCGGTCTGTCCACTGTATATACCTTCCCAGTTGCACACTCTGTCACCAGCCTTACTGCCACCAGATACTCACTTACAAGATATGTGTACTGTCCGAACACCGATGAAAAAGCAATAGTAATTACCGTCAGCAAAAGAGCCGGTGCCAGAGCCAGGAAATATCCGCTGAGGTTCTTAGCTCTTTTAACCGAACTTATTGTGTAATATAAGCAGATGTAGATGATAAGGAATATCACAAAGAGGATGATTCCCTCTGTGACGCCATTCCAGCAGTTATTTATGGAAAAGAATGTGTCCAGCACGCTGTACAAGTAGTTGTAGAAAAGCAGATAAATTAAGTCAGCCAAAAGGACAGCTGCAGCATCTATATGCTCTGAATCAGTCTTCAGCGCCACGGGCAGAGTGGTGCAAATATTAGCATTTCTTCTACTGAGCGATCCGGAGATTGCCACTGCGTTTAACGTCACCATAAGAGCGAAAAAAAATGCCTTAATTGCTGACTGGCCAATACTCCACTGATGAACACGAAGAAGGTAGTAGATCCCTTTCCATAAAGGAGCACCAAACCTGATCATAAAAGCTCCCAGTATCACATAGGCCGGAACTACTACAATCGAAGGAATCCTGGGTATATTAAAGGCCCCGGCACCTCCGAAGTTCGGGTTTTCTGTCTTCCGTGAATCCTCAGCCGATATATCTTTTGCATCACAATCATAAGCAAATCTACTGATCCGGGAGATCCCGAAGGCCAAAAGCAGCATAAGGAACACATGGTAGTGAACCAGTGTCACTACAAATACAGCAAAAGGACCTATCGTCCATAGGAAGATATGTCTTTTCCCCTTCTTTAGAATATTTGAGAAGGAAACCAAGAAAGGGAATATGCACATGAGCCCCATCATAATCCCACCCTGGCCAAGGATGATTGCGATAGAATTACTAAAGCCCCTATATCCTATTTCTTCAGGGGTAAACTGGTTGATATAGTCGTTATTCTGGTAACCGCCTCCGAATACCGGACTATTAAAGAATGCCCTGAAACCTATCTTGAAATCCAAAATGTGTGCGTAGATTGATCCGCTGTTTTCTGCATCATAGGTCATGATCTTCTTTTCATAGTAAAGAAAAGCCACAGCAGCGGCCACAAGAAGGATTGCAGGGATAATATAGAATTTCTTGTTCTTAATTACGCTGAGCTGTATGGCTTTAAGTCCCCAGGCTGCCGCCATTATCATCATTCCCATGGTAGTTTGGGAAGACAGTAACGTCAGAGAAAGAAGCAGCGCCTTATAATACCTGTACTTATCATCCTCTCCTCTCAGGAACAATTCGGTAAACAGTGCCGTCACCAAAGGAACTGAAAACAGCAGCGGTTCAACAAATATTCCATAGTTCCTAAGGAGCGGAATATCTGCTATCTGCCATGCTGTTCCATTATGTATAGTGACAAGATTATAGAAATTAACCGACACCTGGTTAGTAGACCACTTGGAATAGACGGTGTCTGAGGGCATGGAAGCCCCATTAAGAATTCCTGACAGGAAAACAATCAGGTTAAAGAAGCTATAGACACATACAACATCGGAGTGCTTATAAAAAAGTTCAAAAGGTTCCCCAGCTTTTTGCTTGAACCACATAAGGATCAGGAACAGCGGCAGGACCACCATGAAGTTCTTAACAAAATCCCACTTGATCCAATCCTCTGCTGCTTTTGACACATTTACGCCATAGAAGATTGCAGCATACCCCAATATGGCTCCAATTGGCGCAAGATGACCAAAAACTTCCTTCTTACTGACGGGATACGCCACGAAATGCAGCGCCACATCCACAGCCAACACCGCGATGATGACACCATAAAAGAACACTGCCATATCTGCAACAAAGGGATTCTGGTAGATCTCTAAATACAGCGAACTGCACTCAAGTATAGTAGCCACAATAAGGACATATTCTATTGGCCTTATAAGCTTCTTAACATTCATTTATTTCTTATATCCTTTATAACTTTCTTCACCATTTCCTGACGCTTAGACCCCTTTGGCAGGGCTGTATCAATGGCATTTCGAAGCGGACTTCCCATAGGGAAAAGCTTATCTGCAAAGGCCTGCTCACCGGTCTTATGAGCCGCGATATATTCGTTGTTGAGCTGGCTGAAATAAACTCTCTTTACTATCTTCTTCTCTTTCTTAAAGATAGAAGAATAGGACATATCAAGCAGATGTTCCTCATAGAAAGGGGTACGTTTTGCACAGCTTAGGTACTCTTTAACCACCAGCAGCTTGGAGTCCCTGATAACCTGATGCATTCCTCGAAGATTTACAAGTATGGGATCCTCGGCACCTTTATCGTATTCTTCAGGAATGTACTCCGTTATGGCATAGTAGTCAGGCTCCAGCGGTAGAAAGGCATTATACCCCTGGGAAACAGGCTTAATTCCACCCTCGTACACCAGATTGAAAGCCTCTGTGGTGGTAAGCTGGCTGTCATAATTGGTCTTTTCCAGAAGTTTATCCACCACCTTATCAAGGCTGTATTCTCTCCTGGCCTCCTCCAGGTCGTAGGCAATAATATCCGATGAGAAGCATGCATATGGGTCCTGTATTCCAAGCCTTGACGCCATCTTCTCTCCATATCCTTGAATATAGCCATTGACCATAGCCACATAGTTAAGGTCATAGGTGGCCAAAACTGCTCCACCACTATGCCCCATCAGCTCACCAAGATCCTTCTTGCACAGCATGGTGTCGCTGATATAGATAGCTCTATCATATTCCTTCAGTATAAAAGGCAGCATCAGGGCATAATATCTCTCCTTATGCTTTACATTCACATGCTTCCTAAGCTCAAGTCTTCCGATTTCATTCTTGGGATTGTATGCCCTTACAGACACATTTTCATGTCCATTTCCCATGGAAACCAGCGCACTAAGCTCTTGGGCCAGAAGATGATTTCTCCACTTATCAACGTTATTCCCGGAATATAGCAGAATAAAGTCAAGGTTATTTCCAATCTTACAGTTCTCGATTATGGACTGCATAGTAGCTGCAACTTTATGAGCATTTATATCTGAAACCGCAAAAGCTATCGGAATATTATTATTGCTAAAGGCAGGCTTAAGGGGCTCTGTCTTGGCAGTATCTCCAAACACTATCAGCTGTGTTTCCTTTATTTTACAGCTGCTTTCTTTCATCTTATGATATACAAATATGCTAAAGAACCACTCGCCGGCATAACCTGTGTTTCTATTGGTAAGTGGGCTATTGTGGGTCCTGTCACATCTATCCTCAAACTCAAAGAGCATTGGGAAGGCATATTCACAAAACTCGTTGAAAAGGGCCTTCTTCATAACAAAACAATTAAAGCCCCTGAAGTTAAGCTGGTTCATATAATCCAGAGCATCCTGATAGTACTCAGGGTTGTGTTTCCGGATCAGTTCCAGAATAAGATCAAACTCACGATCCTTTAGGTAAGAGGCATGGTACCTTAGCCAAAATTGCCTTACATTCTTAATTCTGTTGTCTTTACAATCATGCTTCACCACATCGTGCTCCATTGGAACAACCATGTCAGCATCACCAATGAAGCGTCTTATCTGCTCCTCACTGTCAAGACCGGCCTCTCTTTCCGTTGCAGGGGTAAGACCATCAAAATTCACCTGACGAAGTCCTGAAGTGCTAAGTCTCTTTTCCGTAAATGACAAAAAGCGCCTGTAGTGGCAAAGGCCGTAATAGTCACAGTCCTGATTCTTCCATGCCCAGTAAATGACCGAATACTCACTAAAATGCCTGTTAAGCTTCGAAATATTATCCCCGGTATCATCACCCGGCATATCTACGTTATCTCTTTTATCAAAAACTGCCCCTCCCCTAACATTCACAAAAAGCGGATTGTCAATGGTCTGATTGTTGCTTCCGGCAGTATGTGATACAAAAATCTTTATTGTTTTATCTGTAGTATCAGACATCTTCCCCTCGCATCATGAATTCTGCATATCTGTCAAGTATGGGCTCAGGCTCCCCAATATCCTTTATCTCTCCGTCATGGAGCCAAAGCACCCTGTTACAAAGTTCTTTTAACGTAGCTATATCGTGAGATACGATGACAACTGTTCTGCTGTCGTCAAGGATCAGTTCCCGCATCTTGTTCATGCTCTTTTGTCGGAATCTCTCGTCGCCGACGCTGAGCACCTCGTCCACCAGCATGATATCTGTCTCCAGCATGGCCGTTATGGCAAAGGCCAACTTGGAGTGCATTCCACTTGAATATGTCCGGACAGGGCGGTCTATAAAGTCCCCTATCTCCGCGAATTCCACGATGGACTCCATCCGCTCCTGTACCTCTTTTTCAGAGAATCCTAGAAGAAGTCCAGAGAGCATAACATTGGCCCTTCCTGTAAGTTCCTGCTTAAATCCCACTCCCAGCGCCATCAGAGATACAGAATGGCCATGCAGATCTATTGTTCCGGAGTTTGGTGAAAAAACACCCGCCATGGAACGAAGGAGTGTCGATTTACCACTTCCGTTCTTGCCTATTATGCCAAGAATTCCACCCTCTTCCACTTCAAAGGAAACGTTCTTTACTGCCTCAAAAACTTCGTTTCGCTGTTTCTTTTTGAAGAGTGTCTTTCTGATTGATGTGTTGTTCAGGATCCTATAGCTGATACTGACATTATTAACTTCTATAGCATTCTGTTTTGTACTCGCCATATCAGATCACCTTCACATAGGAATTCTCGTTGCTGTACACCGTGAAGACTCCAAGAGAAATCAGCACCAGAGAAACGATGAGCCAAAGCACCATTGTGCTGATATCCGGTGCAGTCCTGTACAACAGGGCATTTCTCATAACAGACATTACATACGCCACCGGATTAAAGGTCTCCAGGATGATGCCGTAGGGTTCAGGTACCTGATTAGACAGGGAATAGAACACACCTGTCAGATACATCATCATCTGCAGCAAAATGCCTGTGATATAGCCCAGATCACTCACAAACACCCCATAGTGCATCATGATGGAGCTGACGCCGAAGGTGAAAAGGAATAACAGCACAAATGCAGGGATCGACCACAACACATTTATACTGATCGGTACCCTGAAGAAGATCATCATAAGGATTATCACTCCAAAGGACACCAGCATTTTAAAAAAGTAAGAAAACATCTTTGACAACAGCAAAATGTACTTAGGCATATACACCTTTGTGACAATATCCTTGTTCCATCTGACTATATCTACGCTTGCTGAGAGACTCCTGGAGAAGAAACTCCACATGGATATCCCCACAAAGACAAACACAGTGAAGTAATCCTCCGATGCATGGAATACCACGCCAAATATCAGCGTATATATCAGCATTGAGCATACAGGCTCAATAAGCCACCACATCCAGTTAAGGTAGGACGTTGCAACTTCTGCCTGAAGATCCGCCTTGGCTGACCAGATGGCATAGGGCAGATACTTTCTGATATCCTTGAAAAATCTGCCAATATACCTTACAAATCCACCAATAGTAATGATATCCTCCGTAAGAAGGCATACTACAAAGGGCATAAGGAATCCAAGAACGCACCCAAGTCCCATATACTTAAGTCTGTAACTGGTGGTCATTCCCACAAAATCAAGATGCTTTATCCCTCTGAAATACGACACAAGATAAGTAACAGAATTAATCAGTGCCAAATACACAAAGAAAAGCAAAATCAACTTTCCTCGATCAACCTCGCCGTGACGTAAGCACATATGAATAATCAAAGAGAAAACAGCCGGAACTACAAGCATTGCGACTGATAGAACAACTATCATTGATTGGCCCTACCTTAATCATGCGATTTATAATTTTATCTATATTGTAATTTAAATAATAATCTTAAAAGTCTGACATTCTTTGCCTTACATGCCATTGTGGCTATTACCAGTTTAGGCTCAAGGGTTAATAAATGAATACCATCAAACGCCTGCTTATATGGCATAGATTCTATAGTGGTTCTTATTTCCTGATCTATTTGCGTCTTTGTTTTGGGATTCTGCGGATTCAGGAAATAAAGTCTTAAGCTAATGACAAAACTTTTTATTATACGTGCATATAAAGCCTGTTTAAAAAGTGAATCTTCTCCTCTGTCCATCCCCATTTCATCTATTTGTTCTTTTAGGTAGTTGAACACCTGAATATCCTGCTGTACACGATCTTCGCGATAGCTATTGGTTATAGATGTTGCTTCAACCTGATAGTGATAGAGTGGAGTCGGGATATAGGAAATGTTTTTCGCCATACCAAAAGTCTTGAAATTAAAGCACATATCGTCAAGGACTTTTAACTGAGCCGGAAATGTAAGATGGTTTGATCCAAGAAAGGACCTGCGATATAGCTTATCCCAAGGTGCAGCCAGGGGAACGTTTCTTTTGAAGGGTATTTTTCCTGCTGTTGCTGCCATGTAGGGATATAGTATCTGCCTCTGCATGGAACGAATATCCTGTTCATCTACGGAAACGAAGCCACTTCCGGCATGTCCCCAGTATTCGCGCTTTTCTATACCCCCTTCATGCTTTTCTCTATATGCGTCGAAAAGAACTATATCTGCATTAGTTTGATCACCCTGAGCATAGGCCACCTCAAGGTATTTCCTATCGATAAAATCGTCCGGATCAATAAACGCAATAAATTTGCCGGAAGCCTTCGCTAGACCAGCGTTTCTGGCTGCTGCCGGCCCGGCATTTGTCTGATGTATAACGGTTACGAAGTCATAGTTCTTTGCATAGTTATCGCACATTTTCCCGGACTCATCAGGTGAGCCATCATCTACAAGGATGATCTCATACTCTCCCTTAGGCATAGACTGCTCCAGGAGAGTCTTCATGCACCTGTCCAGATATTTTTCTGCGTTATATACGGGAACTACGATCGAAACCTTATATTCCATAAAAGCACACTCTTATTATGTCGTAATGTGTTGGTGCGAAGATATAGACGCCGCTAGAATTGCCTCAGCCAGAGCCTTGGGGTCGCCGCGCTTCACGAAGATGTGATTGGCGTCCTCTGAAAAAAGTTCGCGGTTAGCCCTGGTGTCGCCGAGGATCATGGGCTTATTCATGGCATCATAAATGAATGCTTTGCCGGGAATGGTCCTGGCAGCCTTGTCTATGTATAAGTTGAAGTGACCTGCTATGCACAAGTCCGCCTCTTCAATCTTCTTGGCAAGTCTCTCCTGCGAAAGCCATTTGATGAGCCTTACGTTGGGATTGTCAGCTGCCTCTTTGATGACCTTGCTGGGAATTCCGCGAGGGCCGCCTACGAAAGTGCACACGATGTCACGTCCGATATGCGACGCAGAACTGTCTGTCTCGAAGTCATCATCTTCATGCCCAGCGTAGACACCATCTCCAGCCACCAGATTAAATGCTTCAAGCACCACATCAGTGCCCTGAAGAGGAAGTCCGGTGCCAAAATACAGCACATTATAAATCTTGTCATCTGAAGGGACGCTTTCCCCCAGACATTTAGCCTTATAAATTCCCTCATCCGCTTCCAAATAAAGAGTTTCAAACTTTTCCTTCTTTGCTCCGCAAAGAGAAGTCAAAAACTCAGCATTAGCACTTGTGTCAGTGAGTACCAGGTCTGCGCTTTCAATGACCTGTTTATCAAGCTTACGGAGATAATCGGCAACCCACCAGCCATCCCTGAAAAGCTTCCGATCCAAAATCACGGTATCGTACAAAGAAAGGAACATATCCGCCACCAGTACTGGCTTTTTCTGATCATTCGAGGCCTCAACCTCCAAACAACCGGCATCAACTGTCCTGACACCTCCAGCAGCCACGCCACCATTTGCCCCTGCGACACCAGTTCTTCCAACTGCCTTTAACAATTTCCCCCACAGCAGCTGTGGTAAAAATCCCGCAACTACCACGTCGACTCCGGAAAAGTCGATCTCATCCATCCTCTTTCTAAGTTCCATAGCCCTTTTTAGGGGATTGCCCTTTTCAGAGGAATAGACCCGGACAGAGGAAGCCTCTTTTTCCAGGATCCGCTTGATCTGGGTTACTCTTATATATGAACTGTTTTTAACGGTAATAAATACGACATTCTTCCCTCTTATGAGGTTCTGAAAGCTTGACTCCGTCATAATATTGCTTCCTTGTGTGGTATTGAACATCCTGGAGGATCTTGCGGTTAGCGCAGATAGTATCTCCGAGGATTCCTATCATGACGCATACAAATCCGATGATGATCAGAGTGCATGCAAGGATTAGGGACTGAATGTGTCCCGCTCCTCCAATGGTAATGAAAAAGTACAAAAACCTGATCCAGATAATGAGTCCCGGAATTGTTGGGAAAATGGACAGGAACAAAAACGCCTTTAAGGGCTTGTACACCAGATATGCCCTAAGGATTGTCAGCATAGAAGTCCTGACATAAGACAACATAGTCTTTGCAAGACGACTTGGCCTTAAGGCATTATTAGTATCAATCGGGACGCTGACAATCGGAATCTTCTCCCTTCCCGCCTGAACAATGGTCTCAAGAGTATAGGTGTAGTCGTTGACAACATTCAGTCGAAGAGCTGCCTCTCTTGAAAAAGCCCTGAATCCGCTAGGAGCATCAGGGATATCCGTGTTCGATGCCTGCCTGACAGCCCAGCTACCGATTCTCTGGAGCTTTTTCTTTAACCAGGAAAAATCCTCCGTATCGGCAATAGGTCTTTCTCCAATGACAATATCTGCTCTCTGTTCCAGTATGGGCTGAACGAGCCTTTCTATGTCTTTCCCCTGGTACTGGTTATCAGCGTCAGTGTTCACGATGATATCGGCGCCGTTCTCCAGCGCCACGTCAATGCCTGCCATAAAGCCCTTTGCAAGACCCTTGTTCTGGGTAAAGTTGACGATGTAGTTAACTCCCCAGTCACGGGCCACTGAAGTGGTCTTGTCAGAGCTTCCATCATTTATAACCAGATATTCTATTTCATCTATCCCAACAATCTCGCGAGGAAGATCATCAAGGGTCTTCCTTAAGGTCTCCTCCTCATTGAAGCAGGGAATCTGAATAATCAATTTCATTTATTCTCTTCAGCCTTCTTCTCTTCGGTCTTTGAGTCCTCAGTCTTAACTTCCTCAGCCTTTGCTTCCTCAGCCTTTGCTTCCTCAGTTTTCTGATCGTCTTTGCCTTTAACTGCTATGACGATTGAAACAGCAATGATGGCTACAACCAGTATACCAATAACAATCTTCCAGATAAGAGCATTTCTCTCTGCCCTCTGCTGCCTTACGAAAGCTTCAGCTGTAGCTGCATCCTGCTTTTCCTGCTGTTCAAGTTCCTCAGCAGCTGCTTCAGCCGCCTCCTGAGCCTGTGCCTGTGCTGAAGCAAATGCATCCTGAGATATTGCATCTGACGGAATATAAAGAGTTTCGCCCTTGTAAAATATCTCGTACCATCCATCATTTTCAGAAATCATATAAACTGAGTCCCCTGCAGCAAAAGACGCTTTCTTTTCACTGGAAGCATCCGGCGAAACATAAGCATCTGCATCCCCTGCCAGGCCGATTATCTGTCCGGAAACCACGTTTGTCTCTGTACTAAAATCCACCGCCTCCTCAGCAAAAGAGGTAACTGCAGTCCCAAAGCCTATTACCGCCACAAGACCTGCCAAAGCAACACTTTTCATAATCCTGCTCATCAACTTTTTCATAACTTCAATCATGGGTTATAGTAGAGGTCAAAGTGCCCTACCTCCCATTTCTCCTTATAAATTTTCTCTATATCCCCCTCGAAGCCGCTCTCCCTGGGCGCCACGAGGATAATATCACCGGTAAGAGCCTCCGCCACATCGACCCCGGTTGTAACATCCACAACCGTGATAGGCAGGTCTCTGTTGGCGAACTGCACCGTCTCAATATAGGGATTTCCTCCCTCATATAAGTGTACCACGTTTTTGTATGGAAATTCATCATGAATCTCCCGAATCTTCTCCCCCATTGTAAGGTCCAGGTAGCTATTTGGCTGATAAGGAAAGATGAAATGGTCGCAGGCATTGATTCCAAGCGCTATCTGCACCAGCAAAACCAGTGAAAGCAGCATTTCAAGCTTTTTCTTCCAGGCAATATAAGTAAGCACAAACACCAATAGCGTCAGCCCTACAGAAAGGGCTGTCTCCTTCAGGAAAAAAGCTGTCGTATCAATCAAGGGCTTTTCCAAAAGGTAGCTCATCCCTATCATGGTAAATCCATGAGGATTGTTCATTTGCACGTCATTAGTCCTTATGGCCTGCAACGCCACAGCTCCAAACACCAAATAGGTTAAAAGGACTATCGTCAGTTTTAAGAAAGGTCGCTTCCCTTCAGTCATTTCCAGAAGCCCCGTAGCTATAAGGATTGGCAAGAAGAAATCCACGTATCTTCCATGAAGGAAGTTATCAAGCCTGTCCTCCCAGGGAGCAGAAGCACCATTTAGGAATATCAGAGCCACAAGAAATTCAAAAATAACTGCAAAACAAATATATATCCAAAGGTAATCCACCCAGTCAGAGTTCTTTTGTCTGATAGCTTTAAAGCCGAACAAAGCTCTTTTCACAATAAGGCAGATTCCGTAATAGGCGATTCCATAAGTTGCAAGGCCAAGGTACAGCGCCTTGCCACAGAAGTCCTTCAAAAGGAAGACTAATCCCTGAAGTTTCAGGATCTTGCCAATCCTGTAGGCCAGTCCCGAGTAGTCGTTCCAGGACATCATATGGTCAGAGGTATTGTGGTAGAGAAATGCCACAACCCTGTCTTTTAAAATAAATGTTCCTGCGAAAAGAAATATCACAAGTATCAGGATCATCCAGAACTTCTTAAGTTTCTTTTCACCAGTCCGATTTCCTAGTGTCAGGCGGATTAGGAAAGTGATAACCAGTGCACCTATGATGCCGATGCAGCGCATATGCACAAGGTAAAGGTAAACCGATAGAAGTATAAGGGCGATTCCTGTGGAAACTGCAGGTTTTTTCAAAAACCGCAACATCAGGTAGATCATCAGGATAAAGCCAAAGTAGAGAAATGCTTCAGTCATGGTAGTCTGGGTGTAGAAGCACCAGGCTGGGTATAGGGCAGCCACTGAAGTTGCGATCATCAAGGCATTCTTTTTTACATCAGAAAAAAGCTCCTTTAGGATCTGGTAAAGAAGCGGAAATGCGGCGATCTGAAAGATCAGGTTGAGGATAACTGCCATCCTGTATGTGATTATTGGATCATGGAACAAAAAAAGAACCGGCGCAAGGAGTATGCCGTAACCATAGGAATAATAAGGGCCAAGCCCTGTGATCTGAGACCAGTCATACCCCAAAATGGCCGCAGCCACTGACCAGTATCCGAATTCATCCGGAAATGCCGAAAACCCAAAAATACCAATAATTCCATACATGCACAGACTGACAGCTATGCAGATCCCCAATAACAAAAATATGTTGTTCTTAAAAAAGAAGAAGCAGCCACTAAAGGACTGCTTCTTGCTTTTATCTTTGGTTTTAATTTGCATTAGTAAGCGATTACTGCGTATGCTGCAAGTCCACCAGTGATAGGGAATGTAACAGTGTTAGGATTTGTATCTGTATCCTGAAGAATCTCTGTTGCTCCACCTGGAAGAACCTTTACAACTGCGAGTGTTCTGCCGTTAGCATTCTTAACACCAACTGTTGTAGGAACAGAAGCGCCTGCTGGAAGATCTGAGAACTTGCCAGCTGTCATCTTACCAAAGTCGATGTTGAGAGCGCCAAGAACTGTTGCACCAACAGAAGCAGCTGCACCGTTGAATGATGCGAATACTGCAGGGCTCTTAGCTGCTGTAATAGCGTAAGCTCTTACGAAAGGCTTCTCGTTACCAGCCATACCAAGGTTAGCCTTGATAGTAGCAGATGCCTGTCTAACAGCTACACCAGCAAGTGCTGAAGATGCAGGGATTGAGAATGCGCCAGCTACATCAGATGTGATAACTGTGCCGCCAACTGAAACAGGAGCTGCGTCCTTGATTTCTTCTGCAGCTGCAGAAGTAGCTGCTTCCTGCTGATCTGTTGCTCCTGCAACGATAGGCATAGCCAGAAGAGTTGCTGCAAGAACTGTTGCAAGTACTTTCTTGAATAACTTGTTGTTCATAACATTATCTCCCTTCATAATTATGATGGTTTTGTTTTTTTGTCTCGGTAGGTAGCTAACCTTTTAAGTCCGAAACTATTTCTATTTTACAACTTATAAACGATACTTCAATACCCCCTTAGGCAAATTTATACTTTTTTTATTTTTAATTACGTTTACATTTTCGTGCTTACTCAGTATATATGCGGTTTATGGCTGTTTTGCCAGTTTCCCAAAAAACAAGGTGTCATCTGCATTTTCAGACACATATGTGGATCCGGCAGTATATTCAATCCATTCCTGATTATCCGTAGTATTCATTGTTCCTAGATTATCTGCGACATTTCGTATATTTGAGTCAGCAGAATTCCTGGCAGTCAGGATAAAATCCCCCACTCCTGAGTACATGCCGATGAGGGTTGCAATGACCAGCGCCGCGTAGATAAAGCGAGCGGTGTTGCAACGATGCCCCGCGACAAAGCTACGCTCCGGGCCATCCAACAGGGTTTCCAACACGTAAGTCATCAGCATGAAAAGAGGTATGATCGAACCTCTGAGCATAAAGTCCCTTGTGGGGCCAATCTTAATCAGCGGAATGAAAACTAGCCATATAATGATTGTCAGGAACATGTAGTCTCGGCGGTTTCCGTGCCAGATAAGAACTGCGTATATTCCAACCTCGAGGATATAGAAGATCACCAGCACTGCAAGGGTGTATGGTAAAGTCTTGCCATCAAGGAGATATAAGGATATCAGCGAGGCACCAGAAAGCGCTCCATTGCATGTGTAGTAAGCGAAGAATATAGGTAGTATGGCCAGTACTGCAAAGATGTTGCTAGTGCTGAAAAATCCTTTAAATCTGCGCTTAACTGCATCTGCCAATAAAAGTGGCACGAATCCCAGAGCCGCAAAGGGCGAGTACGGGATCAGGAGCATGAGTAGAAGAACGTAGTTTCCGATGTTTTCATGTCCGAATTTTTTATCACACCAGTTCAGATCTCCATGGAGCAGCTTACCACTTACCCCTTCACCAATATTGTTCCTAGCCGAACTCTCATTCATCTTCCGCTCATACAGGAACAACCCTGCGACGATCCAGGATGGAACAGCCTGATTGAACACCCACTCCAGCAGTGCATTGTTGGGCGTGTACTGGAACTGGGACCAACCATAGATGGAATTCAGGTCCATGGTGCCCTTCCCTTTCAGGAACACCAACAGCTGTCCTACCACATTCAGTCCGCCCCAAAGAATAAAAACAAGGGGAATTAGTGTGGTTTTGAGGTCTCCGCATCTCACCTTGAAGTGGCCAACCAATAGCAACTGCACAAGCAGCACTCCCAGCTCGCTCCAGGCGAAAAGCGCCATGTTTGCCGCATTCCAGCCAGCAAGTTTACCTACAAGAGCAGGAATCATCCAGTAGCAAAGATAGTAAGACAGTCCTCCACCCGTTTCGTAGACAACAGGCCATGGGTAGTTTATCAGGTCATGTAACACTGCGTTTCTGGCTTGCCAGTCGGGGCGTTGCCATACAAAGCCTCCGATACCGCTCATATACACCCACGCAAGGGATATGACCAGCATTAGTGCCAATTGTCCTATCGGTATTTCGATAAAATCATCTTTAGATTTATTTTGCTTAGCGGAAAAGAACAGAGAAAGAACTAGCGCAGCAGAAAGTGGCACAGCAAAGTAAAGCTTAAGCCACCCCAAAAAGAAAAAAATAACCGGGAGAATTAAGTATAAGTATGCTATAAGCGCCACTTTATTTAAGCTAATTCTCAGTTTCGTTTTCATACTATTATCTTTTCATCCTCTTTTGAACGATTCAAAACAATCACAGTACCCAAGAATATCCACATGATGTATCCGTAATTGGTCCTCAGTGTCTGGTTATAAAGTGTTGTTATCAGAAATGCAATTGCTGTCAAAACCATCAAAAAAGCCTCTGGATGCTTCTTTTTCATGCCAGCGATTCCTATGACTAGCAGATATATCCACATCGACGAGAATACAATAACTCCCGCAATTCCAGTCTCGATGTAAAGAAAACAGAGAAGAAAACTTGCGTAACCAAGCCTTTCATTCTTCAGGTAAAAGTCGCTCTGCAACCAGGACTTTGTCGAGTAATCTGCACTTCCCAGCCCAAGCCCTGTTACAATAGCCAATTTATTAGCTGCTCCGGTCTTTTCTTTTGCGAAATCCAATATCGGCCCTGTCATAGCTCCAATCTGGTCCTTACGCCCAATTGCATGGTAGTTAGTAGCATCATGCGCTTCCCCCATGATGCTCCAAAATCCTGAAGGCCCAAAGAAATGATCTGTATACGGATACATTTTCCCCATTACAACAATTGCCACAGCAGCCATTGCAACCAGTACCGGGATAAGTATTATGGTTCTTTTCAAATCAAACGACGCCACCAAATAAATCAGGAACAGGGCTACTATTTCAAAGAACCAAGCGCGTATCTCGCTCATGGCAGCATTACATGTCATCCAGGCCATATGTACCAGAAACAAAAGAACAGGCATTTCCCTTTTGTAGAGTTTGTATAAAATAACACAGGAATTGATAAGCAGAAGTGCGTGAAGGCTGGATGAATCTGCCATTTTCACCCCAAATATCCCATTCAGATAATCCCACCTGATATTGAAAAAGAAGAACTCGATCAGGGTTGCGATGAAATGGATAACGATTGCTACATTAAATCCCATAAAGAGCAGATCCATATCCTCTTTCTCCAGGATCATAACGCAGTCAAAGAGTAAAAGGAACATACGGAAGTAGGTACGAAGCCCCCAAAGATAGGTAACAAGCCCCGGTGTGAAGATAATCGCACCAACTGTTCCTATTAAAGTAAAGGCTGTTATCCAGATAACAAATGGTTTTAAATCCTGTTCCAAAATGCGCTTTGGTCCCTTAGTTGCTAGCGCCCACGCGAATAATACCACGCAAAATAGATTTCCCAGGTGAACAATTGGTATTCCAAAAAGAATCTCTTTCAGCCCCTGTGAGAAAGATAATATAACTATTGTTATAAAAAGCAAGTATTTAGGAAGCTTTTCCCCTTTGTCCCCAACCCTCATATGGCATCCTCTCATTAGTAAGTGATAATACGGATTGTTCCGCGCTATGCGCTCCCACAATCCTTCGAAACATTCGCCCCTCCCCCCACTTTTCCTCATGTTTCGGCGGGCCATAAAGTCTTTCATCCACTGGCATGCAAGCATGCCGTGGCCTCAGACTTTCGCCCCTAGTATTATCACATCTTCGAATCCAAGCTCTTTCCGGTCTCGATGTGCTCAAAGTTAGGAAGATAGTCCCCAATGATACCAACAACTTCTTCCTTGGTAGTAGTCTCTTTTGCAAAGGTCTCGTCCAGTTTATTCAAAAGAGCTGTGAGCCTTTCCTTATCAGGTATTGGCTTACCGGTAATGACCCCAAGGGATGAATGGCGAACCATATCTGAAGTCTCGGTATCAGTCACAAATTCCTCGAAAGGCTTCTCACCGGAAGTATCGGAAACAAAGAAATGCACAGGATAGTGCTTGTCCCCTGCCTTAAGGGCTTCAGCCTTATCTATAGCCTCCTGATCGGATCCGCACTCCAAAACCTCGTAGCCGTGGAACTGGAGTAGTTCTCTTGCTATAGCATCAAAGGTCATCATCTGAGCCTCTTCAAGCTTCGGGAAAAAGATCTCTCTGTTAGCCCCCAGCATACAGGAAAGCATGCAAATCTGGCCGGATTCCTCCGGGGAAACAAAATATCTTTTAACATCAGAGGGAGCTGACAGAGGCTGGAGCTTCTGGATTCTCTGAAGGAAACCTGCAGGCAGGGATCCATTAGAAAAAGCCACATTAGCGAATCTGGCAGTCTTTACAGGGAAGCTGTCGGAATAGCTAAAGATCAGATCCTCCATGATACGCTTTGATGCGCCCATGATGTTTACAGGGTTTGCAGCCTTATCTGTAGAAACGCAGAAGTACTCCTCCGGTGGAAACTCCTTCAAGAGCTCCAGCAGCTTTTTTGCATGAAGCACATTATTCTGGATCAGGGCTTCTACTGAATAAATGTCTTTTTCTGACCGAACATGCTTATGAGCAGAGAAATTGCCCACAATATCGAAGCCTCCACGGTTCCTGAACATCTTTTCAAAAACCTCGGACGCAAAATCCATAGGATATGGTACATAATCGTCAGGCACGAACATGCCCTTTGTGGAGCGAAGGTCACGGGTCAGCTCTGCCAGAGCATTTTCATTTATATCAACAACCACAAGACTCCTTGGCTTAAAAGGAAGCAGCGCCTTAATAAAGGAAGAACCGATTGAGCCTGCCCCTCCGATCACAAGAACGGATTTGCCCTGGATCTTGCCTGTCAGCGCCTGTCTGTTGGCCTCAATGTCCGGAAGGAACATGGAGCTTGGTCTTTTAGTTACATAGGTGGAAATAAAACTGTCTAGATTGATCATTAGAACCCCCTCGTTTATGTAGAAATTTCCCAACAACTTATTTTAACACCCCGTGTGTACTACATCAAATGGGCATTTTGATAATGGAAAAGGTGGTGTACCGCCAGAACCGAACGGTCCCGGCACGTACGTGAGAAGAATCCCGATTCCACTTTTATATTAGATATGTATAAATATCAACGTTTTTGCGCTCGCCCAAGCGCAGTAGATACTCTATCAAATGATATTGTTTCCGTCTATTGGACAAATTAGCCGAAATAAAATGCATTAAAAAAGAGCGCATAAAAATGCACTCTTTTTATCGCCATATGATCTATAAAGAAAAATATAATCAACCAAATCACGGTAATATTTGTTTGATTGCACACAATTATAAACAAAATATAGTTAATATGCACAATCCCGCCACGAGCCCGTTCGAACTCCCCGGCCTGAATCCTTAGTGAATCTCCACCTCAGATAGCCTTCTTCTGATGTCCTCTACACTCATCCAAACGCTGTTATTTCCTGAGCTGTAGTAGAAGCCTTCCTCTACGCGTTTTCCGCCCTCTGCAGGAACAAGCTCATGAGAGAATGAAACCTGAGGATAAACGATATAATGCTTATCGTACTCATATGTGAAAAGAGAATCCTCTTTTGTTACCATAACTTCATCAAGCTTCTCGCCTGGTCTAATTCCAACTTCCTTGGTTGCAATTCCTGGGCACATAGCCTCAGCCAGATCCTTAATATAGAAAGAAGGGATCTTACTGATGAAAGTCTCGCCGCCCTTTGCCTCGGCAAGAGCCTTAAGTACAAGCTCAACGCCTTCAGGAAGGCTGATCCAGAATCTGGTCATACGGTAGTCAGTGATCGGAAGCTCTTTTTCCCCGTTCTCAAGAAGTGTCTTAAAGAAAGGAATGATGGAACCTCTGCTGCCTGCCACGTTTCCATAGCGAACAACCGAGAAGTTGATATCCTTTGAACCAGCGTAGGAATTAGCTGCGATAAAGAGCTTATCGGAAACCATCTTGGTTGCACCGTAGAGGTTAACCGGATCAACAGCCTTATCAGTTGAAAGGGCAACAACCTTTTTTACCCCAGTGTTAAGAGCTGCATTGATCACGTTCTGAGCGCCGTTGATATTGGTCTTGATGGCCTCGTCAGGGTTGTACTCGCAAGCCGGAACCTGCTTAAGAGCTGCAGCATGAACGATATAATCCACGCCCTCGCATGCTCTCTCAAGTCTTGCCTCATCCCTTACATCGCCGATAAAGAAGCGCATCTGCTTGGCATGATCCTTATAAACCTGCTCACCTGCCATGGTGAACTGCTTGAACTCATCCCTGGAAAAAACGATGACCTTCTTGGGATTGTAGTTCTTCAAAATATATTCAGTGAAGCAGTGACCAAAAGAGCCTGTTCCTCCGGTCACCAGAATCGTCTTGTTATCAATAAGTTCTCTGTTCATCTAAAACTCCTTGTACCATAGTTTTTCAGCTCACTCCATTATACAAATATGTGGGTGATTTGTAAAATTAAGGCGCATCATCAGCTTAAAGCAGCACTACATCCCCTTCTTTGGCAAGGCGTATTGCTTTTCCGTGGCTGGCTGCCTTGATCTCCTCCCCCATGGCGTCAAGAAAGGCGTCGGTATGGTTTGGAGCGTGATGGATTAGGAGCATCTCCTTTGGGTGAGCCAGTTCAAAAAGCTCTAGGGCCTTCTCCCAGGAGGAATGGCCAAAGCCCTTACACTTCTCGTACTCCTTGGCATTATACTGAGCATCGTAAAGCACCAGGTCTGCCCCTTCTGAGAATTTAGCCAGCTGGGCAAAAATGTGGCCGTCGTCCTTTGAACTTACCACATCCCCAACGTAGGGCTTGTCGTGCTCAAAGTCTGTTGCATAAACTATTATCTTTCCGTTCGCAGAGAGCTTGAAGATGCTTGATCCGCCCGGATGGAAGGATTCCATGGCACTGACCTCCACAGCCCCTATATGGAAAAGAGCTTTCTCCGATATTCCACAAAACTCCAATTTTACAGGATAAAAATCCATTGTGATGGGCCAAAGAGGCCTCTTTATATATAGATCCAGCTGCTCATGCATTGTAAGACCTTCACGGGTTGCTCCGTACACCGAGATCTCTTTTCCCCGGCTGTTCCCAAGAAACATTGGAAGGCCCAAAATATGATCGATGTGGGAGTGACTTATAAGAAGGGAAAGTCTCTTTTCCCCGACATCTGGCATGTTCTGAATTCCGGTTCCTGCATCCAGGATGATGGCTTCGCTCCCTGTCTCAACAAGGTAGCTGGATGTTGCGTGGCCATACTTTGCTGTAGACTCCCCCGAGATTGCCATAGATCCTCTGGTTCCCAGAACCGTTAATTTAAATGTGTAATCTTTTTCTGTCCCCATTTTTCCAAACCTTTCTATTGCAAATACTCCTTATATTCTACCAAAGATTTAGAAAAAATTTTGCATAAATCAAAAAATGTACTATAATGTTATGCAATAGCTAAGTAGTGCATGCAAGTGCATGTTATATTATTTTCCGAAAGGGGAGGAATTTATAATGGCAGCAAAGGTTAACACTAAGATTGAGCTTCAGTTCGGCGACAAGGCTATCACAGAGGATCAGCTTGTTGCTACTGCTAAGAAGGTTTACGGTGGCAAGGACATCAAGAACCTTGACATCTATGTAAAGCCTGAGGAAGGCAAAGCTTACTACGTAGTAAATAATGATGCAACTGGAAGCTTCGATTTGGTTTGATTCAGAGCCAAGCAAAATTATAAAAGACACGAGTGCGTGCTTGTATGCGACTCGTGTCTTTTTTAATTTTATTTGGCGGATATCCTCCAACCCGAAATTGTCAGAGACAATTTCGGGTCTTGGGTCTGAATCAAACCATCACAGCAACTCATCAACCTTTAATACTTCAAATCCTTCAGCCTTTCCCTTGAGCTTTATTGTCGCGCCAAGTGAAGTGTATTTGATCCTGTCACCAAGCTGATCTGCTACTGAGCGGCTGATATAAAGTGTTCCACCGGGAGCGTTGGCCTCAAGTCTTGCAGCGGTATTTACCGTATCTCCGATAGCCGTGTAGTCCATGTGCTTCTCAGCGCCCATGTTTCCTACGACCGCCGGGCCATAGTTTACGCCGATTCCAACCCTGAGCTCCTCGCCGATCTCCTCCTTCAATTCGTCAGAAACCCGCTTCGCTCCTTCAATAATATCCATCGCCGTCTTTACCGCGTTGTAAACCGCGTCCTCCTGAGGAAGTGGTGCCCCCCAGAAAGCCATCATGGCATCGCCCACGAACTTATCCAGAGTTCCCTTGTTGTTCTCAACGCAGTCACTGGCCATGGTCAGATACTTGTTCAAAATGAATACGACCATTTCAGGCGTCAGCCTCTCAGACATGGTTGTAAATCCCCTGACGTCAACGAAAAGCACTGCGATATCGCAGGTTTTTCCGCCAAGAGACAGATTGTCCACGCCCTCCTTCAGGATCTCATCAACGATCTCCGGAGCCACATACCTCTCAAAGGTCCTGGTGATCTTCATCTTCTCAATAGCCGCCCTGAAGTACTTGATTCCCGTAGCAACCACGTACATTCCCAGAATTCCCAGAGGTAGCCAGAAAGGATGCACCAGATATCCCTTTTCATAGAAGAAATAGGATCCGCCCAAGGTGATCGCTATCAGCAGGACAGCAACGCCTCCAGCAGGAGCCAGTTTCATTTTCAGGAAAAGAGATAACAGCGTGGCGCAAAGCAGAAACACAATGACAGCCTGCAACAGACCGTTCATCTCTACCTTATAATCCTGGCGCAAAAAAGCTTCTATTGCGTTTGCCTGGAATTCCACACCAAACATCTTTTGAGCACGGTCAATTGTTGTGAAATACTCGTCCTGAAGTCCCACAGAATAAGGGCCTATTAAAAGAATCTTATCTGCGTAGTAATCCGATGGCACACTTCCCTCTATCAGGTCTGCAATGTTATAGCCATCGTTATATGTTCCCGGAACCGCTGAATAAGAAAGGTAGTAGTGACCTCTTTTATCTACAGGCGGATCAACAATCTGCTGCCCGTGCTCCTCAAGGAAGGCCCTGGCAGCCTCATAGGCCATGGAGTAAACACGCTCCGTCTGGCCGTTATCTCTTTTAACATCGAAATAAAGCAGTGCGTGACGAAGAACACCATCCACGTCATACATGGCGTTGATATGGCCCTGAGTCGTAGCATCCTTCAGCAGATCATAGGGCTCGTCATAGGTCAGGACAGAGTGCTCCTTCAGCTTAAAAGAGCCGTTCTCGTCCTCCACATACTCCGCACCAAACACGCCGGTGGTGGCTGTGATAACCTTTGGAAGAGCCTTTGCGGCATTTGCCAGGTTCGCATCCGCTTCCGGTGTGGTGTCGGAAGCATACAGAGTATCGATAGCCACTACTGCAGGCATATTCTCAGGATCGGAAGCCAGCGCCTTAAGGGCATTAGCCATGTTGTTTCGATCCCAGTTATTGTAGGCTCCAAGGCGCTCCAGGGAATCATCATCAATTCCGATGACGATCACATTCCCGGACACTGCCTGGGGCTGCTGGAAAACAGAGTCCTGTATCCATTTATCGATTCTGTTATAGAGCCCCAGGTACGCTGTCAGGGTATAGACAAGCGCAATGGCAAGTATGATCAGAGCTTTTTGGTAGGTTTTCTTAACCACAGGTCATGTCCTCTCGTGAGTTTTGGTGTAGGGTTGCCGGACCGCAGCCGCGTCATTTGTGTTTTCGATGTCCCGACATAGCCACTTCGGCCTAACTAAGCGTATCAAGCTTGCTAGGCCGAAGATTTATGGCATTTTGTCTGATTTTTATGAAAAGAGCTTTTGGTTTGGGTCAGTTTTGATTCCAAAATGGGAGCTCAGGCAGTCAAATGACGATATTGCGTCAATTTTCACTGCTGTTCATCGGCTCAACAATGATTTGTATTCAATCTAGGCCGAAACCATTATTAAGGACCGGTACCGCCTTCAGGGTCACCGCCGGTCGGGTCAGGATCACCATACGGGTTATCTATTTCATTACCCTCCGTGTCGTAATAATGTCCCTGACCATCGGTCATGACGCCATCATCCATAGTATAGTTGCCGTTTGTCCATGTTCCATCATCATTTTCTGTCCATCCATTTGCAGTAGGATCATCACCGAATACTGGCGGACCACTGTTGGTCTGGCCAGAATCATTGTTATTTGTTCCACCTGAATCTGTGTTATTTGTTCCACCTGAATCTGTGTTATTTGTTCCGTTGGTATCTGTTCCACTCGTGTTATTTGTGTCAGTGCCACTTGTATTGTTGGTATCTGTACCACTTGTGTTATTGGTGTCAGTGCCACTTGTGTTATTGGTATCTGTACCACTTGTGTTATTGGTGTCAGTGCCACTTGTGTTGTTGGTATCTGTACCATTCGTGTTACGATCTATGCCGGAATCAGTGTCATTATTAGTATCCTGGCCGGAATCAGTGCCGGAACCGCTTGTGCCAGAGGTACCTGAAGTGCTTCCGCCACCGGATCCACTACCTGTAGATGAAACACTCTCCTGCTGTTGCTGCTCCTGCTCCTCAGCCTGGGCTCTTGCAAGATCCTGCTGGAATTTCTCCCAGGCAGCATCCTGATCAGCCTTAGTAGTACCTGTACTTGAAGCCGCTGATGCAGCTGCAGTCACATTTGTGCTGGAAGCAGCATTGGCGTTTGCAGTAGCACCGGTATTAGTTGACCTTGCGCCTGTATTTGCAGTCCTTGTGGTAGTTGCTGCATCCCTTGGTCCAGGTGTGGAAGTACCTGCTGCCCCTGAATTAGATGCAAGTAAAGTCTCCTCTGAAGAAGCGCCAGTTGCACTATCTGTGGTCACTTCATCAGCCTGGCTTGATGCAGTTGCGGCTGCTGCAACTGCTGTATCAGTCATATTTCCTGTGCTTCCACTGTCATTTGTACCGGAATCACCCGCTGCATCCCTGATCTCATCCTGGCTCCAGCCTGTAGCTGCAGGAACAACTTCCATAAGTCTGTCGCTGTTAGCTATGATATCAACAGCAAATGGCTTTAAGTCTGTTGGTTTTACCTGCGCATCATCAAAAGTAACTTCCTCGCCTTGATCTGTACTTTGAACATGGGCAGTCACAGAATGACCGGCATCGCACTGAGTAGAAACTGTTTTACCTGTTCCCAGGTCTACCGCAGTAACCTCCGTGGAACCATCAGTAACAATAATCACATCCTCGCCCTTATCATTGGTTGTAACGATTCCGGAAGTTCCGCGAATTCCTACAACCATGGTTGAGGTTCTGATATCAAAGCTGGCATCTGCATCAAGCTTTTCTGTAACCTCAAAGAAAAGACTGCCCTCCTCAAGATCTACAGTGAGCTTCTTTCCATCTTTGTTTATAAGGATCTTACTGAGCTCATCAATAGTCAGCATCTTTGTGTCATCCAAAGCAAGCCCCGCCAGAGACTTCACCTCAGTCAGGACCGAGCTTCCGGAGTTCAGACGAAGATTATCTGAAAGAGTCAGCTCCTTATTATTAGCATCGAAGAGCTTTACAATGCCCTCGTGCTTCAACATTCTCATGGTGTTGGCAGAAAGCTTATCCTTCCCGCAGGAAGTCACTATAAGCGCCGCCACAACCACCATCGCCACCAGTTTCAATCTCTTTCTCATGGCTTCACCTCCACACATTGAAAAGAGGCACATCTTACTTCATAGGCTACAATCAGCCACCGGTTCCGTCACCCTGACCCGAGTCACTTCCGCCGCCTGATGTATTGCCGCCAGTTTCACCGCCAGTCTGACCACCAGTGTCACCGCCAGTGTTCTGGTCATCCTTTCCGCCTCCGGAAGGATCTCCCTGATCACTTCCGCCAGCATCCTGACCTGTGTCTGTTCCGCTGTCAGGGTCAGTAGTTCCGTTATCATATCCGTTCGGGTCTTGTGGCTCAGTCTCGTCGTAATTCTCATCACTCCATGGCTCATCCCTATGTGGATCGTATGGCTCATCAGACTCGCTGGAGCTTCCACTATCACCAGCCTGAGCTGCTAAAGCCTCTTCCTCGCGCCTTCTGTCCTCTGCTGCCTGCTCATCAGCTTCCGCCTGGGCTCTTGCAAGATCCTGCTGGAATTTCTCCCAAGCTTCATCCTGGGCCTGCTGCTCCGGAGTCTTGGTTGTTCCATTGCCTGTGCCGGTAACCGTGCCTGCTCCAGCACCTGTACCTGCGCCTGAGCCTGATGCATTCTTAGCAAGCATCGCATCTGTGGCCTCAGGTGTAGCAGTTCTGTTCTCACCTTTGCCGTGATTCAGGTAATGCTCAAGGAGCTTATATGGATCAGTTCCTACAAGACCTGCCAATTCAGGATATCTGCTTAGATAATAAGCAGGGTCAAACTGCTCTCCACTAACCAGTGTCATTACGCCGCTGGCATCTGTGCTGACGATCTGCCCTGCAACTGATGCAGGTATAGCTCTTGCAGTTGCTGCGTTTGCGTTAGTTGTTGCTGCTGCAGTAGAAGCCGTAGCTGCCGTAGCTGCTGCGCCTGTACTAGTAGCGCCTGTTGCCTGACCCTCGCTTGAAGCCTCACTAGCTGCCTGGGCAGCCTCAGCTCCAGCCTCCGCTCCGGCACCTTCTTCTGAAGAAGCACCGGTTGCTGCATTAGTAGTTTCTTCTGTTGTGGTCTCGCTAGTAGCTGCTGCCGCTGTCTGCTCTTCTGTAGAAGCTGCGCCAGACTCGCCTGACTCAGATCCTCCGCCTTCGCTCGCTTCCCTGATCTCATCCTGAGACCATCCGGTTGCTGCAGGAACAACTTCCATAAGTCTCTCGTTGTTAGCAATTATATTAGTAGCAAACGGCTTTAAGTCTGAAGGTTTTACCTGCGCATCATCAAAAGTAACCTCATCGCCATTTCCCTCATTTACAACATGGGCTGTCACGGAATGACCGGCATTGCAGACTGTAGTAACTGTCTTACCTGTTCCAAGGTCTATGGCTGTGACCTCAGTGGAACCATCAGTAACGATAACCACATCCTCGCCCTTATCATTGGTTGTTACAATTCCGGAAGTTCCGCGGATTCCTACAACCATAGTTGATGTCCTGATATCAAAGCTCGCATCAGCGTCCAGCTTTTCTGTAACCTCAAAGAACAGGCTTCCATCTTTAAGATCAATAGACAGCTTTTTTCCATCCTGATTTACCAGAATATTCGAAAGCTCATCTATGGTAACTGTCTTGGTATCATCAAGAGCAACTCCCGCCAGGGACTGCGCTTCTGTGGTCAGTGAATTTCCGGAATTCAGACGCAGATTCTCCTTGATGGAAAGCTCCTTGTTGTTGGAATCGTAAAGCTTTACAATTCCTTCCTGTTTCAGCATTCGCATGGTGCTGGCTGTTAAGTCCTGGTCTCCACAACCGGTCTGCGCGATAACCAGCAGCGCTACCATCACTACGGCTAACAGTCTCTTCCTCATGTGACTACCTCCTTGTTCTCTTTCTTTTCAGTTTTTACCCAGGCCTTGCTGTCCTTGAACATCTGCAAAATTTCCCCGTCAAGCTTGCCCTCCTGGACCATACTGTCAAGTATGCCAAACGCCTTTTCAGGCGGCATTGGTGGTTTATAGGGTCTGTCCTCAGCTGTGAGGGCATCATAAACGTCGATTATGGTCAGGAGCCTGACTTCCTTAGGTATGTCTTTTGCAGTAAGATGATTCGGATAGCCGGACCCATCCAAAAATTCATGGTGTCCGCCGGACCACCCGGGAATATTGGCATAGAGTCCCTTAAAGGTCATTTTCTTCAGCATCTTAGCTGTGTAGACAACGTGGCTCTGCATGGTATTTCGCTCTTCGTCTGTCAGCGTACCCTTTCGGATCGTGATAGCCTCCAGTTCCTTTTCGGTTAAAAGAGATATCTCTTTTCCCTCATCATCTCTGACCTGAATGGTGGCTGCAGCCTTGAGATTATCCAGAACCTCATCCGGCAAAAAACCTTTGCCATTGGATTCTTCGATAAGATTCCAGGCATCGGTAATGCGCTGGATCTGGCCCTGGGCCTCCTCAGTAGGCTTCTCGCCCTTAAGACCCAGTATCTCTTCCTGCAGGCAGGCAATCTTCACACGGTTTCGTATGTCTTTTTCCAGGTCGCCCAGTCTTGTGGGTTTATCCATGATCTCCAGCGGAATGACAAGCTTGCCAATGTCGTGGAGCCATACACTCATCAGGTAGGAATCGCGTTCTTCCTCTGTAAGGATGCGCTCGTCGTGGATCTCGCCAATATAATCCAGGAACTTCCCGGCATACTTAACCATGTTCTTTGTGTGATTGGCATTGTAGGCGCTTCGAGTTTCTATAGCCTCTACCATTACCTTCACGAAGGAATGCAATGTCTCAAGGATCTGCTCGGAGAGCTTGCGGTTGGTAAGGATTACGGCGCCAAGGGAAGCCAGGGCCGCGATGATATCCTCGTGGTCCGACGGAAACTCCACAACTTCCCCATCCTCGTTCTGAGCATTGATAAGCTGCAAAACTCCGATGATATCGCCCCGATCGTCCTCCATAGGGATTACCAGCATTGATTTCGTGCGATAACCACTGATCTTGTCATACTTCATGGCACCGGAGAAATTGTACTCGGTGTTGGTATAGACGTCTTTTATATTTATCTTCTTCCTGTCCAAAACTGCACAGGCGCTGATATAATCCCGGGAGAGCGGTACCGGGGGCATAGTATTCTTTTTGGCGCTGGAATCCTCATCGAATCCCTTTGCATAGGTATAGGAGTTGTGGAAATTAAGATGGTCCTCCTCCACAACATAGACAGTTCCTGCGTCACAGTGACTTATCTGCATAGCAACCTGAAGGATCATGTCCAAGACCTTAGACGTATCCTTCTCGGCAGAAAGAGCTATGGCAATGCCTATAAGCTGATCAACAGAGTAGTTATTGTTGCTCATAAATCAGCCTCCTGTACCTGATTTAATTTGTCCGAATTGTTCAGCATTAGTAATACAATTTTATCACATCCCTTCGTATACTTATACGAAATAAAGTTGTTAAAATCACTGTAAATTATAAGTTTTTTGTGAAGATTTTATTAAAAAAGAATAAATACATGTATGATATAATGGTATAAATGGATACATTTCTTTTCCGGAGGATTCCAGCATGTCAGGCCAGCATTTTTCCTTAGAACAAGTCAGACACAAATTCAGATACAGCCTGAATGAGCTCATAAGATTTGAGACTCACCAGGAGGTGGTCGCCCAGAAATCAAAGACCGCCCTGATCCTGATCTCGGGGTTCATTATCTACAGCCTTTTGACCATCATCCCCTGCCTCACAAGGCACTACTATCACGGCGTTGTGACCAACATCTGTCTCGCCATCGCCTTTGCTCTGATGATGGTGCACCTGCTGATCTTCAAAAGTCACACAAGAATCACTATTCTTGGGGCTTTTGAGGTCTGCATCATTTTGTTTTTTCACTTTATCATGGAAACTAATTGGGATATGGGAATGGATGCCTTCTGGCTGTTCATTCTGGTGACGCCCTTCATCACGGACTACGTGGCGGGAGCTTTCTTCGGCTCTATTGCAGCTTTAAACGGCCTTCTCCTGAGCCTTGTATGCTTTCACACCCCCATGAAGGGCTATCTTCAGCCCTACGGCGACAACATGACAGACTGGTTTTCCGTGATCTACATAGTTGTGATGCTGGCAGCTGCGGTAATCGAGTACGAGCTGACAGCCTATCAGATTGATAAGAAGGTTTCCGATGAAAAGATCGCTGTTCTCCAGGAGGAGCGCACTTCCCGTCTCAAGAAGCAGCTTGCCATCTACGAGAGCAACGAACAGACTATTAGAAAGTACAAGCACGACATCCGGCATTTTAACAGGGTTCTTGCCGGCTACATTCAGAACAAGGATTATGACAGGGCAGAAAGCTACCTGCAGGAATTTGATTCAATGCTGGAACAGGTCACAGCGGTTTCTTTTTGTGAGAACACGGTGGTGAACGAGCTTTTGACCATCTACACAGCCCAGTGTCAAAAGCTGGGATTCAAGCCCCGCATCAAAGCCATGGTTCCGACCCACATCCCCATGGAGGAGATTGATCTCACCAGCCTTGTGGCCAACGCCCTTGAGAACGCCGTGGAAGCCCAGGGAAAACTCCCAGAAGGGAATAGAGCTATGAAAGTAGAGATCAGCTACGACGGCCGGAAGCTAAAGCTAAGGACCCAGAACCCTTACGCCGTGGAGACCCAGTTCCAGCCCAACGGCCTTCCCATCAGTACCCGCGAGGTCCAGAGCGGTATCGGAACTGCCCAGATCAAGTCCATCGCAGAAAAGTACGGCGGCGTCGCCAGCTTCTCCCAGGAAGACGGCGAGTTCGTGGTGAAAGCGGTCATGACGTGTATCTGAACGAAAACGAACCTGGGAACAGGAGGCTGGCGCCGTAATCTCAAGACGGAAATCATTACTCAATCTCAGGTTATGTTTGCCCCACCACTCAAGCATGACTTTTCCTCCGTATATCACTCAGGTCATGTAATCCTGCTCTCAGGCCAACCTCCGCCCACATGACCTGCTCCAAATAGAAGTCAAAAGTCATGTACGACACTCTAAGTTCACCTTTCACCTGGAGAACAACCACTCCTTAACTTCATCATCACGCCCTGCCAAAACCCAGGAACAGTGTGGATTTATGCCATATTCCCCCTTCAATTCACCAACATTGTACTCTGTGTAATGCAGATCAGGGTGAATATCTTTTAGCTCTTCATATATATCTCTGGAACCAAGATGCGTACTCGGGCCCTGGTCAGTTCTATAAGATGCTTTCACTATCTCATCATCAGCCGCATGAATCAGCCAAATCGGTGTCTTAGTAAGTTCCTTCAGATCTCTCCATCCTGTGGCAGCACAGATAGGCACAGCACCTGCGAACATTTCTGAATGATACTTAAGGATTTCCAGACTTCCTATTCCTCCGGCGCTGTAACCATAAATATAAATCCGTTTAGAATCTATGTTTCCATATTTACCCTGCAGATCTTTTACCAGGGCACAAACTCTGTTTCCGTCCAACAGCCCTGACCATTGCTTGCCTTTCTTACATTGAGGAGCCAGAACATAGCACGGGTGCTCAGCCTGCCAGTCCTTATCTGCAAAAACAGTACCAATGTCATGCCTTGACAGTTGAAGCTCATTGTCTTTTCCGAAAGCATCAGCCCCATGCAGGAAAACCACAAGAGGAACATTTTCCTTACATTCAGGCACAAAAAGACGGTACGGTAAAATCCCTGAATACTCAAAGGTGCCGTACAAAAAGCTGTCGCAGCGGCTCTTATTTTCTATTGATGGTTCATCCCAATCATCCGGTAAATGCATAGGTCATACCTCCAAACCTATTTTACCATCGCACTTTTTCAAAGAAAATAATGCTCTATCACGCCATGTTCCTGGCAGCAATAGCGCAGGCTATCGCCAGGATGATGCCAATGATGGCTAAGACACGCATCCACTTAAATGTCTCAGATTCATCCTCTTTGTTTTTGTTAAGTTCCCCAATAGTGAAGAAAATAACGCCTGCTATGAAAATGACAGCTGCATAAATCGCAAGAAGAGTATTCATGTGTGTTTCCCTCAGTTAAAAGATATATCGGCCAAAACAGGCGATTTTCTTACAACGAAAAATCTCCCCAAATGCTGGTAGCGCCAAGGGCTGACTTATTGCTGGTGTAAGCTTTAATGAGGGCCTTGGCAAGGTCACTCTGGGTGCTTGTGGATTGAACTGCTGTTCCAGAAGCTGTAATGCTGTCGACAGAATTGGCTGTTGTTTGCACCGCTTTACTGGTAGCGGAGTTGGATGTGGACTGTCCAGCAATGAGGTTTGCAGCGTTAGCCGCTATGCTTGAAGTGCTGGCTGAACTGCTGCTACCTGTAAACAGACTTGCCAACGCCTCGGTCGCGTTTGATGACGTAAGCCCTGATGAAGCCAAAAGCGAATTCATGTTAAGATCTGAAAGTGACAATGAATCAAAAGCTGAGCTTCCGGAAGAGCTCTTTTCCTCATCACCATTAAGGACATCGAAAAGTGAGCTCTGAAGCAGATTTGCTGAAAAGTACTGGGACTTGGAAAGCTCCTGCAGTGCTTCGGTACTAAGCAGACCTGAGTATGCATCGCGGTTGCCAGAAGAAAGTGCATTCAGAGTAGAATTTGATGCGCTGGAAGATGATGAGCCAACGCCTGAATTGACAGCCGCAGCTGCCTGGTAAGCATTTGCCATACTTTCCAGACCATTAGCAGAACTTGAAGTCGAACCTGTCTCTGCCCCGGCCCCTTGCTTACTGCTTGAAGCCCCGCCAGACTCCTTGATTGCCTCAAAGGCCCCATTAATCTGCTCTATGGTAGCATCAAAGCCGCTGGTAGCCTGCTTGATCTCATTCTGAATCTGCGCGGAGATGTCGGGAATTTCAGTAGCAGCATTGTCCCTGAGGCGACTGGTCATGTTCTGCTTGATGGCGTCCCCAAGCTCATTTGCAAAACGGGTACGATCCTCTATCTCCTGGGAGGCACGCCTGGCTGCAGAAGTAACATCTGATATTGAATTAAGGTACTTGTTGACTGCATTTGTCAGCTTCGAAATGTCGAAACTCATTCCCTTCTCCTATCAATACAATAAGCCACCATTGCACTAGTGCCGCCAATTATTTCCTGAGCACTACAATTTGTGGTCATAGATATCTTTATAACAATTATACACTAAATGTTGCGCATATAGTCTTGAAAAATATATAATATTGTAGAAAGAAAACAAAAAACGAGGCCAAGCAAATGACCAATAATCAAGGAAAATTCATCCTTATAGATGGCAGCTCGATGCTGGTGACCAATTACTATGGGAACCTGCCAAAGGCGCTGCTTTTTGAAAAAGACCCGGAGAAGAAGGAAAAGCTCTTTTCCCAGATAATGCATAATGACAAGGGGCAGTATACCAACGCCATGTACGGTATGATGCGGACCATTTTGAAAATCATGGCAGAACAGCAGCCCACTCACATGATGTTCGCCTTCGACACCACCAGAGACACCTTCAGGCGTGAGAAGTATGCGGATTACAAGGGCAATCGAGGCGATACGCCGGAGCCACTGAAGGAGCAGTTCCAGAACATGGAGGACATGCTAAAGGCCCTTGGTTTTGCCGTAATGTACGATGATCACTTCGAGGCAGACGATATCGTGGGAAGCGTGGTCAATAAATTTGAAAAAGAGATTCCCTCTTTTATCATCACCAAAGACCATGATTACCTGCAGCTTGTGAGTGAATACACCAGAGTTTGGCTGGTGCAGACCAAGCAGGAGACGGCGGACGAGCTCCAGACCAAGTATGGCGCGGAGTTTGGTTGGAACAGGAAGATGACCAGCATCCCGGATAAGGCTTTTGAGGTTTCACCATCTCTTTGCCTTAAAGAGTACGGCGTAGATCCTTGCCAGATTCCTGATTTAAAGGGGATTCAGGGTGATGCCAGCGACAACATCCCTGGAGTTAAGGGCGTAAGCAGCGCAGCAATTCCGCTCCTTGCCAAGTATCGCACCGTTGAGGGTATCTATGAGGCGATTGATGCCTGCAATGGAGATAAAGAGCTGAAGGCACTTGCCACAAGTTGGAAAGAAGACCTGGGAATCTCAAGAAGCCCCATGAAGGCTCTGGTTGAATACAGGGATATGGCTCTTTTATCAAAAGAGCTAGCTCAGATCCGCAAGGATTACCCCATCCCACAGGCACTTGACGATTTTAAGCTGAATTTTGACAAGGAAAAGGCAAAAGAACAGTTTGAGAAATACGGCTTCAAGTCTCTGATGGAGAAGCTTTAAAAATAATTAGAAAGATTTCTTTTAATGACAAATTATTACCGCACAATTATAAAAAACCTGCATAGGATCATCTATTACGTCACCAAGACACACATTTGGCTGAGGCATCCGGAGCGCCATTCCATGGAAGAGCGCTACGCCATAGCTCAGGAGATGGTGGAGAAGATGAACAAGTCTTCAGGTTACAAGACCATCGCCTACGGACAGGAGAAGCTTCCCAAGGAGGGGGGCTACGTAATGTACCCCAATCACCAGGGCAAGTACGATGTTCCCGGGATTTTCACAGCCCACGACAAGCCCTGTTCCTTTGTTATGGACGAGAAAAAGTCCCACATTATTCTGGTAAATGAGTTCCTTCTTTTGGTGGACGGCAAGCGCCTGATGATGGACAATCTTCGTCAGACCCTTACGATATTCCAGGAAATGGCAAAAGAGATAGTGGAAGAAGGCAGGAAATTCATCCTCTTCCCGGAAGGTGGTTACAAGGAAGACAATCGGAATATTGTTGAGCCTTTTAAGGCCGGAAGCTTTAAGCTTGCTCAGATGTCCAAGTGTCCCATTGTTCCTGTGGCACTGATAGATTCCTATAAAGTATACAACAGCCCACATAAGGGCCCTGTCACTACCTATGTTTACTACCTGGATCCCATCTATTATGAGGACTATAAAGGGATGAAGACTGTGGACATTGCCCTTATGGTTGAGCAGAAAATTAAGAAGAAAATAGAAGAACATTTAAAAGAGCGCTCCTAAAAAAAGAGGCGCTCTTTTTTCGATGATTATTCATGACCTTGGAATCGCTGTTGATCCCAGGGGCATAAAATTTTCATTAGCATTAATCAAATATATCGTCACCAAACCTCACTCTGGCGTGGGCTTTGATGGCTTCTACGCATTTCTCGAAACCGAGCTTGCTGCTGTCGAGGCACAGATCGTAGTTCATGGCGTCGGTCCACTTCTGACCTGTGTGGTGCTCGTAGTATTCTGCACGGTACTTGTCTTCCTTGGCCATGAATTTGATCAGTTCATCATGAGGAAGACTCTTTACCTTGGCTGCCTGCTCCACAAGGAAGTCATGGGGCGCATGAACAAAGACACTAAGGACATTGTTGTAGTCCTTCAGCACAAAATCAGCTGCACGGCCAACAATAACACAGCTGCTGGTCTCAGCAAGCTTTTTGATGACCTTGGCCTGATAATTGAAAAGGTTCGCCTCAGAAGTGAAATCCTTGCTGTCAGGGCCGATGAGTCCGCCCTGATACACATCTATAGACTTCCTGAAAAATCCGGTATTTCTGCACTTCTCATCAGTCTCCAGGAAAAGAGACTCACTGATACCGCTCTCCTCTGAAGCAAGCTTGATCAGTTCGTTGTTGTAGTAATGAACTCCTATATCATTGGCAAGCATCTCACCAACGGTACGTCCGCCGCTTCCATACTGCCTTGCAATCGTAATTGTAATGTTGCGCTTCATGTATCCCTCCCAATAAATATAAATGTCGCTCTGCCCACTCTGGGATGCTCCACTAGACTCGACAATACCTCGTCAAGTGGCCCCCCATGGTTCGCACTAGCCTCGAAAGGACCTCAGCAAGTGCTCTACTCACCTAAATATGCCTTCTTAATATCCTCGTCATTCAGCAGATCTTTTGCATCGCCTTCCTTGATAATGGAGCCTGTCTCAAGGACGTAAGCCCTATTTGCGATAGAAAGAGCCTTCTTTGCGTTCTGCTCTACTAAAAGAACTGTCACTCCATCCTTATTTACATCCTCAATGATGCTGAAGATCTCATTAACGAAAATCGGTGAAAGTCCCATGGATGGCTCATCCATAAGGATCAAATCAGGATGGGACATCAGAGCCCTTCCCATAGCAAGCATCTGTTGCTCACCGCCTGAAAGTGTTCCTGCCAGCTGGTTCTTACGCTCTTCAAGCCTTGGGAACCTCTTGTAGATGGTCTGCAATGTGCCTTCCATCTCAACCTTGTCCTTTCTCGTGAAAGCTCCCATCTTCAGGTTCTGAAGCACGGTCATCTCTGCAAAAACTCGTCTCCCCTCAGGAACCTGCGCCATTCCAAGGCTCACAATCTTGTGCCCTGGCTCCTTGATCAGATCCCAGCCCTTGTAATCGATCTGTCCTTTATCAGCATTTATGAGTCCTGACAAAGTATGAAGAGTTGTTGTCTTTCCCGCACCGTTTGCACCAATGAGGGCCACAATCTCGCCCTTGTCTACGTGAAAAGAGATGCCCTTGAGGGCCTGGATCACGCCATAATATACACTTAAATCTTTGACCGTCAAAATTGAATCAGCCATATATCACACCTCAAATCTTCTATAATAACCTCAGCAAGTCCTCTCAGCCTACTCACTGGGATGCTCCACTAAACTCGACATTACCTCGTTAAGTGGCCACCCAAGGTTCGCACTAGCTTCGAAAGAACCTCAGCAAGTGCTCTACTCTCCAAGATATGCCGTAATAACCTCAGGATTAGCCAGCACTTCCTTGGTCTCGCCCTGACACAGAACACGGCCAAAATTAAGCACTGTCAGCTTCTCGCAGATACCTGAAACCAGCTTCATGTCGTGCTCGATCAGAAGGATCGTCATGTCGAACTCCCTGCGAACAAGTGCAATTGTGTCCATCAGCTCTTTTGTCTCATTAGGATTCATGCCGGCTGCCGGCTCATCCAAAAGAAGGAGCTTAGGGTTTGTAGCCATGGCACGGGCAATCTCCAGCTTACGCTGTTTACCATAAGGAAGGTTTGCCGCCAGAGTATCCCTCTCCCCGTCCAGATCAAAGACCTTCAAAAGCCGCATTGCCTCTGCATCCATCTCTTTCTCAACCTTGCTGTACTTGCCAATATGCAGCATCCCCTCCAGGGCGCTGTACTTAAATCGCTCGGAAAGCCCAACCTTAACGTTGTCGATAACAGGCATGTTCTTGAAAAGCCTGATGTTCTGGAAAGTCCTTGCGATACCTGCATGATTGATCTCAATGGTGTTCTTGCGAGTAATATCCTCGCCGTCAAGCCTGATAATTCCTTCGTTTGGCTTGTACACACCAGTCAGAAGGTTGAAAACTGTTGTCTTTCCAGCACCGTTAGGTCCGATAAGCCCGTAAAGCTCGCCCTTCTCGATAGTAATATTGAAATTATCAACAGCCCTAAGGCCGCCGAAAGAAATGCTTAAGTTATTTACATCCAGAAGCGCCATTTAAGCCACCTCCTTTGCCCTGCGCCAGGGAAGATTAATGCGCCCAAAGGTCTTTTTACGCCACTCGATAACCTTCGGCGACCAGTTCACGATCATCATCACGATGAGAACGATCGAATAGATCAGCATTCTGTAGGTGTTGAAGCCGCGGAGCAGCTCAGGAAGCAGGTACAGGATGCATGCTGCGATAACGCTTCCCCTGATATTTCCGATTCCGCCAAGCACCACGTAAACCAGGATCATGATTGACGCATTGAACCCGAAGTACTGTGATGAAGCCGTCAAAGTGGTGATGTTATGGGAGAAAAGAACTCCTGCCGCCCCTGCAATTGCTGCAGAAATGGTGAACGCCATCATCTTGTAGCTTGTAACGTTGATGCCTGTTGACTCTGCGGCGATATAATTGTCACGGATAGCCATGATCGCACGGCCGTCCCTGGAATTTACGAGATTCTGAACGATGAAAAGAGCTATCAGCAGCACTATAATGCCCACCGTAAAGCTAGAATTATGCGGTGTTCCGGTGATTCCCATGGCTCCGTTTACGATAATGTCGCCGTCAGGCTCCATCCCAAGATCCATGGAACTCTTCATTGTAAAGTGGAAGCCCTTGCCGTCGATACCGATGTACAGAGCATTGATGACATTTTTGATAATCTCACCAAAAGCCAGTGTAACGATCGCCAGGTAGTCACCCTTAAGACGAAGTACCGGAATTCCAATAAGGAAGCCAAAGAGCGCTGCGAAAGCGATTCCAATAATGAAAGCCAGTATGAATCTTGGCACAGTAGGGATTGCGTTCTCTGTTGCCCTTGAGAAAAAGGCGCTGGAGAATGCTCCGATGCACATAAATCCGCAATGTCCAATACTGAGCTCACCCAGAATTCCTACGCAGAGGTTCAGGGCTACTGCAATAACCGCATAATATGTCATTGGGACCAAAAGACCTTTAAGATGGCTTGAAAGATTGCCGGTCAGCATCAGGATCTCAACGATGATGTAGGCTCCGATGACAATGCCATATGTAATGAGATTTGATTTTGTCGTCTTGTTCATATATTTGCTACCTTTCAGGAAGTTGTGCGAATTCCAGGATAATAATGAGGTTTTGCTCTCCACATGCATAGGCATGTGTCGCCAAAACAAAGGCGCGAACTAAGTTCGTGAGGGGCCTCACTAAGTTCAGGCCTTTAAACTTTTTCCTGTATTACTTTACCCAATATTCCGGTCGGCTTAACCAGCAGCACCACAACCAGAATTCCAAATACAATCGCATCGGAAAGCTGTGATGAAATGTAGGTCTTTGAGAGAATCTCTACTATGCCCAACACCAGCCCGCCAATCATTGCTCCGGGGATAGATCCGATACCACCAAGAACCGCTGCAACGAAGGCCTTGATTCCGGGCATTGCGCCGGTGTATGGAGAAAGGGAAGGATAAGCTGAGCAAAGAAGCGCTCCCGCAATGGCCGCCAAAGCAGAACCAATTGCAAATGTAAGAGCAATTGTCCTGTTGACGTTAATACCCATTAAAGTAGCTGCGCCCTTGTCCTCAGAAGCTGCCAGCATGGCCTGTCCCTGCTTGGTCTTGTTGATGAACAGCTGCAAAGCAATAAGGATAACCACGCTCACAAGGATTGTAATAATGGTTACGCCCTGGATCTTCAGCTGGCCATCTGCAAAAGATAGGCCTTCCCATGAAATTACTGATGAAAATGACTTGATATCTGCGCCGTAGATAAGAAGCGCGATGTTTTCAAGAAGGTAGCTCACACCGATAGCTGTGATCAGAACCGCCAGAGGTGAAGCTGCTCCGCGAAGAGGCCTGTAGGCCACGAACTCAGTTGTCACGCCAAGAAGCGTACACAGTATGATCGCCACAATGATGCCCACCACAGAATTACCTGACATGGCTGCGCTCACTGAAAAGATAATGTAGCAGCCCACCATGATGAAATCGCCATGAGCGAAGTTCAGCATCTTGGCAATACCATAAACCATGGTGTATCCAAGAGCGATTATGGCATATATACTCCCTAAACTTAATCCGTTAATGAGATAGGTAAGAAAACTCATCCCACAAAACTCCTCCCTACTAATAAGATAAACACTTGATATATTTTATCATTTTAAAGCTTATCGCTCAAATGTAAAACAAGGGAGGCCTGTGACAGCATCCCTTGCTGAAGTTGATCCATATTATAATTCTTAATGTAAAGTAGCGCTCACTCTTGGTCGCTACACTAAACTCGACAAAACCTCGTTAAGTGTCCGCCCATGGTTCGCACTAGGTTCGAAAGGACCTCACCAAGTGCTCTATTCAGCTGAAACGTATACGCCGCCCTTGATAACAACAGCCTTAGGCTCCTTGTTAGGCTCACCAGAAGCTGCCCATGTCATCTTTGATGATGTAAGACCTGAAGCCTCGATCTGAACCATAGCACCCTTAACTGCATCGCAGATATCAGAAACGCTCATGTCAGGTGTTACGTTCGCCTTCTCCATAGCTGTCTTGATGATGAATACTGCATCGTAAGCATCAGCTGCGAACTGGTTAGGAGTCTCGCCGTACTTCTCTTTGTACTTCTTAACGAAGTTAACTGTAAGATCATCTGTAGCATCAGCTGCGAAAGGAGTAAGAAGCATAAGTCCCTCAGCCAGTGATGTGTCGAAGTTCTCAACTGTAAGGATTCCGTCCATACCATCTACACCGAAGAATGTAGGTGCATAACCCATTGTGTTAGCCTGTGTAAGGATCAGAGCTGCATCTGAGTAATAAATAGGAAGGAATACAAGATCAGCACCTGCGTCCTTAGCCTTCTGGAGCTGAACTGAGAAATCTGTGTTGTTGTCCTGTGTGTAAGCCTCAGCTGAAACTACTTCGTAGTTCTTGCCTGCTGATTCCTCAACGAACTTCTGGTAGATACCTGAAGAATAAACGTCTGAGTTGTCATAGATGATACCAACCTTTGTAGCAAGGTTGTGATCGCTGATGTACTGAGCTGAAGCAATACCCTGGTTAGGATCTGAGAAGCAAACACGGAATACATTGTCATACTTTACGCAGTCCTCAGCAGATCCTGAAGGTGTAAGCTGGAACATATTGTCAGCCTTTGTATTCTCTGAAACAGCGATTGAGCAAGCAGAAGTTGTTGATCCAACAAGAACCTGCATTCCCCAGTCCTTAAGGCTGTTATAAGCGTTAACTGACTTCTCTGCGTTGAGCTCGTCATCCTCGCTCTTGTACTCTATCTGATAACCATTGATTCCGCCTGCAGCGTTGATCTCGTCTACAGCGATCTGAGCGCCGTTAACAACTGCGTTTCCGTATGCAGCAGCTGCGCCTGTAAGAGGTCCGATAGCTCCGATCTTGAATGATCCGCTTCCTGATCCGGCAGACTGAGCAGCTCCATCGCCGCATCCTGCGAGCATTGCCATTGCCAGAGCAGAAGCCATAACAGTACTAACTACTTTATTAAACTTCTTCATAAACAAATCCTCCTCAATCAAATGTATATTTGTATACAATGTTATATCCTAAGTTAAAATAATTATTTTAAAAAGTCAATACTTTAAAGCAAAAAAGTGACCCCCAGGATAATCCTGAGAGTCACCGTAAGCTCTTTTCATATTATAAGGCTCACGCCCGGGCAAAAGAACTATCACATGAAATAATCTGTCTCGGCCTTCTTAAGGACCTTGGCCTCCTGTATCTTGGCGTTTACATCAGCCAAAAACTGGTAGTTGGTAGGGTCGGAAATGAACTCCATAAAATCAGATGCTTCCTTAAATGAAAGCTTCTGAATATTTGTAAGGTAAGACATGATCTCCTCGTGGCTCTTGCCCTCAGTGCGGAACTTGTCCACCACGTCAAAAAGAACCATGAACCTGCGCATGCGCACTCTGAATTTAATCTGATGAAGTTCAACCAGTATGGAAAGCACGAAGAGAATCGCCACGAGCGAAAGCACAATCAAAGAAATGCCGAGAACGTAAAGCCCAAGTTTGAGATTAAGGACTCCGGCAATAGCACCTGATATTGCAAAAATCATCATGGAAGTTACAAGAATCAGAAGTCTTGCATTATTCCTGGTCTTATCGGTCAGCTCCATGAAGCGGATAGCCACACCAAACACCACGTAAAACACCAGCGAAAAAGCAATCCCCACATACATAAGATTAAGCATGAAGTGAACCCCCTCTATGCAATTAATTGTAACAAGCATAAATTATTAATGCAATAGAAGCGCCATGGGCCTTCCCTAATGAAAAACCCATGGCGTTTCAGTTGCTTGGCAGCAATAGTATTCCATTAATTTTTACAGATTTTCCACTGCTCTGAACTCATCGAATTGCGGATCTTCGACAAAATCCATTATAAGATTTAGTGGTGTCAGCCCTATGGCTTCATGATGAATCTGTTGCCTGATGACCATCTTCTCATATGTGGACAAATGGCAGAATTCTGGGTGTTTCTGCTCATATTTCTCATTGAGCTGGTCAAACAAATTGTACTCCGGATCGCCCCATGCAAATACTTCGGCTGTCTTCAAATTTGGCTTAAACGGAGAATAGCGCAACTGGCTTGACATAACAGGTGCTCCTTTCTCTTTTGTCAAACATTTGATTGAAATTCCGAAGGTTTTGAAATACCCCTCCACACCATAATAGCACAAAGTTTATCAAAATTTAATAAAATTTGATATTTTTTTAGAAATTATTTTTCAGAGGGTGTTTTGTCCTGTCAGGCCAGTCCGTTAGCCCTGTTGTAGCCTGTGCAGACCATGTTTGTCTGTGAGATGATGATGTACTTAGCCACATAGGTTCCGATTCCGCAAAGCCATGAACTTAAGATCATCCATAAAAGAACTGTGACTCCGTCCTCAGATACATTGTAGCCATATCTCTTGCAGTTCTTTGAAAGCCTGTTCCCCAGCTTGTAATACCAAATAAAGGTATAGATACCACATGTTACTATGGAAAGAAGAATCAGAACCAAGAGCCCCTGAGTTTCCTCTCCGTCGCCTTCGCAGGCAATGTTCACATCCCTGATGACCTCATACATGAAGATCAGATTATAAATTCCACATGTTACCCATGTAAGAAGCAGGTACAGCCAAAAGCTCCTGTCTGTCTTACGAGGGATCATTCCCATTGGGCCTGCATAGGTGAAGCTTCCGGAATTTGCTCCGCTTCCTGCACCATTTCCTATTCCCTGTTCATATGCACCATTTGCAGCGTTTCCTGCATTCTGGTTAAATCCGCTTGATTCGCCCTGTGGAATGCCCTCTTCAGGCACTACGAATTTCTTTACTTCAGATCCGGCGCCAACAGGCGTCCCACAGTTAGGGCAGAACTTCTCCCCTTCACCAATCTGTGCCCCACAATTACTACAAAACATTTTTAAGTATCCTCCCTAAAAATTCAAATATCCGATAGATAAAACCCCTGGTGGGTTCAAAAACAACTACCGTGTCCGTCGCATCAAAAAGCCGCAACAGGTATATTATAAGAAATACGCCTGTTATTGTAAACAGCATCAGCTTATAAATTTTGTCGGGAACTCTTTTCCTGAAAAGAACTAATAGAAGAACCAGCGGCGGAAGTGGGAAAAGGGGATGATAATGAAAGGCCGCTGCCACATCAAGGCGCAAAAGAGACAGATAAGCCCTTGTCATGCCACAGCCTGCGCAGGATATGCCCGTAAGGAACTTTATAGGACATCCCACCCCCACTATATAGAAAACTATGTAGATAAGCGCAATGGCAAGAACTGCCGTAAGCGCTTCACGATACTTTTTCACTTTGTCTCCCTGTTGATGTACTTGTTGTGGAACTTGGAATACATGATCTTCTGGCTGCTGTACAGGCTACTATACCCTGAGAAAGTGTAGCTAAGGGCAATTGCCAGAAGGTAATATGGCATTCCCTTGAAGCCAAACAGCTCAAAGCATATGAACAGCGAGGAAATAGGGCAGTTGGTTACTCCACAGAACAATGCTCCCATTCCGATAGCAGCGCAAAGGGCCGGCTCAAACCCCAAAAGCTGGGAGTACAGGCACCCAAAGGTTGCTCCAATATAAAGGGCTGGCACGATCTCACCGCCCTTGTAGCCTGCACCAAGAGTCAGAGCTGTAAAGATGATTTTCAAAAGGAAGGCGTAATATGGCGCTTCGCCGCGAAGTGCCATCTCAATAACGTTCATTCCGGCACCATTGTAATACCTTGTTCCTGACATATATGTCAGCGCCACAACGATACATCCGCCAACAAACACTCTTATATAAGGATTGGGCAGAAGCTTTTTATAGGTTTTTCCGGAGAATTTAAGGACATCGCAAAAAATAACACTCAGTATCGCACAAAGAATAGCCAGAACCCCGGTGAACACTGCATTATAGGGATTAAAAACAGGAATAACATTGACAACAAACTGTTCCCCTACAGCTCCTAGACTTGAACTGATGCCCTTAGCCACCAGCGCCGAAACAACGCAGGGAACCAGAGCTGAGTAGTACATTACTCCAACATTCTCAATTTCCATGGCCATAAACGAAGCCGTCATAGGCGTTCCAAAAAGAGCTGAGAATGCAGCACTCATGCCACACATAGTAATGATCTTTTCGTTTCCCTCTTTTAACCTGAAAAGCTTTCCAAGGTTAAAGCCAATGCTTCCACCCATCTGAAGGGCAGCGCTCTCACGGCCTGTGGATCCGCCGAAAAGATGAGTTATGGTAGTGGAAATGAAGATCAGCGGAGCTTTTGTGATAGGAAGATTCTCTCCCTCCTGAATGGACTTGATCACAAGGTTCGTGCCCTTGTCCTCGTAATCTTTACATGCCCTGTACATGGCAACTATCACAAGTCCCGCCACGGGAAGCCCCAGGATTATCAGGTCGTGATCAGTCCTGAACTGAGTGGCAAAAAGGATAGCCTTTGAAAAAGCCGCGCCAATGCAGCCAACCACAACACCTGTTATTCCACCAAGAAACAGCCACCTAAAAAGAACCCGAACTCTCCCCCAAAGGTCCAGTTCGGGCATATGCTCAATTATGTAGTAGATGGGATTTTTGTTTTCGGCCTTTTGCTCCTCACCCGTCTGCTTATTCTCTTCATTTTCCATGTGTTACCCCCAAAACAGCAAAATCTCTTTTCATAATTACAGATCCATGATCTGCTTCCTCTGCTCTAAGAGTTTATCATATAATGGCTTGTAGTCAATCTGGTCGCTGGCGCGAAGGTGCTCTGTGATCTCGCAGATAGTCTCGTAAAGCGGTGTCAGAGCCAGGTTTCCGATGACGCCCTTAAGCGCATGGGTGGTCTCAAATGCCTCCTCAAGATTTCCCGCATCCAGCTGTGGACCAAGGTTTTCGAACCTCTCATCCGCCATTCCCAGCTCGATCATCTCAATGTAAAAGTCCTCCATGCCCATGCATCTTTCAAGGCCTTCCTCCACGTTTGCACCATAACCCCTTAAGGAATCTATTGTCATAACGCCTGCTCCTTTCTAAGCAAGATGTTTCATGCATTCTTTTCAATGAGCCTTCCAAATTCGCTGGCTGTTACCGGTTTTGAGAAATAATAGCCCTGAATGATATCGCAGCCTGCCTTCTTTAGCAAAAGAAATTGTTCCTGGCTCTCCACGCCCTCGGCTATAACTGGAACCTTCAGAAATCTGGCGATTTCCAGGATGAATTCCACCATGCTCATTTCCTTGTTGTTCTCCGCAATGTCTTTTATGAAGGCCATATCCAGCTTCAGGGCATCTATTGGAAGGGATGTGAGCATGTTAAGGGACGAATAGCCCTTTCCAAAATCATCCATCTCGACCTTGAATCCTGCGTCCCTTAGGCTGTTAACCACCTCAATGATGGTGGTAACGCTGTCTGTGTAGGCAGTCTCCGTTATCTCCAGGTGGATATCCTCAGTAGTAAGGCCGTTTTCAGCCACCATCTCTTTTAAAAACTCCAGAAGGTCCGGATCAAAGATGTCAACTCGTGAAACATTGACAGATATCGGGATTGAAGCCCCATACATGTCTTTCCAACGCTTTACCTGCCTGGCAGCTTCACGCCACACATAACGGTCCAGCTCTTTTATCCGACCATTCTCCTCGAAGAGAGGGATAAAGAAATCCGGGCGGACGAAGCCAAATTCCGGATGCTTCCACCTTATCAGCACCTCGGCGCTGCAGAGCTTTGGCTTGTCTCCTGTGATGTCATACTTTGGCTGGAACACTACATTAAACTGATTTTCCAAAAGAGCTTTCTCAATATCGCCAAGTAGTCTCGCCTCATAAAGCTCTTTTTCATGCATCCGATTGTCGTAAACAGCAACCAGTGTCTGGTTAGAGTTCCTGGAAATTGAGTTGCTGGCCTGAATCGCCCTGTCAAAGCGCTGTTCCAGGTTCACTGAGTGATATATGTCAGGATATACACCAATCCTAAGGTGCACATCGCTGCTATTCATGATTGACGACAGCTTCTCATCCACTGTCTGGACTATCTGGTCGTAATCCTCCTGGTGCTCCACGTAAATGTAGAAACAGTCAGCATTGTGGCGGCATGCAACGCCTCCGCAGGCCCTGGCCACAGTCCTTGCCCCATCAGCAATTCCCTGAAGCACCTTATCACCAAAACTTCGGCCGTACAGTTCATTGACCAGGTGGAACTTGCTGAAATTCACCACTATGGCGTCCACTTCCTGATCCGGGTGGAACTTGTCGTACTCATGGCAGTATTGGAAGAAATATTCCCTGGTCATAAGCCCCGTGAGCTTGTCTATACCTGTTGCTCCAATGATATTACTTCCAATTGACAGTTCTATAGCGCGACTGACCCTGGCCCTAATGACCTCCGGGCTGTCATAGGGCTTGTTTAAAAAGTCCACAGCGCCCTTTTTCAGGCTCTCCACCTCTGCATTCTTCTCCGCGGTAAACACGATCACGGGAATGTTTCGAAGGTCCTCGCTCTCCCTTAAGGCATCAAGGACCATGTAGCCATTTCCTTTAGGCATGTACAGATCAAGCAGCACCAGAGACAAAAAATCCTTGTGATTTCTGATCTCATTCAAAGCCTCTTCCCCGGTCTGAGCGTAAAGCGTGTCGTACTCGCCCCCAAGGATATTCCCAAGAAGGCGCAGATTAACCGGCTCGTCGTCAACGATCAGAATGGTGCGGCGAAAATCGTGCTCATGTTTAGCTTTTATGTCCAATGACCAGGCGTTTCCTACTGTCATAGCTCCATCCTTGTTGCTAAGGTTTCCACACAAAAAGTCACTATTAATTATAGCTTCAAATCGATCAAAAATCTCTTTTAACAATTATATTTTCGCAAAAAAACATACTTTTTATAGAATAATTTCAGATTTAAAACTTCGAATGACGGACATGATTTTTTGACTCTGTTTAAAAAACCCCTGGACTGCCTTTATCGGCCTTCCAGGGGTCCATTTTTCTTTTGATGTTATTGATAACTTATAGTCTTATGCGTTATGCTCCATCAGGTAATCATTAAGAGCGTCTGTGATCTCTTCGCCATCGATGCCATGCACTGCACAGGCCTCAGCCAGTGACTCCATCTGTGAAGCTGGGCAATGGATACATCCCATTCCACACTCCATAAGGAACTGTGCTGCAAGAGGATGCTTTGTGATGATATCACCTACAAGCATGCTCGCATCTATAAGATTTCCATCAGCTGTGTTCTCAGCGCTTGTCTCGTTCTTAAGTTCTTCGTTTGACATATTATTAGCCTCTCTTTCTGTATCACTTCCAAAGAATAAATCCTTTAAAGATCCCATTGTATTACTCCTAAATTTCTTTTACTAAAAAGCCATTAATAAATTGTGCAAAATCATTCTACTCGAATCCATTTATAAATGCAAGGGGCTTTTTTATGCATAAACGAACCAGATGAACAGGTAACCTGCAATTACAGCTGTCAGTGTGAAAGGTACGCCGATCTTCATGAAATCACTGAATGATACTTCGTAGCCTTCCTTACGGAGCATACCAACGCCAGCGATGTTAGCTGATGCGCCGATTGGTGTAAGGTTTCCGCCAAGGGTTGCACCGATCAGAAGTCCAAAGTACAAAAGCAGTGGACTTACGTTCATTACGACTGAAAGACTGGCCAGCACAGGAAGCATGGTAGCTACATACGGTATGTTATCGATGAATGCCGAGATTGCCACTGAACCAAACACGATTACGGTGTAGAGCAGGAAGATATTGCCCTTTCCGGCGCTGGCAATGAGCTGTGCCAGTTCGTCGATGATACCAACATTTGTGATTCCGGCGATTACGCAGAACAAGCCTGCAAGGAGCAGCATTGTATCGTAATCGATCGCCTTAAGTGAATGCCACATGCTGTCTGTTCCCTTTGAAAGGAAGATCTCCCATACTATGTTGATGATTCCGCAAACCATACAGATAACACCATTTGTTACGTCTGGCTTATTTGGAATGAATGAAGCCAGGATCAACAGAACTACGTGTCCAAGCATCATGATTGTAGGAACATAGTCTGTTACAATAGTGTGCTCATCGGAGCTCACAGGCTCTTTATCCTTGCGGAACATAACCATCATAATAGGCACTGTTGCCAGAGCTCCAAGCTCAACAGCGAAGAAGATTCCAGGATGTCCCTGCATCCAGAAGAAGTCGTTGAAGTCCATTCCTGCAGCTGCAGCAAGCATGATTGAAGTGGTATCACCTACCAGTGTTGCAGCTCCCTGAAGGTTTGAAGAAACTGCGATACAGATGATTATAGGAACAGGTGATATTTTAAGTTTCTTACAGATAGCCAGTCCAACAGGCGCTACCATGAGGACAGTTGCTACGTTATCGATGAACGCTGATATGAATCCAGAGAAAAGAGACATCAGAATGGTTACCCACATTACGTTGGGTGCCAGGTTTAAGAGCCACTCTGCAATCCTGTTTGGCATCTTGGATTCGATGAAATAATCCACAATTACCATGGTTCCGAAGATCATCATCAGAACATTCCAGTCAATTGCTCCGAATACCTGTGTGAATGGCAGGATTCCTGTCGCCACGAATATTCCGGCTGTTACCAGTGCTACAATAGCACGCCTCTTCGGTAATGTGATCATCAGAATATACATCACCACGAACAAAATAATAGCAAGTGTTTTCAATTATTTTCTCTCCTTTTTCTCCACAAATTAAATGCTATGATGGCAAACAAGAATGTCGCTAGCGATAGTCTATCGCCGAGTGTTCTTTATCCTTATTACATAAAAAAAGACCCTATCATAGCGCAAAGCTACGATAAAAGTCTTGCTGTCAGTAAAGAATATACCTTAGGCCGGATTCGGATGCTCCTTTGCATCGTCCTGACGGATCCGGCAGCCAACTTACGCCAGCCAGCTACTCCCTCTTATCAATAGAAATATATTAGGTGACTTTTGTAAAGTTGTCAAACGGTTTTTAGTTTTCGGCGTTTCAGGCGCCTATTCATCATCTTCCAAGCGACAGCCTTAAAAAAACCTGATTTTAAGGCCCTCCAGTTCATCGCACGCATCCTGGCACATGCTTTGGAACTTAGAAAGATAGGTGGAAAATTCCCGGTTATCCGGATCAGCCTGACGCTCTTTGGGCGTGTTATAGAAAATCAGATTCCAGCCGTCACCTTGCTCAGTCAGGACATCATAGAAGGCATCTAAATTGGCGCCATAGCACTCTGGAAGTGGAAGTTCCCGCGCAAGAAGCTTGTGAAGGTCTTCTTTGGATTCTATTCCCTTTAAGTCTAAGTAAAAAACCTGTTCCATGCGTTTCTCCTTAATTATCTCGCGGCTCGTAGAGCTGTTCAAAGGTCTCGTAGTGGTCCTCTGTGTACCAGACTGCTCCATCTTTGCTATATATGAGCCGCTTAGCGCCTCGGCTCTTTTTACCTAGCGTGTCCACATCACATTCGTAATACTTGCCATCCGGCAAAAGGCCTTCATAATTACCAAACCTGTCTCCGCCAATGCTCTTACCTTCTGCATAGTCCTCGACAGATCCTCCGGACCATCCCAACGCCTTAGCTTCTTTCTTAGTGATAAAGTTCGATGGCAGATGTCCATAGGTATGAATGTACAACGCCAGTTCATCCTTATCAGTGTAGATACCATCTTCGTCTGGCAAGTCATCACTAACTGCCACCACCTGAGGCTCTGAGCTTCCGGAGTCGCCTACTGTTTCTGTATTTTCAGCACCTGAGCCTTCCTCGCTCGATGTGCCAACACTGCCACTGTTTTCTCTGGATGTGACTTTCGTCTCTGCACCGTCTGCCACAACTGCCAGTTCCACCTGCTGCGAAGGCGCCTGTGCTTCCTGCGTTTTCTTCCCGCATCCAACCAGCAACAGCGCCATCAAGGCGAAAAGCATAATTTTCCGGAGGAATCGTTTCTTCCCTTTCATAGTTGACCCCATGCGCTTACCTAGCCACGATCTTCACAACTTCATTGGCTCTGGCAGACAGTTCCGCAGCCATTTCCTCATCAATATCTTTAACCCACGGGTTCTTCCCTGAAAGATCGACATGTTTAACTACATCAGCCTGTTCCGTGAATTCAGTCTCAGATACACTTCTGTCTGCCATTATGGTGCCAAATTCACCGTAAAATGTGTCAGGTTCTTCCCTGGTGATCCCTCCCCAGCCGGAAAAACGCTCAGGAGCGATAGTTTCATCCATCTCACAGTTGAGGAACACTGTCCTTGCCTCTTCTCTCCAGGGACGGCCAAGGAAAACAGATCCGGGTTCGCAGCCTTTTGCGCCGCTGATCTTGCAATTCCTGAACACAAAGCCCAGATTATCCTTCAAGCCACAAGCAGCAGTAATATAGCCGTTTACAAGGCGCTCTGTCACATCGATCTGGTCTTTATCCAGCCTGCCACCTGCACTTGTGCCAACTCCAGCTCCCGCAGTCCCACCTGCATTTACGCCAACGCCATGCTGCCTCTCTCCACTAGCAGCACCTCTATGCTCCCTGTCGTTACACACGATAACGCAGTCATCAAATACCGCGTCTGCTCCGCCGAAAATAAAATCCACATCACCTGAAATCTCGCAGTTCTTGAAATACTGCTTAGTCAGGCGCCGCTCCGTAAAGACACGTGGACCGAGAAATCCCTTGGCCTGGCGCTCAGCCACCGGCAAAGGTGCGCAGAACAACGTATCCTGGCAGCCAACCATGCGAACATTCTCAAAGAAGCAAAAGTCCGCATCTGCATATACAGCCACAGCCTGACCAACAACTCGCCCATCTCCGGCGCTGTTCCTGATAGTCATGTCCCGAACGCAGACTCTCTCACCGCCAAAAAACGCGGTGAAACTTCTAAAAGTACCGCGTTTGCTGCCATCCTCCATGATCTCGTTAGCATAATCATCGAAGTCGATCACGGTCCGGTCAATGCCGGCCCCAATGATCACAATATCTTTCTTTTCGCAAAAAAGCTTTTCCCTGAATGTGCCTTCGCCCACATGAATCTCAGCCTTCTCACCGTAAGGTACCGCATTTATAGCCTCCTGCACACCACAGAAGTCTCCACCCTTTTTCTCAACCTGAATAATCACAACAACATCTCCCTATAACAACAGGCGTTTGCCTCATAACAAGCCACGCCTTAAACGTACTTCACCCCATCAAGCACCTGCTCGCCAACTGCCTCAAGCTGTGGATCCGTATCTGCTGCACCGGCAATCTCCACATTCCTAAGCACAAGCTTCTTTACATTCCTTGCGAAAACGCTTCTGCCACTCATCTCGTCAAAATTGTCCATCATTACAGGCCTCTCAGGCACCCTCTCATCTTCAGGCAGGAACTGCACCTTGATGTTCTCGAACCTAAGCTCCCCAATAGGACTCTCAGGAAGACCCACTCCACAAAGTACGCATGCAGAAACACCGCGGCAATTGATATCACGTCCTGCAATGAGTCCAATAACAGGTGTCATTTCATCCACAGGAGCCGGAGCCTGGTTTTGCACGTAGTCACTGTGTCCATCCGGATCGCAGAAATAGAACATATTCACAGTGAATGGCATATGCACGCCATCCATCTCAATCTTCTCAAATAAAATATCATCAAGAACAGAGCGCTCTCCACGACCGCGCCTTGTCTTTATCCTAAGTCCCCTGTCTGTGCCATCAAAAATGCACTGGGAAACCCTGACATTCTTAACACCACCGGCAGCTTCAGACCCAACAGTCACGCTGCCATGGCCTCTCTCAAACAGACAGTTCCTGATCACCACATTCTCCGTAACCTTGTGGTGTTTAAGAGCCATGTAGTACTTTCCGCTCTTAATAGCCATGCAGTCATCGCCAACAGAAATCACAGTTCCCAGAACCAGCACATTGCTGGAGCTTTCTGGATCCAGACCATCCGTGTTAGGCGAATCTGAAGGATTCCATATATTCAGATTCAGGAAAGCCAGATCATCACAGTAATAAGGATGCACTGTCCAGCAAGGAGAATTCTGCACCGACACATTCTGCACCCTTACATTTTTGCAACGACACAGATAAATAGCATTTGGTCTCCATGCAATGCGCTTAACTTTCGCATTAACCCACCAGTCAGAATTCTGGGCATTTCCATCAATAACACCCGGTCCGATAATATCCAGATTCTCCGCATCAATAGCCGTGATCAGTGAAGCAAAGCTGGTCAGCGGATTCCCCTCCCAGCTGGAAAGATTGTACTCATCCTTCTCATCAGTTGTGGGAGTCATTCCCGGAAGCAACGGATAGTGCTCTCTGTCAGTATCCCCCAACAGCACAGCCTCTTCATCCAGCCACAATGTCATGTCACTCTTCAAGAAAAGAGCTGTCGAATAATATGTACCCTTCGGCAGATATACAGTTCCATCCTTTGGGCAGGAGCAAATTGCCGCCTGAATAGCAGCTGTGTCTAAAGTCACACCATCGCCCTTTGCTCCAAAAGCGCGAACATTTAAAAGCACAGACTCATGCTTTGTCACAAACTCACGCTCAACCATTACTGCGTCACTTCCGCGAACCATGCCATCAGCAGATTCCCCGGTACCAAAAGCCCCGCCTTCATCCCCGAAAGCTACTCCAATCTTGTACTTCCTGTCAGGCAAGAGTCCGTCAACGGTGACAACGTTTCGATTGGTGGAACATGTCTTTTCCCCGTCAATATAGACGTCAAAGGGCTGGCCCTGACGAAAAGCCGCGTCACTGACCAGCTCAATAGTTACACTCCTGTTAAAAACCTCAACAATCTGAAAATCCATCGTAACCCTCCTATAGTACCACGTTCACGCCTCCCCAGAGGCGCAACAGATCATCCTATCCATTCCTCAATAATATCAGCCGTTTCTTTAATCTGCTGTTCGTTGCTTATTGTGGGCTCTCCGTCTCCATCCTGAATTCCATAACACCCGAAATATGAATGGTTACCCCCATCAATCACAACCTCCGTAGAGTCCACAGGCCAGTTAACCCTGTACCCCTCGTACGCCTCTCTATTCATGACACCATCATTTGAGCCATATATAGATAGCATGCGGATCGGCGCCTTACTCAGATCATTGGCAGGATAAGCTCCGCAAAGAATAAGACCCTTGTACAAACCACCAAACGTGTTCAAAGTGTCTTTTTCGAAATGCTCCGCCAGATACTTGGACGCTGCTGCTCCACCCAAAGAATGCCCTGCCATATACCAGTCCAGATCCCCGGCCAGCTTTCTCATCTCCTCAGTGTCAAGAACCAGATCATCCGCCGCGTCAAAGCCCAAAATCGCAATATTCTCCGGCATTCTTATCAAAAGACATATGAACCCTCGGGAAGCCAGCTCATACATAAGTGCGCTGTAGGCAGTGTACTCCACCTTGCCTCCCGGGTAAAACACGATTATTGACCTGTAATTCCCGTCCTTTGGCACAAAAGAAATACCGTCATTGTTCGAAAACATTGCCACCTTATCCTGCGCCTGGGCGCTTATCCGGGCCACCATGTTGTCGTCCGCAGCATAATAATGGCTGGTATAAATCTTGAAAGCCACAGTCGCAGCCACAAGAATCAACACCAGCGCAATAGTTGTTATAATTGTGATTTTTCTTACTTTAGCTCTTTTACCCAATATTAGCCTGAAACCTTTCTATCGCCCGAAAGCGCACCGTCTATGAATTTAATCAGTTCCAGAGCACTTACAAAATCAACTTTCTCATTGGCCTCCTGATGGATCATGTGACCCTGCCAGGTGGCATCCTGTCTGAAGACTACCTGGATCATAAAAGTTCCAAGCTCACCCTTTTTATTCTGTACGTTTCTGACTCCGACCTTTTCCTGGATTATCTCGATAGGTAGCTTGTCCTCCAGCTTTTTCTTTTTATAACCTATCTCACTCCTATTGCTCTTTTTAAAATATCGCTGAGCCAGGCCCCGCTGAGGGAAGTCCCACTCATCAAAAAGAGCCTCCGCCTTAACAAGGAAATCTGTCATCCCCTCAAAGGCGATAGGATCATCTGCATACTGATGATATATTAGTCCCTGATAATCTGCATTTTCATTACTATTTATGCACATGCAGATCAGGTTCTTCGCAAAAAGCATCTGCTTAGATTCGCTCATTTTCTGTGCCTTACTCTCATTTCTCTCTAGTCTGATTACCATTTTGATTATAACCTAACAGCCCTCTCAATAGCAAACCCCTAAGTTTCAAAAAAGGCCGCATGAAGAACTCATACGGCCTCTTAAATGGGATACCCCAGAATTTATGTCAGTTGTTATTTACTATCAGAAAGCTATGCGCTCATCCAAAAGATCTGTCGCTCTCGGTCTGTGCTCCTTTGCCGTCCCTGACCACCTCATCGATCAGGTTTATCAGCTCCAGAGCGCTTCTGAAGTGCTTGGTCTTATTCCCCTCAGCCCACAAAATATTTCCCTGCCAGGTTCCGTTTTGCTCTGAATTGAACTTTACTAAAAATGTCTCGTTATCCTTATGTCCTGAATTGTTTGAATTGAAAGTCTCTTTATTCATAAGCAATTCCCCTCTTATGGATATATCTTAACCGAGTGGGTATCATACAGAAAATCATAAATATACCTGTTTTTGCAAAATACCATAAAAAAAATATAAATTTTCAGCCAGCCTGTATATCCGCTTTCTCCTCCGCCTGTTCGCTTCCAACCACCTCATTTATCAGCCTGAGAAGCTCAAGTGCACTTCTGAAACGTACGGTTCGGTTCTCTTCTGCCCAGATCACCTTTCCTTGCCAGGTTCCTCTCTGGCAATACTCGACTTTCACAACAAAGGTGCTCTTTTGTCGCTCGGCCCGGCACTGTGTATTATTAGTTAAACTATTGTTACCCATTATGCTTCCTTTCACAAATGCCATTTTATAAAAGAACCAATCATGCAAGCAATCATATCGTTAATTATTTTTGTAGCTTTTCTAAAAATTCCATAAAAAACCATACGTATATTACACAGGATATCTCAAAAAAGATAAAATTTCAATAAAGTCGCAGAAATATAAAATTAAATTTCATTCCCCAGATACTTCTCGGGTTCATTCAGGAAAATATCAGTGATACCAAGGGCTTCGTACTTGGAAATGTTAAGACGCCCTCCAGTTGGCTTCTCCGGATAGAGGTGCCCTGTGAACCACGCACGGACTATACGGTCGTCGTATCTTTCTCTGTCAATGTCCATTTTATTCCCAAAGGGGTGAAGTGCGAACTTGAATCCACTGTCTTGTGTCTCGGCAAAAGAACTGTTGGTGCGCTGAAAGCTCTTTTCCAGGCCCTGAGCCTTGTAGAGGCAATCAGAAACCTTGTCATCCAGCATTCCAAGCTCCGCCTGAGAATCAATCTCATGGACTCTCAAAAGAGATTCTGCATAAAAAGTTGAATACACGATCGCATCCTGAACGCCGAACTCATGGACCATATTGATGGTCTTCTGCTCCAGGGATGGATAATCATACACGCTGTTCTTCAGCTCAATATTAAGGCGCATGCCAAGATCTCCGGGCTCAAGCTGGGACTTTAAGCCATCTCCAAAGTCCACGTTGATCCTTGGATCGTCAGCCTGTTCAGCTGTCCATTTTTTGAGCTTTGGTGACAACAGCTCCAGTACTTCTCTCATTGTAGGAATATGTTCTGCCTTCTCATTGCCGGTATGTATATGGAAGGTCTTTAGCTCTTTTAACGTGTAATCACGAACGTAGCCAAAACCATCAGTGGTCCTATCTATGCGCTCATCGTGGATTACCACCAGCTCCCCGTCCCTGGTCAGCTGCACATCCAGCTCGATGCCAGCAATTCCGGGCACCTTCATGGCCTTCTCAAATGATGTCAGTGTGTTCTCCGGATACATCTGACTGCATCCTCTGTGAGCCCAAATCCGCATAATAAGTCCTCCTTGATTTCTAAACTTCTATTATTAATAGTAAGCTTCATTTTGACATTAATCAACAAAACCCGTCACCAGAACGAAGATATGCTCCGTCCCGGCAACGGGCTCGACGTAAGTCAAGTTAATAGGTTATATGAGGCTGCACCTTATGCGAAAAAGAGCTGTGACTGCCTCTCTGCGTCTTCCTGCTGCTTATTCTGCAGCTGTGACTGGTAAACATCCAGTGCCTGCTTTGTTCTAAGCTCCTGAAGCGCCTCTATTGCTCTGTCCTCATTCTGATCCATCTGGAAACCATTGAGTTCAAGAGAAGCCTTAGAATTGTAGCTTGCTGCGTACTCAACCCTGTTGGTCTCAGTTCCTGTAGTGGTCCTGCTATCCTGAAGGGTCTCCATAGCCTTGTCGATGTCATCAAGATTGAAGTTTCCGCTGGTAACATCGAAATCCTTAAGGCCAAGCTTCTCAACAGTGCTGTTGCTTGTTGAAACCTGCGCAGTGCTACCATTTCCGTCAGCTGCGATCTTCAGGTTATCAGTGGTGCCATTCAGAAGATTCTTTTCATTATAAGTAGTACCATTAGCGATGTCGTCAATGCCCTGCTTATACTCATCGATCTGACCCTGGATGTACTTCCTGTCCTCATCGGAAAGAGTGTCGTTCTTTGCCTGGATTGCCAGCTCCTTGATGTTCTGAAGGTAATCAGCAATGCCCTCCATAGCACCATCTTCAATATTAAGAGCGGACTTTGCGTCCTTCAAATTCTCTTTTCCCTGATCAAGGCCTGTGATCTGAGCCTCAGTCTTCTTATTTATAGCGAGCCCTGCTGCATCCTGCGCTGCGCTCTTGATCTGACCGCCGCTGGAAATCACAGAGTAGGGTGAATATGAACTGTAACTATTACCAATTGCTCCAACGCTCATATGTCGACCTCCTATCTTTAAAAATGAACATAGAAATCCCTTTTCCTGCCTCCATGTTAACACCCCGGCAGTGAAAATATTATTATAAAAGTATGAAATTTAGGGCAAAATGAAACCTTATTGCGGGTGGGCAATAAGGTTTGTGTAGTATTATTTCAGTTGTTACAACTGTGTTCATTTATTTGGTTGTTGTCAACAATCCGCTTTCTTTTAAAACCTCATTAACTACATCAATAGATTCTCCGTTTAATATTTACGCCTACTTCATACCAATTCTTTGAGTTTCCTAAAGCTCGCCATAGTTCTCCGTCACCACTTAGCAGAATACTATCGTCTTCTATTGTTGCTTTTCCAAGTATTACATCCAAGCTTTCCAACAGAACAAGTAGTTCCTGAGCATTACTTTCTCTAAATTTCTTTGAGAAAGCGCTATCAGCTTCCAATTCTCCATTCCACGCCTTAACATAAGATGAATACATTTCAAGGACATCAATTCCCATTCTTCCTTCAACGTCCTTAAGGTAAACCTCAATAAGTTCAGATAAAAAGCTATTATAGCTTAACCAGGAATAGAATTCTCTGGTAATGCCTATCTTTCCCCTGTATGGTACAAAATCAAGAGTCTTTTCCAGTATCTCATCATATTTCGCCACATATTTTTCAAGTAAAAAGAAATCCTCCCTGCCAAGCCAAAAACAAATATGGTCAGTTCTCTCCCTAATGGCCGTTTTAGCACAAAAACGATGAGTTCCATTATCAATAAGGAATCTCACCACATCATCAAAAACATGGATTATCTCCGATGATTTTATAACAGAAATATAGACCTTAATAAGTGCCATATCTCCATATCCAGGGTCGTTTTCAAATCTCTCATACTTAATCTTAGCCCAGTCATGGTCGCGAACATCAATACAGCACCTATAACTACAGCCTTTTGAATCCGCGTAATCCTTCAGCATTCCTACAACGCTTCTTATTTCGCTCTCATTCTCATAACAATAGCCAATATGCTGGATATCAAAATAGACATTCTGTGCATAAACTTCAGCTCCATACTTGTCATATAATTCCATAAGCACAGCATTGATCCTGTCATATTCACCCCGTTTAATTATGTCAAATTCTAATTCCCTTATCCCAGCAAATCTTGATGGAATCACTATTCCCGTTGCCAACGGCTGCTCAAATTCAATTATTTCTCTCTCCAGGCGCTTTTTCTCTGCTTTTTCATGTTCGTATTTATCGACAATAACCTGAATCCTTTTACTTGATACAAAGCTTTTTATTTCCGGGGATAGTTCTATTTCATACCTGCTAAGTGGTGATTCTATAAAAGACTCCTCCGCTATAAGCTTATCAAGGCATTGTTCCAAAGATACGATATCATCGAAATATCTATTATTATACAAACTCCCCTTTTCCCTCTTGGGTTCCACCAATTCTATGCCGTTACTCTTGCATATACTTTTCATTGGTTCATATTGGTTTACCGGAACATCCTGTATGTATTTCAGATCAAAATGAACATCAGTGTTTGCTGGAGCAAAAGATGTTGTTATAATCCCAGATGCCATCTCGTAATGGTCAATATCCAGAAATGCATCATAGAATTCTTTCATTTCGTCAAGAAATCCATACTTTGCGGCATAAATCAGTGGTCTGGAGACCTCATCTATAAGAATAAGTGGTCTAAAACAGTACTGACTTTGTCTTCCACATCTAACAAAATGCGCAATATCCCCCAGACTCCTTGCCAACTCTCTTTCATCACTTATTCCTTCAATCACATTCAGGTAAAATTCCAGCGTTGTATAGTAACTCAATCCTTCTTGAACATCCTCATACAAAGACTGATATAGTTCAGACATCTTTTTTCTAAAATAATTAACTGCATCTATATAGGCAATTGCAGCAAAATCAGAAAAATCCAGATAGATAACGAAATGCCTGTCATAATTGTTACAAGTATCTGTATCAAACTTTTCTGAATTGTATGCTCGCAAGGCATTCAGATACGCGGTTTTGCCTGAATTATTTGGTCCAAATATATTCAGGTAATCGTAGCTGTTATGCACCATACAAGTCGAAAAATCGTAAGCGCGAAAAAATCCGGTGGATGTCCATACAATCAATAATCACTCATAATGGATTTGAACTATAGACTACATTTTAGTGTGAACACTTGAACTCATGAACTACATTTTGGTGTCACATGGAAAGGATAGCTTATGTCAGATCCCAAGCAATATCGTACTAAAGAGGAGTGGTTCAAACTCATCCAGGAGTGCCGCAAAAGCGGTTTATCGGACGCTCAATGGTGCTCATTAAATGGTATTAATCGTTATTCATTCAACACAGCTATCAAAAGGCTACGGAAATGCTCTTTTGCAATTCCTTCTCATAGCTTAGATGATATACATGACCTGACACTGCCAAGGCAGGATGTGGTCAAAGTGGATATCATTCCTGATATCCAGCCGCAACAGGAACTTGTTCCTGCAGTAACACCGCACCTTGACAATTCACATATGATAGAGATATCTCTTGGAGATGTACATATCTCTCTTTGCAACGGAGCTGATCCTGATCTTGTAGCAAGTACACTTTCAGCATTAAGGAGTTTTGTATGATCGGCGATATAACAGCTGCAGATGAGATATACATTGTCTGTGGCTATACCGACATGAGGAAGTCCATTGATGGTCTGTGTGCAATAATCGAGGATAAACTCCACATGGATCCTAGAAGCAGAGCACTCTACCTCTTCTGTGGTAGAAGGGCCGACAGATTCAAGATGCTTCTTTGGGAGCCTGATGGTTTTATCCTGTTCTACAAAAGGTTGTCTGCAGAGCAGGGAAGATATCGATGGCCAAGGAACAAGGACGAAGTGAGAAATCTTACCTGGCGTGAGTTTGACTGGCTTCTCTCAGGTATCGATATTGAGCAGCCTAAGGCCATTAGAGCCTCTTAATGCGCACATTTCCCGATTTGTGCACCTTTTTGTAAATGCCCTAAATCGGATTAATACAGATCCTTTATTCCAAGCACTTTGGCATATTTGCCGATATTAATTCACTCCGATGTCTGATAAAATCTATATATCAGACGTAAGGAGGCCTTCATGGCAAAGGATTCCAGGGACCAGCAGCTCATCGAGCTGAAGGACAATGTAAAGGAACTGAATACGACCATCAAGAATCTCAATGCTGTGATCGAAGTATTAAACAAGCGTGAGGAGGAGCATCTTCTCAAGGAGCAGGAACATTTGGAAAGAGAAAAGGTACTGCAGGAGCAGATCGATTATCTTACCAAGAAGCTCTTTGGCAAGTCCAGTGAAAAACGTGATGACTTCGAAGGCCAGATGAGTCTCTTTAATGAGGCTGAAACTCTTAAGACGGAGCCTGATCCGGAAGAACAGGAATTCATAACCGTCGAAAAGCATTCCCGCAAGAAGAAATCAAAAATGGCTGATAAATTTGCGAACGTTCCGGTACAGAAAAAGTATATCGATGTACCGGAAGAAGATCGCGTCTGCGGCAAGTGTGGAACTGCGCTTGAAAGAATAGGCGAGGAATACGTCCGCAGGGAAATAGAGATCATAAAGCCATCCATAAAGATCATCGAGTACTACAGCATCACTTATGGATGCCCCAAGTGCAAGGAAGACGCCGAAAAACCTTTTATTGTGAAAGGGCGTGATGTAAAGCCTCACCTGCTGCATGGAATGGCTTCTGCAGGAATGGTTGCCTGGGTAATGTACCAGAAATATGTAAATGCACTTCCTCTTTATAGGCAGGAACGAGACTTCAAACTTCTTTACAACGTAGATATCTGCAGGGGCACGATTGCTAACTGGATCATCAACAATGCTGAAGACTTTCTTTCTCCTCTCTGCAATTACTTTAGGCGAAAGCTTGTATCAAGCAGGTACGCAATGGCCGATGAAACTCCGGTCCAGGTACTTAAAGAGAAAGGACGAAGACCTGAATCAAAGTCATATATGTGGGTCTTCAGAACCGGTGAGTATGATAAGCAGCAGATAGTTCTGTTCCATTACTCTGAGACCAGGGCAGGCGACACTGCCAAGGAATTCCTTGAGGGATTCCACGGATACCTGATGACTGATGGGTATAGTGGATACAACAAACTCAAGGACTGCACGCGGACATCCTGTTGGGCACATATTCGCAGGTATCTGGTAGATGCCATCCCAAAGGGCAAAGAGTATGATCATACACAGCCTGCTGTACAGGGACTGGTGTATATCGACAAGCTCTTCGACATGGAAAAGAAGATCCATGGTAAGACGGGCGTTACTTTTGATGCCATAAAAGAATACCGTCTTGAAAAGGAAGTTCCTGTTCTTGATGGATTCTGGGAATGGCTTGATGTCCAGAAGCCGATTCGTGGTTCGAGGATGGAAAAGGCTGTCACCTATATCAGGAACAGAAAGCAGTTCCTGCTCACATATCTTGAAGATGGCGGAACCAGTTTTCATAACAACACATCAGAGCGCAGCTGCAAAGCTTTTGTAACCGGACGAAAGAACTGGATGTTCTCTGATACTCCTAACGGAGCAAATGCCAGCGCCTATGTTTATTCCATTGTTGAAACAGCCAAGGCCAATAACGTGGATATTTACCATTACCTTAAATACCTCATGCTCGAAACTCCAACAAATCTTACTACTGACGATAAGCTTGAAAGGCTATGTCCATGGAATCCAGAATGTAAGGAAGCCATCGAAAAACTTTATGCTGAACGTCAGAAAGAGATCTTCGATGCAATGTAATTTATATCATATGTGAATTGTCAAGGTGCTCCAGCTTCGCAAGAGGCTGGGGTATATTTTATGGGCAAAAGCCCTTGTACCCGATTAACATAAGTTGTCCGGGAGCGCAACCCGGCGGATTATTTTGCGCTTACTCTTAAAAGCTGTGTAATCCTAGACGCATTCGATGAAATGCGAATTGTTTCCTCTTTTTGTGAATATAATTTCCATTGCGTATAACCATTGGACTCACTACTCCAACACTGTGCATAGCTAGACGTATAGCCTCCTATAAGCCTCGTAATACCTCCAATTGCACTAAGAGCATCTTCGCCAAAAACATCACGATAAAGCCATCTAACTTGATCTCTACGCGTTCCCTTATTTTCTAAAGCCCTATAAACAGCTCCTTCGTATGTGTCTTCCCACGAAGTAGGGTTCTTAAACAGCTCGATATGTCTAATAATAATGTTCAAAAACCCTGAAAAACTTATATATCTATACATTTTCTCATCATTCATAATCTTTATCCTCCTTGTTTGAATGATGATACCAGGGTTTACCCGCTTTGAATAGAAGGTTTTATAGACATGATAAAATGAGTCACAAAGCTTAGTTCAGCCAAAATAAGAACACTTGCTACTGTCTAGATAAATACTGATTTCTATATGTATTTATACTCCAAAAAAATCTCTTTTTTATCATTTCAATATTATAAAAAAGCTAAAAACATCAATTCCTTTTTTGAGATTTTTGGGGATAAACTGGATAATACGGATTTGTGTCCAAAAACAGTATCTTTGACCGTTTTAGCACTCATGTTCCATCATCTTCCCAAACACCTCAGCTCTGGCGATCGCCTCATCGCGTTCTTTTTGATAAAAGAGCTTTTGATCTTGGAAAAGAACTTTTGAAGACCGACATTCATCGACACGACGAACGAATTCTCTGAATTCATAGCGAAGGCCGTCACCCTCAAATTCAAAATCGTAGCTGTCAACATGAGATGGATCTTCAAAACGAACTTCGAAATGCCGTGTCAGCCACCAGGGGGAAGGCACAAGAATGTAACCCTTTGTTCCGGATATAAGGAGCTGTCCTTCGCTTTTAACGGTAAGACCTGTTTTTGCAGTTGCAGTCGCGCAAATACTGGATGATTGTGCGTGTTTCAGCCTAGGCTCCGATGCCCCGAAGCCAAACGTCGCCTTAGTATATCCGTCAACTCCGGTTTCTGTCATGACACTCTGGAATCTAACATCATCATAATCAACTCCCAGAAACCTGAATATCGGTAACATGGTATAAGTTCCAAATTCTGTAAACGCGCCGCCATGAGCAGCCTGATCAAATTCTCTGCAGCCCGGAGAGGTAAGCCTGGTAAATGCTGCTTCCACATCCACAACATTCCCGATTACTCCGCTCTCAACCACTTCTTCAAGCTTCATAAAACCTGGGCAATATGCTGTTTTAATTGCTTCCATTAGGACTGTGTCCACATTCTGAGCCAGATCATAAAGCTCTTTTGCCTGGGCAGGATCAAAAACCATGGGCTTCTCGCAAAGCACATGCTTTCCGGACTGTAACATCCTCCGAGCATAATCGTGGTGCGTTCCGTGAGGCGTAGCAATATAAGCCGCATCCACAACATCCATAAATGCATCAAGACCGGGCATAGCCTTAAGTTCGTCAAGCCTCGTCATTCCCGACTCACCAGCCAATTCCTTCTGCTTTGTGACAAACTCTAAGGCATGGTCATAGTTGGGATTATATACCGCAACAGCATCAATCCCGTCAACAAAGGCCAGCTCTTTGATTGCACGCTTTGCAATTCGTCCTGTTCCGATTATGCCAAGTTTCATTGTTTCTCCACGACTCCTAGTCCCATCCAGAAATCCGGATATTTTGTAAACTCCGTGATCTTGTTATCCTTCTCCAGTTCTTTTATTTCCTGCCACCCGCGGACAGTTCCGCCATTTAAGTGGTCGTACTCGTGACCGAATATATCATGGAAAACAAGTATTTTTGAAGCGTAACGCCCTACATTCATGTAGTCGCCCATCATACCATCATAAGAATGATCCGCATCTATGAAACAGAAGTCAAAAGACCTTTCGGCGAAATCTGCAGATGTATTTGGAATGCACTTTTTGAGGCTCGGTACGATCTCTTTTACCGCATCAAAGTGCACCAGACCATCATAAATGTCCACCATGTTATAAGTCATTTGGGGATTGCCACGGTAAAGAATTGCAGCTAGAATGTATGAACTCGCTCCACGCCAAACCCCAACTTCAATAGCGTTATCAATCCTGCCCTTCCACCTGTCATCAGAAAGGTACAGACACAAATCAAGAAACTCAGAAGGAACCTGAAGGATACCACAGGTGCTCCAGGTGACGCCCGGTTCAGGATCCTTAGCAAGTTTGAAGAACGGATTTATGCCATAGGAATAAATCCTCTCCCCAAGCCAGTTCCTGTCATGTATCTGCGCGTCAGAAGCAGTCACAAGCTCTTTTAACACCTGAAGCTGATGAGTCTGAATCTGCTCAAAATGAGCCATTGTAAGATTTGTGACATTCGTCACCTTAGATACTTCCTCAGAGAATCCATTATCAGATAGCCACTGTGCAACCTCTTCAACCGAACCCTTTACCATCGAAGGGCCAGGTCCACAGACTATAACATAATCGTGAGGAATCGCCAGTCCTTCTTCTATAGAAGTTCTCTTAAAGAAGATTTCCTCGTCCGAATCATCATATGCAATCTCAGCAACAATCTCTATCTCACTATTATTCCTAAGGGCAAAGAGATTTCTCTGCCTACTAAAATCCTTATATCTAAGTCCAAAAGTTACTACCTTCTTAGCCGCCATCTCCTAGAACTCCCATTTTGGAATAGTAGTCTTTCCGCCCTTTAACTCCTCCCGGCGTTCAACCTTATTGCCCACCTTTTCATCCATATAGAAATCAAGGTAAACATAGTAATCAGTAATGCCCATCTTCTCAAGCTGCCTGCCTATCTCCTGATACCAAATGCTAACAATTATCACCCTACTGTTCTCATCGAGGAGTCCCGGTAAATCTGCAGGGTTTCTAACTTCAACGTCGTAGCACTTCTTCCCCCACTTAGAAGGAGAGTTATCGAAGGCACACACCACTTGGCTTTTTCTGTCAAATCTCTCAAGCCAGATACGAAGAGAATCTGCAGCGCCGAAAAGAAATATCTTTTTACCCTCGATATCCTCAAGCATACCTGTATATTTTTTTACATAAACACTGTAATCCGTTTCCGTATCAAAAAACCAGTGCCTTGGTTCACACCTCTGAGCACCCACCGGCCATGCCCATTCTTCATAAACTTCAGTCAGAACCTTTCTTGGCTTATTGGGAATTCTGACCTCAACATCCTCAAACATAGCTGTAGCAGCAGGCTCAAACCATTCATTTAAATACACTGCTTTTCTCTTGCAAGAAGAAAGCGTAGGTGTCCAACAGGTTCCTGATCCCGGAACCTCTGAAAGAGGGATTATGTCGATGGAGATGCCATGGTGTCCACCCTCGCGAAGGGAATCCAGAAGCCTATTTTTAAACGCCGTAGTACCGTTCTTGTGGAGCTTGGCATAGTGTATAAGCCCCTCATCTAAAGGCGTCTGTAGATAAAAATCTTCTCCAAACCATTCCTTATTAAGGCAAAGCTCTTTGTAATCGGCAACTGGCATTGCTATATCAACGTCGTCATCCCAGGGAAGGAACCCTTCATATCTGACTGTTCCAAGGAGTGTCCCAAGAAATGCATACCACTTTAGGTCATGCTCTTCACACACCCTCTTAAATTCCTTGATCAGCTCAAGTTCAATAATCCTAAGCTTTGTCACATTATCAAGCATGTTTGTCTCCGCCTTTCTATATTGAAGTCAAATATATCGTCCCTTACCATTTTCAACTATCCGATCACTTCCGGCACCAAATCTGGTAAAAAAGATCTTCCTGCTCACAGCATCTACCTGCATTATGTCAAAACTCTCCTGAGTTCTGTCTCCAAGTCTTCGCTCTGGCACAACTGCTCCTTCCGGCTTGTGATCAACGAAATACTCGCACTTGGCACAATTAATGGAGATTATTGGGAACTTACCATTCTTAAGATCATTAAATATGTGATCGCAGTGATTGTGACCATTGATAAAGGCCAAAATCTTATCCGCATATTTATCCAAAACTTCAATAAGTCCATTTCTGTTCCTGATGTCCTTAGCCCATGCCTGTAGCCTTACAAGAGGCGTAACATGAGAGAAAACAACTGCCACATAGTTTTCAGGCATCTGTCTCAAGCATGCATCTAGCCAGTGAATGCAATAGTTGGTAAATCCGTACCTCACGGATTCTCTTGGATCAAAAGAATCAATAAATATCATTCTCAGCCCGTGTTCAGGATAATCAACGTAGTATTGAGGTCTGTCCGGATACTTCACCTCAGGATTACCGTGAAAATAGTTATAATCATGATTCCCCGGAGTTATATAAACCGGAACCTCCAACTCCTCAAGGTCACTAATACATCCCAACTCAATCGCCTTAGTCTTCTCTAGTGGTAACAGTCCATCTGAAAGATCCCCAAGGTGGATGATTCCATCAAGCGTTATACCATCTGGCGCCACTTCTCCCCTGCGCTCACGAAGCTCCTTTTTCACTGCTCGCAAACTAGCAACCGTATCCTGCCACGTGCCATTGTAAACAAAATGAGAGTCTGCAAGAAGTCCTAACGCCAACGGCCCGCTGCCCTCTCCGCATGCCTTATCACCAGCCCGGTCCTGAAGCATCTCTTTACGGATCTTAGTCACTCTCGCTGCAACTGCAACAGCCTCTTCGCGTATCCATTCCGGCTCTTCGTCACTTTCCCTCCAAGGCTCCCATACGGAGTCCGGCGCGTAGTCATAGGTGTATATCCACTTGTAGTTTTTATCAGTCAAGCACTTATCTCCATCCATAAAAAGTCCCAATGCTTTGCAACTTCATATCTCATTTTTGCTTTGCATTGGGACTTCAATTCAAATATTTAGTTTTTCATAAGCTGCTTTTCTTTTGCGATGTTTTTGTATAATTCAGTTATGGTTTCTATTGGAAGTCCGGTATTCTTAACCACTCTTTCAACATCAAAACCATCTTCCAAAAGATTCTTTGCAATCCTGACAGCTTCTTTTTCGTACATAAGTTTTTCTACCTTTGTAACCATAAGCGCCTCCTCAATTCTCTTCGCGTCCTCGTCCAAAATTATCTTATCAGTAAAGACAAGTAAACATTTCAACACAAACCGCTTAACGTCATCTTCTTTGATCATTCCGACAAGACCAATCACTTTACCAATAGCATTTTGTTTCTCATCTCTCGATTCAAATGCCAATGGATATACGATAAGCTCCATCATCTCCTTCGAATCCGGAGATTGACCTTGTTGAACCTTGCTAGTGATTCTGGTCCAAACTTCGTCTGTGTTAATCTCTGAAAGGAACGCTTCCGTAATCTCAAATCGGTTACTCCCAATATCCATCACAGAGCTAGTATAACCCCTCTTGACATCCGCCGTATAAATAACCAGCATCCTTATCTGAGGATATCTTCTATACTCATTATACAATCTCTGAGACACGCGCACAATGTAGCCCAAATACTTGACCTTATTGGCTTCATCGTATTTACTCTCATAGTCCACCAGAAGATAAGACCCATCCTCAAGTAAAAAGATATTGTCCATCCGAAGCTCGTTAGCCTCAATTGCCGGCAGATTTGTAGGCTCTACGCTCACAATAGCTGGTAAATCAACACCGTATACCGCAAAACTCTTGCCCTTGAACTTTTCCGCCAAAAGTTTAGAAGTTATGTCCTTATTCTGATACGAAATCTCCTGCCCCTCCTTTCCTGCAGTCTTCTTTTTCTCCTCTGCCATCTTTCTCCTTCCCCGCATTGTATACACAGGGACACAATGACAATTGAGTTAAAAGAAATATCTCAGAAATAAAAAGAACATGAATTGCTTTTCAATACTGTCTAAAAATCTTCAAACTGTGGAATGTCTGGGCGAATTGTCCGGATGTCTATCCCGATGCATAGCAATGCAATATTTGAATTGCTAACAGATATGTCAGCGAGTAATAAGATAGCACATCACAGGTTTCATGTAAAGCAAAAATCAGATATGAAGTTGTCAAGGTACTGTTAAGTTACATTTATCTTCCACTCGGGCTCAAATCAATCATCAGCCTCTAAGAATCTCCATGGTCCTGGCAATGCCCTCAATAATATCGTACTTCATGCTCCAACCAAGAGTCTTTAACTTACTTCCATCAAGCCTGGCCTTGGTAGCTTTGCTATATCCGGCTGCTTCCACAGCATCCGGAAGTTCAAAAATAACTTCCTTTCCAACATGCTGCGCTATAGCTCCTGCCAGCTCTTTAAGCCTTACATCAGACTTTTCATCTGCGATATTGTAGGCACCACCTGTCTCCCCCTTTAAAAGAACTGTCAGAAGACCACTTACAGAATCCGCAACATAGCTATATGAATAGTACTGAGTGCCTTCAGATTTAAGAACAATGTCCTCACCATCAAGCCCTTTTTTAATAAACTGGGATAGAGCTTTTGAATCAGTCATCTTCATAGTTGGGCCATAGGACCTTGTAAGTCTTGCAATCACAGCGTCAAGCCCCTTAGCACTGATGTAAGCTTGGCATAGAGCCTCCGCACATCTTTTGCCCTCCGGATATCCAGCTCTTAAGGTGTTACAATCTATATATCCACAATAGCTTTCATAAAACAGCTCTACATCTCCGCGGTTTTCGCCATAGATTTCATTAGAAGATGCCAAAAGAAATCTCTCTGCACCACAAGAAACAGCAACGTCCAACATGCTCTTCGTGCCTATGACATTAGTCATGATGGTCCCTATGGGATCTGTAGAATATTGCAGCGGATGTGTATTGCTTGCAAGATGAAGCACAAAAGAAGCCTTCATCTGATCAGAAAGCACAACTGGTTCATTCAAATCCTGTTTTATAAATTCAAACCACTCTTCATCAAAACAATACGGAAATCTCTCCCTTACAGTCTCTTCCTTCCGGCCAAGTGCCACAATGCGAGTGTTCATGCCGTATTCTCTGTTTCTCAGCATAATAACATCAACCAGGAAACTTCCTATAAGTCCTGTGGCGCCCGACAAAAGAACACTCTTATCCTTAAGCTTATCCCACGGAAGGTCCAAGTTCGCAACATACTTTACATCTTCAAGATAAAGTGAATTATCAATGATTGATCCCATCTAGTCCCCCAAAAGCTTATTTAAGCCAGTTATCCTTATCCTGTTTAAGATATGCCTTGAACATCTCGAGGTCATCCTTTGTTGTCAGCTTAATATTCTTGTCTGATCCCGCTGCAAAGTGAAGTGTCACCCCAAGATCTACCATCATTGTGTTGGTGTAGGCTGACCCAAATATACCAATCTGCTTCACATAAGCCTCATGGTACTTTTCATCAAGAAGCCCAAATTCATACGCCTGTGGAGTTGAAACTCTTCTTAAGGTCTCTCTTGGAATGAACTGCTTGGTGGTTGTGGGGTCTTCCTCATTAACCACGAAAATCTGCTCATTATATGGCAGAGAAGTAACTGCATTCCCATACTTCTGGCAGGTCATTATGACATCTGTAAGAACTGACTCATCCACGAGAGGCCTGATTCCGTCATGCACAACAACTATATCGTCATCCTTAGCCTCTCCTTCCAGAGCGTAAACACCATTTCTGATGGACTCCTGCCCCGTCTGGCCACCATTTACAACCCATTTGAGCTTGTCTATGTTGAACTGTTTCGAATATGCCCACACAACATCGTGCCACCCATCAAGGCACACAACCATTATGGCATCTATCTGAGGATGTCTCTGAAAGCCTTCAAGGGTATAGATCAGGATCGGTTTGTCATAAACATTAATGAACTGCTTAGGAATATCCTGCCCCATTCTACTGCCGGCTCCTCCGGCAACTATGATCGCTATGGTAGACATAATGGCCTCCTTAGAAGTGTTTAATCGTCAATAAGTTTCTTTTCAATAAGTGCTTTAATATTCGTAGAATTAGTACTCTTTGTATATGGAAAGAAATATAGATCCGATCCCCGTTGTCTTAAATACTCCTGCGCATTAAGCCAGTAATCGGAATTGATATAATCACTCCCCGAAAACTGGACATCAAAATGGTAAAGGGAATATGCCTCCTTGGGACCATTAAGGTCTAAAGGTATCTCCACCACCTCATCCACATATCTGCAGGAGCGCACCAGTTCCGCCCTTTCCTCAAAAGGAACAAATGGGCTTACACCCTTGTGCTTTATAACGCCCTTGTCCGACACTACTCCAACTATGAGATAGTCGCACAGTTCTTTGGCGTTCTTAAAAAGATTCAGATGGCCCACATGGTACAGATCAAACACACCGGAAATATATCCAACATGATACTTCTTCTTTGGATCATGTGGAGGCAGAGTCTCAACTTCTCCAAAAGTTGGCTTTCTCTTTCTGGGGTAAGATCTGGCGGGATCATACACGCTGTACTCCTTTACTCCCATTTCTTCAAGCTGCTTGATAACTGAAACATAATTTTTTATACAGATCAGCACCTTATACTCACCAATAGACAGCTTACGAAGCAGTTCCGGCGACTGAATTTCCACGTCATGGAGTTTCTTCCCCCACCTCTTCTCCTGATTGTCCAGTACTGCATAAACGGGATAATCCTCAGAATAAAGAGTCATGAACCTGTCGGCAAACTGTCCTGAGCCAAAGAGGATAAGCTTCCTGGTATCACAGTGCTCAAATATATTCACGAAAAGCTTATAATAATCCTCCTCTGGGTAATTCATTCGCTGTCTGTTGGAGTTAACAATATTGGCATTTCTTCTGGTCTTCCTGTGAAGTTCTCCCAAAGCCCCCTCATTGCGAAGCGGAGAAAGGAATTTCCATTCCATTCGCTGCCAGTCCTTAATATGTCCAAGCAGTCCATACCGGTCATATAGAGATTCTTTTGACACAATCTTATCCAATGCGCCGTTGCCAAAATACAACGTTGTCACACATCTGGCCTCGACAGCATAGATTGAGTAGCGCTCTTTCCTGAATTCCTGATCAAAGAAAACAAAGTCGCCATCAATATAGAAACTGTTAAGTGGTACCAGATCCGGATATCCGTAGCAATATATCTCTCCAAGATCCGAATCGTCAGTTCCACTGATTACATCCGATGACTTTCTTACCAGTTCAATGAAATGATCAAAAGCATCGTAAAACTTATCTTTATCCTTTTGCATCAGCTCTTTTAAATAAAGCTGTCCTGTAGGAGCATCTATATATGGCATTGACAATCCACTCTCTGTAAGTTCCATGTCAATGACCTTTAGTCCATGAGCCCTAAGGTCAGAAGCATACTCAAGCATATCTTCAAAGCGCTCTCTTCCCTCAGGATACATGTTCTTTTTTAGTACGGTTTTGTTCTCGCGGATAATCGTTGCCATGGCATCCTTACGGTTTCTTTCCATGGTAACGGTAATTTCAAGATAATCCAAAAGCTCAGTTCCCTCAAAAGCTGGAACTTCCACCATATAAGCATTTGCCATTTCATGGAACATTCCATTGGCAAACAGCGATTTATATAGGGTTTCCTCCTCAAGGAATACTGTATTCGGATAATAATAAGAAGGATAGAGACGGTTTGCCAGATCTTCATTTGGAACATATCCAAAGGCAATCAGATGGTTAGGCTCCTGAAGGTTATTGAGAACAGAATAGAACTTGCCATTCCCAAAGCCGGCAGAATCCAGCATTTCCTCCATTTCAAACTTGGCATACATCCGTCCCCTAAAGACGTCTTCCTTCTTCATGTAAGCACGCCTGTAATTCTCTACGCCGTCAAAATTTCTGTCAGTATACTTATCTCTGTCACCACAAAAATAGCGGATTCCCATGCGGTTATTCATTCCAAGCAGTAGAATACCTTCAGGGGTCAAAAGAGATCTCAGCGACGTAAGTGCACTGGCAATGTCAGCCTCCAGCTCTAGACCCTCAATAGAAATAATATAATCAAAGCCAGCCTTATTACTCTCACAGAATTCACTACTGATTGCATGAGCAAGTGGGACAACACTAACAGACAGATTCTTACCAATCTGCCTTCCGTCCTCATCCATAATGCACACACTCTGGCTCATCAGGTACTCAGCTATCGGATCCTCTTCGCCTCCGATATACAGCACCTTTGTCCCTGACCTGAAATCGTACCAGGCCACAAGTCCTTTTTGTAATTCCTTTTCCTGTAATGAGTTCGCCATGGTTTTTATCTCCAGAAATCAAAAAATCCCAATGCTGCGCAACTTCATATCTCATCTTTGCTCTACATTGGGATTGGGTAAGCTATTTATTATTCAACCGGAATTACAGTCATTTCATTCAAAAGCTCATTTACTATTTCTTTTGAAAGTCCTGTAATTCTTTCAACTTTTTCTGTACTATCTCCATCTTTAAGCATATTTCTTGCTATCTCTTTTGCGCTCTCTTCTCTCGCGTCCTTTAGCAAAGTCGTCTCAATCTCTGAATAACGAATCATAAATACCTCCTTAATCCTTTTCGAGTCTTCATCCTTGATTATCTTATCGGCGAAGACCAAAAGGCATTTTAAAATAAATCTTTTGGTCTTTTCATCATCCACCCCGTTTACCAAAGATATCACATCACCAACAGCTTTCTGCTTGTCTTCCATCTTGGCAAAAGTTAGAGGATATATGATAAGTTCCATCACTTCTGTTGAATCCAGTTTCCTTCCGCAATTTATAGCACCAGAAACCTTCTTCCACACTTTCTTACCGTCAATCTCTGACAAGAAAGCTTCCTCTATCACAAACCGGTTACTTCCAACATCCATTACCGGATCAGTACTGCCTTTCTTAACATCAGCAGTATAAATAACCAGCATCCTTATCCTTGGGTATCTCTTAAGCTTATTATACAGCCTTTGAGAAACCCGGACAACGTATCCAAGATACTTGATCTTGTTAGCTTCATCATAGACACTTTCATAATCCACTAGCAGATAAGATCCATCTTCCAGAAAAAAGAGATTATCCATTCGAAGCTCATTGGCTTCAATTGCAGGCAGATTTGTTGGCTCAACGCTAACAATCTTGGGAATATCAACACCATATACCGCAAAGCTCTTTCCCTTGAACTCTTCCGCCAGAATTTTGGATGTTATATCCTTGTTCTGATAAGCAACATCTCGTTCCTCCTTCCTCTTCATCTTTTTTTCATTACTACTATCCATTCGTCTCCTTCCCTTGCGCTTAGTGCTCCAGGATGGACAATGATTAATAGTTAAAAGAAATATCTCAGAGTATAAAGAACTGTCAACTGCTACAAACCTACGCGAATCTTAATACTGTGGAATAATTGGACGAGATGTCCGGATGTCTATCCTGATGCAACCAAAGTGCAATAATTGAACTGTGCTGATATATGTCAGCAGATGAAAGGATATCACATCTCGGATATTGTGTAAAGCAAAAATCAGATATGAAGTTGTCAAGGAACAAATTAATGCTCTTATATCATTAAATGTATCTAAATCATCAAAGTGGCATCGTTAATTAACTAATCGAATACACTTCTCGATACCTCTTGTTGCATGAAATAATCCAAATACTTTCCCCCTCCATTTTTGCTACTACGCCTATGAATTAATCCATTCTTCAGGGCTAAAATCTTTTTCGTAATATGACTTATTACCATCCATACAATCCAAAAAATGCTTTCCCTCTGGTACATAAATAGGAATTGAAAAAGTATTAGCAAGTTTCATCTCAAAATTTATAGTAAACGCTATTTTTTTCTTCACATATACCTTATCAAATTCTATAAACTCATTCATAAACCTCTCTTTTTCAATCATAACTACCGCCAAGTTTTCATAATTCACTCTTTCTTTCCTTCTATTCCAAGCCTCCCTAGCTTCGGCAAATGACTTGAAATGTTGAAAACAGACAAGTAAACCATCTATTTCCCCAATCGGAAACCCAAGTTTTTCTGCTTGGCATCCGTATGTGCGTTGTATCTTCGCATTTTCTTCGCTTGAGAAAGATACTCTTTCAACCACATCAAGCGAAAGAAAATATTTAAGGTTGTTAACAAAAACAGGAAAATCACTAGGTAATATTTGCAAATTCACAGTCGGGCTATTATACCTTAGTCCGCATTTTCTCGAAATATCAGCACCTATGCAATTATTTGAAATAATTGAAATTGAGTCGTTTCTATTCATCTTTTTCACTATACAGTTCTATTTGTTCCCTTTTATTCTCTGTAAATATTTAGTAGTTGATTCTGGACAAAGCCTTCTAATTCCTTGCCAATTATCTCTTGTATATAATTCTCTTACACGCGAAGCAGATATTATTTGATTATCCATTGTTTTTCTTTCAATAATTTTCACACTGACTCCAAAGGAAGGTAATATTTCTGCCATTCTCTCATTGTACCTATTCGTAACTCTATCTGTCGGCTCGCTCCCAACAAATCTAATGCTTATGCCCAACGCTCTCGCCACTATGTCTCCAAATAGATAAAGATCATAATCCATATTCTCTACGTCTATTGCAGTCTCTTTCTCGAAATATTGGGCAAATGTTTCCTTAGAAATGATGTACCTTCCAGATGGAACTACAATCACATTGCTGATGTCTTCAACTCCACGTTTAGCCATTTCAAATCGTTGTTCAAAGGTGAAAAAAGATTTATCCTCTTCCACGACAAAGACTATAAGATGATCCACTTTACCAGAGGCATACTCCACCAGATATCTGTGGCCATAGGTAAAAGGATTGCAATTCATTACAATGGCTCCGACTTTATCATCACAATGAAAATCTCCAAAATATTCCTCTATATATCTCTCAAAGTATCTGTGCACTTCTAGCGGAATAAAATAACTATCATCAAATATTGTTGTAACTGGGTATTCTTTAGGCCTACCCAACACCTCTTCCAAATCTTTCCAAATCCGCTCCGCCACTGCCTTGTTGACCACACCATCACAATGTCTGACATTATCAAGAAAATGATCGGAAGGGTCACTAATACTATCGTAAACAGATGACAAAGATCCTCTCCATGATTCAGGAAAGCTGTCTTTAAAAACCCAGTCTAGTTCTGGTGTTAGTATAACGATAACGTCACTAGTATTCGCTCCGGATACAAAAATGCTATCCATACATTTTTCTGGTCCCATGAGTCCACAATTAATAACTTCCACATTTGAATATCCGCTTAAGTTGATAATCTCCTGAAGCTGATTTTCAATAGTCTGATCATCCGCTACATACGCACCAAATACATTACAAGGACCAAACATAAAAATGCGTCGATCTGTTCTATCTGGCTTATTGGAAACTATACGATGATTGTTTGTTATGTTTATACAATTCGTCTTAAGGTCTTTAGGAAACAAAGCTCCTTTTGAAGCCATAAATCGGATTTGCTCATAATCGTCAAAGAAGTCCTGACCATTCCACTTCCCTTTGAATATCTCGTTATATATCTGTTTATTCTTTAGTCCTTTTCTCTGCTTAAGAGCCTCTTTATCTTTATCTGAAAAAGTCGTTATCAGCTTTTCACCACGAAAATTACCATAAACCATCAAATTCGTATACTGCCAATGCCCCATCTTTTTCTTTATTGCATCGCAGTACCATCTGATTTGTCTTTCTTTTTCCTCCCTTTTTTCCGCATCCTTTATTATTCCTGCCCACTCAATATCGTCTTTCCCAATCCCATCGGATATAACCCCAACCAACTTACCATCTCTAACCACTGGTAACTCATGACACTTCTTACGCTCTTCCAAAAAAACTTTTGCAGAAATAAAGTCCACGTCATTTAAAGCAGTATACGTGGTATTTATTGCTTCCTTAGGGCAGCTCTTTTCATTGTTAAACAAACGCACTAAATCCGTCGGAGTAACAATTCCGCATAGACTCCTGTCTTTATCAACAACATAGACCACTTCACTTTTAGCGTATTTAAAAAAATCAGCATAAATGCAACAGGAATTGCCAACATCTTCAACGGGTAGTATTCCTCGCAACTCTTCATATGGAATGAATCTGAAAGTCTCTTCAACTGCTCGAATACTCATATTATTGATCCTTAATCTTTCTCAAACAATCAACCGTAGATTTTGGACATAACATTTCTATTTCATGCCATTTCTCTTCTTTATAACATTCTCTAACACGCGAAGCAGAGACTACTTGCCCATCTTCAATTTTTCGCTCTAAAACTTCCACATCAATGCCAAATGTCGGCAATATCTGTGCCATTCGCTCGTTGTACCTATTGGTTACTATGTCTGTTGGTTCAGTCCCCACAAATCTGGTTCGTATTCCCAGTTTACTTGCCACCATGTCACCAAATAGATATATGTCATAATCCATATCGTCAACATCTATAGCAACTTCTTTCTCAAAGTACTGAGCAAAGGTTTCCTTAGAAATAATATATCTTCCAGAAGGAACAACTGTAACATTGTCAATATCTTCTACTCCGAGTTTAACCATTTCAAATCTTTGTTCAAAAGTAAAAAATGATTTATCCTCCTCAACAACAAAGATTATCAGATGGTCTACTTTGCCAGATGCATACTCCACCAGATATCTATGGCCACTAGTGAAGGGATTGCAATTCATTACAATAGCTCCAATTTTCCCAGCACAGTGAAAATCGCAAAAAAACTCATCGATATATCCATCAAAGTATCTCCTAACCTCTGGCGCTATAAAATAATTAGCCCCGAATAGCTTTATTGGATCTCCCGTATTCTTTGACAGAGATATTTTCAGATCCTCCCAAATGCGCTCTGCAACATTTCTATGAACTACTCCATCGCAATGTCTAACATTGTCCAAGAAATGCTCCGTAGGCACATCAATATTGTCATATACCCCGGAAAGGCATCCTCGATAAGATTCTGGAAAGTTTTCTTTAAATACCCAGTCAAATCCAGGAGTAAGAATAATGATTATATCGCTGCCATTAACGTCCGAGACAAAAATGCTATCCAAGCTTTTTTCGGGGCCCATAAGACCACAGTTTACTATTTCAACATCCGAATATCCATTTTTGTTGCATATGTTCTGAAGATATGTCTCTATCGTTTGATCATCAGATACAAATGTACCAAACACGTTACAAGGTCCAAATATAAATACACGCCTCTTAGCATCCAAGGGCGTATTTTGAACGATTCGATGATTATTTCTTATATTAATACACTCCGACTCAAGATTTCTTGGAAATATCGCGCCTTTTATAGACACTAGACGTATCTTCTCATGCGCATCAAAATACCCCGGTTCATTCCATCTGTTTTTGAGAACTTCGTTACAAATCTGTCTGTTGGTTAATCCCTTTCTTTGTAAAAGGCTTTCTTTTTCTTTTTCATCAAGTTTATCTATCACCTCAGAATCCCGCATGTTACCGTAGATCAGTACATTTGTCATATACCAACTACCCGATAATCTTTTTATCTCCTTACAATACCATTCAATATCTCTTTCCATCCTAAGCCTGGTAGAAACCACTCTATTTATAGCTTTCCACTCTTTTTCGCTTTTCCCTTCCCCATCATAGACAATTCCCTCCAAGACATCGTCCATTATGACAGGTATCTCATGGCACTTTTTGTATCTATTAAAAAATACTGCCGCCTGCTCAAAATCACACTTTCGTAAAAAAGAAAAATCCGTATTGATTATTCCGACCGGGCTGCTCACCTCGTTATAGTAGAGTCTGTCTAAATTAGACGGAGTCACAACACCTATCAAATGACTGTCATCGTCCACTACATAAACAACCTCTGCTCTTCTGTCTAAAAAGAAATCAGAATATACATTTCTTGTATCCTCTACGTCTTTTATGTTTAAAAGCCCAACCATTTCGTTATATGGAATAAAACAATAACTCATATCAGTCTTCCCAACCTCAATCAGCACGAATAAATAGTATCCATTAGTATATGACCATCAATAACTTTTACACACCCTAACGCTTTAACCTTGTCCACTTCACCTTCGTAAATGGATCGATCATAATACACTATCACTGCAGCATTTTCATAATCCAACTCCATATCATACAGATTCTTTACCGGAGTAAGGCCAATCCTGTCCTCATCTAAAGCCCCATCTAGTATGATAGCTTTTAGCTTGTCGCTTAACCCCATACCTATTAGTATCTGTTTAATAATATGTCGATAATAATATGCAGCAAATATATAGATATTTTGGACCTTATCTAAATCCCGACAAATCTGATTCTTAGTCACAATTATATTCTCACAATACTCTTGCGGAGAAGTGACAACTCCTCTATACCATTCCACAATAGACTCGTCTTCACCAATTTTGAGTTCCTTAGAATAGTCATTGTACTCACTGACTATCACAGGCATAAACTCTCTTTTCAGACCATCTGAAATGCGACGAAGGTTCCCTCTATGTCTATATAATCTCCAATAATGACATATACTAATTGTACTTTCAGGAACATGTTTTTTCCGTAAACAGTCTTCAACCCATTTGTACTCTTCTAGCATTGCATATGGCTTGCCTTGGCCATTGATTGATGAACCTTCATTGTCTCTGCGGTAGAGATATAAATTATCAGTAATCCACATTGCTCTCTCAGCAAATGACATAGTCTGCATCCAAAAGCCATTATCCTGGAATGAAGCGCCTGGACTTTCATTATGTTTAATACCATACTTCTTTAAAAAATCAGTTCGATATATTCCACTCCATGTATTCATAAAAAAAAGGAAGAACAAACTCCTGTCTGCTGAGGTAAGAACCTTTTCATAATAAGGCTCCATCTTTACCACGTGGTTTGTATATCTATATCCCACACTATCCCAGCAGTGATAACACTGCGCTTTTACCAGATCAAGTTCATACTTACTCGCTCTTACATAAAGCTTTTTGTACATATTAAGGAGCACAGTATCATCTGCTTCAACAATACCTATATACTTACCTCTGGCATTATCGACGCCTACGTTTATAGCTTTTCCATATCCCTCATTTATTTTATGGATTACCCTTACTCTATAATCTTTTTGAGCCAGTTCATCCAAAATAGAAGCAGTTGAATCAACAGAGCCATCATCAACACATATGACCTCTATATCTCTTAGGGTCTGTCTCAAAACACTATCAACACATTTTTTTATGTACCTTTCTGCATTATATGCAGGCACTATAATTGAAACTTTTGGTACCGTACAACGAATATAGTACTCATCCCGCACATTATATTGGGGAACGATAAGTTTTCCATACTTTTCCGGATTTTGGGACACATCCTTAATTCTATCTATAATTCTTCTACTCGCATTTCCATCATCGAAAGTCCCATACTCATCCATAAACTGCTGTAGTTTTTCCCCGTAGACAGTTTCTTCAAATTCAATGATCTGACTACATAACTGTTCATTTGAAAGAGATTTTGGATATGGCCATTCTGAAGGATTCAAGTAAAAACCATTACGAGATGAATACTCTTCTAGATCACTTTGATAAAGAAAAACAGGTTTGCCCGTCAAAGAAAAATCCCACATTATACTGGAATAATCTGTAATAAGGACATCTGTAACCGCAAGCAATTCTTGGGAATCCACATAATCAGCCACATCCATTCCTATTCCAAAATTATTCTTATACCATTCAAACTGTCTGAGTGATTTGTGCAATCTATATAGCACAACAAATTCACTTGAAAAGCGCTCCTCGAGCGCCTTTTTCACATCTATAATATTAAGATTGTAGTATCGATATGCATCTTCATTGGCAAACGCACCCCCTCTAAAAGTTGGCGCATACATGACTACTTTCTGATTATCTTTTATTTTCAGTTTCTTTCTTATTATTTCCTTTTTCTCTGTATCACCAAAAAAAATATCATTTCTGGGATAACCACATTTAAGAATCTCGCCATGGTATTTAAGCGAATGCCTATACACATACGCACAATAATTTGAAGCAGCAATTCTCAGATCAAAAACATCCTGCTCACATAAAAAGCGCATCATTTTTTCAGCATCTCGATTGATACTCTTATCATCCACTCCATATGTTTTAAACGGCCCAATTCCATACCAAGTGTTTATATAATATTGTTCCGGTCTCTTTACTACCTTAGGACATGCGTTCTTGTTGGAAACCACCACAGCAGCGGAGCATACTTCCTTATAATATTCAACAGAGTATATTTCAACACACTTTATACCATCAGGTATTTCACTTACGTCTCTTTTACTGTTGGTTCTATCAACTACCCACACCAACTCAAATCCACCTTCTTTGAGTAAGCTTTCTGCTATATACTTGCAGTTACAAGAATAGCCTCTACCACTGTAGCAATAAAATACGACTTTATTTCTCTGAACAGGTAAGTTTTTGCACAATTCTATAGCGATGACATCGTTATCTAAATAATCATCATCAGTCATTGTTGTAAGTGACCCTACATGAACCGTCTTAAGGGCTTCTACTATTTGATCAGACTTTTCTGACGGTTCGGCAATTATGACGTCTTTGCCCTTAAGATAGCCCTTCTTTTCTTCAATAGTATATACATATTTATCGTCTATATTCTTCTTCCCATCTAAATAAGATGACAGAAAGAAGGCTATCTCATCATTCCTATCAGTTAACTTGTAGCGATCATACAGAGCCATGGCATATTCACCGGTTCCGGCAATAACGATTCCATTTTTTTTCATCAGCATTCACCTGTCTGTACGCCATTAAGAATGACGTATAACATCAAGTATCTTGTCAGCCAGTTTTTCACTGGCATGTCCATCATCATACGAAGGATAGTCCTCAAAGAAAGACTCTAGCTTTTTCTTATATAAATCACCCTCAAAATCCTTTATGTTCTTTATCATCTGTTTTAGTGAACCAGCACTTGGATACGGCCATTTTTCCACAGACAAGTAAAAGTCTCTAGTCGAACAATATTCTTCGAGATCAGGCTGATATAGAAAAACAGGTTTCTTCATCAACGAAGCATCCCAAATAATAGAAGAATAATCCGAAATAATTGCATCCGCTATAAGGAGCAATTCCATAACATCAGGATAGTTCGTAACATCCATAATAGTTTCATGCTCACTATTTTGTAATTCAGGTCTTGCCATTGAATGATGATTTCTTACAAGAAAAACAAACTGTCCTCCAAACCTTTCACTCAAAGCATCCATAATGTCCTTCATCTCATTTAAACTTAAACCCGCATATTTTTTTCCATCTCTAAATGTTGGCACATATAAAACCACCTTCATATCAACATCTATGCTTAGTTTAGCCTTAACACCATTAGCCTTGCGCTGGTTACCGAATAGAATATCATTTCTAGGATATCCTATCTCCCAGATTTCACCGTCGAAAAGCATACTGTTCTGATACATATCCGTATTGTCCATCGAATTTGAAACAAAGGCATCTGCTCTACCAAATGTATCCTTAACCCATGCTAAATGGCTTTTATTATTCTTTTTACTTTCTATGGACGCAAACACCTTCTTAAAGGGTCCTGTCCCATGCCAGGTATCTATAATAAACTGTCCTTCTTTCTTTACCAGATCATCTTCGAAAGTACCGTCATTACACACCAAGACTCTCGCTGAATACAATTCCTCGTAATACTCTTTTGAGAACCGTATTACTTTTCGAATGCCTGTCGGAAAAGCTTCAAACTCATTTTTAACGTTCCACACTAAATCTAAATCAGGAGCTTTTTTCAACAGTTCTAAGGCCAAATACTTCCCATTGTCCCCAAATCCGCCCCCCTCAAAACAATCAAACATGATCTTGTTTTCAGCTATAGGTAATTGGATTAAAAAACTCCTGAAGTCATAGTCTATTCTAGATCTATACCCTTCATAGCATTCAGTCACACTCTTAACTAGATTATTTGCAAAAATCTGGTAGCTATATACCTTTTCATACGTTTCTCTCGCTTTTGCTCTAACGCTTCCCATTTCTTCAAAATGATCTATTACATATTCTATCTTGTTCCTTAACGCCTCAACATTACCAGACTCAAACAAAAATCCATTAATCCCATCCTCCATGTATTCTGCCACTCCGGTATTATCTGATGCTATACACACTTTCCCTAGCATCATCCCCTCAACTATCGCCAACGAAACGGTTTCTTCGATGGAAGCACATACAATCACATCTACATTCTTGTATGCCCCAAAAATCTCTTCTCTGTCCATAGGCCCATACACAGAAAAGTGATTCACTTCCTTTATACTTTCAATTAACTTCTCCCCGTACTCTTTCTTTAAAGATGAACCTATAAACATGAAATGGCTCTTATCAAGCTTGGATTGAGGGATCTGTTCTACTGCCTCAATAAGAAGATGCTGCGCCTTCCATGGTTCCCACACTCCAACTTGGGCAAACACCACTTTTTCTCGCGCATCTTTATGAACCAGAATTTCTCCATCTGCCCCATCTAACATACCGATTGTCAAAATACCATCTACTCGTCCAGGATAGTATTCTTCAAATGCCTTTCTTGCCATGTTGCTTACAGCGAATACCTGACACTTAGAATTCATCATCAACATGGGATCCCTATACTCCTCGAAACGATTAAGTGTGCGCTCATAAAAAATAGCAACGTCTCTACTCATTTCATGTACCCAGAAAATTACAGGACAGAATTTACCGATTTCAACCGCGCATTTAACCATAGGAAAAGTATTGACAATTACCACATCAAAGCGCCGCATCCAGAAACACTCTTCTTCGGTGATATAGGGCAAAGCTTTATCTATCACAACACCAATTTTTGCCTGTTTAAACTCTTCGAGCATTTTCCCATCAATAAATGCTGCACAAACCCAAGTCTCAAAGCCATGCTCAATCAGCGCTTTGCATGTAGTAAATGCCGCTATGGCACCACCATTATGAAATAATCCATCTGTGACAACAAGAACGCTCTTAGAATTCTTATGCTCGATTTCATTAGCAACTCGTATACTATGCTTTTGAGAATATTTTTGATACTTTTCGAAACTCCATATTTTCTCGGCTGGCACACCTAAAACAAGCAATTGCTTTCTCATCCAAAAACTATCAACCGACATCGTAAGAACTGCATCATAAGAATAGTTACTTATATCTTCTGGAGCAATTACAGGCTTACCCAAAATACTTCCTATTTCAGATGCACGATTGTCCATATAGGCAACAATTTCATCTTCACCACGAATATCTTTTTGTCTGTTGGCCAGATACTTTCCCATACCGAATAGTATTATTCTCATGTTTAGTGCCCCTTCTTGCTTATAATAGCTAGTCCTTTTTTGCTTTCACAATTAAGGTACTGGGAACTCCTTGTTCGACCAAATAATTTTCTACTTCATTTGCTAATTCTTCTTTTATTATCCCTATGATTATCTGATCGTATTCAGAAGAAAAAATATCCTCTACCGGCTTTATCATATGTTCATAAATCACCGTTCCCTGCATTTTTTTGTCAACCCAAATGGCAATATCTATATCAGGATATTCGTCCAATGCCTCAATTAGTGATCTTCCATATTTTCCAGCACCATATACTGCTACTTTCTTTCCAATTTTATCCACAGGAATCCCAAGCATTGCTATTCTATCTTTGGGAGTACCTATTTTTTTCCAGAAATTACGTCTTATTTGTACAATCTCCTCATCGAACATCTTCGCTCTGCACTGTTCTATATACTCAAAATCCTCGGTTGACATTTGTTCTCGAGATACAGCATAGTTACAATCGTTATAAAAAAGTTTTAAGTTTTCAAAGGTTCTTATTGCATACAATCTCATAAAGTCTTCATGAGTAAGTTTGCCTCCGTACTTGGGAAGCTCTTCTTCTCTTCCGCTAATACCGTATGGCATATTTCCGTAAAAGCCCAAAAGATCATCATCACATAGTCTCCCCTCACCTATATTCCACATATATGCAGAATAATCCAAACATAAATAAAGCGGAGCATTTATAAAAGGATCCAAATTGTCAAAGGCATCCTCAAAGCCCTTTGCAAAATCATCCATCCCGTATTCTCTGAGCGTTTTATACTCGTCATTTAGTACAGGAACCACTTCCCCGTCTTCTTTCTCGCTGTATCCCACAGTTCGTCCGTGGGGAGCAACAAAAAACATTTCATATTGCCAAACAGCACTAATACTCACCGGATAGCATTGATGAAATACACACTTATCATTAGAAAATTCTCCTGTAGTACTAAAATAAAAAGTGGTCATGGGAGTATACTCGTCCCCCAAAAGTTCCGCCAATGCAGTCTGCGTATTTCCGCCTCCAATAAACTCGACAAAAGCAAACTTTCGGCTATCACTTTTTATTTCCTGTTTCAAATATTTTTTTGCAAGTTCTCTGTTACGCGCATTCTTCTTAAGAATAAACTCTTTAAACTTATGATCATTTTGAAGCAGATCTGCCAATTCAATCTTTTCTGATGGCCTCAGTATTTTTCTATTCCAATATTTTTCAGGCAAAAAGTCATATAGCTCCTCATAAGTCATTCCAAAAACAGAAGCAAAATCCTCTATTCTGGCATCCTTTGTCCCCCTGGATCTTGCTCCCAGCAAATCGATGTTCCAATAATCCTCACTAAGCGCAGGGATTCTCCATGCCTCTCTAGACCCATAGATATAATGAGTCTTGATATCCCGTCCTCTTACGCGTATCATTTTATCCACGGCGTATTTAATAAGATACCCGTCTCTGGCAATAAAAAACAACTCATCTATTCCCCTAAAATCACATTGTTCAAGGATAAATGATGAATATGATGATATAATTGGCAGAAGAAGTGCTGTACCATAGTTAAATGCATCTGAACAGTTTTCTTTTTCAAATAGACGCGCATTCACACCAGCCCCAATAATAACTTGTGCCAGGTAATTTCTTCTATGCGCCTGATACACAAAACCCTCTATAGGAAGCATTTTTTTGTATCTTCTTTCGCAAACATGTATGCCCATTTTCTCAGGAACTTCTATGTCTGAAAATTGATTATCTCCTTCATGAATCCATTCATCATAATTGACCTTATATATATCACCTACCATCTTATAAAGGTCGCCTGAAACTTTTGTTTTCCCATATTCACAGGACACATATAAAGGAATGTCGTTTAATCTATTATCTGCCTTTTCAAGCATATTCCTAATAGTCGTTTCTGATAAGTACATATCAGAAATGAAGATAACCATGCCACCTTCATTGATTAAATCCATTATTTTATCTATAGTCCTCTTGATTGGTAGGACATTTTCTAACTCAGTCTTGATTTCAAGCTCAATTAGTTTTTTTACTGTAGCATCGCTCAACTGCCACAGTTGCTTTATCTTCCCATATATTTCTTCAATGTGTATTTCTTGTATACCATTAGTTTTATATAATTCTCTTATGAACCTCTCTGTGTCTCTACGTATATCAAAAAAATTATCTTTAAGATATTTGGGAATTGTAGAAAAAGTCTCATCATTAATTACTACATCCTGCATGAACGCAAAAATACCATCTGGACGAACTGTCTTACGGGTTATAACCGTATCAAAAACATCAAAAGAATATAACATCTTCCCATCACCTTCCCACACTATTGTCCCCTTCAATAACACTGATCATCCTATCCACAACTCTTTTCGTTGCATTACCTTCATCAAACGAATGATCTTTAAAAAAAAGCTCATCTAGCTTCCCCCGATAGGCGATCTCATCATACTGAAGTATTATTCTTCTCATCTCTTCATTGGAGTGAGCTATAGGATATCCCCAATCCTCCGGTTTCCAGTAAAACCCCCGTTCATTGCTATATTCGTCAGCATCATTCTGGTACAAAAAAACAGGCTTACGCATCAGTGAAAAATCCCACATAATCGACGAATAATCTGTAATAAGTACATCAGATATAAGCAATAACTCCTGAGTATCTTCATATTCAGTAACATTTATCCCTTTATTATAAAAATCAGTACACTCTTTATAATTACGCAGAAGATGGTGAAAACGATATAAAAGGACAAATTCTTTTCCAAATCTTCTTTCCAAGGTGTCCAGAAGCATATCTATATCCATGTCATAATGTAAAAAGGAATCAGCGGCATTTTCACGAAATGTCGGGACATATAGTACGATACCTTTCCCTTCGGGAATACCAAAAGAACTTCTTATCCCCTCATTCTCATTATTCTCACTGAAAAGAATATCATTTCTAGGATATCCCCATTCTGCAATCTCTCCATTATAGTAAAAGTCCTCTCTATACATTTTGGTATTATCATCTGAATTAGATACAAAGAGATCTATTCCTGAATAGGTCCTTCTAAACCTCTTTTCATTTTCCTCTGTCCTTTCAAACGCAGCTGCCCCTGCCTTTTTAAATGGACCAGTTCCATGCCAAGTCCATATAGAATACTGATCAGGTCTCATTTTGGAAAAAACAACGTTAGTCAAAATTATTTTAGAGGTATATCGTTCTATAATGAATTCAGGAGAATCCGCGTCTACCTGCTTTATTTCTTTCGGAAGATTATTCTTATACTCTCTGCGAACTTTCCACACAATTTGTATTGGAATGCTATTATCAATGATGTACTTACAGATATATTTACAGTTACATCTGTATCCCATCCCGTCATAGCAATCTACAAGGAGCTTGTTTTGCACTATAGGTAACGTACAGAAGTATTCAATAATATTGTCATAATCATTTCGTGACATATATAGAACTTCTTTAAATCTCCCATTTACACGTTGATATACTTCAGTTGCATTTTTCGGAGATATCGCGACCACTAGGAGTTCAGGATTAGACTTCTCCAAATCTTCCATAGGCAAAAGTGGCATATCAAACAATGATTCATGCTTATTTGCAGATGTTGTTGTTAATCCAAGAATATTCCCCGTTCTCTCCTTAGCAATCAGATAGGCTATTACTGCTTTCGAATACTTACCAACTCCATATATTACTAATGACTCTGCCCGTTCTATCCTCTTCAAAAAAGCTTTCATCATCTCACCCTACCGTAAAAGACTCTCTAAATAATTGCTGACACTTTGTCGTATAATGCATTCATAGTATCAAATACATAGTCCGCCATCTCAGGCCTATACCTAGTTTGTGAGCAATAGTCCATAAATTCCTTTTTATCAGCGGACAGTTTTTGTACCAATGCCACAGTATTATCATTATTCCCCGTATCATCCCAAAAGATCACGGCATCATGGTTGATCATTCCAGGCTCTGGATTGTTATCTGAGCCATAATAGATAGGTATTGTCCCTGCGCGAAAGCATTCATGCAGTTTTTCTGTACAATATCCCTCAGCATTCATATTCTCGGAACAAATATTAAACTCATAGTCTGTCAAAAAAAGAACTTTATGGTTATGATATTTGTTCCAGAGCTTGTCTGTGTTATTTCGCCACTTTCCAGCATATGTTATTGGAAATCCTTCCTTTTCTAGCCTGTCACATATCTCACTGCGCACACAGGTCTGATCGTGTCTAGCTACGATAGCAATTCCTGAAGCATCCGTCTTCACTCGCCTTAAATTGATTTCTTCAATGCGTTTTCTTATTGATGCCAAATTTGAATCAGGTAAAAAAGTAAATCTTATAAATGCCGGAAAACGTAAATACTTTTCATTATTTTGGTATCCATAGCCCAAAGAAATATCCACATTATCCATCGCATAATTATCATAAATATTCATCCAAGTCTGCTGCCATTTAACAGCTTCTTTAGCGTGCATTCCCTTTGGTGGTTCTAGATTCTCTGAAGAATAAAAAATTTTAATCCCATCGAATGGTTCATCTAAATCTTCAGGATTTCCAAAAACGCTGTATAATCTTATATCCCTATCACAGTCCCCAAAGTAATGCATAAAGAAGGATTTAAACCACTTATCTGATTGTCCGTTGTCCCACCAATTCTTATATGAAATATTCACTAGAATTTTCCTTCTTAGTATTCCATCAGTTCATTTCCAAACACTTTTCAACTAATGTGATCGGATGTGCCCAAACAATCTTTTCTTCAGATATTCCCATATTCAACAATTCTTGCCGAATAGATCTATAAGTGTTTTCGTTTTTAATTGCCACAACTACCAAATCAAAGACTTTCTCTTTTAAAGTACTCACAGTTTCAATCTCACATGAAAGCTGTTTACCCCTATAATTAGCATCCACCCAAGCAATTACTCTCACATCATCGCATAACAGAAGTCTTAAGTATAACTCCTTACCTACAGTTCCTGCTCCATAGATAATGATATCCTTGTTTCTGATAGTAGGAATAATATCAAAAACATACTTCGCCATAGAAAAATCATTCCCAAACCATGAATTCATCATCTTATTAAAATTCACAAATGTCCTTCTCACCTTCCAAGCTTCCAATGCAGGATTCAAATCAGACAATTCAAATTTCTTAACCTCTTCACTGAAATACTGCGTCAGTACATTTTCTTTCAGAAGAAGATCTATTCCTGTTTTATGTGACAACGAATCATTGCGTATCCTATAGTGATAATATGAAGAACTCATTGACGAGAATGATGACGCCGCATGTAACAAATATAAGAAGAAAAAAAAGTCTTCTCCGTTATTCATATTATCCGGAACATTGCCATACGCAACTCTAAATATATCTGTGCGACAAACCTTAGTTACTACCTGACTCCCAAATCCACTTGCTGAACCTTTTTCAAACCACTCTGTAAGAATATCATCTGTATTTTTTATCCCAATAGTCTTTATTTCGGGAAAGGATATTATTTCAGCACGATCTTCATATTGTTCATAATATCCAAACTGAATATAATCCGTTCTCTCCTTTTCTAGAACCCCAATGGCATCTTCAAACAATGTAGCATCTATCCAATCATCTCCATCAACATTGGCTATATATTTCCCAGAGGCTAAAGCCAATCCTTTTTTTCTAGCCGAAACAAGTCCTCGATTGTTTTGATGAAAAACTTTTACTCGACAATCCATTCGGGCATATTGATCACAAATATCTCCGCTCGCATCTGTTGAACCATCATCAACAAGAATCAATTCAAAATCACAGAACGATTGTTCAATAATGCTTTCTATACACCTAGCTATGTATTTTTCAATATTATATACAGGAACAACGACAGAAAGATTTGGCATTCTCATCCTTTCCCTTATATAAATCAAGCATATATTAGTATTCACAATAGCTTGATTTTATCCAACAAAAAAGTCGCGTTGTCAATACAAAAGCAAAACCGTTCAAAAGCCATGTTGGGGAATTATAACAAACAGTAATAAAATAATCTTTATTATTTATCCATTATTCATATTGATAATAGTCATGTAAAAAGAAGCATACTCTCTTCAGCGATTTAGGCATATACTGTTTAACCAATCACATCTCATTAAATAAATATTCATCATATCTAAACAAATTGTATTGGTATAAATCAAAAAGATTTATTATCTTTATCATAGGATATTGTCTCTTCAAATTATCATATATTTCGTAACTATCCTTGCTTCTGACTGATATCACTATTTTTGACACATCTTCAAGATTTCCTGTATTACGTATTTCTTCCCCCCTAAAGCAATTTCCTGCTTGAAAAGAATCCACAAATACAACATTATTTGCTGGTCTTCCGTTTAATTTTTCATATACATCAAGCATAGCTTTTGTATGTTTGCCAGTTCCATATATAGCAATTTGTTCTCCATCAGTTACACCAATACCTAATTTATTAAAAAAACCTCTATAATACTCCTTACCCCAAGCTAGCAGGTCTTGGTATCGTTTTTTTACACTACTGTTGTTTATTAATCCTTGGCTAATATAGACTGAACTAATCTGAAACTCTGGTATTTTTTCAATTGCACTACTATCGTCTCCCCCCTCATAATACTGAAGGATTATCCTATCAAAGCCAAGAATCAAATCTTCAATTTTCTTATAATCCAGGCCAGCAATTTTGCCTTCGGATTTCAACTGCATAAACCTTTCAACAAAGCCATATGCCCAGCTTATTACATAATCTAAAACAGCCTTACTAATACAATCTCGTTTCATCGATAACACATATTTATATATAAGGCTTGCGCACTCCAAGTAATCACAGTATCTATTTGTATCAAATGCACTTGTCATAGTGCTGTCTTTACGGTACCTTCTCCTATATAATCTTTGCGGAAAATAGATAATCTCATTTGCTTTCATTGCACATTGAAAAGCAAATAAATTATCCTCATAAAAAATTTTCTCAGGGAATAGTATTCCCTTTGTTTGTAAAAAGTCTCTTTTATAAATTGCCAACGGAGCAGAGGCCAAGAATCCTTTTGGATAATAGTCATCAAAGAATTGTTTACCAGTACTACTGATTATCGTGTCAGTATTCAACCGATCATATATATCTCCGGATGACTTAAGATTCATGTCGCCAAATACTTTGGCATCAAAATATACACAATCTGGTCTATCATGTAGTAGTGTCCTTAATTTTTCCACAGTTTCTGGCACAAATGCATCGTCAGAATCAAGAAACATTATGTATTCACTATTAGCTAACTTTATTCCTTCATTTCTACAAGCACCCTGTCTTTTGTTTTCATGTGATATTAGCCTTATCTTATTTTCATTGCTACAATATATCTTACATATACTCTCTGTGTGATCAGTAGAACCATCATTAATTACTATGATTTCATCAAATCCGCTTGTCTGTTCTAACGCACTATCAAGACATTCTCCAATCCATTGTTCTGAATTATATGCTGGAATAATGCAAGTTATCGTAACACTACCGTTACACATAGCACCATTTATCTCCTATCCAACAGCTTTTCATACCTAGTTTCAAGAATTGTTTGCTAGAATTATGAATGAAATACTTGGATTACCATCTACATTATCAGCCATTATCTTTTTCATCTCCAAGCAACAAATCTACAATGTCATAACAATAGTTCTTCCCAATTGCTGATGTGGTTACCATTTTCCAAAACGGCTTCTCTTTTTCTCTATGTGGCAGATAGCATATGCAATCTGATTGATGCTCAAACGGAACAAAGCAAATCTTTTTACAATTACCAACCCTAGCAAATCTATCTGCAAACTTTACATCCTCTGTATAAGCCATAAACAAAAGGTTGTCATAGTTGATTCTGTTCTTTCTTTTTTCCCAGATGTTCACTGCCTCATCAAAATCTGTATAATGAATGAAATTTAGTTTAACATCCCCTATGGTTCCTACCGGATAGTATCGTCCCAAAGTCTCATTGTATATCTTGGTTTTATACCGTACATCGTAATCCATATATTGTTTAAGATTAGTCATGAGCTTAAGCATGTCATCTTCAGAAACCGACATATTAATGAACGGTGATGTGAATTGTAGTCCCAAGTAGTGATAAGCCAATCCACCCCAACAGTTCTGGGATATAATTGACAATCTACTCCTCTTTAAGCGCAAATACTTGTTCAAATCTATCTTGGGAATCTCAAGTACCTGAACCGGAATGAACAATTCATCTGAAATGCCCAGCTTCTTTCCGTTTTCTACTATACCCTTATAATTCTTGGCGCTAGTAACAATTATCACGTCATATTTGTTTCCATTAATACTATTTGGAGGAACAAACTGATAATCACCACACACTGCATATTCATTGCTATTCGCTGTAACACCCACAACATGCAGATTTCCTGTCATTTCATGGTATTGGAGTAGATTGAAATATCTGTTATATTCTTTACCAAGTCCCCAAACAATAGCTCTTATCATCGTTATTTACCTTCGCACAGCGACAAAACCCCAAAAACCCTTACGCTATATGTCTGTCTCAATTGCTCAACCATCTTTAGTTCATCCTTTATTGTTGTCACAAAAACACAGTCAACATCCTTCAAATCATCGCCTAGCTTTATAACGTTTACCACAATCCCTAGATACTTTTGTGACCGATCCATTACACCAACTATTCTAATACCGTTGACATCAAATGCATCATAAAGAGCACACCCAACATCTCCCATTCCATAAATAGCAACCTTCTTAATGTCATTTTCTTTACAATACTCAATGATTATTGTCAGTTTTTGCTTGATCTGTTTTCTTAAAATGGAATAGTTTCTTTCATCACCAACTTTTGGAGTGTATTTAGTCCTCAATGATAAATATCTTTCTTTAAGGTATTTGTGCAGTTCTAGTCTTTCGTCGTTTTTCACGTCTTTCAGTGCAATCCTGTCATATACCTCATTCAGCTTTCTTGCATATTCATTCGTGCAAAATGTATCTTTGACATACTTCTTCATACGAAATGTTATGGCGCGTTTATCTTCAGTTGATAAATTTATTGCAGAGATCATTTTTTGGGCTAGTTGATAATAATTTCCATATTCATATAAGAACCCTCTACCACCATCTTCTCCAATTAGCTCAGCGGTTCCTCCCATATCGGTTCCTATGGGAATAAGACCATCTGCCATAGCTTCAACTGTTACTCTGCCAAGAGCCTCCATCTTTGATCCGGTAATGGAAAACGCGCATCTTTCACGCCATTCAGACAAATCATCGCAATATGCAATTAGTTCAATATTCTTTTCCAGACCATTATATTTTATAAATCTTTTTATGACCCATTTTACTTGAGCATTACCGTTACCGATAATATAGAGTTTGGCATCACCCCCACTTTTTACCAGTTCGTTCATTGCCAACACCGCATCCATCTGCCCTTTATTCTCAGAAATACTACCAGCAAATAGAAAACTATTATTATCTTGCTTTAAATTCTTATCCGTACACTTTACATCAATCCCGTCATAAATCCTACATGATTCAAAGCCATATTTTCCTTCGAAGTCAATCCTAACAGCATCTGAGATGCTCACTACTTCACTAGTGCATGATAACAATCTCTTTTTCAGATCCTTGTCCCAATGCTCCCACCCAAAGTCCTCTTCCATAAACTCTCTTACATGCCATATATGTGGAACGTTCGTCATAGCAGAAGCCATCGCTCCAACATTGATCACGCTTGAATTAGAATGAATTATATCTATTCCTTCAAGCTCAACAACTGAAGCCAACTGCTTTGCTGCCTCGTAGTTGTCAATGAAGTTACATGCTATGTCTCGTTCAGAATACTCTCCAATCCTTCCATACCCATTTTTAAATGGAATGACAAAGTATCTAATTCCAAGTTGTCTTAATCGAACTTCGGCCGGTCCATTCGAAGGCAAAACAACAATTGGGCAGACGAGTTTGTCTACCACATGAAGATAATCAATTAGCGAACGATTAGCTCCTCCCAATCCACTTTCATGGACGATATATAATACTTTTTTCACCTTCATATTTGTACCTGATGTTTATTCAACACAACTCATCTACTAATTCCATAGCCGAAATTATTCTGTAATCACATTTACTTCTAAGTTTCTCATATATGTTTTCGTAATCCCACAAAGATGTAACTATTATGGCATCTACCTCTTGGAGGTCAGATTCCGGCGAAACAATTCTGTGCTCAGGGGAATTTTTCATATAACGCTGATCTATGATGTAATCGATTTGCACTTCAGATCCACGTAATTCATTGATCATGTGTTTGCCTATAGCTCCCATGCCATATATAGCAACATGTTTAATTTCATTTTTTAGTAAAAAGGAGGCGATACTCGTATTGTTTTCCAATAAGGAAACCCATTTTTCAAAACACAATGCATTTAATCTATACCTTTTTACCACCTTGTCTTCTGTTATTACCGGCGTTACAAAATCGCTTTCTTTTAGTTTCACATCATCGATTTTTAATTGTTCCAGAGCGTGCTCCTGCGCATTTTTAACAGCCATAAGCTTTGCATAGCCTTCATGCTCGTCCGGTTCAAGATACATTCCCTCTCCCCATTCATTCCATGCGTTTATGAACACTAATTCATTGCCAAGGTTTTGACTTTTTTTGTATAAAGCCGTCATATATTCCTCAAATTTACGAGAAGAATAACCCTTAATAGATACACCATTGACCCCTCGTCGGGGTGTATCATCGCAGTCAGCTACTGCCCCAAAGAAAGTTTTTCTCCCATATTGCGTTTTAGTACTCAATATATTCTTCCATATTTCATCAAAATCAGGGCGTAAGACACCATTTGTTCTGTCTGTTTCTAAAATCTTCCAAAACCTATGTGGCGCCAAATAGAGAGCTGCATCAGTTCCTTTTATCGAATAGTTGGATTCAACAGATATGAGGTATAATCCTTTCATGCCACAATCTTTAGCCAATTTTCTCCAGTATTCGATCATTGCATATAAGCACGATATCGCCTCTGGAGAGTGAAAAAGGAACACTGGCTTATCTTCTATTCGTATATACCTGTCATCCATAAAAAACGGAAGCAGATACTCAAAGTGAGCTTTCCATTCAGTTTCTCTTCCGTATTTCTGTTCCAGCAAAACCTCAGGTTCATCTGCATTAGCTATTTCGTATTTATCAGCCCAGGAATTCCCTGATATTTTACTCCAAGTTCTAGCCCACCTGTCATTAGCCCAGGAAAAACAAAACGGCATATCTATGTCTTTCCACTTAAGCAGATTCTCTGCAGGTTTTTCTAGAGTCATTCTGCCTGCCTTGAAATAATAATGATAAAAACATGCACCATCAATGCCGTAATTCTTCATCAGCTCAGCCTGACGTTGTAAAGTGGTTTTGTCTAACAGATTATAGTAGTTTTGTCCTTCTGGCACTCTTGGTTGACGATGCCCTTCAAACAATGGTTCAGCATCTCTGACCGCAGTCCACTCTGTAAAACCTTCTCCCCACCACTTGTCATTATCTTGTGTCCTATGAAACTGAGGCAAATACATTACGATAGTCTTTGTTTTCATCTTCTCCACGTCATCGTTTTACAAACCTAAATAAACCAAATAATTTTCCACCAATTTTGTCATAATCGTTGAAATGATTCAAATCAATGTTTTCGTAGTATTGACCATTTTCCGCTGCTGAGAATTCTACAAGAGACAGTTCATTGAACTCATCTACTATAGTCCGCGGATTAAACACTCTATGTGCATTAAACTCTAAATGCTCTTTTCCACTTATTGGTACAGAAATATAAGCTACTCCTCCAGTTGTCAGTTTCCTTTGTATCGCTTTAAAACACTTGAAACACGCCTCCGGATCTATATCATCACCATATCTTCCAAGCCCAAAATGTTCTAAGGAGCACAATGCTGATAAACTCTCTATGCTCTTATCCTGTATTTCATCCAAAAGAGTTGCATCAGCTTGTATAAACTCCCACCCTTCTATTTCACTCTTTAGTGGTCTTATATCAATTTGCTTAACCTTTTGTCCAAATGAAAGCAAATGTGCTATAAAACCATCTACACGAGATCCAATATCAAAATGTTCTCTGGGTTTATGCTCAAAAATATGTTTTGCAGCCCATAAATCTTGCCAAAAATAACTCCCCAGTGTTCCAGCATCTTTTCCTTTATCTCTATACACCAGATACTCGTTCTCTTTTTTATATTGAAAGGTACATCTTGTATCATTTAATGTGTTATATTTTTCACCATCCAATCGAATATATCTCTCCGCAAAATGATCTAACAAAGTATAATTAACCCTTGCTTCAGAGAGTTGTCTAGTTATTTCATACACACTTTGTGCTGTGGTTGCGGTGATAACAATAGTTTCGCCATGATAATCTCTCATAGTATCTTCGAAACTTCTTACAATTATTCCTTCTATATATTTTTTTTCTGTCCTATTGTCGCAAAAACTAATAACATTTTCTTTTCCAACAAGTTTCAATGCAGCAATTCCAGTTTTTCCAGTTCCAAAAAGAATTATTCTATCCATACTCAAAGGGCCATTCCTTATATTACCGTCTCCCCATATAGTGCACTTCTCATCTCAAATTCCGGATTTGTAATCTTCAAATTCTTATCCACTCTGGAGGACAAATATCTTTCATTACTTCTTTTTTTCCTACCATCCACCTTTTGGGGGCTATCACAATTTTGTCTTTATTATTGTTTAACCATGCCCCCCACCAACTAAAGGAACTATTTGCGATAATATTATGCCTACATTTGCTCAGAAGGTACATATCATACCAATCCTCATATACTTCAAAATTATTTCTATCAACAAATATAATGTCAGAAAGAGTAAAATTATTTTTCACCCAATCTATGTCATCAGAAACCACCACAAATTTGGGGTTACTTATTCTTTCCCTTATTATTTTTATAGCGTCAAAATAGTATTCACTTGAATAGGCATTCCCCAAGTTTCTGTGTGATGCCAACAAATAATCCCCCCGCCTAACATGTACTCCAACTGTTTCATCATCATCTAATGATAGAACGAAACTATTAAAAGACTTGTCCGGGTTCCGAAATTGAAATTTTTCTATCAATGAATTTTTTACCAAATCAGCATATTTGTATGACTGAAAATATCCGTCTACAAACCCATTTTTAATTTCCAACAATCTCTTATTGAAAACAAAGTCTGTTTCAATATTCTTCGGTTCCTTATAGCGAAAATCATTCGTATTATAGTTATACTTGTACGAGTCTATGCTAATACCAGGAAAAACTTTATCCAAAACAAAGGTTCTTTCCTTTGGATTGATGTATGGAGATAAATCTGCTTTTACTCTTATGCCATGTTCCATATAATATGTGTATACGGCGTAGATAAACATCTGATTGCCCAGCCCTCCCTTAAATCGAACTACAACTGTATCTACGTCTGTTTCATCATTATTACCATCACATATATATATGTTTCTGATATCTACTTCAAATACTGTTACTTTATCAATTCCATATTCTTCTTTAAGCTGTTTACATATCTCCTTAAAAAATCTCTTGTTAGCTATAACTACATTACAATCAACACCTTTTAAGTAATCGGGGCTATTAATATCAATTCCATCTACCTTTTCTCCCCACAATGATTTATCATTATCGATAAAACATAATATATTACAAAACTGCTTAAAATAATCCTTAGCAATTCTTCCCCATTCACCGGCTCCAAAAATGCAAACATCTTTCATATGTTACCCTGCCTTATAGTTCCCTGCCAAAGTGTAATAAAAGTTCATATCATAACAGGTTTTTCCCAAATAATTTTTTGTGATGAAACCCCTATCTCTATCAGATACTGTTTGATTCTTTCAGCCTCAGCCTGATGCTTAACTGCTATTATTACGACATCATAATCCTCATTTTGCATTTCGTCAGGATTTTTTACGAGATATCCAAGCTGCTCAGATCGTTTGTCCACCCATGCAATCAGCTTTAGCTGATTAGAATTTAGAACCTGTGTAAAGACTGTTTTCCCTACAAGCCCTGCACCATATACAACTACTCTGCTACCAAATCTGTCAGACAGATTATTGATATCAGGTATGATATATCGTCTCTTTGAAAGAATTCCAGTTTCTTCCCAAAAATCCACGGCAGTCACTAGATAAGTTTCAAAATCTATATCTAGCATTGACCTTACAATAGGTTCTACAATATTCCTGCTATTAATTCCGAGTTTATTTAACCCGCCTTCTCGTAACACTTTAAATAATTCTTTTTTTCCTTCATATGACCTCATAGTCCCAAAGCTATTAGCAATCCTATTCTGAGCGTATTCGTTAAATACTTCAAAATATAATTCCATGAGATTTCTCTTTATCATTTCCTCATGAACAGCATATAAAGCCTCATATATTCCAACAGGATTCTTATCATATTGTCCTACAGTACTATTGGGATTATTTGTCCTGTAATGAACCAAAACTTCATCTAAATAGCCAATACTTTTTGCTTCCATCAATGCAAGCATAACAAATTGCATCGCATTAACTACATATATGCTCTGAAATGTCAATTTATTTCGCTCTATGAAATCTCTCTTAAATAGTTTATTCCAAACTGTCGTATTAGTTATTCGAAAGATCTTATTAGTCCTGTCAGCGTCAGATAAAATGCCTTGTGCTTTTGATTCCTCATCCATTTCTCCAGTCATCAATAAATATGGCGACGCCTTTACATCATTACGGTCATAAAACGAAAATGAATCAGCACCAAAAATCAAAATTTCTACATCTCTTCTTTTGGCTGCTTCATATGCCTTCTTTATCAGTTCCGATTCAAATACATCATCTGAATCCAAAAAAAGGATATACTCTCCTTTAGCAACTTTGACTCCAGCATTTCTTGCAGCTCCAGCGCTTTGATTCTTCTGGAAGATAATTCTAAACCGGCGGTCATTTTCAGCATACTTTTTCAAAATGCTAGCACTACCGTCAGTTGATCCATCATCAACACATATAACTTCAAAATTCGTTTCCGTTTGATTTATCAATGAGCCTAATGACTCGTCTAGATATGATTCAGCGTTATATATCGGCATAACTACCGAAAGCTTTATTCGTTCCATTTCATTCATCATTCGCCTTTTTAAGTTTTCTCATGGTATTTGTTATCAGTATTGCTTCTCCTTCAGCATGTGTCTCGAAAACTTCTTTTTCTGTTTTTCCAAATATAGGTCTCATAGCACTCTTCCTCGCTTCGTTTGCGCGGTACAGATCACAGAAAACGAACCGTTCTTTAAAATAATATGCAGTCATCATTCGATGATTCCCATCAAAACAATAATTCATATCCTGATTAACCTTAATATGCGAATATGAATGATTATTTCCACGTTCTTTTATCGAATCACAGAATGCTTTGGTTCTCTTTTGCGCAGTAATCATATTGGTTTCTTGTGAAAGCATTCTTTCATGACATCTAATACCAATAGTATTATTTCCACACACCTCATCAATTGTTAAAAAATAAACTGCCAACATATACACAAAATCCATTTTTGATACTAATAACTTCACAGACACTTGAACATCTGTCTTTTCAGGAATGCCATGTTCTAGTTCGAACATAACCGGGTAAATCCATTCCCATCTTTTAAAGCCAACTTTTTTTATGTTTTCTACTATTTCATCCACATAGATATCATGAACTGCTATAAGTACTATTGCACCCTTGTCTAACGAGATATCAAACACACTATACACATTTTCAGTGCTACTATCTTCTATATACCCGGAAACTATAAATCCCAAAAAACACTTGTCATATCCAAATTCACGAAAACATTTCAATAAACGCGTTCCTACATTTCCATTTCCATATATATAGTATTTTTCTTGCAGGCACGTACTTTTTAATTCCTCAACTCCTATCATACATACCTCTCTCTATCTAATATACTTTTCTTTGATACGTATTATTTCTTCTGGTAGATTATGAAAAGATAATTCATCAGCCTTAAAATATAATGCTTTATCCTCAATGCCCATTCCATGTAGTGCTTCCAAAATGCTGCTTAATGAAGAATAAACCATTGTCCCAACAACAATATAATCATATTGGACACTCAATAACATACTCGGTGGACTCACCACATAATTATCGTCACTACATAAAGCATAGTTTCTATCAACAAGTAGAACCACATCAGCCAATTTGTTTTCGGTTATATATTTGTATAGAGACCTTCCATATCTCCACGCGCCGTATATAGCAATTTTGCTATCTCTTCCAATTGAGCAAAACGGACTAATCATTTCCTTATCTCTAATCCAATCGATATCTTTGAATAAAACCCAATATAGAGTCATGTAATCCAATTGATTAATCAAACTCTTGGTTGTCCTTTGTGCTTTACATATGTTACAAAGTAAATTATCGTACAATTGACATATCTCTTCGCGATTAGGAAATGATGTCATTGTCATCGAATCGGATCTCATTCTGTAATGATATTTCTTTTCATTTATGATTATCATCGATTTTGAAGCTAGTATCGCAGAATAAAGCCACAAACCACCTTCACCAAATGAAATAGTCGAATAAATACTATTTGCTACTTGTTTTATAATGTCCTTTCTAACAGCTTTTGCGCAAATATAGCTTTCAAGTCCTTTTTCATAGAAATTCCCCGTAAACATCATGCTGGATAGTACTGACATTTCCATACTTCTTTCATCATAATATCCAGGTAAAATGATATTATTGTTTGCTTCACTCCTGACACCATATTCCTTTACCAAACTATCCAAGAGTAAATCGGGTTGCTTATCTGAAATAGCACGATAATAGCAATCACACATGTCACGATCAATCCAATCATCGCCATCCACAAATATAACATAATCTCCAGATGCCTCTATAATCCCCGCTTTTCTGGCGCTACACACACCTCCATTATTCTTTTTTATTATCTTAATCCTTGAATCAAGAAGAGCATATTTTTCACATTTTTCAAATGTATCATCATCTGATCCGTCATCAACGATAATCATTTCAATATTGTCGAAAGTCTGATGTATGACACTTTCGATACAGCAGCAAATGTACATACCAACATTATACGCAGTTATGATTACACTAAAAAAAGGCCTTGTCATTTACTATATCCATTCCTTTCGGATTGACAATACTTATTACACTTTCCTACATACAGCACCAACAACCACAGGATACTGCATATCATCATAATCAAAGTCTGATAAATCCAGGCTTTCCGCACATAATCCAAATATCATTGCAGCTGCAGTTTTGGCATTTCCATAGGTGATTACATCTACATTTCCTTTCCCAAAAGATTGTTCAAACAATTTCTTCATAGACATATTCGTAAATCTCCAATATTCTCCCCAATTTCTGTAGTCATACAGGGATAATTGCGCTAAGCCATGCCCTGTAACGAGTGCTGTACCTCCCTTCTTTAAAACTCGGTATATGTTTGATACAGCCTTATCTATTTCAAAAATGAACTGAATTGTTTGAGTGCAAATAAGGCAATCTAACAGATTCTCCGAAACGTCTTCTGCCTTTGAAAAATCAGCCTGTATTACATTGTCTCCCCATCCATTTACATGGAAAATATATTTATTATCAATCCTGCTAGAGAATCTCTTTATATAATTATCAGAAGCAAACTCCCCGATATCACCAACGATACAGTCAGCATTCTTTTGCAAAAACTTTTCTATGTAAACGCGATCTATTGCAGTTCCTAATTCCATTCCATATCTTTCACTTACAGGGCGCAAAGGAAGTTTCTGTATGTAACTAATTTCTGGAAAATAATCCTTATATATCTCCCTAATAGATTCGTTTAACTCTTCCTGAGTACATATATTAAATGCTCTTTCATTATTTCGAATTATTATTTGTGCTTTCTCAGCATAAAAAACATATCCTTCATCCTTAATGATTTCTTCAAACCGGTTATATTGGGGGGCAAAAGCCAATCCAAACCTTATCCTACTATCATCTATCCCCAAACCTTTCAAATCACTCCACATTTCAAAAAACTTTACTGACATTATCAACACTGGGATATGGGAACACATGCAAATATCTGCCGGATTTCTAACTGCTACTCCATCTTTTTCAACATCTAGTTGCCCTGGTTTTACCCTGTTATCAATAAAAAGAACAATATCATATTTTCTTAGAATAGCTTCTTTCTTTGACTCAAAGTAGTTTCCAACACCGAAAACAATGGCTTTCTCTTTCACAAAAAACCTCCCTGGATTCAAATAGTCCACTCTCTTATGTCCTTCTTAGATATTCCAAACACTTGCGATCTTCTGTTCTTCACATCGCAATAGCTGCAAAAAGGAACCGGTCTAGAAAGAAATTCCGTAATTTCTTTACTTGAACACGCATGATAAATATCTATAGAATCGTCATCAGATACTGGAAGTTCAAGGCCATAATACTTATTAAAAATATCTATATTAGGTATTGTCGAACACGTAAAAAGTCTACCTTTTTTTAAATTTATACATCTATTTGCCAGAATACAGTTTCTAAAATTGTCCTCGGCATTCTGCTTTCCATCTAAATCTAACGGATATAAAGTAAACTCTTCTTTTTCTCCTTTTCCACCATAGCTTCCATAGTACCTGTAAGAAACACCTTTATTATCCATGAAATTGCATAGTTCATCGTACTTTACACGTATTGGATAACGTGTCATAGAAATGACTATGCTATTTCTTTTACAAACGTCCCAAAACGCTTCCTCCATATTGTCAAGCAAAATACCGTTTGTTATCAAAAGAATAAGTGCTTGAGGAAACTCTTTTCTTGCTACTTCCAAATACTTGCATACATTCTTATTTAAAAGCGGTTCTCCTCCAAGGATTTGAATTCTCCATGCTTTATGATCAAATAGTTCGCCTAACCTCGTAACATCATTTTCAAACTGAATACAATCATAATACTCTTCTCCTGATAAAGGCGAAAAGTGCGCACAACTACGGCAATTTAAGTTGCAATGCCTCGCAATATCAACATCAAAATGGAACGCTTCCATTGGAGTTATCCTATATTGTTCTTTGAACCATCTTTTTTTTGTCTCCAATTCCTCGGGCAAATCAACTATTATTCTTCTATCTTCTACTCCTAGTGATTCAAGCTGACTTGTCATATCTTTTTTTCGGTATACAGCAGACAAAACAAATAGTGATTCTTTATATAGATTTACTGCTTCTGATACAGAAGTTACCCTTACTCCGTCAAATTTCCCACATTTCTCTTTGTCGTTATCGCAAGCCTCAACAGAAATGTTTGGGAATCGCTCTCTCAAATAACCAATCATCCAAATTCCAAAGTCACCATACCCAAAAACTATTACATGTTCTTCTTTACTTATTATTTGCTCAAATTCATTTAAATCCATAAAACTGCTCCTCGCGAGAACACTTTGTCAACTATAAATAGACCAGTTAGCATCCATGTTATGAATAAAATCTGGTAACGAACAATTTCGCTGAGAATTCCTTGGTATTTGATACAAATCGTCGCCAGCATAATGTATTCCCGCAAAAGCTGACGCAGCCTTTTTATATCCGCATTCGCCTACTATTTTTATTGTTGTATTATCGTAATCTATATTTCTCCCCCCAAAAGGGTACGAGAACGTGAGCACTTCTTTCCCTGTAATTATTTCAAGTCTATTCCTGGATTCATTCAATTCAAAAAACTGGTCTTCTTTAGATTGAAACATCAACGAAGGATGCGTTACAGTATGCGCACCTAATGATACCAGTCCTGAATCAACTAGTTCCACTATTTCATTTGATGAAAGTATTCTACACGTTTCATCTGCCAAAAATTGCCTAGGAAAATTCTTGAAAAATTGTTCTCTCTGTACACTACTACTTTTTCTTAATGTTCCATGTATCTCCTTTGTGTTTTCTTTCAAATCAAGCTCAGATAATTTGTCAAACCAAAATTTACATTTTGTATCTATATTCTCAGTACAGACAAAAATTGTTGCAGGAACATGGTATTTTTTCAGAATAGGAAATGCGAATTTATAATTATTAGCATAACCATCATCAAATGTAATGACCACCGATGGTTCATCATCAGTTTCCCACTCCTCATCAAATCTTCCTATGTGATAATTATCCGCAAGATATCTTATCTGTTCCTCGAAGTTTTCCTTAGTTACAGTTATATTCCAATAATCATTATCAGCACTTGGTAAAACTGAATGATATAGTAATACGTATTTGCTTCCCCTTCTTATAGTTGACGGTTTTACATAATGAGTCCGCGCTTTTACTGCTAATACAGTATTCTCATCAACAACATAGTAATTCTTGCAACCACGCTTATGAATCTGTGCTTTTATATCCTCAATGTATCTCATTGAAGCACACAAGAAGTAGAAATAATTGCGATCCGACTCATCGACAGAAATAACAGGTATGCCCTTTATTTCATTTGTATTCGAAATACAAGTTTCAACAAAAGCCTTGATTTTTATCCCGTTTTCCGATAAAAACCCCTCTAAATAGCGCCCCCTGGCCCCAGCGCCATATATGTATATTTTATCCTTTCCTTTACATTCATTAAGCAACCTTGCAACCAACGTTTCTAAGTATGCCGAATTGCTCAGTGTTTCCTTCGCCATAGCCAATCAACCTTCATCTTTTTATATTTGCAAAATGTACTACGTTCTTGATAGATTGAGTCCTCATTTCGCCGATGCTAGAATTCTGAAATCGGTTTCCTTACTTTTGATAATTGCATGAATATTTCCACAATTATCCTTATTGCGTCTATAATAATATGTTACCACATATAGTGTTTAAGCGCATAAAAAAATACCAGATGAGGATACAAACATCCCTATCTGGTATATCGGTTAATTTCAGTGTTTACTTAAATCACTTATATGGTTTTCTATTATTGGGACAGTTTACTGACTTTATTATTACTCTTACGAATTAATCCATTCCAATAAATCAAACCATTCTTCAACGGCCATTCCTCTTTCATGAAAATGATAATGATTCACAGTAATAACTCCATCACAACCAGAATATATGCGATTACGTAGAACTAATAAGTGTTTAATATGCAACTCACAAAACTCTCTTGCCAAAAGATCAGTAACTGGGTATTTACCGCAATCCTCCATGACAAAGGCCAAATTATCATAATCCACTAACTTTCGACATGCATTCCAATGTCTCACAACACTCTGCATATCTTTATCATGCACAAACACAACAGAAAGGTCTTCAATCATCCCAACGGGACACCTTCTACCAAGGTCCCCATGCTTTGTATTCCCAGCATATTGTACATAAATCCCGCGATGCAGGAGTTAGATATTATACTTGGCAATTCTCCGATCAGCAATTTTGATCTGAAGTAACTAAGCATTTTATTTATATCTACTACAATTTTATCCGGGGTAATAAAATCTTCATATTCAGGAACCAGGCATATTATTTCATAGCTATGGTCAAGCGAATGCAATTCTTTTACAACTGTATAAGGATCCGAGATAGCTGCTATTACACGCACAGCCTCTCCCTGTTTCTCTATTATTTGGGCAAATTCTTTGAGACCAAATATATATTACAGTACCCCCCCGACTTTCTGAAAGCATTCCTCTTCAGCGGCCTTGTCAATAAATCCAGCAAATTGTATTCCTGTTTTGAACATAAAATCAGCCACCCTATATCCAACTCTTCCTACACCATAGATGAATAATGGGCCATATATATTCTCTATAAAATGTTCAACATCATTCGTTGTGGTTATCAAGCTTCAAGAACCTCCAATGCAACATCCCACAATTATCTCAATTGCGTCCACAATAATAGGTCGAGTAGATAAGGGGATTTCTCCCCTTATCCCTCTACAGAACCGGACGTGCGTCTTTCTCGCATCCGGCTCCTTGCAAAGTAAATTATTCAACAACCATCATTCATAGATACTGACGTACGTTCTGGGCGTTGCAAGGGGGTAGTCTCTCTCCATATCGTTGAACTGGCCCCAGTTATAACTTCGCCGCTGGCTTCTGCGGTTAAGCCACTTGAACAGAAGCTTTCGTACTATATATTTAAAATCAGATATAGCCTTTGAGTTGTCAGTGATCCCGTAGTAATGGAAATATCCAACTAGCATGCTGTTCACTCTCTTAATAATTTCCTGTAACGGCAAGGTTCTCATATCAGCCAACCATCGATTGACTTCTTTGCATTTCTTTGTGAACTTTTTCTTGCTAGTCTTCCTCTTCACCCTGAACTTCCCGTTCCGACTCTTGGAACAGTAGTGTGTAAAACCCAGAAAGTCGAAGGTTTCAGGTTTTCCCTGCCCTCTGTTTCGCCTGTCTCTTTCGGCAAATCTACCGAATTCAATCAGTCGACTCTTGCTTTCTTCCAGTTCCAGTCCAAAGTATTCCATTCTGTGTTTCAGCCTTTTGTAGAATTGTTCAGCTTCATCTTTGTACTGAAAGCATACAACAAAGTCATCCGCATAAACTACCGCCCCTGCATAGCCTCTCAACTGTGGCTTAACAACATCATTAAACCACCACAGAAATACGTAATGCATGTATATATTTGCTATGACAGGTGAACAGACCGACCCTTGTCCACTACCTTCTTCTGTTTCCTCATATTGAAAGTCCTTTATTATCCCTGATTTCAGCATCCGCCTAACCAGTCGTATAACGTTCGGGTCTTTAATCCTTGACTCTACAAATTTGACTGCCCATCTATGGTCGATATGGTCGAAGAACCCTTTAATATCGGCGTCAAGTATATAGTTTGTCTTCTGTTTCTCAATCATAGAATTTAGTTTTCTTAGTGCCATATGACAGCTACGGCCGTTCCTGAATCCCATCATCTCCTCATAGAAATGAGGTTCAAAGACTGCTTCCAATATGCGCCTAAGCGCTTCTTGTACCAGCTTATCTTCATAACAGTAGATACTTAAAGGTCTGGTCTTTCCATTTCCCTTTGGTATCTCAACTCTCTTTGCAGGTTGTGGCCTATATGATTTCTTCTTCAGACTCGCTATTAGCCTATCAAGGTTCTCATCAAGATTATTCCCGTATTCCTCTTTTGTTACTCCGTCGATTCCTACGGCTTTATCCTTTTCCATCTTATTGTGACATTCCATTAACATTTCCTTGTCAATGAGATGTCCAATGGAAGTAAAGACCATTTCAGGGTTTTCTTTTGATAATTGCGATATTCTCTCCAATTTCGTTAACATTATTGTTCCACCTCTGTGTATGGATAATGTTTCCTCAAAGATATAGCTTTGCATGGCAGGGCTTAGAGGTATAGCCCTTTCTCGCCTTCCCTCCAGAGGCATTACCCTCCTTCATCGGTACTATGCGGCCATCCGACTGCCTATGACTCATTTGCCCTCCTTCGTGAGTTGTCGGGCATACCACTTATACATTAGGGGCTTCACACTTGCCCTGATATGGAAGTCACAGGCTCTCCCCAGTTGACATGACACCATTGTGCGACATGGCTGACTCTCAACCCCGTGGCGTCGCGGCAATCTTCGCCATTAGCAATTGCACGCGTGTTGCCTTCCGCATCGCTTAATTACGTCGGCACACCATCTTAATTTATTTCGGGGCTAACATGCCTTATGACCCTATCGCCTAACTTCCTACGCTTAACCTACGCTGTTACCAACGCATGTTCAAGGTCGCTATTGGTGGTTGGCTAGACCTTACCAAATGGGATTTCCACCCATTAAATGCCATGCCCTTTGCTGGGCGCACTAAGCGTCAAATGATCCGCCTATGATTGATCCGCTTTATATGTCAAACTTTAAAAAACTAATAAAACTAAAGAAACTAGCTAGTTTTTTAAAGGAGGCTAAACATGGATCAAATCACTCATGAAGTAAGACTTGCCCAATGGGCTGAGATCATTCGTAATTGTCAGTCACGTCCCGAAGGTCAGACAACTCAAGAATGGGTTGCCGAGAACGGGATAAATATAAAAACGTATTATTACTGGCAACGCCGGGTTCGCAAAGAGCTTTATGATCAAGCTACTTCTCTTGTTCCTACAAATAAGTCTAAGACTGAGGTGACTTTTGCTGAAGTACCTGGCGAGGCATTAGAACTGCCAATCCTGAATGAGGCATCTCAAAATACTATTCAAAAACCGGATGCAGTTATTCGGGCTGGAAAGATGGAAATTGAAATCCATAACAGTCTTTCTCCTATGATGCTAAAAAGCATCCTGGAGGTAGCTGTCCATGCTCGCTGAACTCGGTGGTGTTACCAAGATATACATTGCTGTAGGATATACAGACCTAAGGCTTGGTATAAATGGCCTTGCACAGGCGGTTGGATCCAAGTACGATCTCAATCCGCTTGAGAAAGGAACACTGTTTCTTTTCTGCGGTCGTAAAGTTGACCGTATAAAAGCGCTTCTCTGGGAAGGTGATGGTTTCCTTCTGCTATATAAACGCCTGGAAGATGGCCGGTTTGACTGGCCGCGCACAGAGGCACAGGCTGTAGCCCTTACTCCGGAGCAGTATCATCTTTTACTTATAGGGCTAAACCCATTGAAACCCAAGATAAAACAGGTAAACCCACAGCATATCTATTAAATTACTTGTGCAAAACAGAGAAATTTTTAAGCCTCTGTTTTCATGATAAATATGGCATTCTGACTTCACTCAGATGCCTGTAAACGCCTGTATATATGCCTTGAGGGCTGAATCAGAAGCGTTTGTTGCACTTTGAAAACTCTATATTTCCTACAGCGTATGAGGCTCTATTAATTAATAATCCATAGGCATAATCACGAAGCTTGATATGCGCCAAGTTCGCTATTTATGCGCATTTCCTGTACAATAGATACGTGGAAAGGAATTGATATGGCGCATAAATACACTGAAGAAGAACTGAATGAACTTGGGCCGAAGGCAGTCATAGCACTGTTTCTTTCCCAGCAGGATCAGCTGGAGCGTCTCAATGAAAACATGGAGGCTCTCATAGAACAGATCCGTATCTCTAACCAGAGACAGTTCGGAAGAAAGACCGAGCAGCTGGATCAGATAACCGGACAGATGACTCTCTTTAATGAGGCAGAAGTCTTTGCTGATCCGGATGTACCTGAAGATGATCCCGAGGATATCCTTCCACCCAGAAACCGTTCCCATAAGAGAACAGGAAAACGGGAAGAAGACCTTAAGGGTTTCCCAGAGGAAAACATTCCGCATCCCGTTACTGACGAAGAAGCAGACGCATTCTTTGGAGAAGGATGCTGGCGCAGGATGAAACCGGATAAGTTCACCAAAGTGCGTTATACTCCTGCTTCATGGACAGTTGAGAGACATACCGTTGATGTTATCGTCGGGAAGACAGGTGATCATCAGGACGAATTCCTCAGAGGAAAACGACCGGTTGAGATGATCCCCAAAAGCATTGCAACCCCTTCGCTTGAGGCAGCCATCATAAATGGCAAGTATGTAAATGCTAATCCCCTCGACCGCATCGAACGTCACTTCAATCAGTTCGGACTGAACCTTTCCAAGCAGACCATGTCCAACTGGACCATTAGATGTGCTGAGGATTATTTCACTCCACTGTATGACAGACTCAGAGAGATTCTGTTGTCATATCACGTCACACAGGCAGATGAAACACCTGTTGAAGTGATACATGATGACCGGCCCGCAGGAAGCAAGAGCTACATGTGGGTGCACAGGTCTGGCGAATTCTACAGGGACAGACAGATCGTCCTTTTTGAATATCAGAAGACCCGGCATCATGAACATCCCGAGAATTACTATCGGGATTACAACGGAGTCCTGGTGACCGACGGACTTCAGCAGTACCACCTTATAGAGAAACATCTTGAAGGTGTGACAAGCGCAAACTGCTGGGCCCATGCCAGACGCGATTTCTCCGATGCGCTTAAAGCAATCGGTAAGAAAAACCAGAAATCGATAAAGCAGTCGGTAGCCAATGAAGCTCTTGAGAGAATCGCCGAGATATATCAAATCGAAGGCGAACTAAAGGAGCTGTCATCCGAGGAAAGACTCATCCGCAGAAAAGCTGACATAAAGCCTCTGGTGGATGACTATTTCGAGTGGGCAAAACAGTGTATAGCTGACGGCCTACTGACAAAAGGCAAGACTCTTGATGGACTCAACTACTGCATCAATCAGGAGAAGTACCTGCGGGTATTCCTTGAAGATGGTGAAGTCCCGATTGATAATTCAGCCAGCGAACGAGCAATAAGGCCGTTCACTATAGGCAGGAAGAACTGGGAGTTCATGAACACCATCAGAGGTGCAAAAGCCAGTGCTGTGATCTATTCAGTTGTTGAGACTGCAAGATTAAATAATCTGAGCTCCTATTACTACGTAGATCACCTCCTTACAGAGCTTCCAAAGCTCCGTGATGAGAATGGAAATATAGATACGGCAAGTCTGGATCAGTTATTACCCTGGTCCGAGACATTACCAGATAACTGCCGTAAACCACGCCGCAAATGAACTTGCGGCGTTTATTTTTCAGATAGGCGGATTATTTGACGCTTAGTGCGCCCAGCAAAGGGCATGGCATTTAATGGGTGGAAATCCCATTTGGTAAGGTCTAGCCAACCACCAATAGCGACCTTGAACATGCGTTGGTAACAGCGTAGGTTAAGCGTAGGAAGTTAGGCGATAGGGTCATAAGGCATGTTAGCCCCGAAATAAATTAAGATGGTGTGCCGACGTAATTAAGCGATGCGGAAGGCAACACGCGTGCAATTGCTAATGGCGAAGATTGCCGCGACGCCACGGGGTTGAGAGTCAGCCATGTCGCACAATGGTGTCATGTCAACTGGGGAGAGCCTGTGACTTCCATATCAGGGCAAGTGTGAAGCCCCTAATGTATAAGTGGTATGCCCGACAACTCACGAAGGAGGGCAAATGAGTCATAGGCAGTCGGATGGCCGCATAGTACCGATGAAGGAGGGTAATGCCTCTGGAGGGAAGGCGAGAAAGGGCTATACCTCTAAGCCCTGCCATGCAAAGCTATATCTTTGAGGTAACATTATCCATACACAGAGGTGGAACAATAATGTTAACGAAATTGGAGAGAATATCGCAATTATCAAAAGAAAACCCTGAAATGGTCTTTACTTCCATTGGACATCTCATTGACAAGGAAATGTTAATGGAATGTCACAATAAGATGGAAAAGGATAAAGCCGTAGGAATCGACGGAGTAACAAAAGAGGAATACGGGAATAATCTTGATGAGAACCTTGATAGGCTAATAGCGAGTCTGAAGAAGAAATCATATAGGCCACAACCTGCAAAGAGAGTTGAGATACCAAAGGGAAATGGAAAGACCAGACCTTTAAGTATCTACTGTTATGAAGATAAGCTGGTACAAGAAGCGCTTAGGCGCATATTGGAAGCAGTCTTTGAACCTCATTTCTATGAGGAGATGATGGGATTCAGGAACGGCCGTAGCTGTCATATGGCACTAAGAAAACTAAATTCTATGATTGAGAAACAGAAGACAAACTATATACTTGACGCCGATATTAAAGGGTTCTTCGACCATATCGACCATAGATGGGCAGTCAAATTTGTAGAGTCAAGGATTAAAGACCCGAACGTTATACGACTGGTTAGGCGGATGCTGAAATCAGGGATAATAAAGGACTTTCAATATGAGGAAACAGAAGAAGGTAGTGGACAAGGGTCGGTCTGTTCACCTGTCATAGCAAATATATACATGCATTACGTATTTCTGTGGTGGTTTAATGATGTTGTTAAGCCACAGTTGAGAGGCTATGCAGGGGCGGTAGTTTATGCGGATGACTTTGTTGTATGCTTTCAGTACAAAGATGAAGCTGAACAATTCTACAAAAGGCTGAAACACAGAATGGAATACTTTGGACTGGAACTGGAAGAAAGCAAGAGTCGACTGATTGAATTCGGTAGATTTGCCGAAAGAGACAGGCGAAACAGAGGGCAGGGAAAACCTGAAACCTTCGACTTTCTGGGTTTTACACACTACTGTTCCAAGAGTCGGAACGGGAAGTTCAGGGTGAAGAGGAAGACTAGCAAGAAAAAGTTCACAAAGAAATGCAAAGAAGTCAATCGATGGTTGGCTGATATGAGAACCTTGCCGTTACAGGAAATTATTAAGAGAGTGAACAGCATGCTAGTTGGATATTTCCATTACTACGGGATCACTGACAACTCAAAGGCTATATCTGATTTTAAATATATAGTACGAAAGCTTCTGTTCAAGTGGCTTAACCGCAGAAGCCAGCGGCGAAGTTATAACTGGGGCCAGTTCAACGATATGTTGAGAGACTACCCCCTTGCAACGCCCAGAACGTACGTCAGTATCTATGAATGATGGTTGTTGAATAATTTACTTTGCAAGGAGCCGGATGCGAGAAAGACGCACGTCCGGTTCTGTAGAGGGATAAGGGGAGAAATCCCCTTATCTACTCGACCCAATAATATGTTACCACATATAGTGTATCAGCGCATAAAAAATACCAGATGAGGATACAAACATCCTTATCTGGTATATCGGCTAAATTCAGTGTTTACTTAAATCACTTATAGGATTTTCTCTTTTTTGACAGCTTATTAACTTTATTCTCAAGCCATCCCACTCTGATACTGAGCATCTCAAACTCAGCATGAGGTTTAATAGCTTCATGGAGCTCACGCGACAAGTCTAAATGACCCTCAGCAATACGCTTAATGTCTCTTCGAATCTCATTTTCCAATGTAAGGTTAATATCAGCAATATCTTCCTTTATATCACCAACATCTTTTTCAAGTTTATCCATCCTTGATTCCATGCTAGTCATCTTTGAGTCTAAATCAGTTACCTTAGAGTCTAAATTGGTTACCTTAGAGTCTACCATGTCAAGTTTTTCCATAATGATGTCTATTTTTTGATCTGTGTTCATATTTCCTCCTATATTTGTGAGGGCCCCATTTGCAGCAACAAAAATATGTGCTGTTTTGTAATTGTACTACATAAGAAAATGGTAGTAAATGATCAATTATCACATAATGTATTTTTCAATCACATCTGCCACTCTCTCACTGGCATGGCCGTCTTCAATCACTTCGTGTTGAGACATAAATGCGTCTACAGCACTGTTGTAGTGCTGCTCGTCGAAGTTTCTGATGTTATCAAAAAGTGTATCATTGTCTTCTGCCATGTCGAAAGGAAGATCTTCTTTTTTCCACATAAATTTACCGCGGGACTGGATGTAGTCCTTAACATCATCTGCATATAACTGTACCGGAATATGAGCAAATGCTGCGTCAAATGCACAGCTGCTGTAGTCGGTCAGGAGCATCTCACATCCGCCAAGGATATGGCTGATATCAGGCTGATGACTTACGTCTATGAGACGAGGATCTTTTTTTAAGAGAGGCATCTCATCCAATCTTGCTGCCAGAGTCGGGTGAAGACGTAGAAGCACTTTCCATTCCCCGCCAAAGCGTTCTTTTATCGTAGCAATCAGTTTATCAAAATCAATCTGAGGCGTTTCGGAGGTGACTTCTCTTTTGCCCTGCTGGCTGCCGCTTCTGAAGGTTGGCGCAAATAGCAGAAGCTTAACGTTCTGGTCAAGCCCAAGTTCCTGTCTAATAATGCTATGGAGTTTGTCTCTATCATTGATCAGCGTATCTACTCTTGGTGATCCAACTCTCAGAGTTGGTCCACTATACAAGAGTTTCTTTGGGTATATATCATCGCAGTACTTAGAGTTTGACAGGAAATAATCTGCCAACGAGGAGTCCCATTCGCTTACTATTCTTGCAATCTTAGGAAAGGCATCTCCCCTGAAAAGGCCAACAGCCTTGAAACCAATAGTTGCATGCCAGGTCTGGATATAAAGCTGCCCCTCCCGTTTAAGCGTCCCATAGGGTTTCCTATAGTTATCAACCCAGACTCTTGCTGTAGACAGATGAAATGCAGTATTCTCCGGTGTATCTTCTACCAACTGTATATAGTCAGGGAAAGGTCTTGAGGTATCGTGGGTCAGCCAAACCATCTCAAGCGAAGGATTTCGCTTATGAAGTTCCTCTGCAATATATCTTGGATTGCAGCCAAAGCCCCCATCTCCCTCATAACATGCGAAGCATATCTTGTTGTTTTTTATGGGATACTCGCGCATAGAAATAAAGAGCGCACTTAGGCGCTCTGCCTGTTCTTTCCTTTGTTTTAGATATTCTTCATCTGATCCCACGTAAAGGAAGCCCCTTTCTATCCGACAATAGTCGTAATTCACTTCTCGTCAACGCGTCTCGGAATCTCAACTCTGAGCATAGTAGATGAAATATTCGGCGTATGTGGCAAATAAACTACATCTACCCCAAATGGTTCCAAGTCCTTTTCTGTCTGAAGCCATCTATCGTTGCCCTTCCAGTCATCGCCAATGAACACAGCATCGAACCCATACTTCTTATAAAGCTCAACTTTGTCCAGCGTATCTACAATGACACATTCTTCCACGCTTTTCAGATTCCGAATAATCTCAGCCCGGTCTTCCTGACATATCACGGTCTTCTTATTCTTGTAATCCGCAACCAATCTATCAGAATTAACGCCAACAATGAGTTTATCACACTGCGCAGCTGCACTGTTAATGATATGAAGGTGTCCAATATGAAACATATCATATACGCCCTGGGTGTACCCCAGTTTGTACTTCTTGTTCTGTTCTTCCAATTATTGTGCCCCCTGCTGTAATTGCAGTTATCCATATTACGTCCACAACAATATGTTACCACACATAGCGCGTCGGCGCATAAAAAAACCTGCCAGAATGGCAGGTAGCACTCATTTAATCATCAAAGTTTACTTTTTTGTATAGTTCATACAAATTATCAGAATTGAGACTATCTCTTATCTTTTTAAATCCATGCTTTTCATAGAATTTTTCATACATGTGCTCTCTGCATTCCAAAACAACAACTGCACCGCCAATCAAGCTACTTGCCTGCTTGAAAATGCTATAACACATATTTAACAAATCCTCACCTGTTAATTCTTTTTTATCACAATAATCAGCTCGTCCCAATTGTCCAATCAGAAAAGCTGAAATAGTCTTCAGTTCATCCCTGCCAGGATAATTACCAAGCATTTTCCTTCTTCCTTTACCTGACATTTCAGATATATCAATTGCTTTTGTTGCCAATGTTACATATGCATCAACAACAAACTCTCCATCATCAAGACTCGCTTTATTTATGAACAAATATGTTTTTCCTATGTTCCTAAGCTCATAACTGATTGCATTCTTCACCAAAAAGTCCTCAAGATCATGCTCTTGAGGACATCTGAATCTAGAAAAAGATGATAATATCTTTTCTTCATTATATTCTCCGCTTTTAAGAATTTCTCCCAAAGATAAAACGATATGATTTCGCATCTATTATTTAAGCGCCTTCTTCAAGGCAGCTCTAACCTCTTTTTCCTTTTTTAATGCAGACTTATAATTCTTCTTTAAGGTCGGAGAAGTAACTGAACTCATCGCTTCAGCAAACGCATTAGCTTCTTTTGAATTCATGAGTTTGAACTCTTTATTGAATGTTGAAGTAGCCATAATTCAAATCTCCTTTCCGTTTTCTTCTTACAGACCAAAATAGCAGCATAATTAACAATGCTGCCACAATAGACATGTAAGATATTATATAGTCAAAGACATTACAATACAAGAATAATTTAAGCTTATTGCTTCCTTGTACTTCCATTCTATCATATATATCGGCATATTCACACGTCATTGGCACCATTTTCGATAATGTTTACATAGATAATAAAAAATTAATAATATGTCAAAAGCCTTGCTGCTGCCTTCTGATGCTCATAAACTTCTCCACAACCTTAGCCATGGCGATGGATTCTTCAGCCGTAAGCTTAAAGTCATGACCACCGGTACCATTGATTTTCATAAGAAACTCGGCAATCTCGTATCTGAAGCCATCAGATCCCTTGAAGCTAGCCTCATAGTGATCAACGCGGCTTGCATCCTCGTAGCGCACATCAAAGCTCTGGATCAACCACCAGGGGGACTGAGCCAGGATGTATCCTTTTGTTCCCGCAATTACCAGCTGACCTTCAGACTTGACACCGGCTCCGGTCTTGGAGGTAGCCAGGGCGTTCTTATATCTGAACTGCACCTTTGTAAAGATATCTATTCCGTCCTTACCAAGGATAGAATCCAATCGAACTTCTTCGTAGTCCATTCCAAGGATCTTAAATATTGGCAGCATCGTGTAGCTTCCGTATTCCATGAAAGCTCCACCGTATTTAGCATCAGACATCTCTCTGGATCTGGGATCACCGATTCGAGTAAAGCAAGCCTCAATATCACATATATCTCCGATTGTTCCATCTCTTGCCACAGACAAAAGCTGCTGGAATCCCGGAAGATACGCTGCTCTGATACCTTCCATCAGCACAACGCCATGTTTCTTGGCAAGAGCATAGAGATCAACGGCCTCATCATAGGTAAAGGTCATTGGCTTCTCACAAAGCACATGTTTTCCGGCTTCCAACGCCCTTCTAACATAGTCTGCGTGCGTCTCATTGGGAGATGCCACATATACCGCATCCACGTCATTAAGGAACTCCTCATAATCCTCAGCATATGGAATAACAGGAATGCTCTCTGTAAAGTTTACAAGGCTGTCCCTCTCGGGATTATACGCCGCAACAGCTTCAATGCCTGATACAAACTTGGTCTCAGCAAAAAATCTTCTGGCGATTCTTCCGGTCCCCACTATACCCAGCTTAATCAGGGTCATAATATCTCCTCTTATAGAAGTCGAAGAGATATTAGGGGTTCTATCAAGGTAAATGACCTTGCAGTACTTGTTCAGATAGTCAAACTTCCCGATCCAGTCAGATCCGAAAACAATAGCATCAATTCCGTATTTCTGGATATCCTCAATCTTCTGACCATCATGGTCCTCAACTATGATTTCATCCGCAAACCCAGTCTTTTTGACATTTTCAATTCTTTTCATTATTGGGTCCACAAGGTTGAGCTTACCCCTTTGCCTGTCATAGTATTCTGTTGTGACACCTACGATAAGGTAATCTCCCTGAGCCTTGGCTCTCTCCAGAATCCTATAGTGTCCCTTATGGAAGAGATCAAATGAACCATAAATGATTATCTTCTTCATACTGTCTGTCCCCTCTATACTGTCTTCAATATCCAAGTATCGTCACCGGTATGCCAATTTCCTGACACAAATCCGCAAGCCTGCATTTATCTCCGTAATACTCATCAGCCACTGACATTGCCATGGCCATCTCTCTTGAATCGGGATTATCATCAAAAATCACCTTCTCCATGGAAGAAAAATCCTGAATCATCCGGGTGTAATCTCCAGAAAGCTCAAGTCTGCACCTCTCCATAAAGTCCTTAAGTCCTGCAGGTGCCAACATTATTAAAAGCACATCTTCGGGTGAATTCTCTATCTCCTCCACATAATTTTTTACCATGTTGATTCCCGGGCCGCCTCTGTTGAGCACATCCGTTGCCGACAATCCGTACAGAGTTATCTTCCTCTTAGTACCATCCCCCCTGAATAAGACCTCTATCCACTCCTGTGGAATCTCAGCCTCCTCTTCAGAAATGCCAACATAATTGTCCCCTGTATCTCCTCCCACAAGAACTGTAACTTCGTCTCGGAAGTAGGGATAATCGTGACCAGCCTTTCCTCTGATCGGCACCATATAATTAGGTCCATAATGAGCTTCCAAGGCTTTGGCACATTCAACGGGAACCTTAATAGTGGTGCATTCAAAGGGCACTTCCTTCACATCTGCGTACCAACCCTTATTCCTTGGGCGAAGCTTTTTGCTTATAGGAATCTTCGGACAGTAATCAATGAAGTCCGAATCCTTCTCTGCGCACATCTGAGCAACTTTCTCAACACATAAGCACAATTGGTTTCTTAAGGGCTTATCCTCTTTAAACCTGATGTTTTCACCCATGTAGTTTTTTATATAGCTCTTTAAAAGTTCCAACTCCTTCAGAGTAACCGACGCACTTTCCGCCTCCGGATTATCTTTTCCCTGCTTCATAGCTCTTAGTTCCCCTAGGGACAAGAGATTTCCTTTGTTAAATGAACTCTCGATGTCAAGAAGATCATAGACCTGCTTAAATGAGAAATAGTACAGCTCCCTGAAAATCTGCATCTTCTCAGGATCTCTCGGATAGTAATCCAGCGGATATATGTCCACATAACAGATAAAAGGGCAGCCGTAATAATCCCTCATTCTGTCATCATCCCACTCCAATATGTCCACTTTGTGAGTACACACAGCATGAAAATTCATAAAGGTCTCTGAATTGTATACACTCCTGATACAAAGATCATCGTCAATCTCACCAGCATGCTCCATCAGGATCATGAAATCCTTTCTGAGCATAGCTATGTCAATATCATCATCCCAGGGCACGAATCCACCATGTCTATAGGCGCCAAGAGCCGTCCCAACCTCCGCAAAATAGGTCAGGTTATACTTATTAAACAACACTTTCAGTTTATCCAGAATCTTCATATGGGCCGCCCAGGATCTTTTCATGGTCTCACTGACCAAAAAACCGTCCCGTACTTCGTCCCGGAAGTATTCCTTTGGAAATTCAAGCATCGATCACCTCAAAAGACACATCTTCTGTTCCCAGTAGTCCCGTGTTTCCTCCCCTGCAAGTTCCGTCATAACACTCACATAAAGGTTCCGAATCTTCTCACTCTTAAGAATCACCTTATCCGCATTCACAACTGCAGGCTGTTCAATAAAGGTTCTAAGAGCCGTATTTATGGTATCCTTATCGCTCTCAGGATCCATAATGTCAAAACAGGGGATGTAGACAAGTTCATCAGTGTACTTAAGCAGTTCATCAGAATACAATTTCTCAGGAACTGTAATACTGCAGCTCCAACCATCGTAAGGCACTTGTATCACAATCTCATCCGGTCTCATGTCAATCAGATTGTACTCATCAAAACTTGTAAAGTGTTCATCTCTGGGAAAAGAGTTTCCTTCATCATGCACTCCACCTATATTTCCCAGATAATCACAATCATAATACGGTATCGGTATTACACTCACATCATCATATCCACTGGCCAGAACCTTTTCATACAGAGGTTTCATGGTATCCCACCACTTAGCTCTACAGGGGAGGAAAAGAATTCGCTTTCTAGTTTCAAATAGCTTACTAATTTCTTCTTCCACCTCGCGGATACCTGAATCCAAATGTGCTACTGCCATCTCGGACCAATTCTGGGAATTTTCATAGACCATCTCGCAGTAATTCTCTAGTTTTTTTACTGCTTGTGTTCCATCGCCAAATCTGTTCTCTATAAGATTCCCAAGTGCCACAGCTGCATCCTGACATCCCTGAATCATTTGGGCACCACCGGAAATATTCCCTGCTTCAAACAACATATCAATGCTTTTGTGGGCACTTACTAAAACACTTACCGGCTTTATAAAATTATCCCTGTACCTTGGAAATCTTCTTTCCCGTGTAAACTTTTCTTTTTCAAAAGTGTATCTGTAAGGATTATGACCAAGATGCTCTGCCAGAATCTGCTCCTGCTCTTTGTAGCATGGGTAAGCATGGGCTGACTTCCCTCTCTTTACGGTCATATAATCCCCGTAGTATATCTTCAGTACCTGATCATATCTGGTAGAAATACTGATTCTGGTCCCTTCAAATTCCGCAAGCATACATTCCTTGTACACTTCAATGGGAACATTTGCCCAGTGTCCAGTGATCCACACATACATTGATGCCACTTCCCTGGCATCCTCATCCCGGCACTCCTTCATTATCTTTTCAAACAAAAGGACAAGTTCTCTTGATAGATTTCCCTTTCTATGAAGAATAACGTGATTATCCCTCTCTATATCTGCAAGGAGACTCCTAACCTCCTGATCTTCTGTTCCCTTTTGGCTAATCAGCTTACTGGCTTTTGCAACATCTTTCCCACGCCTTGAGCGGTCTTCTTCCTTCTTTGGATCGTTATAGATCCTGTCCATAGCAAAGACATCTACTCCCACAGCATATGGGCATCCATAGAATTTCTTAAGATGCTCAGGATCACAGTTTATAGTGTTGCCATTTGTTATTCTTCCAAGAGCAAGGGTGTATTCTTCATCGTCATGGACAGTCAGCGCCTTATATCCCTCTGGAAGCTCTTTTCTTGCGCATTCAAAAAATCTCTCCCAATCATCACAGAGAATGGAAATATCGAGATCATCGTCCCAGGGAATGAAGCCTTTGTGCCTTATGGCTCCAATCAACGTCCCCATATCTGCATACCATTTGATATCATGCCTCCTGCAGATCTTATCGATTTCTGAAAGCACCACCAGCTGCGCAGCCCAAAAGCGCTTCATCATCTCAGAAACGTAAAAGCCGCATCTTTCTTCGTCATAAAAGAAATCCGGGGGAAAGGTTAAGTTTTGGAGATCACAAAGCTTGTTGTCCACGCAGAATTCGCCCTTGTCATATTTTGTATATATAAGATTATTATACAACAAAATGTATTATAATATACTAAAGACCAATTATTTATAGGAACAGATTAGCGGAGATACGTCAATGTTGAACATTCCGGATACATTTTTCAAAGAAGAAACTCGAAACGGTTTTCTTATCCCAGTGCCCATGAAAAGAGCCTGGGCCATACAGCTCACTATGCTGGACAGGACACTGGAGATTGCCAGAAAACACGGAATTCGGATATGGGTTGATTACGGAACGCTTCTTGGAACTGTACGGCATAAGGGTTACATTCCATGGGATGACGATATCGACGTTTGCGTAATGAGAGCCGACTACCTGAATCTCATGAATTATTTAAAGTATGAACTTCCGGATTACTGTAACGTTTACAGCTTCTACACTGATGAGCGCTGTGATCAGCCAAAAGGCTTTATCACAAACAGAAGCGTCATCGATATCGGAACAAACCCAAAAGAGAGTGAGCTGACTGCTCTGTACATTAACTGCCCATATGTGGCAGGTCTTGACCTGTATCCAATGGACTACGTTCCTGCTGACCGGAACACGAGAGATTATGTTAAAAACCTATATATCGCCGCGTACTCTCTTGCCATGAACATGGAAGACTATATTGCATCTGGAGAATTTGAAGAATACCTCTCTCAGTTAGAAGGGATTACCGGAAGAAAGATAAAGCGTGATGAACATATGAAAAACTCACTGTGGAAGCTCGCTGACAGCATCGCCATGATGACAAAGCCTCAGGAAAGTGGACACGTAATATGGTACCCTCATCTGGCCATGGGCCAGGACAGGATGCTAAGAAAAATCTCCTGGTTCAAAAGCACTCTCATCATGCCCTTTGAAATGCTGGAAGTACCGGTTCCGGAGGGCTATAACGACATACTTACGGTTTGCTACACAGATAAATATATGACTCCCAAGCGTGGTGGAACAGCTCATGGCTATCCCTTCTACGCAGAGCAGGAACGAAAAATCATGCTACACAACTATTTGGGTAAAATGAAGGACATATTCTGAATATGAAAATGGACAGATTAAAAATCCAAAACTTAATAGAACTGTTTGATTTGATTTCTGAAGTCTTCACTCATGTAGGGAGCCTTTCTGCTTCAGGCAATACTGATGCTGCCATAGATCTTTTGCAACAGTGTCAGGAAAGTGCCGTGGCCATTGGGACCGCCATAGAAGAGGACTTTGGAGAAGGAACAGCTACCGTAGCAATGCTCGAAAAGCTTTGCGAAGATATTTACATGGTATCTACGGAGATCTCAGGCGAGAGCTCTGGTTCCGAAACAAGCGAAGGTCTGCGCATAAGTCTCCTTCAGGGAAGCTTATCTGCTACCAGATCCGAATTCACAAGGGAATTCCCCTGCGGAAAAGAGATTGCGTTCCTGCCTTGTTCACCAGCCCTATGGCCGGGATTTGACAGCTTGTACAAATCTTTGAAAAAAGACACTGCAAACCATGTCTTGGTTATCCCTATCCCCTGGTACGACAAGAAGCCCGACTATACTCTCGACAAGGATAGCATGCACTATGATCCAGATAACTATCCTTCCTACGTGGACATCACTGCATACGATTCAGTGGATCTGGCAGGTATCCATCCTGATACCATCTATATCCAGGCTGCCTATGATAATGATACTCTCGGCGGAAGTATTCATCCTTCATATTACACTTCGTGCCTGAAAGGCTTATGTGATGAGCTTATATTTATTCCGCCATACATCATTCAGGAACCCGATGTTAATGATCTAAAGGAACTAGAAAAGCTCAGAGAATATCTATGCCCTTCCGGCATTAACAACGTCAGCAGAATAATCCTACAATCAGAAAACATGAAGGAAGCCATGATAAGACTACTGGCAGGAAAGGAAGAGTCACAGCAAAGGCAGGCTCTTTCTGAAAAGATTGTCGGCAAGGGACACCCAAGGGTCGAGGCAATAAAAGAGATGTCTGATGACAAAGACAGCATTCTGAATAATCTACCTGTAGATTGGAAAAGTTCCATATTCAGAGAAGATGGTACAAAAAAGAAAGTCACCCTATTCTCTAACTCTATAACATCAATGCTTACTGATGGTTCTTCTTTCATTAAGAGAATAGAAGACTTTCTTAACGTGTCTAAAGGATCTTCCGATGAGGAGACATTCATCTGGCATCCACACCCGGAAATGCCTGCTGTGATGTCGCAGCTTCGCCCTGAACTAATTGAAGATTACAAGAAGCTGCTTGCAGATTTCACAGACAATCATCTTGGTATACTCGACACTTCCAATGATCCTGCAACTGCAATTGTAATTTCAGACAACTACTGCGGAGATCCCGGAAGTGTAATGGAACTATTTAATTCATCTAAGCTTCAAGAAGCGTCCTAACTCTGTCCTCGTACCTGAAGTCCTGCTTGATCTTCTCAAATCCGGCGGCAGCGATGGCATTTCTAAGGTCATCATTTTTTAGGTAGAAAAGCGCTTTTGCGATGGCATCCTCTACTGAAGTGTACATTACGCACTCCTGGCCATCCAGGAAGTACTCGTAAAGCTCCTGCTGATATGCAGAAAGAAGAAAGCCTCCACAGCCCATGATGTCGAGGGCGCGAAGTGGGATTCCTGTACGATTTGCCTTAAGGATTGGGCAGAGGTTCACTTTGGTAGCTCTGAATACCTGGGGCATTTCTTCAAGATAATTCACGGATCCACAGTACTTCACCTGGGGAAGGAGTCGCTTTAACTGGTCGCCGAACTCATAGGTGTAAAGCTTAGTTTCACACCTCTGTGACAAGATGCGAAGTAGAGTAATCCTCTCTAGGTGAGTGACGTGAGCTGCCACCTGCCAGCATAGCTGCATCCTATTAGGCTGCACAGCCTTTTCCGAATACTTCTTAAAACTCTGTCTTACACTTTCAGCAAACTCTTCTGTAATCACTTCCTCAATGATATACGCACCGTAAATCTGTAGTTGCGAATTTACCACCGCATCCACATAACCCTTCTGGTAATCATCCATACAAGCCATAAATGTAGGAAGATAGCCCTCATATAGCTTTCCTACAAAAGAGACATCAGCGTCATATTTGTCATTGTCAACTTTGAGATTCATGAGCCTGTTAGTGTTCACCGCCAAAGGAAGGTAATACACATTCTCAAAGCCCATACCCTTATACTTTTCATAGTCATATCTTGTAAAGAAAAAGATTCTGTTACAGGAATACTCCATGCACTTGGTAGTCTCAAGATTCGGAGGACTGTCAAAGAACCAGGACACATATTTGATATCATGGTCGTGGCACACCTGTGATACCTGAGGCCAAAAATTGTAGGTGAAAACCAGATTATAATTCCCTTCCGACAGCTCTTTTGACATCAAGGAAGAGAACTTTGCAGTATCCGCCCGAAGAGCATCACTGTCGTATTGAACGTTATGGCACTTATGCCCCATCTTCTCCAGATAATAGATCAGGTCATACTGGGTATATGCATTTAAAAAATCATAAAGCAGAATATTCAAGCCTCTTCTCCTTAGATATCTATACTCTCAATCCAAATTATTCATTATATGTCTTCACAAGATAATTTTACCATAAAGCATCTTATATCACACAAAAAGCCGTTAATTCCAGCAACAGTTCTTCTATTTCTTGCTATAATAATATAGACAACTATGATAAGCTCCGATATCAAAAGGATCTAGCCAATGACAATTTACGTACTCGCCCCACAAAGTCACACCAGCGGAGGAGCAGAGCTTGCGCATCAGCTCTGCAGTGCCATAAACTCTATAACTGATGTCCCTGCATATATGTGCTATGTTGACCTGGATGCTCCATTTGAGAAAGCACTTGGAATGGACGTCCCTGCTCCTGCTGCCTATGAGATCTATGGCACTGATCATGTTAAGGACGCTAATGTCCTAGATAATCCCGATAGTGTCATTATCTTCCCGGAGGGACTTACCTTAAGTATGCCCTATTATCCCCATGCTAAAAAGGTTTTGTGGTGGATGAGCGTAGATAATTACATCGTCTCAACCAACGAATCCAATCTTTCTTTTATCAAGGACAACATTTGTCTTCACCTCTATCAGTCTTACTATGCAAAGGACTACGTTGAGAAAAAAATTCCCGGCGCCAATGGGCTTTATCTGTCTGACTACATAAACGAAGCCCACGGCAAGTTCATTTATCCGCCCCAGCTTCGGGAAAACATAGGTCTTTACAACCCCGCCAAGGGCTACAATGAGATCAAGCCACTTATCGATAAAGCATCCTGGCTCACCTGGGTTCCTCTTGTTAATATGGATATTCCACACATGGTGCTTATGATGGAGGCTGGAAAGGTCTACGTCGACTTTGGAAATCACCCTGGAAAAGATCGCATTCCAAGAGAAGCTGCAGCTAACGGATGCTGCGTGATAACTAACAAAAAAGGCGCAGCAGCCTTTGACGGCGATGTCCCTATTCCAAAGCAATACAAATTTGAAAATCCTTCTGACAATCTTGAGAAAATAGATTCTCTGCTCCACGACATCTGCGACAATTTCGCCCAGCATCAGGCGCAGTTCCAGTCCTACAGGGAAATGATTGCAGGAGAAAAAGAGAAATTCTTTAAAGATGTAGAAGTTTTCGTGCATAATCTAAAGGGGTAATGGTTTTCATGAATATTATCATCTATCGGTACAAAAGCATATGCGAACCTGATTTCATCAGTGCCTTCAAGGGGCTTGGACTTAATGTTGTTGAGGATAACGACGGAATGTCTAACGAGCTTTCTCTAGATCAAAAGATTCAACGCCTCGGTGCTCTAATCGCTGAGAATAAACCGCTCTTTGTTTTCACCATCAATTACTACCCCTTCATATCCATTCTATGTGAAAAGCTCCACGTTTTTTATGTTTCCATGACTGTGGATGTTCCGGTCTTCGAGATATTTAACACCTCAATCCGAAGTCCATATAACAGGATCTTTCTCTTTGACAAGGATCAGTATAACGAGATTCATTCTGAGAATCCTTCCTGCATCTTCCACCTACCTCTTGGAGCAGCCTGTGAAAGAATATCAGGAATATTAGGAGACACAGACAATTATAAGTATGACATTTCCTTTGTAGGATCTCTCTACAATGAAAAAGACCCTTTGGCGAAACTGTCAGGTCTTCAAAATGAAACTAAGGATGCCATTGACATGGCCATACGCTTTCAGCTTGAATCTGAAGTTTATGGTCACATGACGTTGGATTCAGCAATAACACCTGATACCATTGATTCCCTGAAGCACTCCGACAAGGAATTCTATCCCTCCAGCTTGAGCATAAGGGACATCTCTGAATATGTTGCCCTAAACGACTACATCTGCCCCCACATGACATATGTCGAAAGGGGCAAGGTCCTGAGTCTTTTGGGAAAAGAGCTATCTCGCAGTTCCATACATCTTTTTACCAACAGCCCAGCCAAGGAATTATCTCAGGATGTAACCCTTCATGGTACGGTGGACTCCTTAAAAGAAATGCCATTTGTATTTAGGCAGAGCAAGATTAATCTCAATATCACCACAAGGTCCATCTCATCAGGCCTATCTCAGCGAATCTGGGATGTTCTTGCCTGTAGGGGATTTCTCATCACTAATTACCAGCCTGAGATTGATCTATTTTTTAAAGATGGTATTCATCTTGTCACATACAAGAGCTATGATGAGCTTATGGAAAAAACCGCATATTATCTTGCACATGACGAAGAAAGGGAAACCATTTCCCTAAACGGATATAAGGAAGTTTGCGTGAGTGGTTCTGTAACTACCAGAACCATTGAAATGTTGAGAATAATAACAGGAAGTTAATAATAACACACTGAAAAGGGGCTCCGGTAAACCGGAGCCCCTTTTTGGTAGTTGCAATGATTTTCAACAGACCTTTTAATTTGGATAAGATATTATTATCCGAGAAGTGAAAGAACACCCTGATTGGACTGATTAGCCTGAGCCAGCATTGACTGTCCAGCCTGTGCAAGGATGTTGTTGTTAGAATACTTAACCATCTCGGAAGCCATATCTGTATCACGAATCTGTGATTCAGCTGATGTTGTGTTCTCAACAACGTTATCCAGGTTCTTGATTGTGTGCTCAAGTCTGTTCTGGATAGCACCGAGGTTAGACCTCATGGTTGATACGTTAACAAGAGCGTTCTTGATTGCCATGATTGCATTCTTAGCGAGTGAGTGGCTCATTACGCTAATCTGATCAGCGCCAGCCTTGGATGCCTCAATCTTGTGTCCATCAACTTCTTCGCTGTCAAACTCGTTCTTATTCTTGAGCTCATCAACCTTTGTAGCTGTTGTTACATTAGTTCCGCTGTTGATCTTGTTTGATGGAAGAGCTGCTACGCCAAGTATTGATGCACTCATTCTCTGAATGTCGATCATAATCTGGTTCTGTGAATTTGTCTCAGAACCTACCTGAAGGTTCTTTCCTGTGAACTTACCGTTAAGAAGCTTCTGGTTGTTGAATTCTGTTGCTTCTGCAGTACGTGTAATCTCTGTTGAAAGAGCTGCTACTTCCTGCTGGATGTATGCACGGTCAACTGACTGAAGTGTATCATTAGCAGCCTTTGTTGCCAGCTCGTTCATTCTCTGAAGCATATCATGAACTTCGTTCAATGCACCTTCAGCTGTCTGTACTACAGAGATACCATCCTGAGCGTTTGAAGAAGCCTGTGTAAGACCTCTAACCTGACGTCTCATCTTTTCGGAAATTGCAAGACCTGCTGCATCATCTGCTGCTCTGTTGATCTTGTAACCGGATGATAACTTCTCACTTGACTTTGCCTGGATACCAGTTGTGATGCCAAGCTGTCTGTTTGAATTCATCGCTCTAATGTTGTGTTGTACTACCATATTTATTCCTCCTTGAATTTGTCCGGTGGCGTCCTTGCCACTCGGTTGCTCGTTTTTGAAATGGTCTTTATGCTGGCTAAAAACCATCTCTGTTCTGTTTTACACTTTTATTATCGTCTATAATTGTAAAAACTTAACCCATAAAATTATAAATAAATTATAAATTTTTAAAACGCGGGCAATCGCGGGCAATAAATAAGGGCGGCCAATAAAGCCGCCCTTAGAACTTGTTTTTTACTGGAGGAGTGAAAGAACACCCTGATTTGTCTGGTTAGCCTGAGCCAGCATTGACTGGCCTGCCTGAGCGAGGATGTTGTTGTTGGAGTATCTAACCATCTCCTGTGCCATATCTGTATCACGGATCTGTGATTCAGCTGCCTGTGTATTCTCTACAACGTTATCCAGGTTCTTGATGGTGTGTTCAAGTCTGTTCTGGATAGCACCGAGATCTGATCTCTGCTCTGATACCTTCTGAAGAGCTGTCTTGATAGCCATGATAGCGTTCTTGGCAAGTGAATGTGTCATTACACTGATCTGATCTGTTCCAATTTTCTCAGGCTTTGTGTTGGTATTATCAAACTTAGTATTCATCTTTGCAGGATTCTTTTGATTTGAAGCTGCTTTTGTCTCTGCTGCAACACCCAAAAGTGATGCGCTAAGCTTAACAATATTAATCTCAATCTGGTTCATTTTATTTGTTTCAGAACCAACCTGAAGATTCTTACCTGTAAATGTTCCATCCAGAAGCATCTGGTTATTGAACTGTGTGGATCCGGCAGTACGTGTGATCTCAGCGGAAAGCTGATACATCTCAGCCTGAATATATGAGCGGTCTGTTGACTGAAGAGTATCATTTGCTGCCTTTACTGCAAGTTCGTTCATTCTCTGAAGCATATCATGAACTTCGTTAAGGGCACCTTCTGCAGTCTGTACAGTTGAGATACCATCCTGTGCATTTGTAGAAGCCTGTGTAAGACCTCTTACCTGACGTCTCATCTTCTCGGAAATAGCAAGACCTGCTGCATCATCTGCTGCTCTGTTGATCTTGTAACCAGAAGAAAGTTTCTCACTTGACTTAGCCTGGACATTTGTTGTAATACCCAGCTGTCTGTTTGAATTCATAGCTGTAATATTGTGTTGTACTACCATAATAAATCCTCCATGAACGGGGCCCGCTTCCCTGCTGCCTTTCCTTTCTAATTTTTTATTGCAGCTTGCGCGGAGTCCCTTCCATGGCTGCTTTGTTTTGGTTTTACACTAATGATATCGGCGCAGTTTCTGTAAACTTAACCCTTTTTGAAATAATTTTTTATTTTTTTCAAACAATATGAAATTTTTTCACATTTTTTTATTTTTGCTATTAACTATTTGCAATCATTATCCGATATAATAGTGCTAGGCAGCTTTTACAAGGCTTTTGCGATAGGAGAAACGCCATGGACAACGTACCCTCCTCAAAAGAAACTGTTCATAACAAACTGGCAGAAACCATAAATGGTCTTTTGTCTTCTAATAATTCTGACAATTTCCACCTGATTGAAGAAATACTATCATCCGATGCATATCAGATCACAGCTAATTCCTACTACGATCTGTATTTATTCAAAAGTTCTTATCCTATTTTCAAGTTTGAAAAAAAGAATAGCATCACACCTACGCTCTATGATTCCATATCTTCTATAGAAGAATACGAAATGTTACGCCGGGACACCCTTTACCTTTTCAGACGTATTGCCACAAAGTGTCCTTCCGAAGATATCGCTGAAGCTTTTGGACCACTATTAAATCATAATATATCCTACTTCTTCATTATCCAGATGCTTCAGGAACTGGACATTAGCGATAAGGGCTATGTATGCCTCAAATTGGCAGATCTTTACCTGAACTCTAATGAAACCAACAATGCGACCATCCTTTCTGAGTTTGCCCAATCCAACTACAAGAACAGCCTAGTAAGCTCTTTTAAGCTTGACCTGGCATATGGAGTTCAGCACTCAAAGCCTTACAAAATCTCTTTTATTACCTGCGTTAATGATGAAAGAGTCTATGAAGAATGCCTGTACTACATTAATAGGCTACTTATCCCAGATGAATGCCAGATTGAAACACTTGGGGTAACAGAGGCCAGTAGCATGACCTCCGGATATAATGAAGGAATGCATGCTTCCGATGCAGATATCAAAATTTATCTCCATCAGGATGTTCAGATTCTTAATCCACTTTTCCTTTTTGAAATAATCCGGCTGTTTGACTCATACCCTGAAGCTGGAATGATTGGTCTTGTGGGCAGCAAGTCTCTTCCTTCGGACTGCATAATGTGGCACGGAGACAGAGTCGGCAGACTATACGGTCCCAATGACAAATTTTCATTTATGTTTGATTGGAACTTAAAAGCGCCCAACGCCACTGAAGTTGAGGCCATTGACGGGTTCATGATGATAACAAACAAAGACATACCCTGGCGTGAGGATTTGTTTGATGGATGGGATTTCTACGACGTCTCCCAAAGCGCAGAATTCAGAAAGCAGGGACTAAAGGTAATAGTTCCGGACCAAAGTACGGCCTGGGTAGCCCACGACGACGGAATGACGGATCTTAGTAACTACGAAAAATACAGAAATATTTTTCTTTCAGAGTATAAACACTCTAAGGAGTAACAGACATGGCAGTTTCAACAAGTGACAACAGGCTTATAAGCGTGATCATCCCCACCTACAACAGAGCTCATCTCATTGAGCGCTCTGTAACAAGTGTGCTTAGATCTTCCTATACGAATATAGAAGTTATTGTTGTGGATGACGCTTCTACGGATAACACAGAATCTGTTCTGTCTGCCATAGAAGATCCAAGGCTTAAGTATATCCGGCTTCCGGAAAACCACGGTGCCAACCACGCAAGGAACGTAGGCCTGGATAACGCTAAGGGAAATTATATCTCTTTTAACGACTCTGACGACGAATGGTGTGAAGATAAGCTGATCCGTCTTCTTGAATATTTTGACACTCTGGACGATTCCTACGGAATGGTTTACTGCGACATTGAAATAAGCAGCAGGGATTCAACAAGCACAGTGCATCTCCCGGCGGGTCTTGGACACGACATCAAAGATATCTCCGGTAACATCTTCGAATACATGCTGGAAAACATGTTTATTTCCATGATAAGTGTCCTTATTAAAAAAGAGGTCTTTGATAAGACAGGAAAATTCAATGAGGATCTAAAACGACTTCAGGATTGGGAATTATTTCTTAGAATAAGCAAAAACTACCAGGTGGGCTATCTGCCCCAGACTCTTGCAAAAGCCCAGAACCAGAGCGACTCCCTATCCAATAACTACCGCAACATGGCAAAAACCATAATGTACGTGATGGATCTCTATGATGCCAAGCGTAAATATCCAAAGCAATTTGCCACCATGAAACTTACAGTCTTAAAATGCATCGAAGAGACTGATGGTCCTGATAAATTTAAGCTGATACCGGAAGTAAATGAATGGGTCAACAAACATAAAGAGGAGGAAACTAAAGTGACTGACAACGAAAGCAAGAGCTATCTGGAAGAACTTTTTTATGCCAATGTTTTTAATTCCACCATCACAGGAAGTAAATGGTGGCATTACGAAATAAGCCCTGGAAACATGGCCGTTGGCTATCCTTTCCTCTATGTCCTTTACAGAATCCTTGATGAGGTTAAACCCTCTGTTATGAAGTGACCGTTGTCAAGAGGGAAACATTTCTAACTTTTCTCCTTGGCTAGCCACATTTGTTATTGTCTGATAGCATCTGGAAAGAGCCATTTTAACAGTCTCCGGCATGTAGCCACTCTGTTATTCGTGGATTGGTTACCAACAGGCTAATGGTTCGCCGAGAGTCTTGCTATCTAAAATCGTGGATCACAGTTTCCTGTGCGCACATAGGGGGTTCGCAATTAACTCGAACCGTCATGTTTATTGGCTCCTTCCAGATGCTATCAGCTTATTCATTTGTTATATCGGGCAGAAATCTGCACTCTGTTGCTGATTTCTGCTTGACTACCTATATCATTCGGATGGATGTCTGTCCAGGGCTTTAGCCGCGAAGCGGTGCGTAGCACCCTTGACAGGCATGCAGAAGAATGATTCTTTATTCCACTGTTACACCTATGTTATCAGTCATCATTCCCCACACAAAGCATGCAAGTTCACGTGCAATAGCTGCCACGGCAACATTTCTCTTTTTACCATGCCGTATCAACCTATAGTATTTACTCCTCAGCCGTGTATTAGCCTTATCAGCATATGCGATAGTTTCTGCACTATTTCCCTGTTGTCTCTGCTTTAGCACTTTAGACTTATGTCCTATAGCCCCTTTGCAAATGCCTCCTGATGCTTCTACAAGCAGTTTTCTCAGGTGACTGTTACCAGCTTTTGTAATTCCTAATCGGTTAATTTTTTCTGCACTGGAGAATTCTCCAGGTGCTAATCCAAGATATGCAGCATAAATATTTCCCTTTGCAAATCTTTTAAAGTCTCCGGTTTCAACTATTAGCGAAAGCGCTGTATGAGTCTGTATTCCAAGAAAACATTCCAACTTTTTAACTTTCTCTGAATATCTGGCTTGAGATGCTATTTCTTCAATCCTTGCATCAAACCTTTCTATCTTAGCTGTCTGTTCGTCATAAGATGCCATATACTCGTTCAAGGTTTCCTGATACATTGATGACAGTTCAAGTTTTTTAAGCCATTTGATATGAGCTATCGTCCATTTTGTTCCTTCGTATTGATATCCATGGCGCAAGCAAAAAGCGTTGATCTGCTGTTTTACTTTCTTTAATGCCTGCTTATGATCATCACGCATTCTCAGATATTCTTTTACTGAATCATCATCTTCTGTTGGAATATATACTGCATGGTATCCGCCATATGATAAGCATTGAGCAATCATAAGCGCGTCTCTGCTGTCAGTTTTAATACGCTGTCCCTGTTGAGTAAGCATTGTCGTTGGAGCAAGAATAACGCATTTCACTCCTGCAGATGTAAGCTGGTTACATAGTGAATAGCCCAAACAGCCAGCCTCATATCCACACTCAATATCATAAGTATCTTTAGCTCCCAGCTTGTGTTTAAGATTCTCTATAAACATGAGGATATTCTTGTAATCCGGTGTTACCTGGATATTTGCAAAAACACGATCCTCCGCTCCTATTACTGGCTCCATAGCACATAGTGTGTAGTTTGAACTATGGACATCCATACCGATTTTTATTATTCTATTCATGGTGACCTCCCTTTGTATGTGGTAATTCCTGTTACCTTAGATTTTCGTCAAATCATTAGTTTACAGGTAAATCCACGTTGCTACAAATGTGAGGTCACTTCATATTATCTAAAATCCTGGAGCTGGGACTTGGCCAGTCATCTCTTATGACAACTGCCTACGGAAGCACCTTCCCCTGTGAGCACACCATCATTGAACACGACAAGGAATGGATAGATTTCTTTAAGCATAAACTCCACGGAGACAACTATACTATTTTTAATCCAAACATGGTTGTCCGGGACGTTGAAGGCAACAAGGTCAACATGTATGACGACATTTCACCTGTAGCTTATGAAAAGAAATATGACCTTATTATAATTGATGCCCCCTACGGCTCAGAAAACATTTCCCGTATTGATGTTTTGAATTATGTCCCCGAAATACTGGAGAAGGATTTTATTCTGATGCTCCATGATGCCCAGAGAAAAGGTGAGTACAATACCTATCTTATGTTTGAAAACATGTTGAGAGAAGATAATGTACCCTTTAACAGCAACTACTACCCGGGAATCCAGTACACTTACGTAGCCACCTCACCCAGTTTAAGATTCATCTGCACCCTATAATTGCCAACCCCCAAAGGAAACAACATGCCTAAAATATCAGTAGTGATGCCTGTTCATAATACAGGTCCCCAGCTTTATAAAACCCTCATGAGCCTCATGGCACAAAGCGAAAAAAACTTTGAGGTTCTTATGGTTGATGACTGTTCCTCGGACACATTAACTATAGAAACAGAAGAGACTTTTGAACGTTTTGATCCAAGGTTTAAACTCCTTAAGCAAGCTCAAAACATCGGTTCAGGGCCAGCAAGAAACGTTGGATTACAAACTGCATCCGGAAAGTATCTGATATTTCTTGACTCTGATGACCTGTTTTGTGACAACATGCTAAAAGAAATGTCAGAAACACTTGATAAAACAGATGCCGATGTCTGCATCTCCAATTTTATGATGCTTGATATAGGCAGCAACGAAAAAAGCACTATCTGTGCCAAAGGAAAAGATACTGTAACAGACAGAGTGTTTACAATGAATGAACTGGGGGAAGATGGCCTTAGCTACTGGATGCCAACTCCCTGGAACAAGATGTTCAAAAGGACCTACATTATAGATAACAACATTCTTTTTCAGGATCTTACCAATTGCTCAGATATGTACTTTGGTTTTTTTAGTGTTCTGAAGGCTAATAGCATTGCTTATTGCCAGACTCCTGAGCCTCTGCTCATTTATCGAGTCAATAATCCCAACCAAATATCCTTCCATATGGATTCCAGAAATATGATAAAGGCTTTTAAGCTGCTTTTTGAGAACATTGATAAGAATGACAAGCCCGCAATAAGCCAGCTATTAACTGAGCTAAGGAACAGCCTTGAACCCATGATGTCGAGGTGTCCCAATAAGAAATACAATCAGGAATGTCTCGAAGGGGCTAAAGAGATATTTGCACAATACTCATAACAAACAAGGCATTTCCCTCACTCGAAAGGGAAATGCCTTTTATTATGCATTCTGATTTAGTTTTTCTTATCCAGGAACTGTGGGGGAATATCCTTAAAATTCGTCATGTTCCTGTAGTAGTTAAAAGCCGCAGCCGAAGTCTGCTTGCTTCTGTTCATGTTGTGCCTTGCAGTGGAAAAATACTGCTCTGCCAGTCTCTTGTTTCTGTGTTCCTCTGCTTCTATGGAGGCACTAAGGTCGGTGATGTCGTGGATCAGAACCTGCATCCGCTTTATCTGTTCTGCGTAAAGCTCTTTATTCTCACCGATTTCCTCTTTTACCCTGTCAAACAGGGACTGGAAGCCCTCATCCAGAGAATCAAGCTGATCTATATATTCACCCTTAGTGTCCAAGGTCTTATCAAATTCATCAAAATCCACATTCTCCGGATCTGATAAGATCTCCTTCTGCCTTGCATTTTCTTCGCAGATAGCTTTCATGATCTCTATCTTTTTTACAAGGCTTTCCTCAAGCATATCAAGACTGGCTGATGTCATAACTCCTCCTGCTTACGCGTCCTTCACAATGATGTTGTTGGCCTTCATAACCTCTACCCAGTTATCCCTGATGGCATGCATGTGGCCGTTAACCTCTGCAATGATCTCCCTGTCCTTACCAATATTGGCTTCCACAAGGCGCCTTGCTATATAGGAATACATATTCTCGAAGTCCTGAGCCACAGCGTACTTCATATCAAGGGTATTTCGAAGGTAATCTATGATACGCTCTGTCTTTATTATGTTCTCATGGGCTTTTTGAATATCATTTTTCTCTATTGCCACATCTGCAATATTGAGGAACTTGATAGCTCCGTCATAGAGCATAAGTGTAAGCTCCGGACCTGAAGCTCCCATTATCTTATTATTTTTATACTGTGCATAAGCTTTCTGTTGTGGTGAAAGTACTGGCATAAGCGCTCCCTCGCAAATTTAATTATTATTGACTGCTTGTCCCCATTCCAAAGTAGCTTGATATCGTACTACTTGTGTTATTCACCTTGGAAAGAGCTGTCTCCATCTTGGAGAACTTGGAGTACAGCTTATCCTGTGCTGCTTCCAGTGCCTTCTGAGCATCATCGATCTTCGTGGTGTAAGCACTGTACTGAGATGCCATCAGCTTATCTTCATAGATAGTGAAGGAACTGCTGTACTCTGTACCCTTCATGAGGTCACCAATCTTTGAGTACATTGACCTTGAAAGCTGAATAAAGAAGTCCTGTACCATTGCAGGATCTGAGCTGATAGCCTGACTAAGGAGATCAGTGTTTCCACTGGTAGTGGAATCATCCTTATCTCCATCAATATGGAGGATATCTCTCTCATTCTCATCTGTTCCAAAGTAATCACCGGTTGTTATTCCAAAGGATGCCAGTGAATAGTTTGCCTTTGTTCCATCCTTGAGTGTTACTTCAAAGGAGCTGTTTACTATGGACTTAAGCGCAGTCCTTATGGAAGAGATAGTATCATCTCCACTAAGGAGGCCTTCCTTAATCTTGTTCTCCCACTCTTCGACTTCGTTCTCGCCCATGGCTTCTTTTTCGTCGTCGGTGAGCATCTTATACTTGGTGGCCTTGTCTGCATTATAGAGAGTAGCAAACTCCTTCATCAGTTCGCTATACTCTTTTATCATAGCCTTGATGTTGTCATAAATTCCACTGGTATCCTGCTTGGTTGTAAGCTGGATTCCTGTCTGTTTCTGCTTAGCTGTAATAGTAAGGCCGTTGATATCAAATACATTATTCTTTGATGTATATTCTACACCGTTAAGTGTGATCCTTGCATCAGAGCCTGCTACATAGTTAACGCTGTCCGCTTCGTTCGCAACATCGTTTCCATCCGCATCTACAAAGGAGAATCCCAATGCACTCATGGCATCTGTTGACTCTAAGTGGAAGGAAGCATCCTTTCCAGCCTCTTTAGCAGATACATAGAAGCGGGAATTATTCTCATCAAAGTTGAAGTTCAGCTTTGTCTTTGTCTCTGAAGAAGATGCGTTTCTAAGCTTTGTAAGAACATCACTTATAGATTCATTTGCATTAACCTTAACAGAGATAACATCTGTATCACTGTCACCGATCTTGAACTTAAGCTCTCCACCATCCGAAAGACCAAGGTCTTTCATCTTTGTGGAAGTCTTAGCATCTCCACTTGCGGTTGAAAGCTTCTTACCTGTAAGGTAGGAGCTGGTTGCAAGATCATTGATATCCAGAGTCTGTGTGGTATCCATTGCTCCATTACCGGTAACAATCGATACTGCATTCTCATGGGAAGCTGTGGTGACCTTCTTGGTGTAAGCAGTTGAAAATCTCAGATTACTAAGGGCGCCATTGTAGAAGGAAGTAACCTTCTTGTTTAATTCTTTCCACTTCTCCTGTTTCCAGGTTAGTTTCTTCTGATCACCCTTGAAATTATCCAGCTTGGTCTGTTTGGTACTGGTGAGAGCGGTAATGATACTCTCAGTATCCAGACCGGAATTCATTCCAGTAATTCTAATAGGCATATGTCTTCTCCTTTCTCAATCCGTGAGCTAATTGCAATGGAAATCCATTTCCTTTGCTACGCAAGGAAGCAATTGTGCAATAAAGTTGCTTCGCAAGGCACAATTGCCAACTGCGTCATCTTCGCACGTCACTTGCAGCGTAGTGCAAGTGACTGGAGTTTACCTCTTTTCATCAACCATGATGCCTGCGATTTCCCAAACCTTTGCGATCATATCCAAAGTCTCGTCCGGCGGGAATTCCTTAATAACCTTCTTGGTATCCTTGTCTACCATCTTAATAGTGACACGATTTGTCTTTTCATGAATTCCAAATACCGCTTCGGCATTGGACTTCACGTTCTTGCTCATCTCCGAGATGGCTTTTCTTACCTTCTCGTTGTCCTCTTTGATCTGTTCCTCAGTTTCCATCATGCGAGCCTGAGTATCAGCAAAATTCTGAGCACCACCCTGTCCGTTTGAGTCCGCAGAATTATCTGCTGCCTCAACCTTAAGTTCAATTGTTGGCGCAGCTGCCTCATAATTCGCAATCTCTGACTGAGACTGATTCTGATCAGCAATCTTTGTTTTTACCTGTGGCATTGTCTGCTGGATAAGCGGACTAAAGCCGTTAATTGCATCCATTCCCATAATCCTATACCTCCGTGTCAGAACTGGGCTCAAACTATTTGTAGATTACCTTTCTGCATGAAAAAATAAGTGTCTATGCACGATTTCTTATCTCATATATCGGTAAGGAACATCATTTCTTTATAGAAAAAAACACCTAAAACAAAAAGTTTTATAAAAATTTTAGATTTCAAGTATATTAGGAAGAAGTTTTGTATAAGCAAACTCCTCAAAAACTTTCTTTTGCCCATTCCTGGCTATTTCCATCCGCTCCTCATCATGCTCAAGATAGTAGGCAGCTTTGGCAATCAGTTCCTCCGGAGTCCTTGCTATAGCAAGTTCCTTCCCATCCTCGAAGTACTCCGAAATCTCATCAGTATAGGTAGTTAAAAGAAATCCTCCTGCGGCCAACACATCCACAACCCTAAGGGATACTCCTGAAAGGATACATCTAAGCCCGATATTCAGGTTTATCTTGCTCTTATGAAATACCTTTGGCATCTTGGTAGAATAATCTGCTATACCAAGATTGCTTACCCCTGAAACAGGCTTTGCATCAGGGTTTGTATAGATGACAGTATCGAAGTGTTCCCCCATTCTCTCCAGGATCCTTCGCCTCTCATTAACTGTCACTTTCTTCCGGAGCACATCCCTTATAACATTGTCATAGTCGATCTCATATTTCCCTGTCTGTTCAAACTTTATGTACTGCCTGAGCCTGTCTATATGTGCCTGGGTCACAGCCTTCTCATCGGTAAAAAGATCATGCCCATAGATCTTTTCCTGAGCCTCGATCACAATATCCATGTACTGCTTAAGTTCCGGTGGCAGATATTTCACCTGGTCATAGAAGTTAAACTCATTGTCATAAAGGCTTCCAAGAAAAGACACATCGTGCCAATATACAATTTTCCCCCCGGTCTCTTCATCTATCTCTCGGCACATAGCCTCAAGCCTCTGGGCATTTACTCCAAGAGGTGAGTAGTTAACTGTTTTAACGCCTTTGTCCTGAAACTGCCCATAGAGCCACTTATCAAAGACATATACGTGATTAACCGGATTAGTTATGGTGTGGGAATCCAGCGTATAGTGAGGACAGTCAAACACCCAGGAAACATAAGGCATCCCATATTTCTGGCACACCTGAGAGATATTTGGATAATAGTCAAAGCTGTAAACCAGGTCGAAATATCTTTTACCAGAGGCATCAGCCTTATCAAACTGCGTTCTGAACTTCTTCTCTATTTCAGGCGTAACTTCAAATCCGGACAGATCCACCTTTATGGTCTCCACCTGATGCCCCAGCCTTTTCATGGCATCCCGGCAGTCCTCGCCGTTAAACTCATCCCAGTCGTAGTATAAAATCCGCATAGATCTCTTTTCCTAAAGCCATTTGTTTTATAAAGAAAAACACGGTCACCACCCCAAGGTGGCAACCGCGTCCATTTAGTAGTCTTATCGTATCAAAGCAATTTCTTCAGAGCTTCGATTCCAGCCACGTCTGTAGCTTCCTTATTCTCATTCTGGATCTGGATGTAAACTTCTTTTCTATAGATAGGAATTTCCTTTGGTGCTGAGATTCCGAGTTTGATCTGGTCTCCCCTGATATCAAGAACGGTGATCTCAATGTTGTTATTGATAATTATAGCCTCGTTCTTTTTTCTTGATAATGCTAACATATTCAGCCCTCCTTAGCCCTCTTTGTTCTTCTGCAGGATGTCATAGATAGGGAACTTAACAGGATAGTCGTCATTATCAACTATGCACTGAGCGCCTTTCATGTCCTTAACATTAATGATGAAAGGTCCCATAAGGTTTACAGTCATCTTTGTAAGGTCATGAGGTACGGTAACAGTTACAAGAACCAGGATATCATCATCGGTCAGCTCCCCAATGCCCTCGATCTTATCCTTGTCTATTTCCGGTTTGTAATCAGGACAAACAACAAGCGGATCCATAACCGGCATAGCAAATCCCGGCTCATCGATTGACTGAAGCCACTTAATGGTACCAGAGCCCTGTTCTTCATCGTGCATCAGCGTAAATCTCTTCATGTCCGGAAATCCAATAATTCCGTTAGGAAATTCAATTATCTTGCTATCTTCAACTTCTACTTCGCCGAAAATTCTTGTTGCTAATTTCATGATGTAACCTCCATTGTCTTAAGTGGCATTGCTACACATTAATTATATACGTTATTTCGTGTTATTACCATAAAATTATGTAATTAATTGATGATATACGGATTGCTCCGCAGCGCTCTCGCAATCCTACAAGGAATTCGGAAATCGCTCTGCTCACTTCATGTCGCATAGCTTTTTTCCTCATCCTTGTTCGGTCTTCAAAGTCATAATGTCCCTTGTGCAAGCACGGGACCTTCTGACCTTGAATCCCTATATCATCAAATATAGTTCATGAGACTTGTCTGACTAATCTTTCCTGTGGCCATGAGGCTGGCTTCATAGGTGACCTGAGCTGTGGTGAGCTTGGTTGCTGCCTCTGCCAGGTCGATGTCCTCATTGTCAGACTGCAGGGTCTTGAAGGTGGTGGTCTGGTTCATGAGTCTTGTGTTGATAAGATCAAGTCTCTTGGACCTTGTTCCGTTATCTGTAACAGCGATGTTTGCTGTATCCAGAGCCTTCTGCATTGATGTGATCTTGTGCTCGAATTCCTTCTGGATCTCTTCCCTCAGGAAATCGTAAGCCTTCTGAGCTGATTCTATCTCGTTCTGGACCTTGGCCTTCTTGGCGTCATCTGTGGTGCTGGCCAGCTTTTCCTTCAAGGTTGTCAGTGTGGTGTTCATCTGCTGGAGCTCACCAAGTTTTGCTGTAAGGTCGCTTACATCTCTTTTAACATTGGTTGTGAAAACCGCATCTGCTGTAGTGTTGACTACTACGGACTGAGCAAATCCCACATCATAAGCTATGTCATGATCAGCATTTCCATGGTTGAAAAGAATGGTCTTGCCGTTCTCATCAGTGTAGGTGCAGTTGAACAGGTTCTCCGGCCTGATATCTCCGCTCTCCCACTCCTTCTTATCGTAAACCACATCGATGGTCTTGGTATTGATGATGTCCGGAAGTGTTGAGAACTTATCCTTCAGGTTCTTATTAAGAAGAACTTCACCGGTTGCTGCGTTCATGTAAGCCACGGCGCCGTTTGGAGAATTGTAAAGGTCCTCATAGGCTGCATCAATTTCGGCTTCTGTACTGGTTGAATACAGGATATGATTCTCATCGATCAAAAGAGAAGTCTCCAGATATGAAGTCTTTACGCTGCCGTTGGAGGTAAGCTGTATCACTTCGGTGCTGGAAGTGCCGTCGCCGTTATCTGTTGAATATGAATTTGTCAGTGTATAGGTTCCATCACTGTTTACCGTTGCCACAAATCCTGATCCGCCAAGCTTCATAGAATAAGTCTGGTCAATAGCAGGAAGAATTGGCACATCAACAGATACCTGACCTGAAGATGATGTGTAGGTAACAGTCGAAACTGCTTTTGACTGCAGCTCTGTAATAGCTGACTCCACATTTGCTGAACCGCCCTTAAAGGTTCCATCTGCGTTTACATTGAGCGTGTAGGTATTGCCGTTATTGTTGTCGTATCCTGTTACCAGGTAGGTTCCATCGTCCTGAAGTACTGCTGTGTAAGTGATGCTGTCACTGTCTATCTCAATCTCTGACTTTCCATCATTTACTGGAACTGCTGCATATCTTGTGACGCCGTCTGTATCCTTGAAAGTAAGATTGATTATGTCTGTCTGCTTGGTAACTGAACTTGTAGCAGGCTGCTCCAACTCTTCCCTATACTTCAAGGTCGCTGTATTTCCGTCACCCTTGACATAGTTCAGATTGTCGTAAGATAAGCGGATCCTGCCGACAGTTCTTTCTACGATCTCGTTCTGCAAAGTTGCAGGAGTTGTGTCATCAAGTATTGTGGCTGAGTCCAGCTTGTACTTTCCGATGATCCTGTTGGATTCCCCAACATTTCCTGCGTTGAACTCATCATTTATATCTGTATAAGTAGCGGTTGTAACCTTATCAAAAGTAAGAGGAGTATCTGTTCTGTATCCGGTGAATACATATCTTCCAGCGAAATCAACGTTTCCTGTGGAGTAATACTCTTTTGCCAGGGCATCCATCTGTGTAATGATGGTTGAAAGATCGTCGATCGTAAGGTCCTTGCTGGCACCTTTTGTAGCCTGCTTTACGCAGTCCGTAAGAACTGATGTAACAGTTGAAAGCGCATCAGCAGTAACCTGCAGCCAGCTCTCTGCGTCCTTGGCATTCTTCTCATAGTACTGGGAAAGCTGTGTTACGTTGCTTCTCAGTCTCAGTGCTCTGATGGCGATAACCGGGTCGTCGGAGGGCCTTGTTATCTTCTTGCCTGTGGACATCATGGTGTTGAGCTGGTCCTCAGTCACCTTGTTGTTATTTATGTTGTAGAGTGAATTGTTCTGCATTATCTTGTTGGTGATGCGCATACTAGCCTCCTTATACTCCCGTCTGAAGGATCAACCTGTCATATATTTCCGTGAGGGTCTGAATCATTTTTGATGAAAGTGTATAAGCGTTCTGGTATTTTACCAGGTTAGCTGCTTCCTCATCCTCATCTACACCAGAGTCTGAAAGTCTCTGGTTTCCGATGGTGTTCTCAAGGGATGTGTAGGTATCCTCAAGAACCTGGGAATTACTCTTGTTAAGGGCAACGTCTGCAAGAACCTTGGTAAGGAATTCTCCTGAACTTGCTCCTCTGAAGATCTTTTCAGTCTTGAGCATATCCTGAAGCTTTGTCAGGTTGCCAAATTCTGACTCACCCTCTGTGATATCAGCCTTGGTAGCCAGTCTGTTGGAATCATCCAAAAGAACTGCACTCACCGTGAAGTTGCCTCCGCAAAGGTTGTAGTATCCCTTGTTTTCGGAAAGAGATGTGAGCTGTTCGTAGGAATACTCGCTGCCGTATTCATTTCCCATGCTACCTGTGAGAACGTACACACCGTCCAGAGAATCTGAAGTGTAGCCGTTTACCATGATCTGGTTCATCTGATCTGAGAACTGGCGGATCCACTCGTTCATCTGCTGCATGTAATAGGGGATTCCCTGATAGCTGTTGTAGTAGCCGATCTTTACGGTCTTTCCTGCATCCGGAATACTTGTGAGAGTTGTGTCATCTATAATAAATGTATAAGTTGAATCTCCGTCGTATTCCCAAGTGTCGTATTTATAGGTCTTTGCTCCTATCTTGATAGTTCCATCTGCCGGAAGTGTGCTCTTGGTCATGTCCTTAAGATAGGAAGCATCAACCTTTACTGTTACTGCCCAGGTTCCGTCGGTTCTCTGGTAAACGCCGTCATTTGGAACATTTCCGTGGAAATACTGGCCGTTGTTTCCGTCTCTCATGGCCAAGAGACCTTGAAGCTCTCCCCCGATCAGCTGTGAATCCAGTGCAAAATCCGAAAGCTCTTTTACGTTATCTCCGTCCTTATAGCTTGAGCTTCCCCACTTGATATCGAAAAGACCTTTGATATCATTCTGGTTTGTTGCTCCGTCGTCGTCTCTTGAAACACAGATCATCTTCTTATATTCATAGGTGTCAACCAGTTCGTAAGCTCCTGCAACCCAGATCTGGAATCTTGTAGCTCCGGTTTCTCTGTCGGGCTGTGTCTCGTCAACAATGGGAGTCTCTCTTGTCTCTATGGAAATGATCTTGGAAAGCTCATCCACGAGAACATCTCTTTTGTCCCTGAGCTCGTTGGCTGTGGTTCCGGTCATCTCAATAATGTTGATCTGCTTGTTTATTGAAGCAACCTCCTGAGCAATGGCACTTACTCTGTCTGCGCAAAGCTTTATCTCTGCGTTTATGTCCGCCTGCTCATTCTGAAGGCTGTTGTAGATGTTGTTGAAATACTCTGTAAGCGACTTAAGGCTTGAAACGTAAGTCGACTTGGTCTCTGTGGTTCCTGCAGCGGTCTTTACTGACTCAAGAGCCGCTTCCATCTTATTGAAAAGAGCTGAGAATCCGGTTGAACCATCGTCGTCCAGATACTCCTCGATGAGTCCGTTATAGTAGTTCTTTTGCTTAACGTTTCCAAGAAGGGTCTCGTTGTTTCTGTACTTGGCATCGTAGAAGCTGTCCCTTACTCTTTCAATGGCTATGGCGTCTACACCGGCACCTGCACAGCCATAGGTAGCGAATACTCTCAGGGCGTTGTTGGCTTCCTGATACACTCTCTGCCTCGTATAGCCGTCTGTGTTGGCGTTTGATATGTTGTTTGCTGTGGTGTTCAGGGCTGCATTTGAAGTTCTTAGTCCTGAAGCTGCGATATTAAGACCAAAAAACTGAGATACCATAGCATTTCTCCTTTGTAGCTTCGCCTTCCATTATCCAAGGCTGGTTACCAGGTGCTCCAGCATTTCGCTGACTACGCTGATAAATCGGCTGGAGGCGTTGTAGGCGTTCTGGAACATTATCATGAACTCAAGCTCTTCGTCACTGGATACTCCAACGATCTGTTCTCTTGCTGCATTTACAGAATCTACTGTCTGCTGCTGGGCTTCCTTGATGCTGTCGTACACATCACCTGAGTTTGCCACCTGTGAAACCAGGCTGTTGTAGTAGGTGATGAAGCTGTTCCTCGTTGTTACGTTAGGATTTAAAGTGTACTGTTCCTTGGTGAAAGCCTCTTTTAACTTGGTTGTTGTGTCGTTATCCTCATTTCCATCAACTGTTCTATAGGTGAAAAGAGTTGGTTCCTGTATGAGCTTTGGATTTATCTGAGTGTTCTTTATTGTGAAACCTGTAGGCACTGTGCCTGCTGGCTTATCATCGCTGATGTCGTAGGTGAGCTTGTCGCTTTCGTTAGCACATACAAAAAGTGTAAAATCCTTGGCTTCTCCCACCGAACCGTCTATGAATGCCGGATTACTTTCAGCCTTCTCCATGATGTCGTTTATGGTTGTCATGATGTTATGGATCATCTGATCGAACTCTGCCTGAACATTCATGATTACCGACTTGGATATGTTGCTGTTGTAATAGTTTTCGTCCTCCACGATATCGTGGTAGGATCCGTTGTGGTCGCCCCTGGCAAGAAGTACTGCACGAAGCTTTCCGATATCTGTATTGTTTGTTGTTGATATGTTCTGTGTCAGGTCAAAGATGTGTGCGCCGTCGATGGAAACCACTGTCTTTGTGCCATCCTTATTGTCCACTGTCTTTGCTGCGTACTCCCAATAGGGTGTTGCATATCCAACAGAGCTCTCCAGCGTAACATCTATTCCTATATGGTTTACATGATCTGTTGTTACAAATGATGATCCTTCGAAAAGAACTGTTACATTACCGAAGGTGTCCTCTGAATATTCAATCTTTCCATATTCAGCAAGTTTATCTAAAAGAAGATTTCTTTCATCTCTAAGGTCATTGGCCTTCTCCTGTCTGCCTGACTCTATCTCTACGATGTCCTCATTCAGCTGCCTGATCCTGTCGCCGTACTCATTGATGTTCTCAACCATTCCCTTAACTGTTGAGTCCAGGTTTTCCTGGTAGGAAACCAGACCATCATATACGCTCTTGGCTCTTGTTAAGAATTCATTTGCCCTTGTAACAAAAGAGCTCTGGGTTACGGCAGAGCATGGATCCTTAGCCATCTCCTGTACTGATACCCAGAGGTTATTAAGTGAGTCTGCAAACTCGGAACCTTCCATTTCCTGGAGCTGATCTTCTATCTCTTCAAGGGCCTTAAGTGAAACGTCATAAAAAGCGTACCTTCCTGATTCCTGTCTATAGGAAATATCAAGAAAGTCACTTCTTACCTGCTTACAGTTATTGTAGTTAACACCTGTACCTATCTGCTTCCAGGCAATTATGTCGTATTTCTGTTCCAGGGTCTGATATGCTCTTGTTCCCTGAGACACCTGTTGTCTGGTGTAGCCTTCTGTATCCATATTCGCCATGTTGTGTGCTGTGGTGTTCAGCGCATTCTGGGAAGTCTGGAGTCCAGAAGTACCTACATATAAGTTGGCCATGAGTGACATGAGTGCTACCTCCATATATGTTTGCGCAACCCGGATTTCTTCACTTCGTTCCCAAAATCCTGTGTCCATTCGGAATCCGCACCATAGTGCTTCTTCCTCATGTCCATTATCTCGCTTCACAAACGTATTTTTCGCACGAGTGCGAATATACGTTCGCTCACTCGATTTTTGCGCAAATTAAAGACACTACCGCGAATTACGGTATTCACCCGGGTGGATTATCTACATGCAACCCGTACCACTTATCCTTGAAGTGGTACGTTACTGCTTTGCATCAAACCCGCCCGATGTGTAACCTAAACATTCGCCTGTAGTGTCTGCAGCTCTTGAGTAGTTCGCCGTCTGTGGAGCTCTTTTAGACGCCTGGATGATGTTCATTTCGAACTGAACCATTTCGATGGAGCTCTTTAATAGTTCCTGGTTCTGTCCGTTTACACGTCTGACATTATCGGCAACGGTAACGAGCCTATCCCGCTGCACTGCCAGATTCTTCTGATCGGTGGGTCGCTTTTCTAGTACCTGGATCAGATCGGTCAGTTTCAATGAATTAACATCCATGTTAAGTACATTTGCAATATCCGACATTACGGTCACTCGCTTTTTTTCCAGTCCCTGGATATCGCCTATGATGTACTGCTCCTCATCCGTGATTTCTGCAAGTGCCTTAAGATCACCTTTCACAATGATTGTGGTCTTTCGGCTAGATAATCCCAGTAATTTTTCGTACATGTTACATTCTTTATCAAGAATGTCCACAAGATTTTCCATCAAACTTGCCACTGGAATCATCCTCCTGATATTTAATTGAGTTAGTTAGGATCCGGCTTTAAGCCAGCTCTTCATATTTCGCCAGTAACTTATCAGCGAAATCCTCTCCACTAACATCATAAGTACCGTTCTTAATAGCAGCTTTCAACGCGGCCACCTTATCTTCCCTGATGTCGGGAGCGGCGCTCACAGCCTGTTTAGCAACCTGAATATCCTTTCCGATGGAAGAGAATGAAACAGTATCCCTAGCATCACTGGTCTTCTTTGTTGCCTGAGGTTTACCTATTTTGCTGTTTGAGTAGATCTGCTGAACCTGACTGTATGCTTCTATTCGCATAACTTTTCCTCCTTCCCTGGAGTATTTTTTAACTTCTACTACATTTATCGGTAGAAGTTGCCATTACTTTAGCTTTTTTCCCGAAAACTTTTCCCCCTTGTTTCCAGTAGCTGTAATGGCTCAAATGCCCACAGGGTCTATACTTTTACTGTTGTCGTATTATATATCGGCGCCTTCTTAGAAAACTTTAGAGATATTTAATAATTTTTTTTAGATTCAAGCAAAAATTTTGAAAATGCAGATATCGAACTTGTTCGAGTAGATGTATTTTCAGAAATTTTTATTTGGCGACCACGCCAAAACGAGGAAACGTTTACGTTTCCGAGTCTTGACTCATATGAGCATTACTATATCTGGGATCCCCGGTCACGTCTTCATCAAACCACTCGGCAGGTTTATAAGCTCTTGCCGCCTCCTCAGAAGGAAACTCCACCTCAGCCAGGAGTCGCCCTTCAAAGACTCCTTCAAATATATCCAGCTCGATCTTTATGTCACCACTTTCGATTGCCTTTGATAGATCAGGGTTCTGCACCAGGAAGGCGACTTCAAATCCATCGCTGTTAAGTGGAATGAGATAGCGCTTTTTGGTGATAACATTTCCGTCTGCCTTAGCTTTAAGGTGCTCGTAGGTCGTCTCATCCAGTGGCAGATTGTATTCTGTCTGGCCAATGTCTGCAGTATTCTTCTGAGCCCCTTGACACTTATAAGTCATATAATAACTCTCGTTATCTTTTCTGACCCTGATAGCAGGGCGAACATTCAAATACGCTTGCTCTATAGTTCTGTAAGGATAGCTTTCCAGATCCTTTGGCAACTCCTTTACTGTAAATTTCCTTTCTATCTCAACGCCCATGGCTTATCCTCCTTGCTCGCTTATAGTTAATATCTTACTATGCCCAGGACAACAGTCAAATATTTCATGCATTTCAAACAACTTTTCCCCCCTCTTGTCATTGCCTGGTCTATAATGTTAGTAAATTGATATTTCTGAAAGGAGTACTAAAATGGCAAAAACAGCAATATTTCTGGCAGAAGGATTTGAAGAGATTGAGGCACTGACAGTTGTAGATTTACTCAGAAGGGCCGGGATTGAGATTACAATGGCTTCCATTATGGGACGCAAAACCGTTACTGGTTCACATGGGATCACTGTAGAGGCAGATGAACTCTTGGAAAAACTTGATTTTGACAGCTTTGATATGCTGATACTTCCCGGAGGAATGCCAGGAACCACGAACCTTGATAACTGTGCACCATTAAAGACTCAGATCCAGAAGTTTGCTGATGCCGGAAAGCTCCTTTCTGCTATCTGCGCAGCACCTACGGTATACGGCGGAATGGGACTTCTTAAGGGTAAGAAAGCTACTTGCTATCCAGGACGCGAAGTCGATCTTATCGGAGCAGAGGTTCAGACCACAGAAGTTGTGAAGGACGGGAACTTTATCACCAGCCGTGGCATGGGTACAGCTATTCCTTTTGGCCTTGCCATTATTGAGCAGTTCCAGGGAGAGGCATCTGCGAAAGATATGGCTGCTAAAATAGTGTATAACCACTAAAAAATTCATGTAAAAAATGCCGAAAGCCCGCATGATTGCGGGCTTTTTTGCGTGTTTATACTTTTTTAAGATTTGGAGGTGTTGACTTTTTGTGCTACATGTTCTATAACATACTTGTAACAAGAAATTAGCAGCCGAACACATTGAGTGCTAATAAAACAAAAACCACTACACCACATAAAAATATATAGAAAAGGAGTGATAATTATGTTGATGCCTATGTTATGGAGTAACAATGATATTTTTGATGAGATGGACAATTTCTTCAACGATGGATTCTTTGGCGGAAGATGCCAGGCTCCAAGAACAGCTAAGCAGTTCGATTCTACTACAGGATTTATGAGAACAGATGTTATTGAAAAAGATGACTGCTACCAGCTGGAAGCTGAACTTCCTGGTTTCAATAAGGAAGATATCAACATCGATCTGAAGAACGATACCCTTACCATCAGCGCTTCTCACAATGAGAACAACGATGAAAAGGATGAGAACGGCAAGTACATCCGCCGTGAGAGAAGAAGCTCCTCATACCAGAGATCCTTCCATGTTGAAGGCCTTAAGCCTGAGGATATTATCGCTCAGTACAGGAACGGTGTTCTTACCGTTAACCTTCCTAAGAGGGAAGCAATTCCTGAAAAGGAAGAAGCTATCAAGATTGAAGTTAAAGACTGATAGCAAGCTAAAAATCCAACAAAAAATAACTAGATAGCCATTATCTTTGGAACCCCTTATAACATACAAACCTCTTAAAAATCCCCGGCTCTGACCATTTCAGAGCCGGGGATTTCAACTTTATAAAACGCTTATTTCAATAGTTCTGAGCCTTTCTGATGAAATAAGCCTGTGGATGATTACATACAGGGCAAACCTCAGGAGCCTTAGGTCCAACCACAACATGTCCGCAGTTAGAGCACTCCCAGATTGTGTCGCCGTCTGCTGAGAATACGATGCCATCCTCAATGTTCTTAAGGAGCTTACGATATCTCTCCTCATGCTCCTTTTCAATTGCTGCAACCTGCTCAAAGAGATCAGCGATATCATTAAATCCCTCTTCTCTAGCAGTCTTGGCAAAGCCTGGATACATCTCCTTCCACTCATAAGCTTCACCATCAGCAGCAACATTTAAATTATCAACTGTAGATCCGATTCCTGAAAGAATCTTGTACCAGAGCTTAGCATGCTCCTTCTCATTAGCAGCTGTCTCCTCAAAGATCTTACTGATCTGAACGTATCCGTCCTTCTTAGCCTTGGAAGCAAAATATGTATATTTATTTCTTGCCTCAGATTCCCCGGCAAAGGCTGCCATCAGATTCTTCTCAGTTTCAGTTCCCTTTAGTTCATTAGTCCTTGGATCAAGATTTGCCATAAGATAATCTCCTTTCATAAGTCACGTCAATGTAATGATATTTTACCATATAATTGCCATAAAAAAGAGATGTCTGTAAATAAATATTCAGACATCTCTCCTTATCTTTTATTATTGTTCTACCAATGAAAAGAGCTATCGTCTCACTTAGCAGCTGCCCATGTAAGACCATAAAGCTGTTCCATCAGTTTTCTAACCTCGTCCTTCATACGGTTGCAAGCGGAAGCCTCATCAACAAAGTTCAGAACTCCGATCCTGTCCTTCTTGTCCTGGAACCATACTGCCCAGCCATTCTCAGTCTTATCAAGACAGATCCTGTTCTTGTGTGATCCCCCGATCTTGTAGAGCTTTGAAGGAACCAGATGCTCTTCTAAATAACTCTTAAGTTCCTGTGCGTTCATATTGCCTCCTCTCCGGAAACTCCGAATTTATATTCAAGTAGTTCTTGAATTTATTGCATGTAGTTTTGATTACTACATAAAATATATCATATAACTACTTTTATATCAAGAGGCTTTTGCCCAGTTTCCATGCACAGTTTTGGCTTTTTTAATCCTTAAAGAACTTCATATCTTCATTGAGTTTCTCAGCGATTTCCTTCAGGTTATTAGCAGATCCTGCAAGAGTTGTGACTGTAGCTGAAAGCTCCTGCATGGAAGCACCGGTCTCCTCGGAAGATGCTGCATTTTCTTCGGAAATAGCTGAAAGAGCGCTCATGGTATCAACAACGGCATTCTTGGAATTCTCGCAGGTATCTGCGCCCTGGGAGATCTGCTGTACACCACCAACTGTACTGTTGATATCTGCCAGCATTCCATTTACTGCATCAAGTGTCTCGCCAAGAGCAATCTGCTGATCGCTGTTGCCCTGCTTAACATCTTCAGCAGCACCTACAGCAGCATTACTCTGCTCAAGCAGCATATCCATTTCCTTCATGATGTCATCTGCCATCTGCTTGGAATCTTCAGCAAGCTTTCCAATCTCTTCAGCAACAACCGCAAATCCCTTACCTGCTTCGCCGGCTCTTGCTGCCTCGATTGAAGCGTTAAGTGAAAGGAGGTTTGTCTGAGTTGCAATGGATGTGATTCCTGCAACCTTTTCACTGATCGTATTAACTGCATCCTTTGTAGCCTGGATAGTATTAGAAATATCATCTATCTTGGCTGTCATCTCAGCAGAAGAATCCTGAAGTGAATGCAGGGACTGACTGGAGATCTCTGATGCTTCCTTCATCTTTCCTGCCAGTTCTGTAAGACTTCCTGAAGAATTCTGAACATCTCCTACAGCATCGCCGATCCTTCCGACATTTTCTGATGCGGACTGGATCTCATCAGCCTGCTGTGTTGCTCCGGAAGCAATTTCCTGAACGGCATTGGATACGTCCTCTGCTGTCTGGGAAATCTGGTTGGCCATGTCAGAAAGTTCCTCGGAGGACTCACCAACATTTCCTGCAGATTCCTTGATATGGCTTACTATTTCTTTTAAGGTACTGATAACTGAGTTCATGGCTCTTGAAATAGCTCCGAACTCATCCTTCTTCTTATCATAGCCTTCTACAGCCTCAAATCTACCATCAGCAAGAGCTGTAAGAGATTTGCTTACGGCTTCAATCGGTCTTACAAAGCTGTTTGCCATAAGCAGTGAAATAACTGCTGAAGCAATAAGCATAACAAGGCCAATCACGATAACTAATGTAGCAGCCTGTCTTGCGGAGGAAAGAACCTTCTTGGAATCAGTTGCTGCACATACCCTGAACTGAGACTTAGGCTCAACAACGTATGCAACATAGGCATCATAACCCTTACCTGTATCAACAAAGTAGAAGCCTTCGTCCTTTCCGGATACCATGAACTCAGACTTTGATCTGTCCTCTTCCTCGTGAGCGCCTTCACCGATCTCGTACTGTGAATGGGCTGCTACCTTTCCGTCCCTGTCTACAAGGAAGGCATCCTCTGCCTCAGAAGCAAGAAGTTCATGGAAGTTGTTAAGATCATAGTTTCTATGAACAATACCAATTACTTTATCTCCGTCCTTGATAGGAGCAGCAAAGGTAATGATTCTTCTGCCATTAGTCTTACTGATCTGAACGTTGGAGACGTAGATAGTTCCACCGATTGCCTTCTGGAAATACTCCCTGTCCGATACGTCAATGCATTCACCCGTTCCTCTTGCAATCTGCATTCCTGTCGCGTCAGTAATACACGTGTTATCACCATCATCCAAAATCGCATCGCACTCCAAAAGAGTAGCCTGAACAGCGTCAAGTGGAATTCCAGCTTCGCCATTTACAAAGTTAATAATTGTAGGATTCCCAGCGATACTTCTGATCATGTTCATGTTGGTTTCAACAACCATGGAGAAATTATCCTCAAGGTACCAGCACTCCCACTCAAGAATATCCTGAGCATCCTTCATGGCCTTATTCGTGGATGTCACGTAGCTGGCAATAACAGCCACCAAAAGCGGAACTGCTGTAACCAGGATCATTACGGAAATAAGTCTGGTCTTGATACTGTCTTTAAACTTAATCTGGGATTTTTCTTTACCTGCCATATCTGCCTCCAAAGTAAAAAAAATTTAGCTTAAAACCAGATTAATTATATTACTTTCGTTAATTTTTGTGCGTTATTCAGGACATAATTAATAATAATTTAATCAACAGTAAAGAGACTGCACAAAAATGTACAGCCTCTTACTTTCACAATGTCGCCAATACCGCCAGCACAGCTCCCTGTCCCCATGGGTAGTGACCATAGCTTTGGTAGTGAACTCCGAAGTCATCGCAGGAGCTTAAGGTCTTCTCAACCTTTCCGTCTACAATAGATTCCAAAAGAGCTGTAAGACTCTTTTCAACCTCTGGCGCCTCGTGATTCTCCGGTCTCATAAGACCATAGAGGATCATACCTGTTGCGGATGTATCCAAAGGGCCGTCCACAGCCTGAACCTGCCAGGCAAATCCGCCATCAGGCTTTTGATAGGAAGCCAAATTTACAGAAAGCTCTCTGTACCAGGTCACAAGCTTGCTGACCACATTGAGGTCAGGACCTGTTTTCCCCTCCAAGGCATAACTCTCCATAACGGCAGCAAATTCCGCCAGTCCCATAATAAGCCAGCCTGCTGCCCTTCCCCAGGAAAGAACTCCTTTTTTAACTGCTGTTCCCTCAAGGGAATAACCATGATATGGAAGACCTGTTCTGGAATCCATGCCATACTTTTTAAAATTTAAAAGCTGAAGCGCAGAAATATCCAGAGCCTCTTTCACCTCAAAGGCTTCACCATAAGCCGCAAGAAACATGCTCACCATGCCTGTTCCATCAGCAAATACATTTCCCAAATCTCTGTCGGAGTTATAGACTATGGTTCCAGTCTTATCCCTGGCTGCATTCTGCAGATAAGCATAGATCTTGTCAGCAGTAATCTTACAGGCATTTCGAAGCTTCTCATCATAGCTCTGCTTATAGAGTCTTACCACAGCCACCCCTGCAAGGGCGTCATCAATATAGTCCACCTTCGCACCATACTTGCCCTTCCAGACATTTAAGTGCTTAAGGATAACGGAATCAATCTCCTCCACAAGAGCATCTGCTCCCTCTTCCTTTGCCAGTTTCTCAATAAGGGAACGCCTTGCTTCCACTAGTCCCAGCATCAGCATCCCTGCCGGCCAGAACAGAGGATCTTTTGTCCTTACAGACCTGCCCATGGCACTCTTCACAAAATCCTTTGCCCTGTCCTTTACCGAAACATCTCTGATCCCTTTTAAATCCTTTGTTGTCTGTCTGATAACCTCAAAATAAATCTTTGTGTCCAGCTGAAATCCGTCCATTACTTTGCCCTTCTTACCTTCTCCAGCACCTTGGCGCTAAGATATTTGAATTCCTCTGTTCTGCCGTAAAGCAGAAAATATACCCCATTGAAGATCACTGTGATGATCACAGCCATTACAAAAAATGATACGAAATTAAGATCTGAAATAACTTTGCTGCTGATGAACTGACATACCACCAGCACCGAAACCATGCTAAGAAGATACTTTGCAGTGTCAGCAAAATACCCCCATGCCTTCCTGTCAAAGCAGCTTCCGTAAATTATCACAGGCTTTGTTACATTGGCGATAAGCCCTGAAACAATGGTTCCAATATAAACACCTGTAAGCCCCAGTGGTGTCTGCACCAGCACAATGGAAATCACCAGGTTCACAGCTCCCTGTATAAGCGCCAGGTACTTATCCGGCTCAAATACTCCCGCAGCAGTCTTGTAGTTACTAAGAACAATCCTGTCACCCTTGAAGTAATAATCAATGAGGATGCAGTAAACCGCCGCCTGTGGAAGGATCCACTTATCTCCCCACAACAGCCTTATGAGAGGAGTTAAAAGAACCATAAACCCTATGCAGGAAAATCCATAAACCCAGGAGGCAAAGAAGCGATATACCTTGAACATGGAAAACTGCTTTTCCTTGCTCTCCGTGGCAATGAGATTTCCAAAGCTTGAAATAACTGAGTTAAAGATAATATTTACGAAGTTAGCAACTGAGTTGATTACCAGGTTATAGTTGTCAACAAATCCAGCCATGGAAACTTCGATAAAGGACGAAATAATAAGGGCATCCGTCTGAAGTCTTGCCACATCTCCCACTTTGTGGAATACAAGGGCCTTTGTCTTTTTCCAGACTTCGTCGCTCTCTTCTTTTGCAAGCTTTGTCACATTCTTATCCTTAAGATATGGATAAAGCTTATCAAGATACCTGGACACAAAAATCTTCTGGATCAGCTGAACCGCCGCATCCGTCAGAAGGAACAGGTAGAAGTTCTCTGTCGCCACAACCACGATGATCTGTATAAACACAGTAACGATCTTGGTTATGGTAAGTATATTCGTCTGGATATAGTTCTTTTGCTCAGCATTAATGAGACTGTACTTATAGGCCACAAAGTAGCTGGTCACAGTGTTGAACAGGAAGATGAGGTAGAAAAGAACCAGATCCCTCTGGGAAATGCTCCCCGGATTCTTAACCAGTATCCCAAGGAAAGGCGTAAGCGCCAGGCCAATTCCTGCCACCACCAGGGCAATCACATGATAGGCCTTTCGGTAAAGCTGCATATAGGACTTGATCTTTTCAGTCTCACCCCTTGCCACCGGTCCGTAAAGGCTGAAGTTCAGGGCTGTTCCAATGCCCAGCTCCGCCATGTTGAGCACCGCCAGAATGTTGCTGTAGAGAGAGTTTACACCAAGAAGCTGCTCATTTAAGTGCATGAGAAAGACAGTTCGCAACACAAACGACATGATCGTGGTTGCCACCTGTCCCACATACCCAAAGGTTATATTTCTTGTTGCGGATTTAACTCTGCTCACACTATACTTCCTTTTTCGTCCATCAGTATCCAGTCAGCCCAGTAATCATGCATGATCTCCGGGGTTACAGGCTGGTTATTTCTCATCTTATAGGTTCTGATCACCATCTTGTCAGGCCTTCTGTTGAGCCTTGCGCCCCAGAAACTAAAAGTGGAATTTGCACAGATATTACCCCTGCAATGACTCATAAGCATCAGGTCCTGAACGCTGTTTTTACCTGTGTTCCAGTCCACGATGGTGTATCTGCTCTCGTCAGAGAACTTCTCCCTGGCATACTCGTGGTCACTGGTAAAAATGTAAAAATGAGTCGAAGGGTCTTTTACCCTGAAATACTCCATGGCGCTGTCGTAGTACTCCTGGGTAGCAATGTTCCCCAGAATAGCGAAGTTCGGCGGATCCAGATAATCCCCACGCCTTATGTGGACGCTGACGGAGTTCTCCTGGTCCATTCTATCCGCCAGAGCCATATTCCTCTTATGAAGGATCTCATCGGGATGATCCGGGAAAAGAAATATCTCCTGCATGTCAGGCATTATGTCCGCATAATATTTCTGGCAGGCAAAATACCCTGAGATGTACTTATCTTCAAGTTCAAACACCTCCGGGTGGTACATCTCTTTTTCGGAAAAGACATTTGGATTCTCGTCACTTCTAAGGCCCAGCTTACAAGCAACTTTTCCTGTTACCTTCTGAAGAGCATTCCTCTTTAAAAAGAGATCTCTCTCCTCCTTGGTGCATTCCTCAAAAGTAACGCCTTTAAAGGTGCTAAGCTCAAATTCTCTTGGAGCCAGCATATTCTTTTGGATTGATGGATCAAACCATGAAAGGTCAAGCTTAATATCCTTCCCCATCTTCTTAAGCTTGGTGTAGACCGAGTACTGCTGCATCTGGTTTCCCAGACCGCCTGCGATCTTCAATATAAGCATATTGTTTCCCCCAAAGTATTGTTGTAGTGGGTACGCCCTGTCATCAGATGTTTCGTAATATATTCATAGGACCGTATTAAGGCCTCTGGGTCTGAAATATCTTGTACTGGTAGTACGTAGTTTTCTATAGTGCCGAAGAGGTCGGTGGCGATGCCTCGGCTCTTTACGGAATAGCCAATTACCAACGTTGGGACACCGGAGCTATAGGCGGCGATTGTGCTGTGGGTACGGGCGCCTACGAAAAAGCTGCACTTGGAAATGTAGCCCTTTAGGACTTCTGCAGGAGCATCTTCGATGAACACAGCTCGTCCTGTGGATGCAATCTCCTCGTACATTTCACGCAAAGGCTTTCTGTCGTCGTTGGATGGCCAGACTACGTGTGGCACGAAGGCTATATTGTTGTCGGTGTTATCTAGAATATACCTAATGAAGTTCCTATAACTTGCTTTCACCAGCGCAGGATCTCCTGCCCTTTCAAGTACCATGGGACTTAGGTTTATTCCTACGGTTGCTCCTTCCTTAAAGTTCTCCGGAAGAGTAACCTGAGCTGTATCAAGTTCAAATGCCGGGTCTTTTCGAAGTGTCAACTTATCAGCAGAAATTCCGGCGTTCAGCAAAGCATTATAGGTGATGGATTCCCTTGCATAAATGTGGTCAAAATTCATCAGGTCCTTAAGGAGCGCCCCATTCTTCAAAGAATCAGGCTCAATGGAGCATCCCCAGAGCACCGTCTCAAAGCCCCTCTTTATGAAGTAATCATGAGCCAGGATAAGGTCTCCCACCATCTCTGGATAACAGTAATTGTCACCACCAATGGATATCGCCAGGGGCTTGTTGTCTACGGCAACTCCACACCTCTTAAATTCGCGAACATATCCCCTGTAAGCATCCTTAAATCTGTAACGCATGAAGGACTGCTTATCACCAGTGATCTTGCGCCAACCATAGTAAAAGACATGGGCCAGGAAATCCTTATCAATGTGTCTTTCCGTCTCCAAAAGACAAAGCCCCTGCTTTTCCAGCTCTCCAAGAACGTATCGCCTGTCCTCCTCTGCATCATTTGAGATGATCACAGGCTTCGGCGTGGTATTCATGTCGCACCCATGTTCAAGGCGCAACCTATGGATCATCCTGATAGTGCTATCCGCAATAGCCTCGCACCCATGATTTCCGCTTCCGGCGTGCATGTATAAAATAATGGGTCTGTTCAAGTTTTCTTTCATGTCAATTTCCTTTGTGCTTCCCATAGAGCTTAAGATACAGCGACGGGCTCAACCTAAAGACCATCACCTTTATCTTATAGCCTGCAGACAGCGCCGCAAAAGCGCCGTGAGTCTTGAGAGCATGGTTTATCTGCTTCGAAGCCTCATCAACCGCCAGCTTCGCCAAATCTGAATCCGCAGCCCCGGTCATCGCAGTCTTCCCCAACAAATCCTTCGTCTCTGCCATACCCTTCACAGTTCCATGCAATTCTTTATCTAAAGCACTACCTGCGCTTGTCTCCATCACAGCAACCTTTCCGATCACCAGAAACGCAGTCATGATCTGGCTTGCTGCCAGTGACACAAACGCGAAGCTTGATAGGTTCTCACGATAGGGCAAAAGTTTATCCTCAGCCTGCTTCCAGCACCTTATCTCGTCCATGTAGCTGGCCTTAAAGGCGCTCTTCATAGCACCGGATTCGTTCTCTGTATAAATGTAATCCCCGGTTGCAACGCACCGGATGGTATGTCTCTTTTCCTGGGAAAGGGCAAAGTCCAAAAGAAACAAAAGATCCTCTCCGATGGTGAGCCCCTCCTGAAACATTATGTGGTTCTCAGAAATTGTCTTCCTGTCAAAAAGCTTTCCCCACACATGAGAGTTGGAATTCAGAATGCAGTTCTCAATGTACTGAAATCCGCTTATCTTCTGAGATCCCGAATAACTATCCGTATCATCCAAAAGAACTGTTCCCTCATCGGCATACTTCATGAGGCCTTCCAGGAACTCCTCTTTCACCTGATCATCCGCATCTACAAAGGCAACAAATCTTCCAGTAGCCCTTTCAAGGCCAAGATTACGGGCGTGGGAAACTCCGAAGTTCTTAGTATGAACAACCTTGATACGTCCCTGCGTCCCCGAAAGATTGCCTCCAGCCTGATCGCCAGAATGCGCCTCCGATAGTCCGCCCCGGGTCTGCCTCGCAGAATCCGCAGCACCTCGGCCAAACTCCTTCTGCAGCTCATCACAGATCCCTCCAGACCCATCTGTGGAGCCGTCGTCCACCAGGATAACCTCCAGCTCATGGTCCTTGATAAACTTCTGATTTAAACAAGATAAGACACACCTTCTAAGTGTGTCTTTTGCCTGATATACAGGAACTATAATGCTGACAAGTTTCTCCCCATTACTATCCATTAACCCTTAATACTCCGTCCAATCCTCGCGCTCCACAGCCTCAATAAAATCAAGTCCGTAGTGGTAACAGTAGCTCATGTTCAGCCAATTGTCCTTGTCCTCAGAGATATCTGAATCATAGGCCATGGAAAATCTGCTCTGCCACTGAGGTCTTAACTTCGGCGCCTTGATCCACAGCTTGTCCTCCTGAACGCACTGGATATAGTAAACTTCTCTCTCGTCAAACTCCCTCTTTATCCTTGCAAGGTTTGCCCCTTCCTGGACATAAGTAAACAGAAGGAACACGCCATATATAGCCACAATAGATGTTACCAGGATCTGGACCACATCCTCCTTAAAGCCCTCATTTACTATCCATGCAATTCCCTGCATGATTCCTGTCATCAGAAACAGGCTTGCCCCGTAATAAGTACGAAGCTGTGACTGTGACACCATGATAAGCGCATAGCAGGTAGCAAGGAACATAAATCCAAACAAAAGCATTCCCTTTGAAGCCTCAAAGAACGCTGCTGCCTTCCCTGTTCTATAAGCAATGGCAATTGCCACAACCATAAATACAAAAACGAGCACAAGATAGCTTTCCTTGATGTTCAGTGTTATCTTAAGGAATCTTGCTGCCAAAGCCAGAATTCCGGTGTGAGCTTCTTCCTCAGCCTCAACTCCTGCTCTTGCAGTATTTCCAGGAGATAATAGCATCACAAGATATCCAACGATATTGCCCACAACTCCGGTAACCATCCAGTTCTTGAAGCCGGAGAAATCTCTTTTCTCAAACCACTTGCCAATGAGCATCAGCAGGGAAAAGACAATTACGCCGCCGGAAGTGTTCTCGTTGCACCAGCCGGCCAACACTCCCAAAAGGAAAACTCCAATAGCAAAGCCAATGCCGGAGTCCCTGTCATTCCAGAAAGCCTTCCTGTACACTGTAATAAAAGCAAACATGATAGCAGCTGTAAACATATAATTACATGCGCCGGTCTCCCAGAAGGTACTGTTGGAAATTGTGGGATCAAAGAGCCACATCAGCACCAGAATCCCCACGTAGATCCTGAGATCATAAGCCCTCTTGTGACGGATATTTGCGTAGATCATAAGGGAAAGCGCCGTAAACACAAGAGCTGCTGCCACATTGAAAACAGCCTTGTTCCCAATATAAAGGAATATCCTCAGCATGATATGAGAAATACTCCTTCCTGTGTGTCCCATGTAATGCTCGTACTCCTGGGCAAACAGATCAAAGAAGCTCGTTGCCTCTGCCACCTTATCTGCATATATAACGTCATCCGACATTGTTGGTGTTAAAAACTCATATACTGCCACCATGATAAAGTTCACGATCGCAGTCACATAAAAGAGCTTTTTCCTAAGCTTTTCCGCCATAGGTCTCCCCTTCTTTTATATCAATCTTTAGAATAACTGCCCTGAAAAAACATCCCAGGTAAACTCCCGCGATTATCAGGAAGAAATCCCTTCCCAGATATCTGGTAACAAAGGTCGCCTCCGCAAGAGTATATATTGAAAGGGAAATGATAAGGATCAGAGTCCATACATCCCTCTTCTTCCAGCTAACATAAGCAACGGCAAGGACACACAGGATGATCACCACCGCAGGTATGATCCCGTACCAGTAAAAGATCCTTACCCAGCCCATATCAAAGTATGACTCACAGCCGTGGCCTGAAAAGAGCTTCCACCTGTAGAGTACGCCATCGCGATTCTCCGCGCTGTAGAACAGGTTACTTATCCTGAAGTTTATTTTTCCCTCCAGGATCCAGAAATCACCGTCAACATAATTGTCTATGTATACTGTAGATGCCAGCCACGCAGCAAATACAGACAGTGCCACAGAAAAAACTGTTGAAAACGTAGTGCCTACAACATAAATACCCTGACACCCGGATACCTTAGGAAAGATCCTGGCAATAATCGCAAGTACCACAGTCATAAAGCAGACAGCAATTCCAGTCCTTGACTGGGACAGCCATATTGCTGCTCCCGAAAGTAAAATGCAAAGCACATACTGCCACCACTTCGCAGTCTTTCCATAGAGCCAAAGCCACATCAATAGCAGGGCATAGGCACATCCAAACAAAGTGTTGGGATGACCGAAACCAAATACATATCTCTTTTCATTGGGATCGCTCCTGCCGTAGTCCGCTACCAGAGCTATATCTCCCATAATTCCCAGAACCGAAAGAAGGGCAATCAGGCCAAATCCTGCAAGACAAACATAAAAGCAATACTTCATGGCCTTATAAAGATCAACGTCCCTTGCTGCCATGATGAAGGTACTAAGCCTTAACAGATCATTTTTCCCGGAATAAACATAAGCAAAACCGGAGAGCCCCAAAAGCACCAGAACTACTATCCATTCCTTCTTGTCCCTCTTCATAATCAGTGTTGCCACAAGAGTTAAAAGAAATGTTACCCTGAATACATAGCTCTCCCCGGAAAACTCTATCTCACTCTTTTCCAGGATCATCAATAAAAGCTCTATGGTAAGGGCTGCGTAAAACAGCGCATTTACTATTTTCTTCCTGTTGTCATCAGTCAAAAACTTCATATATGCTTCCCGTCACTTTGAAAACATTCTTCCAATCTTGCGACAGGCCTTTCTAAAAAATCTTCCAACTGTAAGATCCAGCTTGTGATACAGCTTTGAAAATGGCGATATTACCGGCATGACAAGATACTCATACTCTGATAGATGCTCCAAAAGATAAGCCGGATAGCTGTCGTCCACCTCAACTCTCTTAAAGGTAGCATCCCTTCCAAAGATATCCTGTCCCAAAACCAAACGGTCCACAGTCTCTAATATCACTTCACGCTCTGAGTACTCCTGATGAGCTGCTGCCAAGACCTTAACTCCGATCCTCTTTAAGGGGTCTGTTTCATGTTCTCCCCCCATGTACCCAAAGTGCCATCCGCCATCTGCAACTCTAACAGCGTTTTCATCAGTCACCTTGCAAAGATCCCTCATTCGAACTATTCCTTCCTCAGGGATGTTCAGCATGGATGAAACCTTTGTCCCAAGCCACTTTCTGTCCTTTTCCGCTATCTCAGGAAATTCCCCTGTTATTGAAAGAAGCTTTCCTGAAGACTCCTCCATGTTCAGGAACCCATAGAAATTTCTCTGGGCCAGGTGGTAAACTTTTGTCTTATCAAAGCTATTTATGATCTTTTCCAGAACCTTGGGATTTGGGATCTCGTCACAGTCTCCGAAAATTACCACATCGTCCTCTGTGGCCCCCAGCTCCTTAAGTCCCTTTATCAGCTGGTTTTTCTGGTAATAATCTCTTTCATGAGTTACGGCAACTGCTGGAGTGTCAGTAACCTTCACATAAACAATCTTATCCAGAAATTCCTTAAACTTTTCTTTGTTCTTCTCAAAGCACAGTTCCTTTTCCTGACCGGAAAAGGTCATGGTTGCCTCTTCGATAACAAACTTATCCACGAAAGGGTTTAGTATGTTCAGCCTCAGCTTTAATATATCTATCTCATTAAAGAAAGGTATGCAATCTATTACCATGTATATCTCCTAAATGTTACTGCCTACCCAAAAGCCTTTTCACAAAGCTCTTAAGAGCATGGGAAAAAGCATTGTCTATCAGCTCCCCGTATGGGTTCTCCAGGGTCATAAGTTCATGGACAAAAGAATCTTCTTCGCTGGCCCAGTCAGGCAGCTCTTTAAGTGCATAGCGGTCATAGAAGGGCATCGCCATCAATGCCTTAAGACATTTCTTCTTTTCTGACATTGAAAGCCTGGAATAAATAAGATTCTTGACCCCAATAGCACAGGTAAGGGTTTTCCGACTGGAAAGAATAGTCTGGTAGTCCTTATCCTCTATCCCAAGGACTTTTCTAAGCCCCCGGTCGCTCATTATTATTGTCCTGGACCACCTGTCCACATATTCATCAAACAGCTCCCAGGCTCTCTCCTGATCAGCCATAAAACGCTCATGGAAATTTCCTGTAAGGCCGTTTGAATTCTGGCGATAATAGTACAGATTTTGGTCCAGATAAACTATACTGTCAGCCTTATCTATGAACTCAGCTGTCTGCAAAAGGTCCTCGCCGTGGTGAAGATCAATATCCTCAAAGGAAGCAGTCTCCAAAGCAAACTCCCGCCTGATGCACTTATTCCACATGGCATTTATGGCATCAGAGCAGCTCATGATATCGTAAAAAATTATCTTCTCATCCCCCTTGTAGAGCTGATCCTCCTTGAAGGGGAAATTAAATATCCTGCTGTCTCTATTGTGATAATCCGCTGCGTTGTAGATTATAACATCGGGAGAAATGCCTTTTTCCTCCCATTTATCTATGTACCCCAAAAGGCACGGAAGAGCCTTTTCATCAAGCTCATCATCAGCATCCACAAACACCAGATACTCGCCCCTTGCCTGCTCTATCCCTTTTCTCCTTGCAGCAAAAGGACCGATAGGTCCGTAGTGGAACGTCCTGATGTAATTGTTATCCGAAGCGTACTGATCGCAGATCTCTGCGCTTTTATCGCTTGAACCATTCTCAATCAAAAGAACTTCATAGTCCGCCTGAAGGCCATCATCCCTACGCACCCTGCCTGCAGACCCATTAAAGGTCTTCAGAGTGTCAGCTATGTACTTTTCGGCATTATATACCGGAATGATGACCGAAAACTTCATTGTACGTTATGCTCCTCTTTCCATTTCTTCGACCTTCTCCAGAAAAGGAGCGGGCGAAGAGCCATCTTGAAGCGCTTTTTAGGGCTATAAAACCTGGGGTAACCAGCGTTTTCTCCCCACCATTTATGAAAGACAAAGGGCTCAACTCCCTTGTTCTCAGGAAGAGGGTGTTCCCTTCCAAACTTTATTGCCAGTTCAAAAGGTGCCCACTTAAGTCCCTGCTCCTCCATGAGATTCTTGGCGTGACAGCAAAGGAAAATATCCTCATTAAAAAAGCCGTCGTAGACCTTTACCCATGGCAGGTTATTCTTTTCAGGAAATTCCATAAGACGCTTTGACCTGATGGAAACTGAATTTCCAACCCTGCAGATCTGGCCCTTGCTGTCCCTGTAGGCGTAGTCATTCTTTGGAAGCGGCCATGGTGAACCTATATAGTCGTAATCAAGGAACTCGTCCCTCCAGTTCTCAGGGTGGATCACAAATCCGTCAGCATGGACAATAAGTGCAAAGTCTGTATTTATATGCTTGTACAGCTCGTAGGTCATCTTGTAATTGAACTTGTCTATGTCGTCAAGCTTGTCCGTGTGGCTGTACCTGATCTCTTTTGGAAGATAAAAGGGCTTTCGGTCCGTTATCAGCACAGCATCCCCAAATTCAATCCCTCGCATACTATACTTCATGGCCTGGACCGTCTCATATATGTCGACACTTGTCATGGCAACAAGTGTCACCTTAGGAAGTTTTATTTTATCCATAATGTAATTATCTTCCGTCAAACATGAAATACTTTAATGAGTCCGGTTCTGCGCTCAAGGCTGCGCCAGATCTTCCGTCCCATATAAACAGCATACAGGTAGCTAGCCCTGATCTTCTGACAGGTGCTGCGTACCTTTCCGGGCTTTTGGTTAAGTCTTTTGTATGTTGAAGAGGTTTTTTTGTACCTCTCAAGTTCCTGTCTGCACTCCTCCGGGGAAAAGAGCTTTCCCTTCCTGTCCATGTAATGGAAACAGCTGTAAATGTTCTGCTCTGATGCCCAGAAGCCGTCTGAAACATTGTGTCTTGCCCAATATTTTGGTGCAATGGCATACTGAAGCTCATCACTGGTCATGGCAGGAAATACTGCAAAGGATGAGTTGGAAAGCAGAAGATATCTGGCATTTTTGATGGTCACATAATCCTTGCCGATATCATTTCTTACTGCCTTAACCTCAGGAAGGATCTTGTGAGCTGCCTCAACATCATCAGTAACAGCTAAAAACTCCATATCAGGTCTTATCTTTCGCATCTGCCTGATGCCGTGAACCCAGTAGCTCCTGTCAAGCCACAGCTCCGGCGAATTGGAATAGTCTCCGCACCTGAGATGAATGATGCACAGATTGTCCTTCGTGTATTCATGGGAATCATACTCAGGCTTTACCTTGAGCCAATCCTTGAGCTTATCCTTGTACTTCTCAAAGTAGGCTTCTGCCTGCAGATTTCCATAGAGCAAAGTGTTATCTTCTATTTGGTCAAACCTTGGATCCACGCCACTTACGTAAGCACCGTGCTCCATATCGTGATCTGAACTGCCAATATACAGTCTGTTGTCATTGTCCTCAAAGATCTTGTATTTTGGCTTGTCGCTCTCAGGAATCTCCTCGCCAAGATCAATGTCCATAAAATACATTCCGCTGTCGGAGTGCATGTTGTTGGCCAGGGCCTTGGGATTACAGATTCCAAATTTATATCCATGGTCCTCAGCTACAGCCCTGGCAGTCACATACCAGAACAGCTGATTTCCAAGTCCAAATCCGTACAAAAACTCTGTTCCTATCATTACTGGATAACTGTCCTTCCTTCCAGAGTTGTAGGTGAGATCTTTCCGTCCTTCACCTCGTAGATAACGTCGCAGTTTGCAATGGTGTTAAGTCTGTGGGCAATAATGACCATGGTCTTCTTGCCGTGGAAGCTGTTGATGGCCTCCATAACTGCTGCCTCTGTCTCGTTGTCCAGAGCACTGGTAGCCTCGTCGAATACCAGTATCTCAGGGTTATGATAAAGAGCTCTGGCAATACCGATCCTCTGTCTCTGACCACCGGAAAGCCTCACTCCTCTGTCGCCGATTGTTGTGTCCAGTCCCTCAGGAAGAGTCCTTACAAAGTCAGCCAGCTGAGCCTCCTCCATTACCTGCCAGATCCTGTCCTCATCGATCCTGTCAGCATCAATACCAAAGGCAATGTTCTCACGGATTGACTCATCAACCAGATAAATTGACTGAGGAATATAACCTATCTGAGCAAGCCATGAATCATAGTTACTAAAGATATTGCTTCCATCGCACATGATCTCGCCGGCCTGAACATGTAAAAGACCCAGGAGAATATCTACGATGGTTGACTTACCGGCTCCGGAAGGTCCCATGATTCCCACGGACTGTCCCTTCTTAACCAGCATGTTTGCATTTTCAAAGATTCTCACATCAGAATCAGGGTATGCAAAAGTGATGCCCTTAAGTTCAATCTCTTTTTCCAGATGAAGCTCAGGTCCTGCGATGGCAGCGCGCTCTGCCCTCATGGCCTTATCTGTCTTCATGGATTCTGTGAGGTTCTCATAAACAAAATCAAGACTGTACTGATTGTAGGCAATCTCAGTCATATAGGTGTTGATACGGTTAGCGGAAGGCATGATCCTTATGGCAGCCACACCAAAGGCTGTCAGCTGAGGAATAAGCATGGTCGCATCCCCGCCCCTTAAAATATAAACCAGGATGTACAGGATGACAGTTGCCATAAATACTGTCTCGATCATGAGCCTTGGCACTGAATTCAGCACTGCATAATCTCTTGCGATATTAGCTCCTACCCTTCCAGACTCATAGTAGTTCCTGATAAAGAAATCCTGTCTGTTTAAAACCTTTACATCCTTAAGACCGTAAATAGCCTGGATTCTCCACTTGGCAATCCTTGACTGGGTGTTCTGATTCTCTCTTCCGATGTCATTGAGCTTTGGCTTTAAAAGCTTGGTGCTGATGAGAGTCATGATAAGAAGAACCACTACCATAAGAACCGTCATCTGCCAGTTAACGAATAAAAGTACTGCCCCGAGGAATATGGAAACCACCAGCTCTGTAGCCATAGATAGCATTGCCAGCATAAGAGAAAAGACCCTTGGGATATCACTGTCAGTTATTCTGAAAACAGTTGGGATATCTGCCCCAAGATAGTCCTCGTAGGGCCTGTTCAAAAACTCTCTCATGACACGGCTTATCATGTCATTACGGGCCCTTGCAACGAAGGTGTTCTGCCTGTGGATAAGGAAAAGCAGATAAGCATTTTTTATCACGAAAAGAGCTACCATCATGATAAGAAGTGCTGCCGACAAAGACCTGTCATCGTTAAGTCCCAGAGCATTTATAATATCCTGGAGTATCTGATGATCTCCGATAAACTCATGAAGGGAGTCGGGAACTATGATCGTTGACACAACAGGAAGCATCATTGAAACTCCAAGAGTCTCGAACACACCTCCTATTAGTATCAGCACAGCAAGAACCATCAACTGGCTCTTTTGTTTTTTATCAAATATATAGTTAATCTTAGAAAAAAGGCTGACCTTCTTATCAGCCTTTTTGTCCTGTAAATTGCTATTACTCATGTTAATTCCTATCGTTTATATAGCCACCTTAGTCATTCTGTCGGTGTAGATATCATCCATTCTCTTATTGTTGATCCACTTTTCAGGAGCAATGACCATCTTTTCCGGAGAATCGTTAAGCCAACAGGACCACCAGCTAAAAGAGCTATTGGCCATGATATGGTGCTTGCACCTGCTCATGAGGATCATATCCGATACATCGGTATTCTCACCCTCCTGAAGCTCAACATTTATGAAGTGAGGCCCTTTAAAGTGTTTCTTACACCACTCGTTATCATCAGAGAAGATGAAAAATACTGCATTGGGATGAGCCTGTCTTATCATCTGGATAGCATTCTTGTAATACTTTTCTGAGCAAAGGTTATGTATCTTGATGTGCTCTGCATCAAGATAGTCCGTTCTTCTTACGTGAATACTAACGGATTCGCTGCACTCGATCTGCTGAAGAGTTGACCAGCTGACGGAGTCATGCATGATCTCCTGAGGTCTCTTTCCAAACACTTCCTGGATCTGAGCTATAACCTCAGGTGAAGAGAAGTACTTTTCAGACTGCCAGTATCCCACAAGATAAGCATTCTCAACCTCAAGGATGTGGGGATCAAAGAGACCCTCCAGCTCATCTATCCTGAAGGTCTTTCTTCCGGTAAGCTTCCTTCTGATCCTGCTGAAAATATCCATCTTGGAATCTGTAAGAGCCACAACCTCTTCCTGCGTTGCCCTGTCATATTCTACGCCAAAACGGCCAAGAACCGGGACTCTGAGTTCATCACCGATAAAGCCGTTCACATCATCTATCTTTACTTCTTTACCTCTATGCTGCAGTTCTTTGTACAGGGCATATTGGAACATCTGGTTTCCCAGACCGCCCTTAAGCTGAATAATTATCATGTCTCCTCCAGGGGATGCTTTAAAATCGCAAAATCCCGCATATATTATAACCCAGAAAACCGCCAGGCACAAATCTGAACATGTATGCCCATAAATATACCCCGGCGGAGGTAAGGGAAACTGTATTCAGCATCTCGGAGCTCTGGACACTGCGACAAGCCAACCTGGGAGGCTGTCTTGTCTCCGTAGAGCTGGAGAATCGCTGCTGCATACAGTTTCTCTCACCTCCGCCTCATGGGATAAATAATAATTTCTATCTTCAAATACATCATTCATCGGACTCAAGTTCGTAATATGTTCTGGTAGCTACGTTGCTGAGGGCCTTGGTCCTAGCCTCTTCTATCTCGGAAAGATACTTCTCATAAGCCTTGTCCCAGTAGGCGTATTTTTTGTCGCCCCTATGATCCTTTGTCAGGGCCAAACCCGCATCCACATAATTATCTTTCAGGTACTGTATAAAGTAATCTGTCACCTTCTGCGCTCCAAGGACGTTGGTGTGGGTACCGTAGTCGCGGATGTCGGTGGTAAAATCAAGGCCTATCTCATCAAGGTGACGATTCATGTCAAGGAAGGGATAACCCTCTTTCTCTATGAGCTGAGCCATGTAGTTTATCTCCATCTGCTCTTCTTCGCTGGCAGAATACGGAGTTGTGACAAACAGGGCATTTATATTTTTCTCTTTAAGATAAGCAAGAAGGTCCCTTAGATACTCCTCCTGCTCCGGAGGAATGGACTTTGTGGCACTTTCTTCCACAAGGATCGGCGCATCTGAGGGTCCTACATCTGTTTCGGGAAGATAGCCCTTAAGATCCTCTGGATACTCATAGAAAAGGGTCCTGAACTGGGACCATAAAAACAGGGTCTTCCAGTTTGAGTGGTACTTGAATATATCAAAGTAGTAAGTCAGGCGCTCATCGGGATCATCCACCATGGCGTCGATAACTCTTTTCCTGTTGATGGAGTACTTCAGGTTGTCGGTAACCTCCCTTGTGTGAGCCATGTTTCCAAGGAGGTTCTCATCCTCAGCTCCCCACATCCTCATCTCGAAAATGAATAGTTCCGGATTCTGGGTCTTTAAGATCTCCTCCACCAGGTACTTGGTGGCCACGGGTCTTTGCATGTTGGAGGATACGGGATACATGGTAATGCCCGTCTCCCCATAGATCCTTGGAGTTTCAAGGCACATGGGAACAGGGCTGGAGCCGATGGCAACCGCATCAAGGCTGTCATTCTTCTCAGCATAAAAGCCCACAAACCTGTCCTTTACATCACCGTTGGTCCTTACTATATAGGTCAGATGGACCAGCATCCAGGCTATAAGCACTATGAAAATTATTGACTTTAAAACTTGCTTTTTTGTCATATCAGAAATCCTTGTAAATAAATTCCGCTGCACTAAATCCCGGGCCATACTCAGCCAGAAGTATGCAGTAGAAGAAAAGAGCTATAAGAACAGCCCACCTAAGGACAATGCCCTTGGAGGCCAGTAGCTGTCTAACGTTTTCAAAGCCCTTAAGGCTGGAGTTTTCAAGCTTACCCTCAGCGCATAATTCCATCCTGTACTGAAGCACAGATACAGTTATAAGGATCGCCAGAGATACTAACAGTATCCCCCATTCGATGAGATCAAGCCCCAGATTCAAAAGGCTTCCGTCAAAGAAAATCCCCGGGTTAAATACTGATACGCTCTCTCCAAGCATCCTGAGGGCGTGGGGTACATTGTCAGACCTGAAGAACAGATCACCTATGCACACCAGGAAAAAGGTTCTTGCTACTCTGAAGGCATTAGCTCCCTTGCTCTTAAGATCCATGTGAAGCTTCTCAGCAAAGAGCCAGGTGAAGAACGGAAGTGTCAGCTCCCCGATAACGATATATGCCCAGTGAAGAAGGCCGGAACCGATGACATACTTCATCTCTCCGCCATGCCAAAGTCCCACTGAAAGCCAGAGGATAAACATAGCAACGTAGGTGGTATACTGCTTACCCTTTTTCTTTCCAAGACTCTTTTTAAGGCGTGTTCCAAGGCCCATGATTGCCTTAGTCCTAAGGAGCGGATAGAAAACGTTGTCCTTCATCCAGGTGCCAAGGGTAGCATGCCATCTTCTCCAGTATTCACTTATATTCTTTGCAAGGAAAGGAGTTTTGAAGTTCTCGGGAAGGATAATCCCAAAGGTCTCAGAAAGACCAATGACGATGTCCATACATCCCGAGAAATTGGTATAAAGCTGGAAAGCAAAGCAGACAGTTCCAAGCCAGATATAGGCTCCCTGATACTGAGTGTCGTTACCGTATATGGTATTCACCACAACTGCCAGTCGCTCTGAAATTACCAGCTCCTTAAAGAATCCCCAGAGCATTCTCTGAAGACCAAAGGTAAGATTTTTATAATCAAGAGGATGATACTCAAAAAACTGATCTCCCGCCTCCCTTGTCTTGATGATAGGTCCGGAGATCATAACCGGAAAGTACAGCCCAAATAGTGCCGTCCTGAGAAAGCTCTTTTGCGCATGACTGATACCGTTATAAACCTCGATAAAGTATCCCAGAAGGATGAAGGTGTAGAAAGAAAGACCAAGAGGAACCAGTAATCCTCCCCCTGTCATAAGCTTCAAGTACTTAAGAACTATCAGGATTCCAAGAAGAACAAAGAGCTCAAGACCAAGAAGGATCCTTCGTTTCACCAGCTTATCCTCAGGTGTCTTTACAAGGATCTGCAAAAGTCCCCAGGTCACAAGGGATGCACCAAGGGGGTACAAAATCAGAAGCCCATTGCCTGATAACAGGTAATAGGCCACGCTTGCCAAAAGAAGTACCATCCACTGCCCCTTTTTCTTAAACAGTAAAGGCACCGTATAATATACAATTAAAACCAGCGCAAAAAAGCACAGGAATTTAAAGCTTGTAATTCCCATATGTCCTCATGTTTATGAATGATATACGGATTGCGGCTTTGAATCCCTATATCATTCATATTCCTTTTCATACCACTGCTGGAACATCAATATGTACCAGATCTCGATCCTGTATTTGCCGCGAAGTGTGAAGTCAGTCCAGATCTTCTCCACCACCTCGGGGTCAAGGATTCCCTGCGCAGCAATCTTTTTCTTATCCAAAAGAGCTTCTGCCCAGTCTCTCACTTCTCCTTCTAAAAGCCACTTATCTATTGGGATTGAAAAACCTTTCTTGGGCCTTTCCATCATACTCTTTGGAACGTATTTGTAAAGTACATCTCTAAGAACAAGCTTACCGGTCTTGCCTTCCCTTAAGTACTCCAAAGGAAGAGTCCAGGCAAACTCCAAAAGGTCCCTATCAAGCATTGGAACTCTGGTCTCAAGTGAAACAGCCATGGCTGTCCTGTCCACCTTAACAAGAATATCGTCCGGGTGATAAACCAGCATATCCATCAGCATTGTCTCGTGGTTTACTTCCTTAAGGAAATCATTTGGAAGCTCTGTATATTTGTAGGGAAGAGTTCCCCTTGTAAGTGCAATCTGCTTTGTTATGGGGTCCGTCTCATGCTCCATCCTGTGAATGTCCGCCGGTCCCTTTGCCCCAAGAAGAGTACCCTTTATCCTGTAGATATCTTTTTTCGCAAGAGGTGAGTGAAGCACAATAGAACTAGCCGGCTTCCTGATCCAGTAAGGAATCCTTCCCATCTTTCCCCAGATCCTTGAAATGGACTCGTAGGAGGTATATCCGCAAAACAGCTCATCTCCTCCATCTCCAGAAAGAGATACTGTCACATGATCCCTTGTCATCTTGCTTACAAGATAAGTTGGGATCTGGGAGGAATCAGCAAAAGGCTCACCAAACATGGATGCAAGCTTTGGAATCACCTGTTTCGCATCCTTTTCAGTAATGTAGAGCTCTGTGTGATCTGTCCCAATATGCTGAGCTATCTCTTTAGCAAAAACAGCCTCGTTGTACTTGGGGTCTTCCATACCGATTGTGAAGGTACGAACCTTTCCCGGCGCCAGATCCTGCATAAGGGATACAACTGTGGAGCTGTCGATTCCGGCAGAAAGAAATGCACCAACCGGAACATCTGCAACCATCTGTCCCTTTATGGAGGCCTTCAAAAGCCTTTCAAGTTCATCTGCAGCCTCCTGTCTGGATCCGGCAAATGGATGCTGCTGTCCCCTAAGGGCAGCTTCTTTCATGGACCAGTAGGTTTCTGTCTTAGTCTCCAGAGTCTTCACATTAACTGTCATGAAGGTTCCGGCCTCAAGTTTATAGATGTCTTTATATATGGAATAGGGCGCAGGAATATAACCTTCAGTGAAGTATATATCCAGCACATCAGTATTGATCTTGTTGTCAAAGCCCTCAACTACTCTCAGGCACCCAATGTCAGATGCAAAGGCAAAAGAGCCATTGACAGTTCCATAGTACATTGGCTTCTCGCCCACTCTGTCCCTTGCAAGAGTAACTGTCCCTGCCTCTCTGTCGTAAACAGCAAAGCCAAACATTCCCTTGCACATCCTGAGGGTATCAGCAACTCCAAAGCGCTCTATTGCTTCAAGAAGCACCTCTGTATCTGAGGTTCCTCGAAACTTACTGCCTGCTCCAGCTCCGCCGGAAGTCACCTTCTTTTTCACTTCTCCGGCATTGTAGATCTCGCCGTTATAGACGATCACCAATCTTCCGCTGTGGGAGGTCATAGGCTGAGCGCCGTTTTTTGACAGATCCACAATAGAAAGGCGCCTGTGTCCAAGCGCCACATTTCCATCATCACTTATAAAAATTCCGCCGTCATCCGGGCCTCTGTGGAGCATACGCTGATTCATCTTCACAACGCTGGCTCTTGCATCCCCCTTAAAGCCGATAAGACCTGCTATTCCGCACATACACGATCCTCTGAATTCTCATTTAGACTTATTATCCTTGATTGTAACATAAAACCAATATCAAAAAAACTCTGCCCTCCCTCGTGGGAAGGCAGAGTGCCTATGTCACTTATTCGAAACCTGGATCACATGGTTCTTCTGATCATACTCCCCACTTATGTCCAGCTTAAAGGTTATGTTTCCCTCTGCATCTTCAGAAACCTTCTCAAATCCCTGCAGCAGATAGAAATCCTTTACCATCTTATTCTTGGCTGTTGGATAGTAGTAGCCGTAGATAGTCTTAACGCCTCGCGCTTTTGCTTCACTCACCATCTCATCCATCATGGCAAATTCCATATCGCGCTTAAGCACTCTGCAGCTCATAAGCCACAACACAATGTGGAGCTCCTCCTTAGCCTGCCCCCTTACATTACCAATTGCAAGGGACACGATTCCATTATCTCCAAACTTATCCTTAAGCCTTCCGTAGAGGGTAATGTTGTCTGTATCAGCAGCTGCTGCCTCGATGTCATCCTGAGAATATCTCTTTGTGGTCAGGTTAAACTGATTGCTCTTGTTGGTTAGCTGAGAGATCCTTGGCATGTACATCTTCTCAAAGGGCTTAATCTCAGCCTCCATCTCCAGGGACTTAAGATACTCAGAGTAGTCAGCAAAACTCTCCTCCAGCTCAAGCCTTTGCTTATTAGCCATGTACATCTCGTTTCTCTTCTTATCATCCTCTGATATAGAGGTAACCTCAAAAAATCCCGAGTGATCGATATTTCTTATATAATTTTCCGGACTGTCCATGACAGGAGCGTAAACTCCGGGAATCTGAGCTGTGACAATCTCCCTCTCTGCCGGGTTGTCGTCCACAAACACCAGTGACTCAGGGAGCAGGGTAAGCTCTTTTGCTATAGCCTTGAAGTTCTCGCTCTTTGGATCCCAGTTAGCCTTTATGGACACAAAGTCATCAGGAGTAAGGGCTCCGTCAGGATGCTGAAGTCCTGCAATGGCATTTTCCTTCTCGTTCTTGGAATCCACTGCCAGGATCACTCCAATGTCTTTTTGCATCTTCACATAATTCTGGAACTCAAGATAAACCTGACCCATGTTGGTCTCCTGGCCTATCTCAATGCCATCAACTCCGTCGTCTCCAACAATTCCGCCCCATAGGGTGTTATCAAGATCCAGAACCAGGCCCTTTTTGTTCTTACCGTAGATGGACTTGATTATGTTAGCTACATTGAAGCTCACGTAGGGAATTGCAGGAATACACATTGCATACTTGTACATATGCCAGGCCAGAGTATCTGACCACTTATCAAGGCCGTAGCAGGCAGCCAGATAGTTGATATCATTGATAAAAAAGCTGTCTCCTTCAGCCTCAGCGTTTCTTGCATATTCACTGAATTTCTCGTTTAGTCTGTTAATAAAAGAGAGCCTTCCGTGAACATCCGCTCCGTCGCGATTTCCAAGGAGTCTGAAAAAAGGAGCTTCAAAGTTATTCTGGATTATAGGGCAGTGGTACAGCTCTTTTAACTTCTTCCACATGGTCTCAAAGTGGCTGTAAACCTTATTAAGCTTTCCATCAACTGCTGCCACGTCATCCCCCATTACAGGGTAATCCAGAATATTCCTGTTGCTGGTATGGATGAAGATCACGTCCGGGTTAAAAAGCTTAAGCTCCTCTCCCGGGAACATGGCATCCTGCCAGTACTGGCCGTACTCTGATTCGTAGAACTCCGGCTCTATGCCATAGTTCAAAAGAAACAGCTCTAAAACCTTTATGATGTCATGGGTAGTAGATCCACCAAGAACTGCGATCTTCTTATGGATTCTGTCACTCCCATCAGCTAAAAGAGCCTTCTTCAGGCCCTTTGATTTTTTCATTATGTAACTGCTGTCAAATGGATACTCTAATTCCTTCATGAATAAAATTATCCCTTCATAATTCCATCCAGGTAATCTCTCCACATCTGGTTTACCACATCGGGAGCGATCTTACTCTGGATCTTGGAAGCTGCTGCCCCAAGATTATCTGTAAGAGTCTTGTTATCAAGAAGCTTTCGTATAGCTTCCGTCATAGCCTTAGTGTCTTTAACAGGCACCAACAGCCCGTTTATTCCATCAACAATAAGGTCCGCCGGTCCTCCGCAGGGGCAGTCAGTGGAAATGCAGGCAACTCCAAGGCTCATGGCCTCGATAAGGGAGTTAGGCATTCCCTCCTGGGAAGATGCCAGAATGAACATATAGGATTTCTCCACATGTTCAGCCACATGCTTTACCATTCCCTTGAACTCTACTCTTGATGCAATGCCAAGACTCTCGGCCTTCCTTTGGAGCTTTAATCTGTCAGGACCATCTCCATAGATCACAAGACGGAAGTCCTGATACTTATCTATCGTAGCCTCCTTAAAAGCCTCTATTACCATGGCCTGATTCTTGTTCTCATCAAGCCTTCCCACCATTACAATTCTCTTTTCCCTGTCTCCGAAATATCTCTTTCGGATAAAGGATGGATTCACTGAGTTTGGAAGTATGATGCATTTCTTCTGCAAAAATTTCGGAAACCATTCCTTGGCACCTGTGGACTGAACCACGATTCCAGAAGCCTTTCCAAAGGTAGAAAGCATTCCGGACTTAAGGGCAAAGGTATCATATTCCATATCGGGGTCAGCTCTTACAGAAACCACCACCTTTATTCCCTCTCTGGTGGCTGTTGAAAGAGCCATTATATTATTCTTCCCGATAAAACTAAGTACCAGATCAGGCTGTAGCTGTCTCCAAATAGCGCGAAGCTTCTCGCTTCTGGCTTTCAGGTTATGGGCTCTTCCCTTCTGCTCGCTCTTTAAAAGGGCAGAAAAGACTCTTCCGATGCCATCCTTTTCTCCCCCTTCAGGGTCAATCCAGGCAGGGTTCTCTTCCGTATCCGCCACAAGTACTGCTCTGTCAGCACCGGCAGGAACTCTGGTCCAGGTGGCGTGCTTAACCTCGTACTCCTCCTTTGCCAGGTAAGTAGTCACCAGGGTGACCTTGTATCCCTGCTCAAAAAAGTACTCCGCCAGATTTACCATAACCCTCTCGGCTCCGCCCTTCTGGAGCGAACCGATGTACATGGCTATATGCTTTTTGCTAGATGCACCCGTTTCTGTCACTTATCTGTAATCCCCAATCTCACACTATAACGCTTCCGTTGCTGACGTTAAGGTTAACTCCGTTCATATAATTGCTGTCCTTTGACAAAAGAAAGCTGATTGCCGGAACAACATCCTCCACTGTGGCATTTCTCCCTTCGGGGCTTGCCTCAGCTGCCATCTCCACAAGTCTTGGATCAAGATCAGATAAAAACTGTGTTTGTATCATTGAGGGTGATACGGCATTTATATTGATCTTCTTGCCCTCATTGTCTGCTGCCAGCTGCTTGATCACTCCAAGGAGCATATCCTTAACAAGAGTGTACTCCAGCATGGATTTAGGAGGCTTACCATTAACCACGGAGGAAACTACAGCCACAACCTTGTTGTGATCCTTCCTCTTTACCATGGCAGGCAAAAATGCCTTTAATATCTCTACAAAAGAGTAGACCTGGATCCTGACATTTCTATCAAGTCTGTCCTGATCAAAGTCCTTCAGCTTTGTGAACATCATCTTTGAAGCTGAGAGCTGAACTATATGTGTAGGCACAAGCTCTTTTCCCTTAAGGCTCTCTATCAAAGCCTTTGTATCCTCCTTGGATGAGAGGTCTGCCTTTACAAGCTCTGCACTGTTTCCGTTAGCAAAAGAAATTTCCTTAAGACGGGCGTCATTGGAGTTGTAGTGCAGCACAAAAACGCTGTCACTGTAATCCTCATTCAGTTTGTTTACAAGGACAACTCCAAGATCTGAAGAAGCTCCAAGTATCAGAAATACGTTCTTATTCATCTATGCACCCGGCCTGTATTTTGGCCTTTCCAACCTTTTTGCCGTCCTGATTTACGATCTGGGCAGCTATCTCCATGGTCCTTGTGGTTTCAAATTTCTGCTTAACAAATCCTGATACAGTCAGTGTATCTCCAATAAACACAGGGAACCTGAAGGAGGAATCCACGCTTTGAAGTATACAATACTTCCCGGGAAGGTAGACTCCTGCCAGTGTTGAATACATAGAAGCCACCAGCATACCGTACACAACCCTGTCATTAAAGCCCTTTGACTTTGCATATTCAGCGTCGTTGTGAAGGGGATTTACATCCCCTGTGATATCCAGGAATTTCTCCATCATCTCCTTTGTGACGGTAACTGTAAACTCCGTCCTGGTGTAGTTTTCCTTATTTTCTTCCTTTGAGACCAAATCTGAATATCTGTATTCGTTCATAGTTCCCGGCATTTCCTTTTTTCGCAAATTATCAGATCTTGCTCATGATGATGTCTGCCATCTCACCAACGTTCTTCATGGATACGATCTGTCCCATATTGAACTTGATTCCAAACTCCTGCTCAATGGCATTTACCAGGTTGATGTGCTCTAAGGAATCCCAGTCCTCGATGTCGGCTGCTGTAGTCTCATCGGTTACTGTGATGTCGTCATCCTCAAAGACATCCCTGAATACTTCATTTATCTTTTCAAATACTTCTTCTCTTGTCATAATCCGTCTCCTTTTATTACTGAAGATAGTAACTATACCACTGCTGGAAGATGAAGAACGCCCAGGCAACCTTGCTGAAGTTTGCACCTGTAGCCGGACCTCCGTCTCCCTTTACCACATAGTTATTTATAAATTTCGATACATAATCAGCGTCAAAAACTCCCTGCCTCTTAAGGAAAGAAGTGCTGCTGTAGTCAAGAAGCGCTTCCTTTAATGGGCCCCTTAGCCACTGATCCATGGGAACACCAAAGCCTGTCTTTGGTCTTTCCAAAAGTTCTCTTGGAATATAGTCGTAGGCAATATCCTTAAGGATATGCTTCTTATCTCCATGGTAGTACTTAAATCTGTGGGGTATCCTGAAGGAATACTCCATTACCTCTGTGTCCATAATGGGGCATCTGTTCTCCAGTGAATACTTCATGGACGCTCTGTCCATCTTCACCAGAATGTCCTCCGGAAGATAGGTATCCATATCAAGAAGCATCCTTCTTGTCTGGAAGTTGTCTACGCAGTAGATGCTCTCAAAAGGATATAGAACCGGTGCTTCATTTATGGAAAGATTAAAGTCTGTGCTGAGGTAGTCCAGGGCATGCACCGGAATATCCAGCATCTCTTTTCCTGAAATAAAGGCATGGGCAGCCTTTACGTAACCTTCTGACACAAGCTGAGTCTTGGTCTCAGGGTCTCTGTTGGAAGCCACAACCCTTACCCTGAAGGGCATCTTGTCAAGGAGCTTTCCGCCCCCTACAGGAATCTGTCCTAAGGCATTTACAATAGCTCCAGGGATCTCAAGCTTCTGTGCCTGTCCCACATTGTCATAGACATTGTAGCCACAAAAGAACTCGTCTCCTCCATCGCCGGAAAGAGCAACAGTCACGTCTTTTTTTGCCAGCTTGCTGACCAGCATTGACGGTATCTCCGAGTTATCGGCAAAGGGTTCGTCGTAGTACTGGGGAATGCTGCTGACCAGATCAAACATCTCTTTTTCTGAGATATAAAGTTCTGTATGATCCGTGCCAAGATACTGGGCTATCTCCTTGGCATACTTGGCTTCGTTATATTCCTTTACATCAAAACCGATACAGAAAGTCTTGACGGGTTTATCTGAAAACTCCTGGGCAATTGCTGTAACAAGGGATGAATCATAGCCTCCTGATAAAAAGGTTCCAAGAGGAACGTCAGCGATCATCCTGGATACTACTGAGTTCTTAAGGCGGGTCTTAAGACCATCCTTTGCCTCCTCGTAGCTCCTTACAGGATCCTGACTCATCTTGGCATATACATCCCTGATATTCCAGTACTTCCACTTCTTTATTTCTCCGTTGTGGAACTTAAGAACGCTTCCGGCTTCAAGCTTGTAAACATCTGTAAAAATTGATTCCGGAGCGGAAATATACTGCTGATACAGATACCTTGGAAGAAGCTGTCTTCTTATCTCAGGCTTAAATCCAGGGCACTTCAAAATGGGCTTAAGCTCAGAGGCAAAGACGATGTTCTTTCCATCAATCCAGTAAAACAAAGGCTTTTTTCCAATCCTGTCACGGATAAGGAAAACATCCTCGCTCTCCCTGTCATAAAGGGCAATGGCAAACATTCCATGAATGTGGTCCACCATATCAATGCCCCATTTAAGGTAAGCAGCGATCAGAACCTCTGTATCACAGGTGGACTTAAAGTGATAATCGGAAAGCTCCTCCTTGAGTTCAAGGAAGTTGTAGATCTCACCGTTAAACACAACGGAGATCCTTCCGTTCTCCGAATGCATGGGCTGATGTCCCAAGGGGGAAAGATCAAGAATTGCAAGTCTTCTCTGAGCAAAACCGATGCAGTAGTCATCAGTCCCCTCAAAGATCTCTACTCCGCTGTCATCAGGGCCACGGTGATACATGGTATCATTCATGATGCGAAGCTCATCAGTGGTTATTCTCTTTTTTGATACGTATCCGCAAATTCCGCACATCTACTGGCTAGCCTCACATCTCTATAGGGAGCTTCTCAAAGTTGTCTCTAAGAGGACCAAAGTCCTTACATTCATTGTCAATGGAATCAATAAGTTCCACATATTTCTCATTAACCAGAGTCTTATAATTCTCCAGATTGTCGTATCCCTTCTTGGTCCATGCGAAAGGATGAGTCAGGATCTGGATCTTGTCATGGCTGTTTAAGGTCTCCTCATCAGGATAGCCATATCTCCAGATATGGTTAGCATCTGACATGTACTTTATCTCAAGCTTAGACTCAGGAGTAGCCTTTGGGTCAAAAGAGAAGAACTCGTCCTGATAGGCATTGATTATCCCGTTAAGCTTAATGTTCTCTGCAAGCACACTGGGAGAAGGTCTGTGAATGGAAAAAGAGGTGATCTCAAATCCAAGCATGTTGCTTAGCATATCAATTTCCTGCTTTATCCTGTCGCGGATAAGTCTCATGTCTGTCATTCCATTAAGGGCAAAGTGAAGACCGATATTCTGACCTCTCTCGTGCATATCTGTAAGTATGTCTCTGTTCTTTCTTGAGAGGATATTGTAGGAGTTGTTGGTCCACTGGAAGAAGAAGGTAGATCTGAAATCCATGCTTTCCTCAACCTTTGAAAGGGCATAGGCTCTCTCTACAGAGTACTCAACATCATGGCGCATGATGATGAACTCATCCATGTTCCTTGCCTCTTCATAGCTAGTGGCATATCTGCCTGTTTCTTTAATGAGTTTTATTATCTGTCTGTAATCATCAAATGAAAACATATGATCATCCTCTCTTATTTCTTTTTCTTAAAATCAGCTATTACCTTATCCAGGTAGTCTCTCCACTGAACAAATATAGCCTGGGCATTGGTGATCTCTTCTATCTTTGCTGCTTCATCCCCGAGCCTTTCAGCCAGTTCAGGGTCCTCAATAAGCCTGTTAAGACCTGCTACAAGAGCGTCCTTGTCTTTTATTGGGATCAGAAGTCCGTTCTTGCCATCAGTCATGACAGTCTTAGGTCCTCCGCAGGGACAGTCTGTTGCAACTATTGGCATTCCCATTGCCATGGCTTCCAGCAGTGAATTAGGAAGTCCCTCCCAGTCGGAAGTAAAGGCGTACACTGCGCCCTTAGGGATCTCTTTTTCAAGCTCATCCGAGCCTCCCATAAGAAGGATATAGTCTTCCGCGTGATTGTCAGCGATTATCTTTTCCAGTATCTCTTTTGTCCCGTCAAAGGAGTCAGGGCCAAAGATCTTAAGCACATAGTCCGGGTGCTTTTTATGAACCTCCACGAAGGCTTCACAAAGAAGTGGCTGGTTTTTGAAGTCCACAAGCCTTGCGTGATGCATTACAACCTTTTCCCTCTTCTCCGGTTTTTTAAGTCCAAAGTATTTGGGATTTACAGGGTTTAGAATTATTGTGGAATTCTCCTGAAGATAAGGCTTAAAGAACTCCTTCTGTCCCGTTGTCTGGAACACACAGCCGGCTGCCTTGGGGAAGAGCCACTTTATCTGTACCTTGTCGGAAAAAGCATCGTAGTGTCCCACCGGGTCTGTTCTTATGGAAATAACGACAGGAATGTCGCTGTTACCTGCTGCCATCAGCGCCCTGTAATTGGCTCTCTGGGCAAATGCCACCAGAACCTGTGGGTGATATTCCTTTATGAATTCCTTCAGGTATTTTATTCGCAGAAAAAACTTTGTTACACGATTTTTCTTTTCATCCTCTGGACGAAGCCCCACATGGACTCTGGTTACCCTCTCGTCCAGCTGGAACTCATCCTCATCCTGCCACTCTGTGGCAACGTAAACTTTAATTCCTTCGCTGGCAAACTGGTTCGCAAGATTTGAAACAACTCTCTCTGCGCCGCCCTTAACCAGACAGTTTAAATGAAACGCAATGCTTTCCATATTACTTAAGTACCATTCCCTTGTTGAGTGTTGTGTCACACTCATATCTATCGATCAGAAGTGATCCGTCCACAGTTCTCACCACAAGCTTTCCATCAAAAATATCTGCAATCTCTCCCGGTGCATAGCCAGAGAAATCGATCATCTCATCAAAGGGATGTGCCTCCCAAACAGTTACCTTGTGAGCATCATCCTCTTCATCCGCATAGCAGAAGGCTCCGGGGAAAGGAGCAGCAACACCCCTTATCAGGTTGTAGATGTTCCTTGTTCTGTCCTTAAAGTCTATCTTTCCATCTGCCGCTGTACGTTTATTGTACCATGAATCAAAATCTTTTGAATCAGTATGGATCTCCACGTGGCCCTTTTCCATGTAGGTGGTAAGGAGCTTTCTGATAAGATTCTTTGAGCAGATCATGTTCTTGTACTGAGCAGTCCTTATGTCATCGTGCTCATTTATCTGGAACATCTCTGTGGAAAAGACATTTGGGCTGTCTGCATGCTCATCATACTTAAAAAGATTCAGATTAAATCTGGTGTCTCCAAGGATCATTGACCAGTTAAGAGGTGATCTTCCTCTTCCAAAGGGAAGGTAGCCTGCATTTCCGTGGAAACCAAAAATACCCTCCTTAAAGCAGTCCAAAACCTCCTTGGGGATCAGCCTCTGCCATCCCATTACAATTCCGATATCAAAGGTGTTCTCTGTCATGAAAGCCTTAGTCTTCTCATCATTAAGGAAGTAACTGTCTGCCTCATGAACAGGGATCCCGTACTTGTCAGTCAGGAAAGAAAGTCCCTTAAAACCAGACACCTGATTGTGCTCTAAAACCTTTGGTGCAATGGTGATCACAAGATCCACCTTGCATATCTCGCTCTGGATAAACTCTATGATATTCTCTGAAGTGTCTTTTACTCCAAAAACAACAACCTTATAATGCATTATTCATACCTCTTTAAGATCTCATGGATACTGTCTTTATAGGAATCCGGTGTGTAGAACATAGCTCTCTTATTAGACCTTTCAGCATAATCTGAAAGACCGTTTTCATCATCCAGAAGCCTTACTATCTCACTTGAAAGGATCCTCTCTCCCTCTGTCACGTACTCAGGATCGAAGTTCTCCTCCTGATCCATGTCCGGGATAAGAATACCATATTCACCCCTTATTGGAGCGGTAATGCTGCTACCGTCAGGGATTTTCTCGATCAGCTCCTCATACTCTTTTTCTGATAAAAGGATCTCTCTTGGTCCGGTCTTGCAGTCTGCTGAGATCACAGGTTTTTTAAGGGCCATGGCCTCAAGCACTGCATTGGGAAATCCCTCGTGATTTGAGCTGCAAACATACAGGTCAGATGCTGCCACATAGGGGAAGGGGTTCTTTTTAAGCCCCACAAAAGCCACTTTGTCTTTTATCCCAAGAGCCTTGGAAAGCTCGTTGTATTTCTCCCAGTTACCAGCTCCCAAAACCACCAGCCTGAGCTCCGGGTGCTTCACCTGAGCCAGTGAAAATGCCTTTACCAGGTGCCAGATGCCCTTGATGTAATCGTTTCTAGCAGAGCAGGAAATAACCTTAATGTCATCTCCTATGAACGGGAAGTCATCCAACGGATCCATGGCCTTGTTCCGGATATCCTCCACATCCAGAGGATTGTAGATATAGGTACTTCTGTCATAGTCAAAATCGCTCTTAAGCTGCCTTACGATTTCCTTGGAGCAGGACAGCACCTGATCTGACTTTCGGCAAAAGAGCTTTACCTGCCTTGTTCCTTCCATGTCGGTCTGACACCTTAATCCTGTGAGGACCTTTTCTCCCATATTTGAAAGAGTGTTGACGTAATTAGCACTGCTTCCAAAGCTGTAGGAGATGTCTATTCCCAGCTCTTTTTTTATCTTTTTGGTCTTATTTACTCTCTTAAAAACATTGAAGACCTTATTTATAAGGCCCTTTTGTGAAGGGACATCAATGTCTATAACATTCAGTCCTGTCACATCATAGTTGATGTCCTTGGAGCTGAAGATAAGAATATAAACATTGTAATATTCCTGCATGAGTCTCGCTGTCTTAACGCAGACTCTCTCAAATCCCCCCTGATGGAGCATAGGAACCATCAGCATAAGATTTTTCTTTTTAGAATCCATTAAAAGTAACCTCTCTGGTAAAATGCTGACATCATCTTTGCCTGACTCTTTACATCAAAGCCAGCAGCCTTTAACTTTCCCAGTATGTACTCTGAGCTCTGCTGTCTGTCGCCAATGGAAAACTCTATAGCACGGCGATGTCTCTTAGAAGGCTTATCAGGAACGTTTATAGCTTCAAACCCTGTTCCGGCGTCAAGAATATCAAAGTCCGGTGTATCATCTGTCTCAAATACACTCTCTCTTCTCTCACCAGCTATTTTTGTCAGGGTCTGATTGAGCTTGATCTCCTCTGCCAAAGGATCGCTATGGTAGTCCTCCCTCAGCATAAGATCATCTATAATCTTCCTTGCCCAGTCCCTGGGTTCTGACTTAATGCTCATCATGGAAACAAGCTCTGTCACATTAACCTCAGGAGTTATGGCGTCAGAAACAAGGCACTGAAGTCCTGCTGCCTGAGCCTCCACAACACTTCCGGGAAGTCCCTCGTATCTTGAAGGGAAACAGAAATAATCCATAGCCTGATAGTAGTCACTGGCATTGGACTTATTTCCTGCAAAAATGCATCTGTCAGCAATATGGAGCTTAACAGCAAGCTTCTTCATATCCTCCATCAGATTTCCGCTTCCGAGCATCAAAAGCTTTATTCGCATTCCATGAAGCATACTGTACTGATTAAGGTCGTCGTTATCAAGAAGTCTGCAGACCTGAGCAAAAACCTCCAGAAGGAACTCGTGGTTTTTGGCATATCTAAAGCTTCCTACATGTCCGATCACCAGAGCATTTGATACCCCAAGCTCTTCCCTTATCTTTTCTCTCTTTTCAGGGTCATAGGCAAAGTGCTTTAGGTTAACGGCATTGGGGATGATCCTTACCCTTCCTGTATCCATCAGCTCTTTTCCAAAAACTGAGTAGCCGGCTTCTCTGGAGCAGGCAAAGTTATAGTCTGTTATATCGCCCTTTTGAAGTGGAGCTCGAAGTAGCCTTGTTGCCATGCCCTTAATACCGTTGTCCACTCCGGCGCTTCTGGCATGGGCTACCACTACAGGTATTCCGGCTTTTTTTGCTATAGGAAGGTAAATAGCTGCTGTACTGGTCATATGACCCTGGACAACCTTCCACTCATTTGGGTGCTCAGCAAAAAAGCGCTTGATAGCTGCTCTGTACTCAACGATATTTTTTCCGTTGAACCTTGGAAGGCAGAAAATACGGCCTCCAAGCTTATATACGCTATTATCAAAATAGTCCGGCTCTCGAACTGCCATCAGTTCATCAGAAGTCGGACTCTTCTTTCCTGTTTTTTCAGGTGAATAATGGACCAGGAAATCAAACTGGATCTTATCCCTGTCCATATTTCTGTATAGATCGATTATTCTGCACTCAGCTCCACCAAGCCCCAGTACCCCCAGTACGTGGAGCACACGAATCTGTCCGAACCCTTCCATCTCCTCGTTCCTCGTTGTTTTAATAGTGTGTTGACGGATCAAAGTCCGGCTTGGTGGCTGCGCTCGCCCCTTCAGCAAATGTATGCGCCGTCGCTCATAGCTCTGACATTCCGAGAAGCCAGGCTGGGAGCCAGTCTTCTCTCCATAGAGCTACAATCGCTCCTTACACATAACATTTGCTGAAGGGGCGAGCGCAGCCACCAAGCCGGACTTTTGACCCTGTTATTCACTTATATATACTTCTTGATTTGCACAGCTATGTACTTTGTCTTGGCAATAATGTACTGCCACGCGTTCCCAAATACATTGCGGTCCTTTATGTCAAATTGTCTGTACTCCGAATAGGACACAACTTTTCCAGTCTCTAATAAGCTCTCGAGGTTGTCAAAGTCCTTGTCCTCCATGGTGTTGCAGTGGTAGACGAAGGTGACAAGACCTTCTCTTTCATCTTTCAGAGAACTGTTGCGTTTGACGGAGATGGGGTAGAAGATCATGCCTTCTGAGCGGAAGGGCTGAGTTCCAAAGCCATCTGTCAGGATGAAGAAATCGTTCTTCTTAAGGGCCCGGAGTGTGTTCTTGTCGAAGGAGTGGGAGGGCGCCATGAAGATGTCGGTGGAAATACCGTTCATGCTCAATATGCGTCTGCCCTCTCTTATCATCTCATCCTGTTTTACAAGGGAAAGACCTGCAAACTCGGATTTACCACCTATAGGGAAAAGCCCTGCTGCCTTGGTGGTATAGAGGTGATTCAGACCATGCATAGCAACAGTCCAGCCCTTTTCCTGCAGCTCTTTTACCATGCTCCAGAAATCCTCATGGGGCTCTTCTATTGCAAGCTTTTCATCTTTATTCTCAGGCACAACACCGATAAGAGGCTTTATGTCATGCTTATCTAAAAGCGCCTTAAATCTGGAGAACTTCGCGTAGTCCATATCCGGCGTAATGTCATCCATTCGAATAGTTATCTTCATACATCTACCTTGTTGTAATATATACGCATGACTCCACTTCGTTCTCGTCATGCTACGAGCATTCGGAAATCGATCCGCTCATTCTTCGCGTATCTTTTTTCCTCATGTTCGTTCGGTCTTCAAGGTCATGTAAATTGTCATGCAAGCATGAAATTTCCATGACTTTGAATCCCTATATCTTACAGGTTTGCCTTATACCATTCTATTGCAAGCTGGATTCCTGCCTTGAAGTCATAGGAAGGATCGTAGCCAAGGTTCTTTCTGGCCTTTGAGATATCTGCATTTGAATCCCTGATATCTCCGGCACGTGGTGGTCCAAAGTTAGGCTCAAGGTCCATTCCAAGCGCTTCTGTCAGATGATGATAAACATCAATAAGGAACTCTCTTCCGCCGGCGCCAATGTTGTAAGCCTCTCCTGCTACATCTGAAGAAGCAAGGCAGGCGCGAAGGTTACCTTCAATAACGTTGTCAACGTAAGTAAAGTCTCTGGACTGCTTTCCATCGCCGTTGATGGTAGGTGTCTCACCGTTCATGAGCTGGCGAAGGAACTTTGGAATAACAGCTGCATATGCGCCGTTAGGATCCTGTCTTCTTCCGAACACGTTGAAATATCTAAGGCCATATGTATCCAAGCCGTAAAGGCTCTTATAAAGCTTTCCATACTCCTCGTCAGTCTTCTTGGTGAGAGCATAAGGAGAAAGAACATTTCCCTCCTGTCCTTCCTTTTTAGGAAGTATTGTTGAATCACCATAAACTGATGAGCTTGAAGCATAGACGAATTTCTTTACACCATTCTGTCTTGATGCTTCCATCATGTTGAGAGTTCCACGGATATTGATCTCCTCGTAAAGAAGAGGCATCTCAATACTTCTTGGAACACTTCCCCAGGCAGCCTCATTGAGAACGTAATCTACGCCCTTAGTGGCCTCCATACATGCATCCAGATCCCTGATATCCTTCTCAAGGAAAGTAAACTTTGGATTCTCCATAAATGGCTGGATGTTCTCGATATGTCCAGTGGAAAGATTGTCCATACATCTTACTGTGTAGCCCATATCAAGAAGAGCCTCACAGATATTTGATCCGATAAAGCCAGCGCCTCCTGTTACAAGGAATACGCTGTTTTCGGGAAATTTTAACTCTTTAAAACCCATTTTTAATCCTTTCTGCGTTTTTACTTATACACGACTATACGGATTGCTCCGCTTACGCTCTCGCAATCCTACACGCATGAAATTTCCATGACTTTGAATCCTTATAGTCGCCAATAATCGAACTCGGGAGCCTTATATTCGTTCATATCGTAGATGCCCTTGAGGTCAAGGAATACCTTAGTGCTGTGGGCAGGATTGAAGAACTTTCTGATGTCATCAGGCTTATATGCCTTGAAATCTTCATGTGAAACAGCAACAATAACTGCATCCATATCCTTAACAGCATCCATTGAGTCAAACTCAATGCCATAGAGTCTCTTTGCCTCGTCAGAGTCTGCCTGAGGATCTACTACTACAGGCTTGATTCCATACTCACCAAGCTCGTTGTAGATGTCGATAACCTTTGTATTTCTTGTATCAGGGCAGTTCTCCTTAAAGGTAAATCCAAGGATGGCAACCTTTGCATTCTTTACAGGAATGTCAGCTGCAATAAGGTTCTTTACACAGCTCTCTGCAATGTACTTGCCCATGTCATCGTTGATACGTCTTCCGGAAAGAATGATCTGTGAGTGATATCCAAGCTCCTCTGCCTTATAGGTAAGGTAGTAAGGGTCAACACCGATGCAGTGTCCACCAACAAGACCAGGGAAGAACTTAAGGAAGTTCCACTTTGTTCCTGCTGCTTCCAAAACAGACTTAGTATCAATATCCATCTTGTGGAAGATCATGGAAAGCTCGTTCATGAAGGCGATATTGATATCACGCTGTGAGTTCTCAATAACCTTAGCTGCCTCAGCAACCTTGATGGACTGTGCCTTATAAACACCTGCAAGAGCAACAAGGCTGTACACCTTAGCTACTGTATCCAAAGTCTCCTCATCCATACCGGAAACAATCTTTGTAATGGTATCAAGTCTGTGAACCTTATCACCGGGATTGATTCTCTCAGGTGAGTATCCGATCTTGAAATCAACACCGCACTTAAGGCCTGACTCCTGCTCAAGGATAGGCACGCAGATGTCCTCTGTAACTCCGGGATATACTGTTGACTCATAAACAACGATACTTCCCTTTGTAAGGTATTTTCCAAGTGTATGGCTAGCGCCCTCAACCGGTGAAAGATCCGGTGTATGATCGTCATTAACAGGTGTAGGAACTGCCACAACGTGGAACTTACACTCACGGAGTTTCTCAGGATCAGCTGTGAATTCAACTGATGTCTCTTTTATCGCCTGATCTCCAACCTCTCTGGTGGGATCGATTCCTCTCTTATAAAGCTCAACCTTCTCGGCGTTGAAGTCGTATCCAACAACCTTGATCTTCTTGGCATAGGCTACAGCGATAGGCATACCAACGTATCCAAGTCCTACAAGTGAAAGCTTTTCTTCTCCGGCAAGGAGCTTCTCATATAAATCCATTGTATTTCCTCCAAAAATATGTGACTCTCGCAATACTATATTATATCACAGCTTGGCAAGTTCCTGTCTGTACCTGCTTATTATGATATCGCGGTCAAAATTCTCAACTATGAATTTCCTGCCCTCAAGGCCCATGGCCTTCCTCTCCTCAGTACTAAGAGACGCGATCTTTTCGATGGACGATATAAGCGCCTCGGCACTTTCGGACCTGAACAGGAATCCGTTCTTTCCCTCTATTACTGCTTCCCTGCAGCCGGGGATGTTGCTGGTAAGAACAGGTCTTCCGCAGGCTGCTGCCTCCAAAAGCACATTTGACATTCCCTCATGGTAGGAAGGATGTACCACCACGTGGCATCGAGACATTACCTCCTCCACATTGTCTATGTGACCATAGTACTTAAGAATTCCCTTGGACACCAGAGCCTCGATCATAGGCTCATAAATATGTCTCTCGTCCTCCTCGTACTCACCTACCAGTTCAAACTTAAGATTAGGAAGCTTATCCGAGAGCTTTTCTACTGCCTCCAGGTATTCTCCAACGCCCTTATCCTTCATCATTCTAAGGACCGCCAGGATAATGATACCGCCACTCTCATCAGGATAATCCCGAAGTGGATGCTCTGTGGTATTAACACCTGACCCAGGAAGCAGCGCAGCATTCTTCTTTGCAATGCCTCTTTTTTGAAGGATCTTCATGTTTCCTTCATTCTGGAAAAAGACCTTTCTGGCCTTTCCCATGGAAAACCTGTACATGGACACCAGGACCCTGCTTAATAGTCCGCCTCCCTGAACAGCCTTTCCCAGGCCTGTGATATTACAAATATAAGGCACTCTCTTTAATCTCGCCGCCGAAGCCCCGTATATATTGGGCTTAATGGTATAGGTCAAAACCACCCCTGGCCTGTATTTCTTTATCAGCTTCAGATATTCTCTGAAAAGAGCCATATCCTTAATGGGGTTAAGTCCATGTCTGTCCAGCTTTGTCTCGATCACAGTAAAGCCAAGCTTTGTGAGCTTTTCACAGTTCTCATCCGGCGGAACAGAAATGTAAACCTCGTGGCCATCGTCTATAAAGGACTGAACCAGCTCTTTTCTGTAGAGCCATATGCCGTTTGCATAATTTGAAAGGATCAGTATCCGCATGCTCAGATTTCCTTAGTCCTTTCCTTCAAGTGTGCGAGACTGTCAATGACAACGCTGTCATACATCATCATTACAACATCCTCTTCATACTCACCGATGCAGGGCTTGTTAGCCTGCTTATTCACTACATTGTTGTAGATGAACTTTATGAAGTCCACCCCTGCGCCGTAGGCATGGAGATATGCTCCTCCAAATCTTGGATTGATCTCAGACAGATAGTACTTTCCATCCTGGTAAAAGAGATCCATATCAAGAGGTCCGTTAAACTCAAAAACCTTAAGTGCATCAGTAACAAAGTCAAACAGCGCCTGATCCTTAAAGGATATTGTCTTATTTGCTCCGCCAATGGTGGTGGATATCTTTTTCTTGGAAAATACTGCTACAGGCTCGTGGCTTACGGTATCAACGTAGATATCCGCATCCATGTCTTTTCCTGTCATAAGCTCCTGAACGATAAGTGACTCATCCCTTGCCATGAGCTCCTCTAAAAGCTCCAGGGACTCAACACGCCTTGCTCCTACGCTTCCGCTACCGGTCCTGGGTTTTACGAACACAGGAAAAGAGATCTCTCCGGCATTAAAGGCTGCTTTAAAGTCCCCGATGTTTCCAAAGGTCCTGACAGTATTTACGCCTTTTTCTGACAGGTATCTGTACATCTCATATTTATCAAAGCAAAGTCTTGCAGTCTCAATGTAAGGTGCAAGGACCTCAACACCTATCTCCTCGAACTCAGCTCTGTGCTCTGCAAGAATGGCAATCTCCGGGTCTATGAGTGTTGTGACAGCATCAATCTTTTCATTTTTGCAGATCTCAAGGACCGTTGGGATATAATCCTTATGAGTGATCAGTGGAACCTGGTAGCTCACGTCTGCAAAAGCAAGGGCCGGAGCAAAATGACTGTTATCTGTAACAACAATCTTTACCTTGTCTCCCAGTGTATTTCTAAAATCCTTTAACAGCTCACATCTTCTTCCTACGCTGCAAAACAGAATATTCATCAATAAATCCTCTCGTTATTCCTTAGGTTTGGTGCCTGTGAAGGCCTCCATTGTGGCATCATTTTCACTGCTGATACCCGTGTGACTGAATACTACAGCCACTGTCTTAAAAATGATCTTCAGGTCAAGTAAAAAGGATACATTTCTTGCATAGTAAACATCCTTTTCAAACTTGTCCTCCCAGCTAAGGAGGTTCCGGCCGTTGACCTGTGCCCAGCCGGTAAGTCCGGGACGAACATCATGACGATGCCTTTGCTCCTCGTTGTACAGGGGAAGGTACTTTACAAGAAGTGGTCTTGGTCCCACAAAACTCATGTCCCCTTTAAGGATGTTGAAAAACTCCGGAAGCTCATCAAGGCTGGTGCTCCTGAGTTTCTTTCCAAAGGCAGGAAGTCTATCCTCATCCGGCAAAAGATTCCCGTTCTCATCCTTTGCATCCGTCATGGATCTGAACTTGTAAAGCTTAAAGATCTTTTCATCCTTTCCGGGTCTGTCCTGGGTAAAGAGTACCGGACTTCCAAGCTTAACCCTTACAAGGATCGCCAGTATTATGTATAGCCAGCTAAAAAGAATCAGGACCAGCAATGACAATATTATGTCTAATAATCGTTTAAAGAATAATTTGTACATATTACCTCAGCAAGTGCCTTAAGAAAAACACCTTTTTATAATCTCTATGATCACATCCTGCTGCTCAGGAGTCATCTTGTTATCACTTGGAAGGCAAAGGCCTCTTTCAAAGATATCCATGCCCACATCAAGAACCGTTCCCTCATCAATATAGGCATTACTTCTGGCTCTTCCAGTTCCGTTTTCTGTCACAAAGCCGTTCATGCGATAGATTGGCTGCATGTGCATTGGCTTCCAGATAGGTCTTCCCTCAGCATTGTACTTTGCTATTGTTTCAAGAATCTCTGTAGGGCAGCTCTTTCCGGTCTCTGTCACATAGAGAACATCCTTCTCGCCGCGAACCTGCCTGCACATGGCATCCCTGTCAATGATAAGGCAGGAAAGCCAGTAGTTTGGCTCACTCTTTCCCTCATCAAAAGGATTCATGGAAACAGGAAGGCCCTTAAGCCCTTCCTTGTATCTGTAGTAAATTGCCTTCTTCTGGGCGATATGCTCCTCAAGATGAGGAATCTGTCCCCTTACCATTCCGGCAATAATATTGCTCATTCTATAGTTGTAACCAAGCTCCTCGTGCTGATACCAGGGTGCATCCTCTCTTGCCTGAGTGGACCACTTCCTGATCTTGTTGGCATCTTCCTCGTCATCTACAAGGAGCATTCCGCCTGAGGTTCCTGTTATGATCTTATTTCCGTTAAAAGAGATAATACCTACATCTCCGAATATTCCGGTCTGCTTGCCTTCGTAGGTTGCACCAAGAGATTCGGCAGCATCCTCAATAATAAGAGCTCCGTGCTTGTCGCATACCTGTCTCAGCTCTTTTACCTTACCGGGAGTTCCATAAAGATGAGCTACAACCACCATCTTAACATCCGGATAAATCTCAAAAGCCTTCTCCAAAGCCTTTGGTGACATGTTCCAGGTGTCATACTCTGTGTCGATAAAGACAGCTTCTCCGCCCTCATAAGCTACAGGATTTACTGTAGCATCAAAGGTCATATCAGAGCAGAATACCTTTTTTCCCTCTAATGCCCCGTGTCCTACCTTTGGCTGTCCATAGAGCTTCTCAGCTGCAAGTCTTATTGCCAGATGAAGGGCAGCTGTACCTGAAGAAAGAGCTATGGCATTCTTACAACCTATCTTTTCACAGATCAGTTTCTCTGATTCATTTATATTGGCACCAACTGTGGAAAGCCAGTTGGTATCAAAGGCCTCCTGGATAAACTTAAGCTCCTCTCCGTGAGAAGTGGGAGAAGCAAGATAAAGCTTTTTCTCAAAGGGTTTAATTTCCATCATTGATCCTTTCTGACGCTTTGGCAAGTGCAGCCTTTCTCTCCCTTGTCATAGTGTACTTGTGAACATCAGGATGATAGGTCTCAACTATCTCCTTAACAATATCCCTGATCTGAGGAGACTCCTCTTTTGCTGCTGCATTGAGCTTCTCAAGCTGTGAGAAGAATCTCATCTCGTCCATCTCGATAGGCTTTCCGATGTGTATCATCCTGTTGGCTGTGTCCTGAAGACCCTCCTCGTCCATGAGCATCTCCTCGTAGAGCTTCTCTCCGGGACGAAGGCCTGTGAACTCAATCTTGATATCCTCTCCAACTTTGTAGCCAGAGAGCTTAATAAGGTTCTCAGCAAGATCAAGGATCTTAACCGGTTCTCCCATATCAAGGACAAAGATCTCACCGCCCTTGGCAAAAGCTCCTGCCTGAAGCACCAGTGAAACAGCCTCAGAAATGGTCATGAAATATCTGATGATGTTAGGGTCGGTAACAGTTACCGGTCCGCCTGCTGCAATCTGCTTTTTGAAAAGAGGTATTACAGAGCCGTTGGAACCCAGAACATTACCAAATCTTACTGCCACAAATTCAGTGTCATAGTGCTTATTAAAGGTCTGAACTATCATCTCACAGATTCTCTTGCTGGCACCCATGATATTGGTTGGATTAACAGCCTTATCTGTGGAGATCAGTACAAACTTCTTTGTACCGTAGTTTGCTGCTGCCATGGCAGTCTTGAATGTTCCAAAGACGTTATTCTTAATGGCCTCTGTAGGGCTGTCCTCCATAAGAGGAACATGCTTGTGGGCAGCTGCGTGATATACGATATCAGGCTTGTATTCCTTGAAGATGTTGTTGATCCTTAAGGTGTTACGAACTGATGCTATAAGCACCACCAGATCCATTTCAGGATACTTGTACTTAAGCTCCTGCTGGATCTCGTAGGCGTTGTTTTCATAAATATCAACGATGATAAGACGCTTGGGGCTGTGTCCTGCAATCTGTCTGCAAAGCTCGGAACCAATGGATCCGCCGCCTCCTGTTACCATTACAGACTTACCCTTTACGTACTCAGCGATAGAGTCAATATCTACTGCAATAGGATCTCTTCCTAGAAGGTCCTCAACCTCAACATCACGAAGTCTTGATACGCTGACTTCTCCGCTTACCAGCTGGTACATGCCCGGCAAAGAACGGAGCTTACAGTTTGTATTCTTACAGATCTCCAGGATCTTTTTAAGCTCAGGCCTTGAAATTGAAGGCATGGCCACAATGATCTCATCGATGTCATAGAGATCCGCACACTCCTCAATCCTGTCTCTTCCGCCTACAACCCTTATGCCCTGAATATATCTTCCCCACTTGTTGGGATCATCATCAATGATGCACTTAACGGACATGGTTGAGAAATTACTGGTAATAATATCCTTGATGATCATATTTGCCGCTTCTCCGGCACCGATCACCATTACCGCCTTACTGTTGTTTCGATTCTCAACCTGATTCTTACGACTCCTGAGAAATCTGTAGGAGAATCTGCTTATAAAAATGGCTGTTATAAGAAGGAAGGTGTACAAAAAGTAGTAGCTCTGAGGAACCGGCTGCTGATCAGACTTAAAGAACTGAAGTCCGATGGCATTTACCACACCTGAAATAACACAGGCCATTACCAGATTCTGCATCTCCCTTTCTCCTGCATAGGCCCATAGACTGTCATAGAGCTTAAACAGATAGAATATCACAATGGTGATGATGATATTGATAGGAAGGAAGGTGTTGACCGGGTTTAAAAAGTGCTCCGGTATCTCATCAAGACTGAACTCATATCTGATAAGAATAGCCACATAGCTGGCTACAAAAATGCTTATGGTGTCATATATGATCAGTCCGATCCTTCTATAAAGTTTTTGATAGTTAAAAGGTTCTTTTATCTTGTTCATTTTTCTTTAACCTTAAAGGTAATAGGAGCTATAGAAAGCATAAGCGCTACGGTCATAGGGTTACAGTACTGGAATACCCACTCTGATACACCTGCCACCATAAATCCAATGACTACAGCGGCTGTGATCAGTGAAAGAGGCTCATTCTTACGATTGTTCCTGTAATAAACAATTCCGCAAATAAGTGCCATGACCAGCATAATAATGAATACTATTCCCACTATGATACCGTTGTCATAGGCCACCTGAAGATATGTATTATGGGCATGAAGAGCAATCTCTCCGTTTGGAAGCTCTGCACCCATTTCATCGTGTCCCCAGAGATTAAGATTACGGAAGTAGGACCTGAAAATAGTGATCCTTCCATTGGATATAACATCCAGTGCATTGGAGGTATCCACATAGCCCACAAGATCATCCATGAGCATCATATACTCAGCTCTTGTAAAGCCGTTTGCTACGAGAAGTCCTTCTAAAGGAACGACATCAAGCCTACCCTGATCTGAGTTTGCAGGGTTATCCGGGCTCTCATCATAGGGCCTTCCATAATAATCGTAAAGAGGCTCTCCTGTTTCACTGTCATAGTTATAGACATCAACAGGGAACTCATACTCTCCCATATCCGCACCCAGGATCTTGGTTGCAAAAAGATTGCCAAACCTCTCTACGCACATAAAGTTTGTGCTGTCCCAGGCTGCTCCGCCTCTTATAAACTCATCTGTATCATCTATGGCATAAATGACCGGATCTGCTGCCATAGCAGGGAAGATCCTCTGAAGAGTAAAGGCTGCAGGAAAGCAAACAATAAGCGATATAATGAAAACGCCTACTATCCTGAAAAACTGCTTCCTGTGGCAGGATATAACAACCAGTATAACTAAAAGGGTGCTTACAGCGATTGCCAGATAAGCAGTCCTTGATACTGTGAATATCGCATAGGACATAATAAATCCAAAAAGAGTCATTTCCTTCCAGGCAGAAATAAACATATCCTTCAGGTTTGTTCCCTTTGGAAGTGCAACGATCTTAGCCACCAACATTACCGTAGCTACAGCTCCCATAAAGGTCAGGTATTCAGCAGTTACAGTAACTGTATGGAAAATAAATGCAAACCTTCCGCTGACATAGCCGGCGAAATATCTGTGAGCCCAGCTAAACAGCAGTGAAATAGCGAAGTTCATCATGAATCCGCCGGAAAGGATCTTATAGTAATCCTTGTTTTTGCCCCACACTGCAATTCTTATGTAGAAGCAGACAAATGTTATCACCAGATAGATTCCCCAAAGCCTTGTATTTCTCATGGCAACAAGGAGAACAAAGAACACCAGAAGAACCACGCCAAAGGCAGTGGGACGAAGGCATTTCTTTTCCCCATGATTTGTATGAAATCTCTTTTCCCTGATGGAAAGAACTAATATCCTTACAAAGTTAAGAACTAATAATCCGCCCAAAATAACGATGATAATACCGCACTTCAGGATAAGATTGTGGAGGTCATACTCCTTTTCAGTCTCAGGAAGCTTGTTAAGGCCATAGAACCTTATTCCGTAAATGCCGCTTGCCACTACCCATATAAGGTTGTAGATATTAAGCGCCTCCTTTAATGAGAAGGTCAAAAGCATAGCCACAAGAAGCCAGATAGCCATATGCCTTAAGGATATCTCGTGGTAAATGTCGTAAAGGTCATTCATATACTGGCAGGCATACCAGATAGCCATTGCCATGGAGAACATGATCAGGATGTACTGAAGCCTGTCCTCGTTCTTAAGACTCTGCCAGAAGGATATTCCAACCTGATGTTTAACAGCCTTGTGATTGATGGCATAAAAAACTATTGCAGCAGTGATAGCAAGACCCAGCTCATAGAAAATGATGTCCAATGGTCTTGAATCAAATATCCTAAGCGGAAATACCATTATCATCAAAGCGCCAAAAACAAGCACAGCTATAGGATTAGCTGCGTGCTTCACAGTCTTCCATACTGTTACAAGATCGTTCTTGTCCGGATTCTTTTTGTAATACAGGTCTGACAAGAAGCAGATGAGAGCTGCTATCGCAGCAATAATGCTCATAATAAGAAGGGACATCTTTTTGGAAAGAGGGATCCTGTAATTGTATCTGGCAGCTAAATGCCTACCCTCCACCGGAACAAACTCATCCGTTAAGGTTCCTACATATTCTGAATCTGCCGGTACATCCTCAAGAGCCAGACAATACTTTGATCTGCAGTTCTGGAACTTAAGTGTGTAATGCTTTCCAACCTCCACATTAACTTCCATGGGAATTGTAACGTACCCGGGAATCTGGAACTCCTGTGTGTCCACATAAACCTTAAGCTGGTTTACACCGTTCTCATCATAGAGAAGACAGGTGATATAACGGCCATTCTCAACCCTGGTAACATAGACATCTACTGAACTTAGTCTGTCATACCTGGTGATGAACTCCTGCATGATATTGTCATGCTCGTGATTTATCCTGTCGGTTTCTCCAACTATGGTGCCTCCGGCTGAGGTCTCCAATACGCTGCTGAAGATACGGAAGGGCCATATAAGCAGTATTCCTATTAATGCCAAAATAAGCACTACAGCCTTGACGGCCGTGCTTTTGCTGATAATCTTTCTCATAATAAACGTTTTCCTGATAGTATCCTTAAGCCTAAAAAACCATGTTAAATATTATCACACTTTTGTCACTGTTAAAAGAGGCACGCAAAGCCACAGGTACAGCACATAACGGATCAGATATGTGGGACCTAAGAGCACCGTGCAAAATGTGAGTATCATAGGAAGAAATGGCAGTATCAGACCAAACTTCTTCCTGTAAAGTCTGTAGGCAAACACAAACATATAAATGAATACATAAAGTCCCGGTGTAAAGAAAAGCCTAAGCAGCGGATTGTCCTTCTGGAAGTTTCCTATGGAAATATATCTGTAGAGATTGTCCAGCGGCGGAATCAGGCTTATTCTCTCTCCCGGAGGTTCCACTTCATATCCAAAGTAGGAACTTCCCTCATAAGTGAAGGTATAGACCGTATTGCCTCCATACACATTTATGATTGCCGGCGGATACCAGTAGCCATAGCTTGTAAGAAGCCAGGCATTAAGGTAAGAAGCCGGATGCTGAATGAAAAGCTTGCGCCATACTTTCCAAAAATCACCCTTATTCTCCTCATAAAGGGCGTTGTTAAAATCAACCTTCACCAGGTCTGAAACCCTTGGGGTGTATTTATTAAGATTGTTTTCCGGAATATAGCTCTCTATAAGTACCTTATCCTCTTCAGACAAGCTGTCTTTTTCATAGGTGTAAACCCTTGCCAGCTGCATGATTGGAACTGTGAGCATCTCCTGATGATGGGTCACTTCCTCCACATGACACAAAGCTCCCAAAGCACCGTTCAAAACCAGATAAAGTATTACCGGAGCCGTCAGCATCCCCACCAGAACAGGCTTTAGGGCCTTCCTGAAATAAAGGATCGCAAAGGGAACAAAAACAAGATAGGCGTAGAACCCGTTGTGCCTGAATAAAGGCATGATAGTAGCTGTCAGTACATAAGCCGCCACCTTTTTCTTATCAGAAAGAAAAGCTTCCCTTTCATCAATTAACTGAACAAGCAGAATTGTAAGAAGCAGCAAAAGCGCAGAAAACAGCCCGTCTTTGCAGGAACAGAGCGTGTACATAACGATAGTGGGGAAGGCACCGTAAAAGACGAGCCAGAATATCCTCCATTTCCTTCCTGCTCCCTTCCTCTGTAAATAGGTTACAGCATAGGCAAATATAGCTGTAATGACCAGCATCTGAAGCAGAATATACATGGCGATTCCCAGATTCCAGGAACCGGTGAGCTTATGGAAAAGAGCTATGATCCCACCAAGCAAAAGCACGTGAAACAAAGGATGATGGGTGGTGAAGGTCCTTGTAAGAACCTCATTTAGTTCCTCCTGGGCATCGTACACAAAAAAGCCCGGGAATTCTGCCAAAAAGACAGGTATCCCAAGAAGGAACATAAAACTCCAGTTTATTAGAAAGTCCCTTTTTGTCACCGATATTTCTTTTGCCTTATCAGGAAGAGGAATGAGTCCAAAGAGCTTTCCCTTGCCATTTCTGGCGCTCTCGTAGTTCCTCCATACGTGCCTTGTATCAACAGTTATGATTATAAAAAAAGCTACCATAACCAGCAGGGCATTCTGATCTGTAAGATCAAGCGCATCCCCGCTCTCAAGCTGATAGCCAAATACAAGAAATATTCCTGATAAAATGCCAAACAAGCCTGACATAAGCCAGGCCAGAAGGTTGTTGTTATTTTTCTTTTCCATCACGGGTCGTCTCCCGAATTACAAACTGAGGATTCTTATTCTGTGAGATATAAAGTCTCCCCAGGTATTCTCCCACCATTCCAAGCATGAGCATTGTCATTCCGCCCATGAAGATGATAGCGCTCATCAGTGCAGCGTAGCCCATTGGAGCCACCGGATACACAAGCTTCTTGATGATCGTGTAAATTCCATATAGAAATCCAAGAATTGCAAAAACGCTTCCTGAAACTGTTGCTATCCTTAGGGGCTTTATACTGAAGGCAGTAAAGCCGTTGATCCAAAGTCCAAAGAGCTTTGCAAGGGTATATCCGCTCTGGCCTGTCTCCCTGCGTCTATGGGTAACATCAACATTTACTATGCGCTTTGTGGTACGAAGCACCAGTCCGATGACATAGGGGTAGGAGCTTTCATACTTTATCATTTCATTGACCACAAATCTCTTTACAGCGAAATAGCTGGAAACATAAAGATCCTTTGGCTTACCAAGCATAACTTCTGCCATCCATTCATTCATTGCAGTTCCAAAGTTCCTGAAGAGATTATGCTGCTTGTGGTCATATCTTGCATAAACCGCATCAGCGCCGTCTTCCAGAGCCTTAATAAGCTTCCCGGCCTCATTTGCAGGTGTCTGTCCATCATCGTCAAGGCAGATCACGTAGTCGCCCTTGCATGCGTTAAGTCCTGCCATAAGGGCTGCATGCTGTCCGAAATTCTTGGCAAGATTAATGCCAAGGAGCCTGTCATCATCTCTATCAGCGGCAAGAGCCTCTATAGTGCCCCAGGTATTATCAGGAGAACCATCATTAATCAGGATGATCTCATATTCATATCCGCTGATTCCCTTCATGGTGTCATCTATCTCTTTTACCACCGCTCCCACAGATACTTCCGATCTGTAGCAGGGGATCACATAGCTTATAAGCTTTCCTTCCATTAAGCCACCTCTGTGTTATATATTGAAATCCGGGTCAAAAGTCCGTTCAGCAAATGTATGTACCGTCGCTCAGGGACACTGCACTAAACTCAAAAAAACTTCGTTAAGTGCATGCCCATGGCTCGTACTAGGCTCGAAAAGACCTCGCCAAGTACTCTGCTCAAGAGCTCTAAGCACATAACATTTCCTGAACGAACTTTTGCCCCTCACTTCATAATTCCAAGTCCATCAATATCATATCACCTTTTGTACCATCACTGCACGTTACAGCAGCAACATCCTTACTCTTTCGGAAGCCTGCATGTTCATAACTTCTAATAGCTGAAATATTCCAGATAAAAACCCTAAGGATCAGTTTTTTAAGCTTCATCACGTCACGGGCATACTCTACAGCAAGGGTTGCAGCTTCGTTTCCGTAACCTTTGCCCAGGGCATCATCCTCGCCGATAAAAATACCGTACTCAGCGCTATCAGTTTCATGGTCGATGTCCCTGAAATATACGCTGCCCACGGGCCTATGATCAGCTGCATTTTCGCAGATCATGAACTGGACCACCTTTCCTGTGTCGATCATGGTCTTTTGCCAGTTTCTCTGGCCCTCTAGAGTAAACTCTTCTCTGTATATAAAATTCTGTCTGATTCTTTCTAAGTTTCGCCACTTGACTATCAGAGGGAAGTCTCTCTCCTCCATAAAGCGAAGTGACAGCTTTTGCCCCTTTTTCAGGTATTTTTCTTCACTCATAGATCATTCAACTTTCCATTTACTTTGCTGCAGACACCTTGTAAACCATAAAGGCATCCGTAACCTGGTCAACCTTTTCTACGTTTACAGCCTTGCCCTTATCTTCATAGTATTCGCCAATCCAGGAAACATCAGAGCTTTCCTTGGCTACCACGTAAACGCCATCCTCTAAAAGAGCCTTTTCCATAGACTCAAAGCCGTTGTCAGCCAACTTATCATAATATAGAGGGCTCTTTGAAGCCCAGCCTCCCATGATATCATGATTAGACTCTCTGTTATCAACACGGCTGAACATCTTCTCTGAGAAGGTCCTCTCAGTCCCATCCAGGGCTGAAACGCTGGTATAGACATCAACAAAGTAAAAATAATCCCTGTTACTATCAAAGTAGTCATAGAGCGCATCGTAGTGCTGTCTCATCTTAGCGCGCTCAGCCATCTCATCCTTGATGACGCTGATCTGATTGGGAACAAACATGGCACCTACAATGGCAGCTATGACAAGTGGCATAAAGATGTATCTGCGACTTGTTCTTGCCCTGTCAATGATCATTCCAAAAAGAACAGCTATTTCCATTATATACAGAGGATGGGTTATCCTTATTGGATCCCTGCCCCTTACTATAATATAAAGCCATAGGCTGGATCTGCAGGCAAACAAAAGAACCAGTGAAAGCACTGTCAGAAGTCTCTTTTTCTTGTCCCTTTCAGCCATATAGATCACAAGAGTCCCAAGATAAAGTACCGCCACAATAACATTAAAGGGTGAATCCGTCATGGGATACTCATAGCTCTTTTGAAAGGCCACATGTCTTAATCTGTACAAATACATTGGAATGCTTTGAACAAGCTTAGCAGGAAGAGGCGTCTCATCTGTCTTTAGACTGTCAGCGTAGGTCGCTACCGCCCTAATGACCTGAGTATCAATCTCCTCATCAATCCCAAAGTTATAATTAACAAGAAGCTTTTGCTGGCTCTCTGAAAGGCCTATGCTGTCATAAAAGTTCTTATTTTCCGCATAATCCGGCACGTACTGGAAGTCATAGAGCTCAGTTCTTGCATCAAAGAAGGCATTAAAGGTCTTCCACTCCGGTGAGGAATAGGCAATCCTGTTAGCCGTCAGCGACACAATAAGTCCACCAACTATGACCAGGCATAATACTGCATATTCCTTGAAAAGACTCTTTTTCTCCCCGTACCTTGATACCTGTACTGCTCCATCGTAGTACTCCTTAAGTTCTATCCTTGAAAAGCACCACTTTATTAAAATCCCCACTCCCACAATTGGAAGTGTTAAAAGAAGCATCTCCGACCTTATAAGAAATGCCACTACTATCAGTATCACCGCCAGGACGAAATCTCTTTTCTCTCCCTCTCTATGGGTCATTATGAGAACAACTGCCGTGGCAGACATAAGTCCACAGATAAAGGTATACTGCACAAAGAGGAAATGAGCACCCACTGCTCCCAGCATAAAAAAGAAAATGCTGGCAGCTGCGTAGCCCTTGTAGAGCTTATCTTCGCTCATGGAAAGAGCTCTTTTCAGAATAACAAAGACACAGAAATACTGGCAAAAACATAAAAAGATGCCATACCAGTCAAGCCCTCTGTATACCCTGTAAAGCAGGGATATAAAGGCACTGATGGGGTACAGCATCTGTATATTATGTCCGGCCGGAGTCCCTGTATAGACCCCGGCCAGAATATCCTTCATTAAAACATCGTCGTTAAGGTCAAAATAGTAGTCCCCAAAAATCCCCGCCAGTACAATGATCGCCAAGGTAAGCGTCGCTGATACTATGAAGTTCATACTTTGGGCTTGTTTTTTCATGGAAACAACTCCGTTTATGTGAATTTATAGTACTCCTTAACTCTCATAACTACTTCATCAAGATCATCATTTGTAAGCTTGTAGTACATCGGCAGACGAAGAAGTCTCTCGCCCTCCTTAGTGGTGTACTTGTCCTCACCGTGGAACTCACTGTAAATTAGTCCTGCCTTTGAGGAATGCAGCGGAACGTAGTGGGAAGCAGGAAGGATGTCATTTGACATCAGGTAATCAATAAGCCCCTTCCTCTCCTCGAAGTCCTTACATTTGATGTAGAACATGTGGGCATTGTGAACGCACTCTTTTGGCACATAGGGAAGCTCGATAAGTCCCTTCTCCTCAAGAGGCTTAAGTGCCTCATAGTATCTGTTCCAGTGATCCATTCTGTCCTTGTTGATCTCGTCAGCCATCTGGAGCTGAGCATAGAGATAAGCTGCATTCATATCACTTGGAAGGAAGGAAGAACCTGGCATTATCCAGCTGTATTTATCAACCTTTCCAAGCTTATAAAGGGTTCTGTTGGTTCCCTTTTCTCTTATAATGATGGCGTTATCAACGAAGGTCTCGTCCCTCATAAGGAGAGCTCCGCCTTCGCCCATGCTGTAGTTCTTGGTCTCATGGAAACTGTAGTTGCCAAAGTCTCCGATGGCTCCAAGAGCCTTTCCCTTATAGGTAGACATTACGCCCTGAGCAGCATCCTCAATTACAAAGAGATTATGCCTCTTTGCAATATCCATGATGGTATCCATCTCGCAGGCTACTCCTGCATAGTGGACAGGAACGATAGCTCTTGTCTTTGGTGTGATCGCAGCCTCAATAAGATTTTCATCAATATTCATGGTATCAGGTCTGATATCCACGAATACTACCTTTGCTCCACGAAGAACAAATGCATTTGCCGTAGAAACGAAAGTGTAGGAAGGCATGATGACCTCGTCACCCTCCTTGATGTCACAAAGGATAGCAGACATCTCTGTAGCATGGGTGCATGAGGTAGTTAAAAGAGCTTTTGTGCAGCCTGTCTTTTTCTCGATCCACTCGTTGGCCTTGGCTGTATATGGGCCATCGCCGCAGATCTTCTGATTCTTCACACACTCTTTTATGTATTCAAATTCATGTCCTGTATAGGGTGGAACATTAAAATTTATACGCATAATCTTTTCCTCAGTCCTTCTTCTTGAAAACGATCAGCTTACTGATAATATAGTTGAGCACGATAACCACAAAGGTTGCCCCCAGCTTTACAGGCATCTTGGGGAATCCCATAAGTGTAATGAAAATGAAGATAAGAAGATTCTCAACTATAAGAGTAAAAAGTCTTCCTGCCGTAAAGGAACCGGCCTGTTTCAAAAAATCCTTTTTGGTATCAACCTTTCCATCAAACACCCAGGTTCTGTTGGTAAAGAACTGGAACGCCACACATATGATCCAGTCGATAGTGTTGTTGACCAGCTCATTTAGATGCATCACGCTGTCCATAAACCAGAACAGGAAAATGCTCAAAAAGAAAGTCAGCCCTCCGAAGAAAAGGTACATAAGAGCTTCCTTATACTTCTTGTAAAATGGTTCGAAAATATTAAGAACAGGCAGTGACATGATCCTGTCAAAAATATCTTTTTTCTCTGTATTATCCATGTATATCTTGTTTACTCCTCACTTCTTGTGCCGCCCTGGGCAAAAACTATAAATCTTTCACTCTCAAAGACCTTATTATAATCTTGATAGTTAATATAGTCCATTAAAATATCATATTTCGCTTCTATGTTGGCATATTCGGCCATTTCTTTTCCCACAATCACTGTAGGTGCATCATCAGAGCTTACTGAAAGTTTCTGGAGCTGATCATCAAACTTTTCCACAGAATAGCTGTCAAGATCAGGCCATACTGTATCAATGGCAGGTTCAAGGTCATAAATATATGATAGCCCCGGAATTCCACCAAAGAGGATTACCTTATCATCAAGAAGCTCTTTTTCAGAAAGAGCATCATAAAGCTCGTCCAGACTATCAGCATTGTAACCTGTAGTCACCATGGACTTCACCTTGGGAATACTGCATCCAGCATCCCTGATCTGGCCTTCCATTCCATCTCCAAAGGCAAAACAATAGTGGAAAATGGCCCCCTGTACCAGAACTACTGCGATGACCATAGTCACCATGCCCTGCCAGGGGAAATTGGTCTGCTTCTCTCCAAGTCTTTGCATCATTCTTCTGAAAAACCATAATGTTACAGGTGCAACAACAAACAGATTGTTTATCACAGGATAGGTATAGTTGTTGCTTCCCAGGGGCGTGATCAGCATTATAAGCAGCACAGCAAGGGCCAGAGTCTGCTCCTCTTTACTTCCGTTCAGTACTCCACTACTTCCCACAACAGAAAGGATAATTCCTATGATCACAAACATCATAGCTGCCTGGAAAACCGAATCATAATAATGATAATTCCTGGTAAATACTCCATCTGCAAAGTAGAATCTCACAAGCACAAAAAGCCCTGCCACGTACAAAAGCTTTTTTATCAAAAGATACTTTTCCGGAAGTATGTCAAACATAACCATACCTGCCACTATGCAGGGTACCATAATGATCATGTCTTTTCCTGTGGTCAGATAGGCGCTGATTATAGAACTTAACATGCCACCGGCAGTATAATCTGAAGCCCCACTGGTCATTCCAAAAAGGCTTCCTATCATATCAACGTATGCCAAGGGACCGTACTTTACGGAAATGAAGACAAATGGCAGTACTAATCCGATCAGATATCCCCCAACACACACAAGGGTCTTTTTCAGTGCCTCTATAAACTTGCCTCCGGTGATGATCTCAAAGAACCACAAAACCAGGATCATCCCTGCCTCTACCACATTTGGGAACCTTACCATTACGTTTAGCCCCAGAAAAATTCCCGCCAGAAGAAGGTATCTGTTCTGCTTTTCCCACTCAAACATACCAACCAGAAGGAAAAGAGTTCCCAAAGTAAAGAACAGATAAGTCAGGTAATTGTACAGGATCACTCTCGGGCACCAGCAAAGGCTCTCTGCAATAAACTCACCGATGAAGATCATCCAGCCCGGCATCCATCTCTGAAGCATATAGTAAGGAATGATGGCAGTTATACCGATGATGAGACTGCAATAAAAAGACATTCCAACCATAGTCCCGGCTCCGGGAAGCTTCATAATGGCACTTCCAACCACATTGCTTAAAAATGTGGAAATAGCCCACATGGGATCTATTGAGCCAAAGTACTCATAATTAGAAAGCCCATAGGTCGTGTCAGCTATGTTCAGACCCTGGTTAATGCCAATAAGCGGATACAGGAACAGCACCACAGGGAAAAGACATTTCTCCAGTGGAGCCTGAAATCTCTTTAGATTATAAAAATAACTCCTGATATTGCTCAGCATAATGCCTCGTCCAGTTCTCTTATCTTCTTGAAAAGCCATGTATCATGTAAGACTCTTCCAACATATTCAAAGATCATTTTCCTGATCCAGTCCACAAATATTCCTGCCACAAAAACTATAAGGACAGACAACAGCGCATGCCATGCAAACAGTGGCACGCTGTGATATGGTATCTCCCCAATAAAGTGCTCAAGCCACTCCACCCATCTGTCCTTGATCTCCTCATGCATGTGAAGAAGATAAACGCCAAAGGTCAGAGGCCCGATAGCCCTTACCACATCAGCAGCCCTGTCTTCCCTCATCTTGTAAAACCTAAAAAATGAGAAAAGTCCCAGAGACGCTGTAAGTGTAAATATGAAATTAAAATGGTAGGGCACTGTTGAGTAGTGAACAAGCCCGCCCCAATTAAGGTTTATGTAATAGAGCGAAATGCTCATGGTTGCGATGATACCACAGGAGATCAGGTATACGAGAGCACTTCTTGTGGCGTCATAAAAAAGCGAAACATCATACTTCCTGATGTATGCAGCAATAAGATACAGGCAGATAAACCAACCAAAGTCATATCCATACCTGTCAGTAGCAAGAACAACCGGTACAAAGCTCTTTATAACGCTAAACCAGATGAGAAGTCCTATTATCACTGCCTTTAGCTGCTTTCTTGATAGCTTTTCCGCAGCAGCATTCATGACAGGTGCCAGAATGTACATGATAACGTAGGCAGTAACAAACCAATAATGCTCAGAGGAAATCGGGAATACATACTGGGCAAGCTTATATACTGAGTTATTGCTCTGAAGCACATAGGTTCCAACGATCATCATTGCAACAGAAACAAGGATGGTATAGAAATACACCTGACAAATAAGCTGAAGGATTCGACTTGGCTTTACCTTTCCCTTCGAGAGAAAGTATCCGCTTATAAGAATATAGGTGTTGACTCCGGGAATGCAGAAAGCCTGAATTACAGCAGCAAATATCTGGGAGCCTCTGGCAGGAAGTCCCAGCTGCAAAAGAGCATCGGAGTGAGTATTAAAATGAAGCGTAATGATCATAAGCATTGCTATGATCCGCAAAAGCTCAAAGCTTGGATTTCTCTTTTGTGTTTGTACTTCCCCCGTACCTTCCATAAATCCTCCAAAACAATTACTTTAATGTAGCCTTTCCATCACCAATACTGTAGATCATGTCACACTTCTCAATGGTCTGAAGTCTGTGAGCAATGATAACAAGGGTCTTTCTGCCATGGAGTCTGTTGATGGAATCCATGATAGCCGCTTCAGTGTCATTGTCCAGTGCTGATGTGGCCTCATCAAGAACCAGAACCTCAGGATCCTCAAACAGCGCTCTGGCAATACCAATCCTCTGACGCTGTCCACCAGAGAGACGAATTCCCCTCTCTCCAATCTGAGTGTCCAGACCTTCCGGAAGCTCTTTTACAAACTCATCAAGTGCTGCTTCCTTCAAAGCCTGCCATACCTTGGCATCATCTATCTCATCATCAGGCACACCAAATGCCACGTTCTTCCTGATGGTTGAGTCTGTCATGAAAATAGTCTGCGGAATGTATCCAATGTTCTTAAGCCATCCGGTGTAGTTGGTGTTTACATCAACTCCGTCGGCAAGGATCCTTCCCTCTTCAGGTGCAAGAAGTCCCAGAAGAACGTCCACGATTGTGGTCTTTCCTGCTCCGGAAGTCCCAACGATACCAACACTCTTTCCAACAGGGATCTCCATTGTAGCCTTATCAAGGATCAGCTTGTCAGTATTTGGGTACTTGTAGGTAATGTTCTCCATTCTTATGGTGCTTTGAACTGGGAGCTTATCTACCTTTACCTTTGTGCGGTAATCAGCGCTGTTATAGTTAATGGACTGGTCGTGGATCTCGGACTGGAGATTGTCACTGACATTGTCCAAAAATGGCTCAAAATAAGCGATTGAAGTCAGATAATTGTTAATCCTGTTTGCACTTGGAAGAAGTCTTGCTGCTGCAGCTGCCAGTACCGTGAGCTGTGGAAGCAGTGATGTAAGGCTTGTTCCTGATGCCATTACAGCCAGCATATATCCGATCATTCCGGCTATGGCAATTGTCTCAATAAGAAGTCTTGGAGTGGAATTGTAAAGGTTGTACTTCTGAACTGCATTCACATAACCTGCTCCACAGTCAGCGTATCCGTTTATAAAGTAGTTCTCCTTATTGGCAACCTTTATCTCCTTGATACCTGTCACTGACTCGTAGATCCACTTGTAAAGTCCGCTGTAGTAATCCTGGTTGTCCTGTCCGGCCTTTACCATGACAGGCTTGATGAAGTACTTGATGACCAGAAGAACGATAACAAGAAGAACAGCGATAGTAATGGTCATTTTTGCATCCTGACTAAGAAGGATTGCAACAAGGCAAACAAAAACTATCATCTCACTGATCAGCTGAAGGCAGCTTAAAATCAAGGCATAAAGGTTATTTACATCAGAGGTGATATTCCTTTGAATAACTGTTGTATCAGCATTCAGGTAGTATTCGTAGGGTCTTTGCATGAAGTTGATCATCATGCGTCTTGATGTAGCAAACTGATTGGTGTAAACAAACCTGAGCTGAACAACATTCATGAAATACAGGAAGATGTTCTTTATCACAAATACCAGTATCAAAGACACCATTATTAGGGCTGCCAGCTGGGTCGTACTGCTTAAGTGGAAAAAGTTATAAATACCTGAAAGAAGCTTACTCTCCTCCACCTTCTGGGGATCAATGACCACCTGCATTACAGGAGCTATCATTGCAATTCCCAGAGATTCAAGCACACCACCTATCAGCATCAGCACCACAATGCCTGCCATCTGTCTCTTTTGCTTCCCATCGAGAAGCACCCTGAGTTTACTGTAAATCTTACGCATTCTTTTTACCTCTGATCACATCCCTATAGAACCACAGGAGCCTATAGTAGATATAGAAGAAAAGATGTGACTTCATCTGGAAGCCAACGAGCTTTTTCTCCTCGGGATGGATCTTCTCTATATAATATGGATTATTTTGAAAATCAGGAAATGTCTCCTTCATCTCTCTGCCCAGCTTCTTTGTAAAGCTGTAACAGTCTTTTATCTTATACCTTTGGGGCATGGCTGAAAACAGGGTATTTATATAGAAAAGAACTGTGTACTGAAATTCAATCTCATCCCTGAATCTGTCAAAATAGCCATTATCCTTAGCTTCTTTCACTATCATCCTGCCAGCCACCATGCGGTCTTCCAGATTCTTTCTGGAAATGCTGTGAACGGTGGAGGCATCGTGCTGATAATAAAAATAAAGCGGCTCTTCAATATATTCAAAGTGCTTTGACCTGGTCATCCAGGTATTGCTTACTGCATTGTCTTCGTAAAAAATGTTCTCAGGAAAAACCTTTAGTTTCTCACAGGTGCCAGGCACATAATCCCCAAGGATCAGTTCCCTTCTGTAGACCTTCACCACAAGGCTTCCGGTCTCAATAAGAAGCCTTTTATACTTCTCCGTATCCATTACTCCGGTCTGGGAAAAATTGTTGTTATGTACTATCTTTCCAACCTTGAAGCTGTGCTCTCCGGTAAGATTATAATCGCACCCCACCATATCAGCACCGGTCTCCAAAGCCTTACCAATAAGCCTTTCATAGTAATCCGGAACAATCCAGTCATCAGCGTCTATAAATCCTATCCACTCACCCTTTGCCCTGGCAAGTCCGATATTCTTGGCACCTCCCTGGTGGAGATTCACCTCAGAATGAATAGCTATAAACCTGTCCGGATACTTTTCCTGATATCTCTTTAAGATCTCAAAGGATTCATCCGTTGAGCAGTCATCTACGGCAATTATCTCAAAAGTCCCCGGCTTAAGGGTCTGATTCACCAGACTATCCAGGCAATATTCCAATTTTCCCTCGGATGCCATGTTAAAAACCGGCACGATCACACTTAAAGTCATTCAGAACCTCTCGTGAGTTTATATATGTCCGGGTCAGAAGTCCGCCCTGGTGGGCCTGGAAGCAAAAAGTATGTACCGTCGCTCCAACCTCTGGGCATTCCGAGAAGCCAAGCTGGGAGCCTGTCTTCTCTCCATAGAGCTTGACAATCGCTCCTTGCACATAATTTTTGCTTCCAGGCCCACCAGGGCAGACTTCTGACCCTCACGTCATATTATATGATTCTCGCCCCCAAAGGTCAAAAACGGTTCTTCACCTAGTTCACCTCGTAGGTGGTCCACATATCCTCAGTTGCAACGGTCTTCACCACGCCAAGACCTGGGCAGGACTCGAACAGGTTTGCCATGGCTTCCTGCTTCAGGTCATCATCTGCCACGTAGAGAATGATCTTGTCAGCTGATGTGAGCTCAGGCTCAACTATGCTGTCCAGGTTCTCCTCGTCCATGTAAAAGACCTTTGGATATACCAACAGTTCATCTGTAAGACGCCATACGTTGTGGGGCGTTGCAGGATTAAACATCACCACTGCCACTTCATCCTGATTTTCGGTAGCATATGCTATTTTTTCCTTGTCCTCAGGGTACAGGAACAGTACATTTCTGTCATATACGTGTCCCTTTAGCAAAATAGCCATCGCTACAGCCACAAACATATATACAAGGACAGGATTTCCCATCCTGCGAAGAACATAGTAACCATCCATAAAGATAAGCAGGATCAGCAGGCCATAGATCGGCATTTCGTACCTGTTGGAGGCACTTCCCACCAAAAGTGCAGTCTTGGAGGTCAAAAGAAAATAACCGATTGCTCCCACGATAACAGCCACCACCTCAGGTCTAGGAAGCTCCCCCTTCCTCTTTTTAGAATCTCTGCTGGTGATTCCAAGGAGTACTCCGAAGAATATCATAAAGATCGGCAGTATAAGTGCACCGGCAAATACAAAGTCATTGAAGAGGCCAACAAAGAAGGACAACCTCATCCCCGTATTGGCAAGATCAAAAAAGCTTCCGGAAGCCCCAGTTCCTCTGTATCCGCCAAACATGTGCCTAAGACTAGATGGATAGGTAATCACTGCAAGTCCCAAAGAAAGGCCACATGATAGAACATATATTATCCCGTTTCGAATATCCTTCCTGACAAGCACTATCCAGGCTGTAACAGCTATTCCAATACTTACAAAGAAAAAGATGTAAAAGTACTGGATAAGGAATCCAATATAGGAAGTCACCATAATGGGAACAAGACTCTTCAGAATATAATCCTTTATTTCCAACCCATTGTTATCATATTCTTGCAAAAGCCTCACATGGAAGTAAGCACAGGCCAGTATAGCTGCCCCAAGCCAGGCGTACATTCTTATAAGAATGTTGCAGGAAACAGTCTGAGGATTAAGTCCCCAGAAAACCAGAGTCAGCACCTCCACAACAAGTGGTAGTTTCAGCCTCTCCATTAAAAGACACATAAACAACCAGGCAATTGCAAAGGCAATCAGGTTCGTTATGATACCTGTCCACTTGGTAAATACCCCTGGCACAAAACTGCAAAGAGTGTGAAAAACGAAGTAATAAAACGGAGGGTGAACATCCCAGGACTGTACCAGCTTAACCAGTCCGTAATTAAAGCCTTCCCCTTTTTTTACCGCAAACTCATCAAGAATAGTCTGCCTGTCCTGCCACTGTCTGTCCGGCTGATAAAGTCCTATACTCCTGTTGGAGGAGAAATAGGTATAATACTCATCCTCATGAAATCCGGACTTATTGTACCCATAAAACAGACTAACAGCCACGGATATTACAAATATTAATGAAAAGATTAATTTCTTCAAATCTACAGTCCTCGTATCCTGGCATGGACCTTTCTTACTGTCTTTGGAGCAATTCCCAATAACACCAGATATGTTTTCTGCTTCCCGGTCAGATAGCTGCTTCCCATAATCTTAAATAAATCTGACCGAACCCTGCTAACCACCTGTCTGTAAAAGACATTGTCCTTAGTCATCTTTGAAACCGGAATATGCAAAAGGTAATCTAGCCTTTGTACATAACCAAATCTCTCTGCCACTTTTACCAATGACACATGGTTTTTCTTAACAAGTTCCAGGGCCACATCGGCATTTCTTACTATATCTGTGAATACAGAAGGGAAATAGTCCCTGTCCTGTTCCTTTTTCCTGGAATTGCTTCCTGTTCTATAGAATACGTGATAGTACTGTCCCGGAAGGATCACCAGCTTATTCACCTTCTCCAGCATATGGATCATCAGGTAGAAGTCCTCATTAAGCTCGCCCTCAGGGAATTTCATATTTTCTGTAAACAGGCTCCTTTTTGTAAGCTTAGTGCAAAAGGAGGCATCTCCCTTATGAAGTAGCAAAGTTTCAAGGTGCTCTTCCGGAGTTATTACCGTCTCTTTTTCAGGAGGGATCACCACATCAGGAAGCCTTGTGCCATCCTCAGCTATCTCGTCTCTGGAGGCCTGAACCATGTCAGCATCATACCTTAGGGCAGCCTTCATCAGTGCATTGTACATCAGTGGCGATACATAGTCGTCACTATCCACAAATCCCACATACTCACCTGTTGCGATCCTGAGTCCATGGTTCCTGGCGCTACTGGAGCCTCCATTTTTCTGATGCACAGCTGTCACGTTGGAATATTTAGATGCAAGTTCATCCAGGAGTTTCCCTGTACCGTCTGTAGAGCCGTCATCCACAACGATTATCTCCAAAAGCTCCTTTGGGTAATCCTGAGAAGCCACGGATTCGACACACTTCTCCAGGAGGCCTTCGATGTTATAGGCAGGTATTATGACTGATATCTTATGAAGTTGCTCAGGCATTTCTTACCTCCTTGGAATTAATCTGAAGCCACAGGTCATAGCCCAGGACCATTATGACCATGAAAAGACCTATCGTCAGTGGCCAAAGCACTGTTACAGTAGATCCGAAAAGAAATCTGGAATAGGTCATTATTGTGATCACCTGCATGAAAGCACAGACCACCATTCTTTTATATCTTGTAATTCCGTAAACTACTGCCAGAAGCTCAGGAAAATACCCGTATCGCTCATGCATTACAGGCAGTGTAAACAGGCATATTTCTATAGTAAATATTGCAAGTGTTATTATAAATTCGTAGTCTATCTGCACCTTCTTGTCTCTCATATAGAAGGCAACAACTCCCAGCACTGCCACCGTGGCCATAGTACCGGCAGAGATTATCATCTTCCTGTAGTCTTCCTTTAGACCTTCTGCCACAATGGTGTAGATACTTGGATAATTCATTGTCAGGTAGGTATAGGTGTTAACCTGTTCCAGGTAGATAGAAAGCAACTCTGACAGCCTTCTTCCCGCCAGGAGGGCCGGAATAATGGTAACAAAGATAACAGCAGGAAACCACAAAATATATCTAAGTTTAACTTTCCCCATAAGCCACAGAATGATCAGCAGTGGAATCAAAAATATCGCCTGTTGTTTAAAACTGTAGGCCAGTGCCAGATAGATAAATGTCCTGTTCCCATTGTCCTTCATAAGATGCAAAAGACTAAGAAGCAAAAAAGCCGCATAGATGGAATCGCACTGTGCCCAGGCTGAGCTGTTCAGTACAACGGATGGCAAGAACATTACCACCCCAAAGGCAATTAGTGCCTTGGAAGTACTTCCTTCTGTAACCAGATACGTAATTCGCATGATTGTAATAGCGCAGACAACATCAAATATTACCGACACGCTCTTAAGAAGGGCCATATCAGTCATAAACCCCTTAAGATAATGGAGCATTACAATGATGTACTGATACATACAGCCATAGTTGATCGTACTTCCCGCTGAAGAAAACGGTTCTATTCCGAGATAACCTATTCCTCCGGCATCATGGCACTCCTGCATCCACACTGACAGAAAGTAGTGATAATCTCCTGATTCATAGTCAAAAAGCGCTATCCTCATGGATAAGCCAAGTCCCAGCATCACTGCAAAGAAAAGCACCTCTACCACCCGGACAGTGATGCCAAACAGATTTATTCTCATGTCCAACAGCTCATTAAAAGTTTTCAACACCTTACTCCAAGTGATTTTTTTCCTGCATTGTCCGGATAAATCCCGGAGCCTTAATCACCTTCGCCTTGCTCATAGGGCCATCCTCAGCAGGCGCTGGCTCTTTTCCATCAAGGAACTCCTTGCAGAACCGGACAAGTTCTTTTGCCGCATTATCTGCATTCCACCCGTCCAAAATAGTTTCCCTTGCCTTCTCTCCCAGTACCTTTATTTCATCCTTGTGTTCAAAAAGGTAAGTTACCTTTTCTTCAAAGTCATCATAACTTCCGTTATTATATGTCAGGCCATTCTCGCCGGGATTGATCAAAAACGGAACTGATCCAGCCTCACTTGAAGCAACCACAGCACATCCATTTTCCATGGCCTCGTTCACTACAGCGCCCCAGCCCTCCAGGTAATTGCTGGTGAAAAGAAATACATCCGCCTCCTTCATGTACTGAAGAACCTCTGAAGGCTTTTTCCCTCCGGTGATATTCACTATCTCTGAAAGTCCCTCACGGCTTACCATTTCCCGTAAGCTCTCAAGCAGTGGCCCATCACCAACAAGGTCGAGGCTAAAGCTGTAGCCTTTCTTTTTAAGGGCTGATGCCACCTTCACGGGAAACTCAGGATGTTTAAGCTCAATAAGCCTTCCTGCCCAGCACAGCTTGATCCTGGCATCAGGTGCATCTGCGCCAAGAGTTCTTTTTTCTGAATCGTCAGATGGTTCTTCCTGCTGCCCTTTAGCTCCGGGGAAGTAGCCCCACTTTAGCATTTTTCCGGGATAGCTCTTTATCAGAGAAAAGTCGGAGGCCACATATGCTCCGGTGCACAGGAGGTAAACAGGCTTATTCCTGAATTCGTAGTGCTCTTTTCTCTTACTCATAAGGCCCCGTGGACTTATCATCTTCCACTGTCCCTCACGATATATTCTCTCGCTGACACAAAAAGAGAGCTTCCCCGATGAGAGCCTCTGGCTTCTAAGGTCCGAAAGCATTCCTTCCGTCCACCCAAATAAAACCACGTCACTATCAAGGATAAGCTCTTTTGCCTTCTCCTCATCCCTGTAATATAAAACCAGGTAAGGAAGAGCGCTTTCATCTACCGCCCAGCCCATGCTAAGTCTCTTTTCCTCCATAGGCATGGTCTGAACGAAATAAAAATCTACATCCTCAAGGCGCTGCATCGCCTCGCAAAAGGGTAGCTGATGATGATTTATGTAATTGGAAACAAACGTGATGACCAAAACACAGCTCCCCTTGTCACGAATTTATTGTATGGTATATCTCCAATAGTCTCTTGTAATTGGCATCTGCATTGTGGGTGATCCTTGCATGAGCACTGGCGTTATCCCCATAAACAGCTGCTATCACAGGCTCATCCCATATCTGCAATATGGCTTTTGCAAGATCCTCGGGATTACCCTTTTCAAACAGTATCCCATCCTTATTCTCCTGCACAAGATCAGGTATTCCGCCTACTCTGGATGCCACCACAGGTACTCCAAGCAGCATAGCTTCACCCAGAGAATTGGGCGAATTCTCGATTACAGAAGGGCACACAAATACGCTGCAGCTCAAAAACTGCTCCTTCATCTCCTGGTCGGAAAGGCTTCCAAGCATGGTAACCTTTTTCTTCAGTTTGTTGTGAGAAATAAGGTTCTTTATATACTTGCCGTAGGCACCTGCTCTCATGAAGAACGGGTATTTGCTGCCTCCACGACCGATTATGTTATTCCCTGCAACATATAAATGCGCATCGGGGTACTTCTCCAAAATGGTTGGCATTGCTTTTAAAACAAAATGGAAGCCCTTTAATGGATAATCTCCCTGAGACAGGAAAATGCTGTGGGGCTGTGCCTTTTTCTCGGACCACTTTCCCATATAAAAGCAGGGTCTCATGGTCTCGTTCATTGCAAAATATCTGGCCTGAGGATTTATCTCAGAAGTCTCCTTCTTATCAAAAGCCGTTCTTCCGGTTATATTTCCTGCCAACATGATAGCTTCTCTCTCATGCTCACCACGGATTTTAAACTTCTCCTGCTGCTGCATAAGAGAATCTTCTTTAAGCTTATCCCTCAGGGTCGCAGATCTTTGAACCTCCTCAGGAATTCCTGCCATGTACTCAGCTGCAATGACTGAGCAGATGCCCTGGATTCCTAAAAGAACCTTGTCCGGATTCCCAAAGGCCCTGAGCATAGCCAGTGAATGCGGAAATTCCGTACCAAAGATATGGACCACATCAGGTTTAAAATCATCTAAAACAACATGGAATCTGTTCTCAACTGTTCCGTCATAGACCTCAGGATGATTTAGATCCTCCCTGAAGCCATAGTAGGTGATACCATCAATCTCCTCTTTTGACGAAGCTATTTCTCCCTCAGCAGGAAAACATATTCCAAGTTCGATCTTCTCATCATCCTTCTTTGCAGAAATTATTCTGTTAAGGCAGCCGGAAAGCCATCCCTCCCTGACGGTATAGGGCAGGTCATGAGCTATGGCATAAGCCGGCAGCATGATATTACAAAGCCAGAGTACTCTCAATATTCGTTACTCCTTATTGTCTTTTCTTCCCTTAAGGGCATAGATAGCGTTCTTAACACCATTGTAGGCTCCGGCAGTAACTCTGTTGGAAGCCAGCGCAGTACGAAAATGGGACAAAGTGATGAGCCTTAAAAAATCATATTTTCTCACCTTAGAGGCCGGGAGATACATTTTTATAATCTGTCTCCTCTCCTCCTCAGAGATCTTTTTGTTCTGATCAGAATATCCGCCTCCCTCGTAGTCTGCTATTACAAGAGGCATATACACTGTCTCTGCCTTTTCCTTGTAGAAACAGCGAAGGAACTGCTCATAGTCAGCTCTTACCTTGTACTTAAGGTCAAAGGGATTTCTGTAGATCAGCCTCTCATCATAAAAACAGGCCTGATGGGATGGAACATTCCTATAGCAGGCGTGATCGTCTATCTTTGGGTTTGATGAAACTTTTGTACCGGTGGAACTGTCGAAGGTATCTCCGTAGTATATGGCCGGAAGTGTGGTTCCCTCCTTAAGATTTCTTCCAATTATGATCCTGTGGACCTCTTTCAGTACATTTTTATCCCTGAAATAATCTCCACAGTTCAGGAAGAACACATAGGACGGCTCTTCTCCTGCCTTAAGGATCTTTACGTCGCCGCTTTCCTCAACATCCTCTTTTGTGGCCCTGCCCTGTTTTATCTTTTCACTAAGGAAGGCAGTTGCTATATTCATGGCATGATAGATTCCATTGTCACAGCTCTCCAAGAGAGTGATCTTCTTTTCAATGTCCTCCTGAGCTATTCCCACATCAAAAGTCTCTTTTAACTTATCGATTGATCCGTCGGTGCTCATGCCATCCTTTACAAGAACTCTGTAATCAGTAAAAGACTGATCTGCAATGCTCTGAACTGTCTTTATGAGCTTATCCCCGGCATTATATGAAACTACAATTATTGTAAAAAAGGGTTTCTTCATAAACACTTTCTCCCGTGGCGAACCCCATCACACAGCAGTTTGTAGCTCTTCCAGAGTCCCTTTTCCCGGCAAAAGACCTTTCGGTTTTTATAAAGGTATCTGAAGCCAAAGACAGGTGCCATACCCCCATAAAGGAAATGGTAGAGCACTCCTCTGTCAAAAAAGAATTTGTCAGTATACCCGTTAAACCAGGTAGACTCGCCTTTTTTCTCTTTTCCCAAAAATACTGTGGTCCGGTAGATGGAAAGACCCGCCTTCAGCGCATCGTGCAAAAACAGGGAATCCTCACCGTTCATATATGGAGCCCCTCCGCCAAATAAAAGCGAGTACTTAACGCCACTATTTATAAGTTTTTCCCGCCTTGCACAAATAGCATAGGCAGGGTATCTTCCGTAGTTATACCAGGAAACCTTGGAAAAATCCTCGTTCCAATAGGTCTCCCTTCCCTCCTGAGCTTTAACATTAAAAAGAAGCACATCCGCCTCAGGATGTTCATCAAACTCCTTAATGATCCTTCCTGCGTAGCCCTCTTCGTAAACAATGTCATCATCGCCAAACTGGATAAACTCAGAACTTGCATGTTCAAGGGCAGTATTTCTTGAAAGACCTACTCCCTTTTCATTCCTGTTCAGGATAAGGAACTGCTGTCCATTTATCTCGCAGCTCTTTTCCCCCGGGGTGATCCCTAAAGGAGCATTGTCCCCAATGAGCTGGTTGACCAGTACTCCGCCTGATTCAAGGTTCATGGCCTGCAAAAGCTCCTCAGGGTTCTTATTCACCGATGAAATAAGTATCTGCAATCTGTTATCAGTCATCTATCCCACCATCATGAATTTTTCTGAGCTGTAACCTGATCTTCCTCTACACCCTCCGTACTGTCCGGAGTGAAAAGGATCTTCACTGTAAGGAGCATGAGCTTGATATCAAGCCAAATAGAATAATTCTCAATATATGTAAGGTCCAGCTTTAGCTTGTCGTAAGGAGTTGTGTTGTACTTTCCGTAAACCTGGGCATAGCCTGCAAGTCCGGCCTTTACCTTTGTCCTGAAGGCGAACTCAGGCATCTCCTCCAGATACTGCTTTATGATCTCAGGTCTCTCAGGTCTTGGACCAATGAAAGACATGTCACCAACAAGAATATTAAAGAGCTGTGGAAGCTCATCGATCCTGCAGGATCTGATAAACTTTCCGATAGGAGTGATCCTGGAATCATTCTTGGATGCAAGTCTTGCCACTCCGTCCTTCTCGGCATCAACCCTCATACTCCTGAACTTCATGATCTTAAACTCTCTTCTGTCCTTGGTGCAGCGGATCTGCTTGTACAGAACAGGCCCCTTGTCATAGGCCTTGATGATGATAGCAGTCACAAGCATGACCGGTGAAGAAAGAACAATAAGCAGCAATGAAAGAACTATATCAAAAAGCCTCTTTATGGCCCTTTGCTCAATCTTAATGGAGTACTCCCTAAGAAGAAGCACCGGGGTATCAAAAAGATGAAGCTGTGATGAACCCTTTAACAAAACATCTGTTATCTTAGGCATCACATATATTCTGATGTTTCTGCCATAGCAGTATTTAACAAGACCATTTCTGAACTGGCTGGGAACGTCCCAAATAACTACTCCGTCATAATTTCCCAGGCACTCCTTATATACTGCATCGATTCCTTCAGATATATTCATCTTCTTGGCAATGTGGTACTTGTCTTTTCTGGAGTTGAACTTACGCTCAATATCATCCACAGGATAAACTCCGCTGATAAGGAGAAGCTCCCTGGGCGGGAATATCTTCATGTAAATTGCATTGGTGGTATAGGCCCACAAAAAGGCAATAGCAAGCTGGATCACAAATATCTCCAGCATTGGCAGCACAGGAACAAGCCAGTTGTTCAAAAGAGCTATCTGGAAATATGAAATGAAGTTGACCATGAACAGTGCAAATATCTGAGAAAAGAACACGTCCATTGGTCTTAAATATCCGATTTTTAGTCCGCCGTAGGTATTTGAGAAGAAAAGAAGCAGAATAAAATAGATGGCAAGGATAAGCAAATGACCACGAAAATACAACTTAAGTCCGTTACCAAGTGCATAACCATCCTGACTCACACGAGGCTTTGAAACCTGCGGATAGTAAACACTAAACCAAAACCAGGCATATACTGCCGTCTGCATACACAGCCCAACAAAAGCCAGGATCAAAACAAGGATTCTCTTCTTTGATTCTTTTTGTTTCATACTTCCCCTTGAGCAATCAGAGCCTTCGAATAGTTGCTCTTACTGCCCATCCTCCAAAATAAAATAATGACTCAGGAACTGACAGATTTGCAATGTTCCTGTAAAGGAACCATATCCTGTACAGTGCCTCCAGCTTGTTTGAAGACAGAGACTTTCCGGGTCTCCTGTAAACAGCCAGATTTTCGTCAAGACCATATGCCACGTAGCCACTTTTTAATATCCTCCACCAGGTGGCTGTATCCTCACTGGGAACCTTGGGCATATGGATTATTTCCATATCGATCTTTTCAGTGTCAAACATTACGGTGGTGGTAAATATCACTGTTCTTGAAAGTGCCTGCTTATACTTTAATGTGGCTGGCACATGAACTATCTTTCCTGTGGGCTTTGCATTTTCATCCCCAAATTCATAGGAGTGAAAGGAAAAGGCTGCCCCGGTCTTCTCCATAAAAGCTATCTGCTTCTCAAGCTTATCCGGCATCCAGACATCATCAGCATCAAGAAAAGCGATATACCTTCCTGAGGAAGCGTCTATTCCGGCGTTCCTTGCCTCAGCTGCTCCCACATTACTTTCCTTCCTGATAAGGCGTATTCTCTTTCCCTGCTTTTTTATAATTTCTTCGATTACTTCGGGGCTTCCATCCTTGGAACCGTCATCCACCAGAATCAGCTCCCAGTCCTTATAGGTCTGCTCCGAAACCATCCTGATGGTATTCTCTATATACTTCGCCGCATTATAAACCGGCACAACTATGCTAACCATTACAATTCCTCTTTTACAATAAACAGAGGGCGCTTCTTTACCTCCAGATATGCCTTGGACAGATACTGTCCAACAATTCCTACACAAAAGAGCTGGACACCACTGGCAAAAAGAATGATGCAGGCGGTAGATGCCCAACCAACCATGTTGTTGGGATCTCCTACAGTCCACTGCCTTACGATGATCACAATAATGAAAATAAAGGCCACCATACAAAACAGCACACCGATCAGTGAAGCCATGGCAAGGGGTGCTGTAGAAAATGCCAAAATGCCATCAATGGCATACACAAACAGCTTCCAGAAGGACCACTTGGTCTCGCCCTTCTTCCGCTCCACATTCTCAAATTCAAGCCATTTATTTTTAAATCCAACCCAGCCAAAGATGCCCTTGGAGAACCTGTTATACTCCTCCATGGAAAGAATTGCATCCACAAACTGCCTTGTCATAAGCCTGTAATCTCTGGCTCCGTCTACAATCTCAGTATTGGACATCTTGTTGATGATCTTATAAAACTTCCTTGCAAAAAATGATCTGATGGGAGGCTCTCCCTTTCTGTTGACCCTTCTGGTAGCAACAGAATCATAGCCCTCATCCTCAATAGCTTTAAACATATCAGGAAGGATTGCCGGAGGATCCTGAAGATCGCAGTCCATAACCACAACGTAATCACCCTTTGCATGGGAAAGTCCTGCATACATGGCAGCTTCTTTCCCAAAGTTTCTGGAAAAGCTGATCAGATGAGCTCTGCCATCCTTCTGGTTTAGCTCTTTTACCTTAGCTGCTGTATTATCCTTTGATCCATCATCCACAAAGACCAGTTCAAAATCTACGTCACGACCCTTAAAGAACTCCTCTGTCTTCATGAGTTCATTATAAAAATCAAATATATTCTCTTCCTCGTTATAACATGGTATAACCACGCTTAAAAGTTTCATTTAACTCTCCCAACTATATCTGCGCATATTTACGCAATCCTATCATTTATTCTACACTTAATGCCTCTTTCTTTCAACGAACAAGTTACCATTCACGGTTTGGGGAAGCGATGCCCACAGGGAAGGGGAGAGTCTGGGAAAGCCGCGAGCAACAACTAAAAACACAAAATCTGAGCGTAGCAGCAAGCTGAAGAATTCATGTGCCATAAGCATTAGCACCTTCCAGCCTGCCCACGGATCCCAGGACGGCTCCTGAGTTTTCTCAGCTGTTATTTCCATTTCCTCACCGTACGCAAACGAAACGTTTCTTTAGCATTCCTGCAGTTTTTATAATATTACGCATGCTCGCTTGCAGGGCTTTATAATGTTGCATGCCTCAAATGGTCATGGCTCGCCTTGCGAGCCATGACCATTTTAATATACTTATATGAACAGCCCTGCTTCGGACATCTCTCGCATGCGAGTTAAAAACTGCATTGGAATGCTAAGAAACTGGCGTTTGCTATTTGGAGGACTCGGAAATGAAAACAAGCAGCTTCAAAAGCCAATGAGCCGTCGGTCCGTAGGATGGAAGGTGCTAAGACTTACGACCATGAATTCCAGCGAGCCGGTCCGGGAAGATTTTGGTTTTTTTGTTGCGGGAAGCTTTCCCAGACTCTCCCCTTCCCTGTGGACATCGCTTCCCCAAACCGTGAATGGTAACACGAACAAAAAATTGCATTAATATATGAATATATAGTAAAGTATGATAGAATGATATTTCGCGAATAAGTTTAAAACTTCTATTTAATTATTAAGGAGAATTTATATGGCAAAAAAAGCACTTATTACTGGTATCACAGGTCAGGACGGCTCTTATCTTGCAGAGTTTCTTTTAGAGAAGGGCTATGACGTACACGGCATAATCCGCAGATCATCTGTAGACTACAGAGAAAGGATCGCGCACCTGGAAGGACACGAGCATTTCCACCTTCACTATGGTGATCTTGGAGATTCCATGAGCATCCTTGGAGTTGTAGGGAAGGTAAGACCTGACGAGATCTACAACCTGGCAGCTCAGTCTCATGTTCAGGTTTCCTTTGATTCACCTGAATTCACTGCTGATGTAGATGCAACCGGTGTTCTCAGAGTCCTTGAGGCTGTTCGTCAGTGCGGACTTGCAGATACCTGTCGTATTTATCAGGCTTCAACTTCAGAGCTTTACGGAAAGGTTGAGGAGGTTCCTCAGAATGAAAAGACTCCTTTCCATCCTTACAGCCCTTACGCTGTAGCTAAGCTCTATGGCTACTGGATCGTTAAGGAGTACAGAGAAGCTTACAACATGTTCTGCTGCTCAGGTATCCTTTTCAACCACGAGTCAGAAAGAAGAGGCGAGACCTTCGTTACACGTAAGATCACTCTCGCAGCTTCAAGAATTGCTCAGGGTAAGCAGGATAAGCTCTATCTTGGAAACCTTTCAAGTCTCCGTGACTGGGGATATGCTAAGGACTACGTAGAGTGTATGTGGCTCATCCTTCAGAACGACAAGCCTGAAGACTTCGTTATCGCTACAGGCGTACAGCACTCTGTTCGTGAGTTTGCGCAGCTGGCATTCCACTATGCAGGAATCGAGCTTGAGTTCAAGGGTGAAGGCATCGACGAGAAGGGTTATGACAAAGCTACCGGAAAGGTACTTGTTGAGGTGTCAGAAGACTTCTACAGACCTACAGACGTTGTAAACCTCTGGGGTGATCCTACAAAGGCAAAAGAGAAGCTTCACTGGAATCCTCAGACCACATCCTTTGAAGAGCTTGTAAGGATCATGGTTGAGCACGACATGAGAAAGGTTGCTGTAGAAAGAGCTAACGAGCACGTTAAGTTCAACCTTGCAGAGTTCCTTGAGAAGGGAATCGAAAAGTAATAACCAGGAGATATACCGTTATGATGGAAAAGAACGCTAAGATATATGTAGCTGGCCACAGAGGAATGGTTGGTTCAGCTATCGTAAGAGAATTAAACAGGCAGGGATACGAAAACATCGTGACCAGAACCCACAGGGAACTGGACCTTACCAGACAGGATCAGGTAGAGAACTTCTTTGCAGATGAAAAGCCTGAATATGTTTTCCTTGCAGCAGCTAAGGTTGGTGGAATCATGGGTAACTCCCAGGCTCTCGCAGACTTCATGTATGAGAACATGATCCTGGAGATGAACGTTATCAATTCTGCCTGGAAGAATGGCTGCAAGAAGCTTGAATTCCTTGGTTCCTCCTGTATCTATCCGAGAATGGCTCCTCAGCCCATGAAAGAGAACTGCCTTCTTACTTCAGAGCTGGAAAAGACCAATGAAGCTTATGCTCTTGCTAAGATATCAGGACTTAAGTACTGCGAATATCTCAACAAGCAGTACGGAACAGATTATATCTCCGTAATGCCCACAAACCTTTACGGACCTAACGACAACTATCACCCAACTCACTCACATGTACTTCCTGCCCTTATCCGCCGTTTCCACGAGGCAAAGGAGCAGAATCTTCCTTACGTAACCTGTTGGGGAGACGGAAGCCCACTTCGTGAGTTCCTTTACGTTGATGATCTTGCCAATCTGTGTGTATTCCTTATGAATAATTACAGTGGCGATGAAACAGTTAATGCCGGTACAGGAAAAGAGCTTACTATCAAGCAGCTTACCGAGAAGGTAGCAAAGATTGTAGGCTACACCGGAGAGATTCGTTGGGATCCTTCAAAGCCAAACGGAACACCAAGAAAGCTCCTCGATGTATCCAAGGCCAAAGAACTTGGCTGGACCTACACCACAGAGCTTGATGACGGAATCCGCCTTGCCTACGAAGATTTCCTCAACAACCCTATGCGTGCAGAGCGATAAATAAAAAGACGTGCCTATGGCACGTCTTTCTTATTGTACAGATTTAAATCCATCCTTCACGTCGTTTCCCATTAATTCCACTTCTCCTGTTAAATCATGGGTGGCTGCTGGGAATGGATAGTAACCGACCTGATCGCCGGTAGCCGGGTAATAGATCTTCACTCCGTTTAGTTCAAATTCTTTCGTCTCATATTCTCCATAGTCCTGCTGCTTTACAAGGTAGACAGGATTGTAGCGTCCGGAATCATCCACCACAAGGAATATAGCTTTATAGGCCAGCCATAAAAGGAGAATGGCTGTAACGGCCTTCATGATAATCGACTTTGGAGCTTCTTCCAACTTGTTGAAGCCGAGAATTACAAGTCTTCCAAGAATGACTGCAGGAACGAGCCATACATAAACAACTCCATAGCGGATCAAGGGTGCACTGAAGAACCAGAAGCCAAGGCAGCCAACAAGGGTAGCGCTTATAGTTATGAAATCCGCCGTGTTGAGCATACTTCTATGGCTGAGTTCAAATACTTTGCTGTTCCCAAGCTTTATCTTTGAGGACTTCTGTCCTGCCACAGCAACCAGGAAATAAATTAAATAAACAAGAAATACTACTATGGAAACCATATCAAGGATCACCATGATCTTGCTGATTCCTGTAATACTCTCAAACCAGTGGGGAACCCACTCTCCCATAGAAACATCCATGTAGACTGCCACATCGTTATATCCTCTTCCAAAGGTCTTGATCTGGATAGCATCAAATGCTGCAACGCCTTTGGGAATCTCCCACTTAAAGCCAAAGAAATCAAGCAATGTGACCGGATAAAGGATCCATCCGGATATAACTACGTTTCTGATAAGGAACGGAAGAACAATAACCAGCGCCAAAACAATAGAGATGAGTAGCGCCTTGACCTTTTCCGGAGTCCTTTCATGGAAAAGCTTGTAGATGGGGATAATCGATAACAGCACCATAGGTGCAGCTGAAAGCTTTATTGTGATGGCAAATACTCCAAGTAACGCAAGAAGAATATAAGGCACATAAGACCTCTCGTGCTTCACATACATATCAAGCCAGTGGATTATCACATAAAAGACAATAGCCGACAAAAAATAATCAGAAGCCGGAGCTACCATTTCATCAAAAACAGTGAAGAGATAATAGATAGCCGCCAGTCTGGCAAAGTCGGAAATAACAAAATGCCCTCTTCTGAAAACATTCCTAATATCAACGCACTGCCACGCCAAAAGAAGTGAAAAGAATCCTGACATCACATGGAAGGACTGTCCACCTAAAAAACTCATACTATAAAGAGCAGAAAGCGCAAAAGCAGAGCTGTTATAGGCAAGTCTCACATGGAGATTCCCAAGCCCTTTAACTATTCCATATTCTTCTATCCAGTGAATTGCCTGTGCATGATACAGGTCAGAATCATAGTGCATCAGTCCATGACTGGTGCCATATGCCATTAAAAGAAATACAGCCAGATAAATATAGATGTTGCCCTTGGCAGTGATCATCTGAGTCATTTCCATCAGATCATCCATAAGCTCATACCTGTAATAAACTGCAATAAGCAGACATACAGAAATAAGAACAATATTAGCTCCAAGAGCCACTTTAGAAAAAAGACTTACTATCTGAGCGTACACTGTGACCAGTACGATTCCGGTTATGATATAGCTTTCCTTAAACCTGAAATCGTACCTCTTAATGCCCTTGCTGCTCTTTTTCCGATGCATTCCCGGCCAGTTTACCAATGACATCAGAAATCCATAACCAACAAGATAAGTTGTAATAATTACATATAGCCAGATCAGTGTAACTGCCAGCATAAAGTCTATAAGCCCCCGATCAGTCAGTTTTACAGATTGCAGACTACAAATGCCACAACAACACCTAAAAGAGCTCCGAAGAATACCTGTGTAGGAGAATGTCCCACAAACTCTTTAAGCTTTTCCTCAGGCGGAAGATCACTGTTAAATTCCGCAAACCAATCCATCATATTGTTGATAACCTTAGCCTGCTTCCCCGTCTCTCGCCTTACTCCCATAGCATCATGCATGACAATAAGAGCAAGAATAGCTGTTACAGCAAATTCAAAGGTATCTGCGCCGTGGTAAAAGGCTGTAGAAGTAACAAGTGCCATTACTGTAGCAGAATGGGAACTTGGCATTCCGCCATCTCCCACAAGTCTTTCCGGATTAAAATCTTTGTTAACTATCACATATATAATGGTCTTTAAAACCTGAGCGACCAGCCAGGCCCAAAATGAAGCCAGCAAAATGTGATTGTGTAATACACCATTAATAAAACTCATAAATTCCCTCAAAGTTCCTTCAGATACTCTTCAATAGCATAGTGCCAGTCAGCAAACCTAAAATCTGAAGTGAGTCTGAACATATAATTATCCAAAATACTGTAAGCAGGACGAGGAGCAGCCTGTGGATTCTTCTCAGAGTACTCCTTAGTAGTTACATGATTTACTCGTGTATTCTTTCCTGCAAGTCTGAAAATTTCCTCTGTAAAGTCAGCCCAGTTTGTGTCTCCCTCACAGGTTCCATGGAATACCCCATAGTTCTCAGTTCCAAGAAGATAGTGGATAGCCTTTGCAAGCTCCTTTGTGCTGGTAGGAGTTCCAAGCTGATCCTTAACAACACTTACCTCATCATACTTTTCAGAAAGTCCCAGCATAGTCTTAACAAAGTTTTTTCCATCTCCGTAGAGCCATGCTGTTCTTATGATGAAAAAGTCCCTGGCAAACTGTTTTACCATCTCTTCGCCGGCAAGCTTTGTCTTTCCGTAAACGCTGACAGGTCCGGTCTTATCAAACTCGATGTAAGGTCTTGTACCATTTCCCTCAAATACATAGTCTGTAGAAATATGAACAAGCTTTGCTCCTGTTTCTGTTGCTGCTATAGCAAGGTTTCTTGGTCCAATGGCATTTATCTTATAGGAAAGATCTACATCACTTTCCTGCTTGTCAACTGCAGTATACGCCGCGCAATTAATAATAGCTGTTGCCTTAGTCTTTCTTGCAAGCTCTATTACCGCGTCAACATTAGTTATATCCAGAGGTATAATGCCTTCTCCTTCAAACACATCTGTGTTGATAAGCTCGTATTTATCCTTTGGAAGTTCCTTATTGATGGCTCTTCCCAGCTGTCCATTGCAACCAGTTACGATAATCTTTTCCATGTTTTTCCTCTCAAATCTAAATGACTAAATATTTAACGGACGGCTTCAAGCCGTCCGCTGAAATACAGTTATCTAAAGGTCAGTCTGCGTAAGTAACTCCGTTTACATCAAACTTAGAGAATGATCCACCCTTCTCCTGAATAACAAAGATCATTGTTCTTCCGGTATTGAAGGTTACTTCCTCTCCATTGTCATCATAATATGTTGTAGGAGAGTAATCGTCTGTTTTCTCCCAGGTTATATGGATCATCTTACCTCTGGTGATGAAGTAGCCATCACGGGTTGTGTCATGCATCTGATATGCAAGATATCCGTTGTCATCACGAACTTCGTGGTAAGCTCTCTGAATAACCACATTATCAAAGGAAAGCTGCTCACCTGTAAGAGCATCCTTCTGAGCATTGCCATAAAGAGTCTTAAGATATACGCCCTGCTCAGGATCATACTTAAGAGCTGACTTTGTAACAGGGAAGCATCCAGCCATATCAATCTCTGTTGCTTCAACTGCATCTGGGTAATCCTCAAGAGTGTTAGGATTTGTATATCCGGTAAACTTAAAGTGTGACTGTCCCTCGAACTTGTCTCTGTGTTCCAGTGAGAAACCAGCCTTTTCAATAGCAGACTTAACATGTGCTCCATCTGTAAAAGCTGTATGCTCAGAGGTACTTCCTTCAGGAACTCTGAAGAATGCACCGTAGTCAGGGCCCATTGCCTTACCGCCAACACCGTTAAGGTTATCTACATCATCCACACCATTAGGTCTGTTCTTTCCAGTCAGAACGCCGCTAACATAAAGCTCAGGTCCGCCGTAATGGACAATGATTGGATCATACTCAAGAGCTGCATAGATAAAGTAATCACGGATACTACGAATATTACCTATCTGGTCCAGATTCTGCCAGTTCTCAACAATACCCATCTGACGGCTCATGCTACCCTCTTCCATGATCTCATAGAAGACTGCAACATTGCTAAGTCCGTACTGAGGCTGAGCCTCTTTATTTATAGGATACATTACTGCTATTGGTCTTATATTGTTTACTTCTTCATCTACCCACTTATTTGTGAAGTAGCTTCTTACCATTCCCTCTGCCGGAGGAGCGTCCTCATCAACAACCTCTTCCTCAACAGAAACCTCTTCTGTAGCTACAGGTGTTATGTCCTGAACATCTTCAAGTTTCTCAACACTGATCCCCACAACAGCTTCGTCACTGCTCTTTCCACAACCCATCAGCATTGTCACAGCAAGACCTGCAACAAGCGCAGCTTTAAACTTTTTCATTATAAAAAAACTTCCTCTCTATCTTTTTAACTCATGTGATTTTATCACAAGTTATTTCACTCGCCAAGCCCAGTTTCTATGGCTGAAACAATGGCTTTCAGAGCCTCTTCCTCATCAGGACCATCGCATATAAACTCCAGTTCATCCCCGCATTTAATGCAGGCACCAAGAACACTAAGTACGCTCTTGGCATTGGCGGAGTTATCCCCATAATTGAAGGTGATATGAGATTTATAATTCATAGCCACCTTACAAAGATTTCCTGCAGGACGAAGGTGCAACCCCGTAGGATTAGAAATGACTATCTTCTGTGTAACCATTTATTGCTCCCCTTAGTCTCAATTCTCTTCAACCTTGACGTATACACTGACCGTTCCCTTGGTCTTTACACCATCAGGAAGATCCCACTCCACATCAGCGCTATAATTTCCCGCCTTAAGACTGTCAAGGTCATTTCCGGTGATCAGATCATTTACATTGACCTTTCCTGTTATATTATCAGGATCAACACTGTTTATCGCAGCTTTCAGTCCCTGAAGTGTCAAAGAAACTGTTTCATATTCAGTATCGTCAATAGTTACAGTGAAGCCCTCTATTGATCCTTCAACCTGCACGTTGGAGACACTTACATCAAAGGTCTGTGTTGCAATAGGCTCAACATGAGCAACAATAGATACTGATCCACTGAATTCCTTATCTCCCAGGCTGACTCCTGAAGGAAGGAAATCACTTATATCATAGGTGTAGGTAAGATTAGATGTAAGTCCTGTAACATCTATAGCCTCATCCTCAACCTTGATCTCATTTATGGATGCTATAGTGTTGCTTCTTCCGGCAACAAGGATACTATCAGGAGTACTCTCAATCTGGCCGGTATACATGTAACCATTTGCCGCCTCACCATTTACAACATAGGTGATCGGAACATATTTTGTCTCGTAAATAACAACGTTAACTCTAACAGTCTTTATATTCATGGAAACCAGTGAACCATCCACTTCGTTTCCATCTGCATCCAAAAGCTTTATATCTGCATCAGTTCCGATGTTGGAAGTAAAGCCTGTAACATCAACATCTACCGCAGCGGATGCGATCCTGTTGACCACTGACTCAGGTCCGCTTATTCTGACCATATTCTGATCAGTAGCTACATCTCCGATCACATACCCGTCAGTTAAAGATCCGGAAGTTGTTGCCTTTAAAGCCAGTGACTTTGAAGCCTTTCTCTCGACACTGAGCTTTACAACATCCGAGCTGGAAACAATAGTTTCAATCTTGTCCCTGTACTTGTTAGTTGTAACAGTAATTCCTACTGTATTCAGGCTCGAAAGTTCCTGTAGATCAGCTGTTGCAACTATATTATTCTGGCTCAAAGAATCAATGATGGATCTTGGCGCATAGAGTGTTACCGTGTTTATGGTATCACTTCCGTCCAAAATCGTGTAAACCTGTCCCTGATCAGTGATAAGGGATGTATTCATTAGTGTAACGGGAATATTCGTATATCTCACCGAAGTAATAGGATCATTGATATTGGTTACAAGAAACCACACAATGATGGCAAATATCAGTGATGCAAGCTTAAGTCCCCAGTTGGCCGTCAATCTCTTCATTTTCTTGCCCTGGCCTTTCTGGCGAAGTACTTTATAGGTGCTTCCTCCTCATGCTTGTCCTGGATCACTCTAAGTCTCTCCCTGAGTCTGTCGGAGTCAAGAGCTCTCTCAAGCTCTCCCTCAGAAGCCACACTTATCTTACCTGTCTCCTCAGAAACAATGATAACAAAACAGTCTGTGGCCTCAGACACACCGATACCTGCACGATGTCTCGTACCCAGTTCCTTACCGATTCCCATATTGTCTGAAAGAGGAAGATAACAGGTTGCCGATGTAATCCTGTCTCCCCTTACAATTACTGCTCCGTCATGGAGAGGTGTGTTGTGCTCAAAAATATTGATAAGAAGCTGACTTGTTACAATGGCATCAACTTCGATTCCTGTTCTCTCGTATTCTGTAAGCGGATGGTTCTTCTCGATTACTATAAGTGCACCGGTTCTTACCTTTGCCATCTCAATGCAGGCTCTTGTTATCTCATTGAGGGTTCTGTCTGAAAATCTTCCTTCTGACTTGGGATCCCCCAAAGACAATACATTGGAAAAGAAATTTTTCCTTCCTAGTTCTTCCAAGGCCTTTCTCAGCTCTGGCTGAAGAATGACCACTATAGCTATAATGGCAATACTGAACACTCTTTCAACTATCCACAAGATAGTCGACATGTTCAAAAGGGCGCACACCAAAATAAACACCAGAATAACTATGACACCCTTTAATAGGGACCACAGCCTGGTGTTTCTGGCCCATACCAAAATGTGATATACCAGAAAGGCTATGATGAAGACCTCCAGTATATCTGAAAACCTAATGGTCGGCATATGCAGGCTTGTTCTGTTAAAGTCAAAAATAAAATCAATCTGATCCATGACTTTCCCTTATATCTTAATGCTGCTCCCTTGCACGGTTGATCTTTTTAACCTTCCTCTCAGGAGTTGAAACCGTAACCTTAGGTACTGCCTTAACGTAGTAGTAATAATCGTCATCTTCGAACTGAACCTTCTCAGTTCTGCTGTAATCCAGGTTAAACGCAAAGAACTCAAGAACCAGCATCAAAAGAGCTGAAACTATTGTTCCAAGAATAACTCCCGGAATAGAAATCTGTGTATCACTTACGATATCTCCGATCAGAGTAACAATGATCAGGCTGACTGCTCCTGCTGCCACTGCGATCTTCCATGAATAGTTGGCAGAGGATCTTCTGATGATGTAAACAAGGACCAGTGAAACAGCAAAAGCTGCGATCATAACAACCATTGCCTTGTCGCCTAAAATCCCATCAATAAGCCCCTGGAACTGATTGGCAGCCTCTTGTACTCCGTCACTTCCGAAACTCGCTGCGTTAGATGAAAAGAACTGCAGCATGTATGAAATAACAAGGCCAAAGGAAACCGATACGATTGATGCTGGTGTCCCAAGAAGCCCCATTGCAAGTGGCATCACGTATGGGATATGCATGAAGAAAAACAGCGGTGTAAGAAGCACTGCCAATGTGTCCTTTGGCGAAAACCTGAAGTACAAAAGGAACATCAAAAGGAAGATGATTGCTGCAATAAGCGCACACTCAACAGCCATGGAATAAAGATGTCCCAGAATAAACACAGCTGCCACTAACACAATAAAGTTAGGAGGTAGTATTGCGCACAAAAGAGAAGCCATCATCACAATAGCTCCATTTGTAAGCGCGTCCATGTACCCCAGCTTTCCATTGATCACCACTATGGTGATCAGCGCCAGTAAGAATTTCCAAACGTAGGTAATGTACGTCTCATATTTGATATAAAATCTCTTTACATATTGCTTGAATTCCAATAAAGAAGTCATGTCACTGTTCCTTTTCGTAGATTCTGGCAAGTTTCTTTAAGTCCCCATAATATGCCTTCATACTCTTACGCATTTTAGTGTAACGATAGGAATAAATGACATATGATGCAAGAGAATACACGCCAACAAGCAGGAGGTAATATGTCAAGAACCTCCTGCCAATAGCTAATAGATTATCCGTGTTGTAAAGATTTGATAAAACCTCTTCAAAATTACACAACACATAGGTCGCAACAAAAATAGCAAACACAATGGTAGCGCTTATCACGGATTTGATAACATTAAATCCCACATAATCACTTTTGAAATATGTGTTGATAGCGTCATTCTTTTTGCCTTCGCGATCTATGAACGCAGCCATTTTGGTCATCAAAATGACTTTTTCTTCGTTTAACATTCCTGCTCCTTAGGTATCCAGGAAGCGCATTCCAGCCTTGGGCTCCTTCTTGACAGGCTTCTGAAGTGCCGGCTTAGGTTTAGCAAATGAGTCATTAAGTGTATTTGCCATTGATGTTTTACACTTAGCGCAAAATCTTCCTGTTTGAATAGGCTCTCCACAATTCTCACAAAGAAGCTGAAGTGGAGAATCCTTAGAAAACATAAGTCTCTCCTCACGGATCCACTGCTGGATCTGCTTGGTTGTGACTTCATTATCCTCTGAAATCTGCTTAAGAGTAGCAGCCGGATTATCTTGTATGTACTGTTTTACCTTCTGGAAATCATCCTCCAATGCCTTCTTGCATAGCTCGCAAATAGGCTGACCTCCGATGTAATTAAACATCTTTCCGCATCTTGCACAATTCCGTAAGTTCATAAGCTGACCTCCATTTATTTAAGTAGTTTGCCCGATAGCCAGGGTCAGAAAATAAATCTTTTCAACTCCTGCCATCTGAAACTCATGGGCGATCTCATCAATAGTACTTCCAGTTGTATAGATGTCATCGATAATTAGTACGCACTTAAATTTTACATCATTTTGGGGCATAATAAAAGCTTTTTTCAAATTATTGCGCCGCCTTACAGCGTCCAGTTCCTTCATTGGAGCGGTGTTTCTCACCCTCTTTATGAGGCCGTTATCCATAGGGATATCCAAAGCTTTTGAAACAGCCTTAGCATAAACCTCCGCCTGGTTATATCCTCTTTTCCTCTCCTTGTCTTTGTACATTGGTACCGGAACTATAACTTCAATTCCAAGTCGCTTCAATCTCTTACCAAGACTCTTTTTCGTAGCCAAGCCATAGAAATCCGCATATTCCTTGCGCCCCATGTACTTAAATCTGTAAATGGATCCGGAGATGCTTCGATACAGGAACACCGAATATCCTTTGGTAAAAAAATGTCTGGTGCGCTGACAGTCACTGCAATACTCTGCGGTTTTATCGCTTCCCAAGGGCTTTCCACACTTCTGACAGGTGGGGCCTTTTACATATTCAATTTTCTTAAGGCATTTTCTGTGGATCGGACCTGACCTTTGTATGCGCCCGTCTTGAAACTCAAACATTCCAACAATTCCGTCGCAGACAGGGCAATGCCTTGGATATATCAGGTCCAGCACAGGGTTACTTTTCATCAACATTGAAAAATTCTACTATTCTGTCCTTTAAGCCGGTATATCTTTTTAATTGTTCCTCGTTTTCCACCATGGTCATGAGAGTCTGGCTGCTGCCCAGTATGCAGACAGTGTTCTTGGCTCTTGTTACTGCAGTATACAAAAGATTCCTGTTAAGTAGCATTCTTGGTCCTCCCAGAATAGGCATGATGACTGCAGGATACTCACTGCCCTGGGACTTATGTATGGTAATGGCATAGGATAATTCCAGCTCATCCAAATCCCCAAAAGGATATCTCACCCGTCTGTTTTCATCAAACTCCACCACCATGTCCTGGGAGTACTCATTGATCTCTTTTATGACTCCCATATCGCCGTTGAACACTCCTGTTCCGCTGTCTACAGGAATGTTGTATTTTCCAACAACCTCCCAGGTGGCCTGGTAGTTGTTTCTTATCTGCATGACCTTATCTCCTTCGCGGAAAATATGGTCTCCGTATGCATGCTCTTTCTTGTTCTTATCCGGTGGGTTAAGGTACTCCTGAAGAATAAGATTCAGCTGTATCGCCCCAAGCGCCCCCTTCTTCATGGGAGTAAGCACCTGAATGTCAAAGGGCTGCGCATCCACATATGACGGGAGCTTATCCCTTATTAGCTGGATCATATGCTTGTAGATAACCCCCGCATCACTTCTCTCAAGGAAAAAGAAATCTTTGCTCTTGTTATCAAGCACCGGCTTTTCGCCGTCGTGGATCCTGTGAGCGTTCATGACAATATCGCTCTCTTCCGCCTGCCTGAATATCTTTTTCAGGTAGATGGTGGGGAACTTTCCACTTTCTATCAGATCTCGGAGCACCTGTCCCGGGCCTACGCTTGGAAGCTGAGAACTGTCTCCTACAAGAATAAGGTGAGTTCCGGGAATCACAGCTTTAAGCAACGCGTAAAAGAGATGTATATCAACCATGGACATCTCATCAATGATTATGGCATCTGCTTCCAGAGGGTTATCTCTGTTCTTCTCAAAACGCACACCCGAGTCCCTGCTGCCATCCTCATCTTCAACCTGCCCTGAAACTTCAAGGAGCCTGTGGATGGTCTTTGCCTCATATCCGGTAGCTTCAGTCATTCGCTTGGCAGCTCTGCCTGTTGGTGCTGCCAACATAATATCAAGGCCCATAGATGCATAGTAAGCTATTATGGTGTTGATGGTAGTGGTCTTTCCGGTTCCAGGACCACCGGTTATTATCACAATCCCATTGGTGATACTCTGAAGTACCGCATCCCTTTGAAGGTCATCCAGCTGGATATTTCTGTAATTCTCAAGGTCAATTATCCGCTGCCTGTAGTTTTCTCTTTCATCCTCAGATACTCTCTCCGACAGGTTTAGCTCTTTTAACATGGCTGCACAGCCCTGTTCCTCATAGTAGTACCCGGAAGCATAGATATCTGTGCCATTCTTGCACACAATCTTTTGATCCATTGCCAGGTTGGCGATGTGGGTTTCTACACTTTCTCTTGTTATGGTATAGTCGGGACGAGTGGAAAGGACGTCAATAGTTCTTTTCACCAGGTCATCCATGGGAAGAAAGGTATTACCGTCCATTGTGGCCTGTAAAAGCGCATACAGGATACCACTCTTTATCCTGTAGTCAGAGTCTATCTGAATGCCAACTCTGGCAGCAATTTCGTCTGCAGTCTTGAATCCAACTCCGCTTATGTCGTCAGAGAGCTGGTAGGGATTCTCTTTTATGACGCGGTAAATCCTGGTTCCATAGGTGTTATAGATCTTCACTGAAAGATTGTCGCTGATACCGTACTGCTGAAGAAAGATCATGGCATCTCGCATCTCTCGCTTTTCTGCCATCTGGGTTCCGATATCCCTGGCCTTGGCGGCGCTGATTCCTTTCACTTCCTCCAGGCGCTCAGGCTCCTCTTCGATGACCCGGAAGGTGTCTTCGCCGAAGTGCTTAACGATCCTGGCAGCCAACTTCTCCCCGATACCTCTTATAGCCCCGGAGCCAAGGTATCTTAGCATTGATGCCTCATCATCCGGCGCGGAAACTTCATAGCTTGTGATCTTAAACTGATCTCCGTAAACCGGATGACTGACAAACTCTCCAGAAGCAAGGATTGTATCGCCAACATCCACGTCTTTGAAGGATCCGGTACAGGTTATCTCATCGTCGGAGGTCACCAGGTTGATGACGCCATATCCGTTCTCAGCGTTCTTATATATAAAATGTTCAATGTATCCTTTTATCTGTTCCATAGCTACTACTATAGCATAATTGCAGCACAAAAAAATCGCCAAAATCTTGCGACTTTGGCGATAATGGTCCGACAAATATTAAACTTCTTTTGGAGCAGCGTCAGAGGATTCCAGCGGCGCTTCCGGGATGTTATAGGTGCGCTTCAGATTCTCAAAAAGCATCTGCGCAAAGCCGTTACTTTGGGTGTCTGCTGATGTGGCGCATATCTCCTGGAGAGTCTGGTCCTTGAAATAATCCACCAGAGTAGCTGTGGATTGATCCGTTGTCTCAGGTTTTAGCGCATCTACTGACTTTTGCATTTCCTTGAAAACCTGCTCAAGGAAGTAAGCCTCAAAGCTCTTACAAGCCTCCCAAAGCTCATCGTCTGAGGACTTCGCTGAAGTCTTCTGGATCTTACTCTTTATGGCCTCTGCACTGGCATTTTTGCTCTCCTGCATGGCATATTCGCTATAAGCAGAAGCGTTTATACCACCAATATCATATCCTGCCATTGTTATCTCCCCTTAAAACCAATCATCACCTCTTAAGTGAGTTAGCTGTCTGCATCATCTGGTCTGTTGTTTGGATTGCTGTAGAGTTCATTTCATAAGCACGCTGTGCAACAATAAGGTTAACCATCTCTGTAGCAACATTTACATTGGATCCCTCAAGATATCCCTGAACGATCTCAGACCTCTTGATTCCGTTTCCTGCATTGTTCTCATTTATCTCTGCGCCACTTGCAGGTGTAGCCTGCCATGCAGCACTTCCTACCCTCTGGAGTCCCTCTCTGTTAGGGAACTGATAAAGACCGATCTGAAGATTGTTAACCGGCTGAGGAACACCCTGAGCATCGGGATAATAGATCTTTCCATCACTGCCGATGGTAATCCTGCTGGCTACTGCATTTCCTGCCACACGGATCTCTGCACCGTTTATATCAAGAACCTTATTACCTTCTGCTGTGGTAAGAACCAGATCTGTTCCACCGGTCTGAGCTAGTGCCCAGGTGAAGTTTCCGTTTCTTGTATAGAATACTTCTCCGTCTGTGGCTCCTGCATACTTAAAGAAGCCATCTCCGCTTATTGCAAGAGCTGCCGGATTGTCACTATCCTGGAATGATCCCTGGGAAAAGAACTGATTTATTGTAGACGTGCGAACACCAAGTCCAACCTGAGAATTGGTGGGCTTTGGAGTACCATTTGCAGTTGTTGTTACTGTCTGTAATTCCTGATATAAAAGAGATTTGAACTGCGCTCCCTGTGCCTTGAAACCTGTAGTATTAACGTTGGCAAGGTTGTTGGAAATAGTGTCAACGTTAGTCTGCTGCGCATTCATACCTGTTGCTGCTGACCATAAACTTCTGACCATAAGCCACCTCCGGGAAATCTATCGGGCTACGTCCTTGTCCCCTATCATTTCGTCATCCGTGACTTATATATACTTCTCTGTTTATTTATCGTCATACAGTGCAAGCTAAATTATTAAAAAATTATAAAATTTACAGCTTTCCAAGCTGGTTTGCAGCTATCTGCAATGAGTCATCAATGGTGGAGATCATCTTCTGGTTGGTATCATAATTTCTCTGAACAGCGATCATCTGTACCATCTCATCAACCACGGAAACATTGGACTGCTCAAGGAATCCGGAATAAACCAGTCCTGTTGCCTCTGTCGCAGTTGCATCATCTACCGGAATATAGCCATTCTCTCCATAATGCTGCAGGTTATTGTAAGTGGTTCTTCCACTTGGCTGCACAGTCTTTTCAAAGTCAAACCGACCTATGGTTGCTACTACAGCGCCATTCTGACTAATCTCACCATTGGTACTGATCTGAACAGAGAGATTGGGATCCAGCTCAATATGTCCGCCGTCCTGAGAAAGAACGAAATCTCCGTCCTGAGTAACAAGTACTCCCTCACTGTTCAGAGTGAAGTTACCGTCTCTGGTATACAGAATCTGCTGTGTCAGACCGTTGTCCTTAAGCTCATCCACAGTGAGCTGCCCGGCCTTATATGCTGCCATAGCTCTTTCACTGCGGTATTTGTTAAGTCTCCAGTCGTTGTACCCGGCTCTGCTGTTTGTACCCTCTTCTTCCTCTTCAGTATCGGCCTGCTTTACGCCATACTCGATAGCAAAGAATCCGCTTCCGCCAATGGCAAGATCGAAGGTGTTCTGGGTCTCCTTCATGGGCCCTTCTGTCCAGTCCACGTAGCCCTCACCAATCTTTACGCCGGGATTAATAATGCCCAGTCCACGAGCTGCGAACGGGGCATCAGTAATGTCTCTAATTTTGAGCGCAAGCTGATCACTGAAAGACTGTGAAGTTGCGCCTTCCTTTTTGTAACCGTTAGTATTGGCATTTGCAAGATTGTTGGTGAGCACGTCCATCCTGTGCTGCTCATTGATCATCCCTGTATAAGCAGTGTAAAGACCTTTTACCATACAAAATCCCTCATACCATCCTGGCGTAGTATGATTACTGTTCACTCGCTTGCAGCGCGCTCCAGTATCATTTTCTACTGCTCAATCCATGAGCAGTGCACGAATTGTTGTACCTGTATCAATCCTCACGATAACCTGCAATGAACTCAACATAACGGCCTGTTCCGATAGCAACGGCTGTCATAGGGTCCTCAGCAGTCATTGTGTTGATACCAGTCTTAGAATAGATAAGGTCCTCAAGGCCACGAAGAAGCGCTCCGCCACCGGTAAGGACAATTCCTCTGTCAGCAATATCTGCTGCCAGCTCAGGAGGAGTGTTCTCAAGTACACTGTGGATAGCCTCAATGATCTGGCTTGTAGGCTCTCTTAGAGCCTCCTCTGTCTCCTCTGATGAAACCTTAACTGTCTTAGGAAGACCTGTTACCAGGTTTCTTCCACGAACATCCATAAAGTCGCTCTCAGCCCTTGGATAAGCTGATCCAATCTTTATCTTGATATCTTCAGCAGTACGATCACCGATAAGGAGGTTGTGCTTCTTACGCATGTAACGCACGATTGCCTCATCAAAGTCATCTCCTGCAACCTTAACTGATGTGCTAACTACAGTACCTCCAAGAGAGATTACTGCAATATCAGATGTACCACCACCTATATCAACGATCATATTTCCGCAGGGCTTTGTTATATCAATTCCTGCTCCGATAGCTGCTGCTATAGGCTCCTCGATGGTCTTAACATCTCTTGCTCCACAGAGTCTTGTTGCATCCTCAACAGCCTTTTTCTCAACCTCAGTTGCTCCTGAAGGAACACAAACTGCGATGAAAGGCTTTCTGTGGATCCTACGGCCGATAGCCTTCTTGATGAAGTATCTCATCATCTGCTCTGTGATCTTATAGTTTGAGATAACGCCCTGACGAAGAGGTCTTACTGCAACGATATTGCCCGGGGTTCTACCAAGCATAAGTCTTGCGTCCTCTCCGATAGCCTTGATCTCTTCTGTATCTCTGTCATAAGCCACTACTGATGGCTCTTTTAAAACAACGCCCTTGCCCTTGATATATACAAGAACCGAAGCGGTTCCAAGGTCAATTCCTATATCTGCGTACTGCATATTCTCTATATTCCCCTTTCAAGTGGTTTATGAAAGCGCATAAATGCGGATGTTAATAAGTCTACAATCTCATTCCACATTATAACCCAAAGAATAAAAATATAAAAGGGGATATCCATCTTTTATATTTATCGGATATCCCCACTCATTTCTGAAGATTAAGTTTTATTTTCCTTCATGTAAAAGATTATACTTCAGCTCTGCCAGCTTCCAGTCCACCTCGTTATCTATATCCTGGACCTCCAGTTCTGAAAGTTCCATGGGAAGAATGTCTCCCACCATGATCCCACGGTTCTTCTTAAAGCTCTCCACCTTGCATACATAAAACTGACCAGCGTCGTGGAAATGTGGCTCCAGGTCCTGGGATCTCTTGGCAAGATTTTCAGGCTGTCTGAACACCAGCTTTCCTTCCCTTATCTCCATGGCACGCTGTGGAGGATAAGAAAATCTCACCACAGGAATAAGGCAGTCAGCATCTGACGCCTTCAGCTGTTCAACAGCAGCTTTCAGCCTTTCGCTGGTTATAAAAGGAGCTGTGGGATAGATACAGGTAAAAATATCAAAGTCCTGTCCCAGCTTATGGTACTCCTCAATAACTTCCTCGATCACGTCCACTGTTGTTGCAAAATCATTTGCAGTTTTCTCACTTCTAAAGAAAGGCACCTTGGCGCCGTACTTTTTGGCAATCTCCGCAATCTCCTGGTCATCAGTGGATACCATGACCTCGTCATAAACGCCGGAGTTCAGCGCCGCCTCAATGGAATAGACCATTATGGGCTTCCCATTAAAGTCCTTAATATTCTTCCTGGGGATCCTCTTACTGCCTCCCCTCGCAGTTATCATAGCCAGTGTTTTCATTTTTTCATCTCCATTAAAGCCTTTGCGATTAGAATAGCACCACGTCCATCCGTGATTCCTGCAAGTTTGCTCCTCATATATTCAAGTTTGGCCATGTCAGCTAAAAGTACAGACAATTCTGCGCATATGGATCTGACAACTGCAGACTTGTCTGTTTCTACATTTCCAGCAAACTTCATGCCACCGGTGCTGCTCCAGTAATCGACGTTGTACTTCTGGTTATCTGCCACCTGATAGAAGATGGCTGGAAGACCAATTGCTGCACACTCTGTCAACATGGTTCCTGCTGCGCAGACAGCGATGTCACATTGACGCATCAGCCCTGCCATATCTGTAACAGCGCGGTGGATTATGATTCCTGCGTGGATCTCAGCAAATTTCTCAATGGCTGTGGCATCCTTCACGAGGCTTCCAACAACCACGTGCCAATCAGCGCGCGGTAAAACATTCACCTTACCTGTACCGGACTTTTCTAAAGAACTGTCGTCCGACTTTATAAGACCTGCTTTCTCTGCCGCCGAAAGAGTTGCCAAAAGCATTCCTTGTGTGTCAGCTCCGCCCGAGGTAAGAAGGACGGAAATTGCCGTCTCAGAATTCTGATCCTCTGAGGAAACGACACTCTCTGCGGCACTCCGATTCTCAGCCCCGTGCTTTTCCAGGCTCTCTGCCGGCGCATCGGAATAATGATAAAACTGCTCACGAAGTGGCGCGTATTGAAGGCCAAGAAGCAGTTTGGTTGGCACCCCATTATATCCGCAGACGTTTTTGTAGGTTTCTTCGTAGCCAAGGCTCTTGTAGTAGCCGCTATAGTTTATAAGCATATCCACAGGATATGTAGCTTCATTGAGGTCGTCAAGGTATGCCACAGGACATATCTCTTTTATCTTCTCAAAGTAAGGAACTGTCACTTTATAGGAATCAACAAGGAGTCTGTCGATGTTTCTTTTACCAAGTTCAGGTATGAGGGCTTTTAGCTCGCTCTCCATGTCCTGCCAGTTTGTGCCAAGAACCACCACGTCAATTGAAGATCCAAGGTCCCCTACATACGCATCAAACAAAGCCTTGGACTCATCGTCTGCCACAAAAAAGGTCACAGACTCACCAAGCCTTACAAGCTCTTTTGCGATGGTAAGGCATCGCATCATGTGGCCTGAAGCTATTATGGAATTGGCATCACATCTGATTCCGGTCATTTCTCTATATGTTCCCAGGCAAGTGGTGTGCCTTTTTCAAGGTCACAGGCAGCCTTTTTGCCCAGTACTTCCTCATAGTACATGGTGTGCATTCCGTTTCCGGGACGGATGGATCGCACATTTTCTTCTGTTATTGTTTCTCCAGCCTTTATGTCTTTTACCACGAAAAGAGATCTTGAAAGGCTCCGCTCCTTAATCTGCTTGTCTGTTAAACAATACTCATAAGATCCGAGAGCCTCTTCCATGATGCGGACCTCTTTTACCATCTGAGCAAATTCAGAAGGTTCCATGGAGAAAGCATCGTCAACGCCGCCCGCTGAACGGTCAAGGGTCAGGTGCTTCTCGATCATCTTTGCTCCCAGCGCAACGCTTCCAACAGGAATTGTACCTCCTGGGGTATGGTCTGAAAGCCCAACTACGCACTGATACTTATCCTGCAGCCCCTGCATCATCCTAAGGTTCACCAGGTTGTAAGGGGTTGGATAAGCGCTGACGCACTTAAGAAGGATAACGTTGTCGTTCCCCTCTTCCTTGCAGGTATCAAGGGCTCTTTGAATATCCTCTTCATAGGCTATGCCCGTGGCAAAAATTAAGGGTTTTCCAAGCTTTGCGATCTTCCTGATAAGAGGAATGTCGTTGATCTCAAAGCTGGCAATCTTGTAGGCTGGAACGTTAAGGTTCTCAAGATAATCAACCGCTGTAGGATCAAAAGGAGATGAGAAGCACTCCATTCCCAGTTTATTTGCTTCCTCCATCAGGCCCTTATGCCACTCCCATGGAGTGTACGCCTCCTCATATAGGTCATGGAGTGTCCTTCCGGCCCAAAGGCCATCACCCGGAGTCATAAACCAGGGCTTATCACAGTCGATGGTAATTGTATCTGCAGTGTAAGTCTGGAGCTTTACTGCATCAGCCCCGGCTTCCTTGGCAGCATGGATTATCTCTACTGCTCTGTTATAATCACCGTTGTGATTTCCGGAAAGCTCTGCCACGATCATGCATGGGTTATTCCCACCAACGGTTTTATTTCCAATTTTGATTTCCTTGTTAAACATATCCACTCCTATCACCCAATTTCCCCAGGCCAGATAAGCAAGCATGCAATCATTTGCTTATCTGGAACTCATCTTTATATCGATTTTGAATAGCAGAATGAATCCCCTGCATTCTCAGCTGTGTAGCCATTTGCTTCAAAGCAATGACATGAGGCACCATTGGACTTAAGTACCATCCCTGTGAGTGCTTTAACTCCCGTCTCATCATTTCGCATCTCATTCTCAGCCAATGCTATGATCTTCTTTCCATATCCCTTACCTCTGGCTTCAGGCGCAATCATATAACTGATCTCACCCACATCCTCGGTTACATCTACGCGGATATTACCAACCTTCATGTCGCCATCCATCAGTATGAAAAGATGACAGTTTGAATCCGCCAGTTTCCTCTGAAACCAATTCATATGCGACAGAAGACTTATTTCCCCTTTAGTAAAAGAATTCTCCCTGGTAGTAGGATCATTCCTCCAGCTCAAGACATCTTCCGCGTCTTCAATTGTTGCTTTCTTCAAGTATAGACTCATCCAGAATTCTCCACTTGCACGTCGCGACCTATTTATCAAGATTCTCCGTTTTGCGATGAATCTCCGGATCCTCGTACTTATCAAGGAAATCCAGTCCCAGATAGACAATCTCTTTTGCAAAGTATACATTATCCATCTGCGTGATGACTGAAATTACCTTGTCCACCTTAAAGCCATCTATGTCCCCAAGAACCTCCATGGGGAACTTGTCCCTTATTACCACGACTCCGGGAAAGGCCTTCTCATAGTCCAGAACATCCCTTGGATGCGGCTTTATAATGACGCGATGTGCATCCTTGTACTCATCTACAATATCTCCAAAGAGTTTTTCACGCACATCCATCTCGCACAAAGGCTCTGTAAGGATCATGACCTGTGGCCTTGGATCTGAAGGATCCACCAATTGCCCCACGACCCTGTCAGCATTTTCCAGGAATATCTCCACAAGTATTCTGTGGTCATCCTTTGAAAGCTTATCGTTAAGCTCAGCCCTTGGTATTTCTACCACATTCTTAGGGGGTCTGTGGTTGGCACTGATGTCGTTTACTTCGTAATCTATACAGTATCTGCTGTAACCACTTTCGATAAAGATAAGCCCCATAGCTGCCATGGCTTTCTTAAGAGGCCACGCGCCTCTGTTGGCATTTCTTGCCTGATCATCCAGCTTACCTGAGTTAAGGCCATCCTCTACCGCATGGTATCTAATCTTCTTGTAGTTCAGGTAATATCCTATTGGGTCCGAATCACAGAAAGCATAAACATCCTGGTACCTGGACAGATCTGTGGGAATATACTCCTCCTGTAATTTACCAAGGAGCTTTGTATAAGTGATCCTCTGAAGAAGATTTGCTACGATGTTTCCCTTATCCCGGTGATAGCTCATAACCTCTTCGGAGGTAACATCTTCCTTCTCGTCGTACATATAGACATTATCAAAGACTCCGGACTTCTCAAGGCGCTCCTTAAGATTCCCAAAGTCATTTGACATGGTGCTAAGTATTATGTCAGCTTTTTCATTACTTTCATGTCTTGCCACAAGCTCTTTTACCACAGCAATATAAGCATGGTAATAGGTGTGACATATGTAGATTCTTCCAATTTTTCTTTTGCTCATCATATCAACAATTATATGCCACAGTGCCTATAAGTAAAAGAAAAAAATCCCACCATCCAGGGATGGTGGGAGTAATTTCATTATTGGATAACTTCAGGGCTTTTCTACTACTGAATATTCAACGGGCTTTGCATTAGCATATTCATCAAAAAGCGTCATGAGGTTTGAATCATCCTCAACCTTCTTTGGTTCCTCGCCATCTTTAGCGTAGTAGAAGGTCGAGTTACCGTTAGTATCAAACTCCTCAATGGCTTCTTCTGCAACTACAAGCTTGCCATCCTTAACTGTGTACTTAGACACATTGTGGTGTCCGCCGGTATAGAGATATCCATCCTTAAGCGAAAGCGGATAAGCTGTTCCTGCGGAATAAACCTGTCCAAGATAAACAATCTTGCCCTTACTATCATAGATAAACAGTGATGAATCTATAGCATTCTTTGTTTCGTTTTCACCGTTGTAGGTTCCGGTTGCAGCAAAGAATACATCTGTGTCACCAACAGGCTCATTGGCATAGCCCATACCGTTCTTGAAATCATCAAGCATTTTGGTGAAGGTGTCGTATTTTGAAAGATCTACCTTTGAGTAATCGATGGGCATTATCTCTGAAAATGGTGTGAAATCAAGCTTCAGACACTGCTCATTAGCGCGGTCGAACCACATGTTGTAGTCTTCCTCTGTGCACTCTACCCACTTATCTTCATCATCACCTGAAGCTTCGTCTTTGAACCATGGATTCTCTTCATTTTCATAGCCATCATACTTTACGCCATACTGAAGGAAAAGTTCATTGGTTCCGGGAGTAATGTTGTAAACCTTAACTCCGCTGTCCATAGCTCCGCTTGAGTAGAAGTTTGCAACTCCACCATACTCCATACCGCAATAGCTGTCTCTTGCTGTTCCGCTTACGACCAGTGTAGGCTGTCTGTCTACCATAGTGTAGATATCATAAACTACACTAGGCTCGTCACTGTCATCTATCATTCCCACAAGAAGCTCATCCACACCGTCGTTGGATATGTCCTTGTAGGCAAATCCCATCTCATCATAGGCCTTCTCGCCATCATACTGGATAAGAGCATAGAATTCAGGGCTCATCCCGGCTTCCTCAAACTGGTTCGCATCCCATCCCTCGTCAAAGGCTGTCAGATACTGGGAAAGTGTGTATGCATAGAGATCCTCACCCTTCATACCTGCGCCGTGCATGTATGTAGCTCCGTTATTACCCTGGATATTAGCAAGAATATCACTTACAGAATTGTATAGCTTGCCATAATCCTCAGGCATCTCTTCATTTGTTGTGTAGTCCCACTGAACATCTGAAGGCCCGCTGGTGAGCACGTCATAAAACTCCCCTGTAGGAGTTTCCACCTCACCAATCTTTGTATACATTCCGCCGGCTACAACGTCCTTGTTAACGTTAGAAATTACAGAGAATACAAATCCTCCAAATCCTGCTTCGCTACTGGCCTTATCATATACAAAGATCTCATTGTCAATTATTTTAGCCTGGAACTTACCCTTAAACTCATCCGGTATTGTAACTGTAAGAAGATCAGTTGAAAGAACTGTGTCCTCAATATAATCTTCCTGCCCCTGCGCAGGCTCTGCTACAACCTCTGACACTTCTTCTGCAGCCTGAGTCTCCTCTTTTGGCTGCTCAGCAGACTCCTGTGTTGTGGCCTGACTTCCGCAGGCTGTAAGGCCAATCATAGCCCCGACCATTAACAGTGCAACTCTTCTCTTCATAATCTTTCTCCTCTCTAAGCAATCGCCCTTCCGGGCCAATCCACTAATCAAGATGATACTACGCTTTATAGTGTCACAGAATTATCACACTGCAGAATTAATAGTCTTTTTATAATTGGTAAAGGTATATGGTGTAGGGACTGGAGGCATCCATGTAGGTGCCAACAAGCTTCAGGCCAATCTCTGACGCATTGCTTATCTCAAATCTTGCGAAGATGTACTTGCACTCAAGACTCTTTAGTTCATCCATATTTGCCAAAAGCCTTTTGTCCACCGGATCCATTACACGAAGTGGTGCATAGGTATTTTCATCATCGGCAGAAATAAGATTAACTCTGGCGCCCCAGCCAACAAAATATGAGGCCAGTGAAGGAGATCCCGGAAAGGCAGGCTCAATAACCTTTGTCCACTTATCCTTATATTCCTGGGCATACATTCCAAGATAGCCATCAACTGATGCTATACCGTTGTAGTTCAGGATAGCAGGATGCATTCCGAAAGTCGCGGACCATTCACCCTTATAATCGATGTCTTCCTTAATCTTCTCAAAGAGCTCAACTGAATAGAACTCATTATAATTAACCGTACTGGTTTCCTTTTGCTTAATTACCTTATAGGCCTGATTGTAACAGGTGTAGTAGAAATCGTTGTATACCTGAGGTACGAACATTACTACCAGCACAGCCAGTGTCACGATAACATTTGCAAGGAGCTTAAAGTTCTTTTTCCCAAGGTCATACATTCTGATGCATACAAGAAGCAACTCTGCATACCAGAGGAAAGTGTTGAAGTAAGCAGTTCTTGCAAACTCAAAACCTGTAAGAGGTGGAACAAGCATCTCAAAAAGATGTCTGAAGGGCGCAAACTGGTACAGACCAAAGATCAGCACGTTGAAGATGATCCAGAACATCACCAGATTTACAGGGTCTGTCAGTATCTCTTTTGCCTTTCCGGCCTTAATGTGAGATGCATTGATAACTACCAGCGCGATAAGCACTACTCCAAGAACGATGTATGTATGGGAATCCTCCGAGTGGAAGGATGCGTTTACAAACTCATTAAAAGCTGTGACCATGGCCTGTCCAAAAGAAAGATCTCCATGATCCATAGTGGTCCTTATTGTAACAGTGTCTGTTCCAAGCATCTGTCCAAAGAGCCTGTACTCGAAAAGCACATAGCCAAGGGAAAGGATCACGATGGAAGCAAAAGTGCTCTTGGGAAATTTCTTATCCTTCACCCACAAAATGATCACTGCCACTACCATGTAGCTCAGGATAAAGAATCCGTGGTAGGAGAAGTAGGACACGATTGGATAACAGAAAACTGCCACATACCAGGGAAGCCTCTCTTTGAGACTCTGGGCAAAGTATAGTTTTCTCAGAAAGAAAATGATAAGAGGCACAGATGTAAAGGCAATGCCGTAGGTCGGGAAAACCGGGATCAGCGCAAAGGCTGTTGCGATCACCACAACCAGGGGCTTGTAGTTTTCGTACTTCTCTTTATAAAAGTCTTTTGCAAGCAGGATAAAAGAGATCATTCCGATGGCAATCTTCGCTGCATAACCTGCCAGATATGCCCACACTCCTGGGAGGCAGATGTAAAAGAGATTATACAGATTAAACTCTGACCCAAACAGATCCCTGGAAATCCCGTGCATGATCGGAGCGTCAACTCCATGAGCGAACCAGATGCCTGCTTTTTTCAGCATCTCATAGTGGCCCATGAAAAGATCTAAATTATCATGGATCTGAAAATAGCTCTCCCCACGAAATACAAGGAACACTGCCGCTTGTATAAGAAGCAGTGTTCCTGTTAAGTACAGATACCAGTTTTTACAGGTTTTATGACTCATAATCCTCACCTACAGTGAACTTTGGTTTCCACTTTCCGTCTACCTTCTCGAAGAGATCTGTGTTGACGTATTTGTCTACAACCTCCCAGAACTCCTCCTTGGTAATGCTCAGATATTTGCAGGCCTTCTCAATATACTTCTCACCACAAAGACCATCAAACTCGTTCACATACCACTTTCCGCTCTCACGGTCAAATCTGCCCTCTCTGATGTCGTAGCAGATCTCATCTGTAGCATAGCCAAAACCAAACTTCAGATACTTGATCATCTGGTTAGGAATCTGAAGATCACTATCAAGTGCTGTGTATCTTCTATATCTTCCAAGCTCATGAAGATCATCAGCTCTTCCAGTCAGGCCTCTTGCAATGGCAAAATCTGCATTGTGAACCTGTGACCACTCCTTAGCATAGTACTGAAGAAATATAGCCCGGATTCCCTTGGCCTGCATCTCCTCAACAGTAGGGATCTTGTAGAAGAAAAGATCTTTCTCTGTGATGTTGTTTGACAGATCTACGAAGCTGTCTACGCTTGCTCCACGGATTGTCTCCAGCTGCATTACTGAAAATGCATTTCCGGTAGCTTCCTGATTCTTGGCAGCTCCAAGTGTAAGAGCAGCGTTCTCACCCTGGATAATAAGTGGGATGTTGAACTTTACAGCCATAATATATGAAGATGCCCACAGGCAGTATTCTGAAGCAGCAATTATATTGCCGCGCTCAAAGAATGACTTCCTTGCCAGCTTCTTTGCAACTGTAGGATTAAGTCTGATTGAGATAATGTCAAAGCCCAGATTGTTGAGATTCTGGATGTTCTTCTGTCCGATCTCAGTGATCTCATCAGGCATGCAGTTGATAAGAAGGGGATTAAGTCCCAGCTTCTCCTTGGCATATACTGCCTGGAAGGTTGAATCCTTACCGCCGGAAACACCAATGATACAGTCGTAGGTATTTCCACGCTTTTTAGCTTCCTCCTTTGCTTCCTCTGCAAAGCCCTTAAGCTCAGCTTCTCTTGCAGTCCAATCGATGGTAGCCTTTGATTCCTCATAGCGGCAGGCAAAGCAAATCTGCTCATCATCAAAAATGATACCGGGTCTGGTATCAGGCTGAAGGCAACGTTTACAGTATCTCATTTTCATAGTTTTTTCCTCCCCGAAATAATATCCGAATTTAAAATGTATCAGTCTGGTTAAGCCACCTGTGATCGTAGAATAACCAGCTCTTATATGGAAGCACCCTGACTCCCATCTTGTCTGCTTCCGTCAGGAAGTACAAAAAATACAAAATACAGAAAACCACAACCGCCGAAATTACCCGCTTCTTTTTTGTCTTATCCCGGATCCTGCAGATCAGATTAGGTAAAAGAAGTATCTGTGCGGTGGTCAGATAGTACGCAAACCTTGTGATCAGCGGAAGCCAGAAGCAGCTCACATAAAGCGCCAATGCCATGATGTTCATGTTAAAATACATCCGGTTGTCCACCTGGTCCCTAACTGCATCATTATAACACACAAGGCACAATCCAAGAACAAAGAGACATCCGAATAATGGTGCAGCATTCTCTATTATGGTGTGTACTTCCTCAATGTACACCGTGTTCCTGTAGGACGGATACAGCTTAAGCGCCAGATCAAGTATCTGGTTATGCAAAAGAGCTGCAACTGCGCTGACAGCTGCCAGTGGAATAAGGGCCCATCTCTTCCAATTGATCCTTGCTATAAAATACATTGGAATGACCACCAGCACACTCTTGTGGAAAGTGGCAGCAAAAAGAATAAGCGCAAAGAACTTTATCATCCCCTGAACATCGATATCCATGAGATACCTCAGAGCAAAGGTTGCAATGGCAAGGGCGAAATAATATCTTACCGTGTTAAAGCTCCTGTAGTAAAAGCCCATGGTCATGAACACAAAGAATCCCCAGGCAAAGCTGTCGCTCTGGTCGTAGAGCACCTTCAGGAAAACAGCTACGATCGCCGCTCCGAATACCCCAAACATAAGCAGGTAATCTTCTTTACCTGAAAGAGTGTAAAGTATCCTTACCACCAGATTAAATCCCGGCTCTGTGACAACATAGCCCTTCTGAAAAATTTCATGACAGGTTACAACATAGGTTCCGTAGTCATTTCCAACTTCAAGCCTCAGGGCTGCCAAAAGTGCCAAGATGGCAAACACAGCTACAAGATACAGGGTGTTAAGCGCCTTGCGTCTCGAGGTATATCCTGTCACGATCCTTCCGCCGGTAGCAACAAAGTCATAGGCAGAGTCTTCAGTTGTCTTTACGTGGCATGCCAAAACTATTGTGATGGCAGCTATAAAGGTATAAAGTACCATTTATTCCATCACTCCAACAATTTTGACATCCTGCTTTAACAGGGTATAGACTACCTTGTCCATTTCATCTGTATTATCTTTTCCGGGCTTAAGCTTTAGGATGACACCGTCAGCCTTTCTCATTCTGTCAAACTCATCCAGGTCATACCTGAACTGATCCGATGCAAGTTCAATATAGTTTCCATCATACTGCAGAAGGTGTGATCTGTTGACATTATATTCGTCAGTATCTCTTTTCCCTAGATATGGGATCTTAGGGTATCTCAGCGCCCAATCTCTCTCGGTATAGATAGCATCATCAAATATACCGTACAAAAGGACTGCGAAAAGGCTCACCAAAAGACCTATAAGCCCTCCAAGAAAGGCTGCATTGGGCTCCCTGGTATAGGCGTCATATACTTCTATATCTGCATCTGTCCAGACCTCTATGGTCTTGATCATGTCAATGATGTCAGCAAAAGCAGGAAGTGCAGTCTTGTAGGCATCTGAGATTTTCTGAACCAGCTCTTTATCTGTGCCAGTTACAACAACGGTGAGGATCCTGTAGTCCCCAAGGATCTCTCCCTTTACACTCTCAAGGATCTGGGCCTTTGTGATACCACTATCAACTTCCAATGCCTTGTTAACAATAGGATCATCCCTAAGGATTCCATCCCAGGTGTAGGCATTGTAATAGTCTACTCCGTTAGGAAACTCCTCGTGATTGAAGGTAATATAATAATCATTTCGAATCTGATAGACAGTGTTTCCACTCATTACATTACTGTAAATCACATAGATAAGAAGCCCCAGTATAGCCCCAACCACTGTTGCTGCCACCACCATCCATATACGTTTCCTGAATTGCCTCCAGAACCGCTTTAAATCTATGGGTCTTGCATAGAAGTCATTTGATGACATCTTATTCCTCCCTGTCAGGCGCTATGCCATTTGATGCCTGATCTTTATAATAACCTAATAATATCATAGTCCCCGCTCAAACTAAAGAAAGCAAACAAACGTTCTGAAATTCATAGACACTTTATCATAGAAATGGTATACTGACTCAATAAAGACATGTATAAAATACTCTTGCGGAGAATATATGGACTTTAAATTACACTCGGATTTTAAACCAACCGGTGATCAGCCGGAGGCAATAAGACAGCTTGTGGAAGGGTTTAAGGAAGGAAATCAGTTTGAGACCCTCCTTGGTGTTACAGGTTCCGGTAAGACCTTTACCATGGCAAATGTTATTGCGGCATTGAATAAGCCAACCCTTATCATCTCCCACAACAAGACCCTTGCCGGGCAGCTGTACGGTGAGATGAAGGAGTTCTTTCCAGAGAACGCGGTTGAATATTTTGTATCCTACTACGATTACTATCAGCCTGAGGCCTATGTGCCCCAGACTGATACTTATATTGCCAAGGATTCTTCTATCAATGATGAAATAGATAAGCTCAGACTCTCTGCGACAGCTTCACTTGCTGAGAGAAACGATGTTATCGTTGTGGCCAGTGTGTCCTGTATCTACGGTCTTGGAAGTCCCGAGGAATTTAAGGGTATGTCTATTTCCTTAAGGCCAGGAATGACCAAGGACAGAGATGAGCTGATAAAAGACCTTGTGGCCATTCAGTATAATCGAAACGACCTGGAACTTTCCAGATGTAATTTCAGGGTTCGAGGAGATACAGTTGAGATATTCCCTGCCAATGCGGATGAGTATCTTATTAGGGTAGAGTTTTTTGGAGACGAGATTGACAGGATAACTGAGGTTGAACCGGTTACATCCAAGGTTCACGCTGAGCTTACCCACGTCATGATTTATCCTGCGTCCCACTATGTTGTTCCTCAGGAGAAGATCAATATGGCCTGTGACAACATAGAAAAAGAGCTTGAGGAACAGGTTAAGTTCTTTAAGGGAGAGGACAGGCTTATTGAGGCCCAGAGGATCTCTGAGAGGACCAACTTTGATGTGGAGATGATGAGGGAAACTGGTTTTTGTTCAGGAATTGAGAACTACACCAGACACCTGAACTTTGCAAAGCCCGGTGAGCCTCCGCTTACACTCCTTGACTTCTTTGACAGGGATTTCCTTATAATCGTGGACGAGTCCCATATGACAATACCTCAGGTAGGAGCCATGTATCATGGCGACAGGAGCAGGAAGACTACTCTTGTGGAGTATGGCTTCAGACTTCCGTCTGCATTGGACAACAGGCCACTTAACTTTGAAGAGTTTGAGGGGCATATAGATCAAATGCTGTTCTGTTCAGCTACTCCAGGAAAGTATGAGGAGGAACATGAGCTCCTTAGGGCAGAACAGGTAATAAGACCAACAGGTCTTTTGGATCCGGAGGTGGATGTAAGGCCTGTAGAGGGACAGATAGATGACCTGATTGGTGAGATCAGGAAGACGGTATCAGCAGGGAATAAGGTGCTTGTCACCACGCTTACCAAGCGCATGGCTGAGGATCTGACCCAGTACCTGGCAGAGTCAGGCATAAGAGTCAAATACCTTCATTCAGATATAGACACTCTTGAGAGAGCTGAGATCATCAGGGATATGCGACTTGATGTGTTCGATGTCCTTGTGGGAATCAACCTTTTAAGAGAGGGTCTGGATATCCCGGAGATTGCTCTGGTAGCCATAATCGATGCAGATAAAGAGGGATTCCTTCGTTCTGAAACATCCCTGATCCAGACAATTGGTAGAGCTGCCCGTAACTCAGAGGGCCATGTTATCATGTATGCAGACAACATGACGGACTCCATGAGTAAAGCCATTGAGGAGACGAAGAGACGTCGTGCTATTCAGCAGAAGTATAACGAAGAGAATGGTATCACGCCTCAGACTATCAAGAAGGCAGTCAGAGATCTTATAGCAGTAACCAAGGCTGTTGCCAAGGAAGAGGTTAAGTTTGAGAAATCACCTGAATCCATGGACAGACAGGAACTGGAGAAACTCATGGAACAGGTTCAGAAGAAGATGAAAAGGGCTGCTACAGAGCTGGATTTCGAGACTGCTGCTATGCTGCGTGATGAACTCATTGAGCTTAAGAAAGTACACCAAGAGCTCACTTCAGGACTGTGAACACCTAACCTCTTTGTTTCAATATAGAAGGGAAATAATATGTCAGAAAGCAAGATGACAAAAAAGAACACCACCAAGAGGATTCTTCCCTCTGATATCCATGACTATATCAGGGTTCGTGGTGCCAGTGAACATAACCTTAAGCACGTCAGTGTAAAGATCCCAAGGGAGACCCTGACAGTTTTGACCGGTGTATCAGGATCCGGAAAGTCCTCCCTGGCCTTTGAGACTATTTTTGCAGAGGGTCAGAGAAGGTACATGGAGTCCCTTTCTTCCTATGCAAGAATGTTCCTTGGCCAGATGGATAAACCAAATGTAGAGTCCATAGAGGGTCTTTCTCCTACGATTTCCATAGATCAGAAGTCTACCAACAAAAATCCCAGATCAACAGTTGGAACTGTCACTGAAATATATGACCACTTTAGACTTTTGTATGCGAGAATAGGTATTCCCCATTGTCCAAACTGTGGCAGAGAGATCCGCAGACAGACTGTGGATGAGATGTGCGATCAGATCATGGCTCTTGGAGATGGGACCAAGCTCCAGATTCTGGCCCCTGTCGTAAGGGGTAAAAAGGGTGAACATCAAAAGACCCTGGACAGAGCTAAGAGAGCCGGCTATGTGAGAGCCAGGATTGATGGAAGCCAGTACGAGATTTCTGAAGAAGAGATCAAGCTGGACAAGAACATCAAGCACAGCATTGAGATCATCGTGGACAGGATTGTTGTTCGTGATGACAATGAGAATTTAAGAAGACGACTTACAGACTCCATAGAGAGTGCCCTTCAGCTTGCAGATGGGCTTCTTGTGGTGGATGTTGTGGATGGACAGGAGCTCAATTTCAGTCAGAACTTTGCCTGCCCCGATTGCGGAATCAGTATCCCTGAGCTGGAGCCAAGAAGCTTTTCCTTCAACAATCCCTTTGGTGCCTGCCCTGAATGTGTTGGACTTGGATATAAGATGAAGTTTGATGAAGACCTTATGATCCCGGATAAGAGTCTTTCCATAAATGACGGTTGTATAGTGGTAATGGGCTGGCAATCTGCAAATAAGGACTCCAGTTTCAGTAACGCAACCTTAAGAGCTCTGGCTAAGGAGTACAAGTTCAGTCTTGATACTCCCTTTGAGGATCTTTCCGATAAGGTGAAAGAGGTTCTGATCCACGGAGCTGACAGGGAAGTTATGGTCCACTACAAGGGTCAGCGCGGAGAAGGCGATTATCCTATCAGATTTGAGGGGCTTATTAAGAACGTAGAACAGCGCTACAGAGAGACTTTTTCTGAGGCCATGAAGGCGGAGTACGAGGAGTATATGCGTATCACGCCCTGTCAGCTCTGCGGTGGACAAAGGCTTAAGAAGGAAGCTCTAGCTGTAACTATAGATAACAAGAATATCTATGAGATCACTTCCATGTCCATAGATGAACTCCAGACCTATCTGGAGAACATGAAACTTACTGAGCATCAGGAGATGATCGGTTCTCAGGTATTAAAAGAGATCCGTGCCAGGGTAGGTTTCCTTGTGGATGTAGGACTGGACTACCTGTCACTTTCAAGGGCGACAGGAACCCTTTCCGGAGGAGAAGCGCAAAGGATAAGGCTGGCAACTCAGATTGGTTCAGGCCTTTGTGGAGTATGCTACATTTTGGACGAGCCAAGTATCGGACTTCACCAGAGAGATAATGATAAGCTCCTCAATACACTTAAGAACCTCAGAGACCTTGGTAATACTCTTATCGTAGTTGAACATGATGAGGATACCATGAGGGCTGCTGACTACATTGTTGACGTGGGCCCGGGAGCCGGATCCCACGGAGGAAAAATCGTAGCCTGCGGTACAGCAGAAGATATCATGAAGGTAAAGGAGTCTATCACTGGACAGTATCTTTCAGGTAAACTTAAGATACCGGTACCGGAGGTTAGAAGAAAACCTACCGGATGGCTTAAAATCGTGGGTGCTCAGGAGAATAACCTTAAGAATATAGACATTGATGTTCCGGTTGGAGTAATGACCATTGTTACGGGAGTGTCCGGATCCGGAAAAAGCTCTTTTGTCAACGAGATACTGTATAAGCATTTGGCAAGAGATCTTAACAGGGCCAGATGCATCCCTGGCAAACACAAGGCTATCGAAGGCCTGGAACAGGTGGATAAGGTCATCGCCATAGACCAGTCTCCTATTGGAAGAACACCTCGTTCTAACCCTGCCACCTACACCGGAGTCTTTGACATGATCAGGGACCTGTTCGCAGGAACCCCCGATGCCAAGGCAAGAGGTTATAAGAAGGGAAGATTTTCTTTCAATGTTAAGGGCGGAAGGTGTGAAGCCTGCGGCGGAGATGGTATCATCAAGATAGAGATGCACTTTTTGCCTGATGTTTATGTTCCCTGTGAAGTTTGCGGCGGAAAGAGATACAACCACGAGACTCTTGAAGTAAAATATAAGGGAAAGAATATTTATGATGTCCTTGACATGACCGTTGAGGAGGCTCTTAAGTTCTTCGAAAACGTAAAGACCATCAAGCGTAAGATCCAGACCCTCTACGATGTAGGGCTTGGTTATGTAAAGCTTGGACAACCCAGCACGGAGCTTTCCGGCGGAGAAGCTCAGCGAATAAAGCTTGCTACAGAGCTTAGTAAGGTGGGAACAGGTAAGACTGTTTACATCCTGGATGAGCCCACAACAGGTCTCCACTTTGCGGATGTTCAAAAGCTTGTTAAGATCATGCATGAATTGGTGGAGCAGGGCAATACAGTTGTAGTAATTGAGCACAATCTGGATGTCATAAAGACCGGAGACTACATTATCGATATGGGACCTGAGGGAGGTTCCAAGGGCGGCACCGTAGTGGTAGCCGGAACTCCGGAGGAGGTTGCCAAGTGCAAGAAGTCCTACACCGGAGCATATATTAAAAAGATGCTCTAACTAGCTGCAGTAAAACAATCCCCAACAATAGTATGACTCTTTTAATCCAGCCCTACATCAGATTAAAAGAGTCATAGGTGTAAACCAGATCCTGTTCAATAACAAAATCTTCGTCACAGACTGCGAAGCTTCCACCCTTGTCGCCCAATAGCTGTGTGGTGCACATTGCAGCTGTAGCTGCGCCTTCAGGCTCTGCCGGTGGGTCTGCACCAATCCCTGTCAGGATGCTTCCAAGCCCCAGGATAACCACAAGAGCCACGAAAACCAGAGCAAAGGTATAAACAAATATCAGCATTATTTCACGTCCTTTCAAAAGTATTATCAAAACTATCAGGGTTATCTTCATTTTCAAAAGGCATACCTATCGTTGGAGTCAGGTGATCCACCTCCAGATAATCCATATCCTGTCCCCAAGAATCAGTCTTACCTTCAACAGGCCAGAGCCCTCGCTCCTCTAAAAGACCTTTGATTCGAATCCCAGCGTATCCCAGTCTTTCCTTGACAGCAGGTATACGGGTTTCTGCATCAGTAGCTGCATAGCTTACTACTGACTCATAATGTGCAAACCCAAAGCTTACCACCAGGGCTACAGCAAAAGCCGCTACAGCTATTTGAAGATTTCTCACAAGCATATTCATAAGCCGTTTCCCCGGATATTTCCTTAACTCTTTGGCTATTCCTTCGCAGTTTTCAAAGCGATCCTCCCTGTCAGGCCTGGTACACTTATCAATGATCTGCATAAGCTCAGGAGAGCACTTTCCTCCTACCATCTGGAGCATAGTCCTGCCAAAGCAGTAGATATCTGTCCTCGGATCCGTCTGTCCAAGGCTTCCAAACTGCTCAGGAGCAGCAAATCCATAGGTTCCCAGATTCAGGGTATCCACCGCCCCTTCCCTGCTATAAAGCCTGGCTGCGCCAAAATCTATCAACGAAACATGTCCATCCGGACGGATCATGATATTAGCAGGCTTTAAATCCCTATATATTACAGGCACTCTTTGCTCACTCATATCCCCATGTGATCCGCATCCTTCGCTCTTATGAAGATATCCCAGTACCTCCAGTAGCTCTAATCCGATAGCCACAGCTTCCTTCTCCGAAAGCCTTCCCTTTTTCTTCAGCACCTTCTCAAGGCTGTTCCCGGGAACATATTCCAGAACAAAAGCATCCTCATAGGCTGCTACCAGCCCTGGAATTGCCGGATGATGAAGGCTTCCCAGAAGCAAAGTTTCATTTTCAGCCTCAGCACTGAGCATAAGCCTGGCATCACGTCCCAAACTTTTGACTGCCTGTTCACCCTTATCATCTGTCCCAGCCTTTTTCTTTCCATAACTGTTTTCTTTTAACACTTTCACGGCCACCGGCTCATTACGCTGCAGATCCACAGCCAAATAGACCACGCTGCTTCCGCCTTCTCCGATCTTTCTTAATATTCTGTATCTATCCCTGTAAATGCTCTCATTCTTCAAATATTCCATATCACAATTCCTTTCCACAACCAAACCCAACAGCCTCACCCAACATCCGTCTTATTCTTCATACAGCACGCAATACTCTGCTAAATCTCCTCAGGCACCAAGCCCCAGGCTCATGGCTGCCACCGAAATATTGTCCTGTTCTCGTCTTTCAACCGCCAGATTCGCCAGCTTCCTGCATTCCTCAAGCATATCGTCTGGCGTCACACACATCTGGGGACAAAGCTTTTCATGAATCTCAAAAGGCTCCAGCTTTCTCCAAAAGCCATCGCTACAAACTACAACCGTGGTGTTGCCCTTAAGTTCGCCACTTCTGATATCAGGCTCCACCGACGAAGTAGTGCCTAGGCACTGAAGCAGCACATTTCTCTCAGGATCGCTGTCAGCTTCTTCACTACTTATGAGCCCTTTATCCAGCTTATCCTGTAGTACACTCTGATCCTTTGTTATGGCCACGGCCTTTTCCCGGTCAACAAGATAAATCCTGGAATCCCCGATATTAAAGGTCATATACTTATTTCCTATCTGCAAAAGAGCTGTCAGAGTAGTTCCCAGTTTTATGCCCCGATGTTTGCCATAGCGCCTAATATCGGCGTTGACTCTGACAAGGAGCCTTAATACAGACTTCTCCACTGTATCCCACAGCTGCTCTTCCTCCATGTTCTGCATCAGGGTCAGCTCCTCCATGAACCAGTTCTCCATGGCCCTTATAGCTTTACAGCTGGCCACTTCGCCCTTCTTAAGTCCTCCCATTCCGTCACACACACAGGCAAAAGAAATCCTGCCGTACCTTTTAGTATTGGCCACCTTTACCATAGCTGCGTCCTGATTAATTTTCCGCACTTTTCCTGCGTCAGTAAAAATACATGCTTTAACTTCCATAAACACTCCTAAAACAAAAAAATGGAATCGCTGCCCGAATTGGGCAAAAGTAAAAAAGGAAGACAAACTTCACTAAACTCGAAAGAACCTCGTTAAGTGAATTTGCCGGGTTCGCACCAGACTCGAAAAAACCTCGCCAGGTGCTCTACACCAAAAAAAAGACTGTGTCGCAACTTCGCGACACAGTCTCGTATATTACTATCATTTTATTTAGTTGTCAAGAAGATCTTCCATGACCTCCAAAGCCTTTTCCATCTGATTGTCTGTCTTGTCCTCAGAATAGGCATCAGAGTCAAACTCAATCTCCACATCAGGATCAATTCCTATGCCATGGATGTTATTGCCGTTAGGTGTATAGTAATCGCTGACAGTAAGCTTTATGGCTGTTCCGTCCTTAAGATCAAATATCCGCTGGACAATACCCTTTCCATAAGTGGTTGTTCCCACCAGCTTGCCAATTCCATAGTCCTTAATGGCTCCTGAAAGAATCTCTGATGCGCTGGCAGAATACTGGTTTACCAGAACGACTACAGGAATATCGATCTGTTTTGTACCATCGCAGCTGTAGTCTTCCCTCTCTCCATTTCTGTCTACGGTATATACTATAAGTCCCTTAGGAAGTATCTCCCTTGCGATATCGCACACTGCCTGAAGGCTTCCTCCGGGGTTACTTCTAAGATCAATGATAAGTCCCCTGATATTGTTTTCCCTAAGCTCTGCCATTCCTTCCTTAAACTGATCAGGAGTAATGTCATCAAACTCAGTGATCTTCAGATATCCAATATCTTCTCTCTCACCAACAATCTCAGTGCTTACAGTAGGAACTTCAACTGCGGATCTCTCAACATCCACTTCAATCTGGTCGTTTTGGGATCCCCTAAGGATAGTCAGATGAACCGTAGTACCCTCAGGTCCCTTGATCATTGAAACCACATCGTCAAGCTCCAGGCCCTGCGTAGACTCCTTGTCCACTTCATAGATGATATCATCAGTCTGAAGCTCAGCTCTCTCCGCAGGAGTACCGGGAATAACGCCGGAGATACGTGGCAGATTCATGTCCTCATCGATGCTTACATAAGCGCCGATTCCGTAGTAGACACCTGCTGTATCGCTCATGAGCTCTTCCAGCTCTTCCTCAGTGTAATAAACCGAGTAAGGATCTCCAAGAGAGTCCATAAGCCCCTTATACATGCCGATCGCTTCAGCCTCTTTATCCACATCAGGCTTGTAGTAATAGGTATCTATAGTATCTTCCAGAATCTGTATCTTACTTATGGTCTCATCATTGATAAGCTCCTCGCCACCTGAAAGACTGGCAGATGCCGGTGCCATTGGCCTTCCTGTCCTTAATCCATATACCAGATAAAGACCGGCACATATGAAAAGAGCTATGAAACACCCGATAAGGATTCCGCTTACGAATCTTCTGGTAAGTTTTTTCTTCTGTTCCCTGATTTCCTGCTCATTAGGATCCTGTGTAGGCACCATGCCCATTGGACCACTATTAAAACTACCGTTATTAATATCCACTTTATGCTCCTAAAATCACTTGAGATAGTTCCAAGGACTTACATAATTACCATTTAATCTTACTCCGAAATGCAGATGTGGACCTGTGGATCTTCCGGTAGATCCAACTGCTGCTATCTTCGTTCCGGAAGTAACGTCCTGTCCTTTTGACACATATAGTGCCGAGCAATGCATATAGATCGTGTACAGTCCGTTACCATGGCTGATCATGATGTAATTACCCATAGTAGAATTGTAATCCGCTGCAGCAACAGTTCCGTTATAAGCTGCAAGAATGGCAGATCCGGAAGGTGCAGCCAGGTCAATTCCGTTGTGCATTTTCTCAATACCGAGGGTGGGATGCATTCTCATTCCATAGTTGTCTGAAATCCTGGTGTAATTAGGACAGGGCCAGGTGAACATTCCACCATCATACTTGTATCTGCTGTAAAGCTCAGCCTTATCAGCTGCGACCTCTTTCTCAAGAGCTGCAATGGCAGCATTCTCGGCCTTTATCTCAGCCTCATACTCCGCAATAGCAGCCTCTTTGTTGGAAATATCAGATTTAACAGCTGAAAGCTCGTTGTTCTTTGTATCAATAAGTGACTGAAGATTTGCTTCCTCAGTTTCTCTTGCCTCCTTGGTGGCGTCTAAAGTTTCTTTTTCCTCCTCCAGAGCCTCCTTGGTGAGCCTTGTAAGCTCGGTGGTGGAGATGTATTCATTGAGCTTCTGCCTGTCATAGGAGGACAGCATCTCAATATATTCCGCCTTGTTCAGCATATCGGAAAAACTTCCGGACTCCATAAGGAGTTCAAAATAAAGCGTATCACCTCTTTCATACATGAATTTGATACGCTTTTTCATGGCTTCGTACTGAGCCTGCTGGATAGCTTCCGCCTCCTCAAGTTCAGCAGTTGTGACTTCAATCTCGTGTTCCTTCTTGGTTATCTCGTCATTAAGAGCATCGATCTTACTCTGTATATCAGTAAGCTCGCCGTCCAGCTGGGTGATGTATTTATTCAGGTCTGACTTGCTGGCTTCAAGCTCCTTTTTGACTTTTTCCAGATTAGTCTTGGCGCTGTTTAAGTTATCGCGCTCTTTTTTCGCTGCACTGATCTGGTTTTCCTTAGCCTTGATGGACTCTTCAGTAACAGCTGCGCTGCTGGTAAAAGAACTACCGGCCAGAGTAACTGCTATCATGAGAAGACACAAAAAGCCCCCAATTATTCTTTTTCTCATTCCCCTAGCAAAATTACTCATCATTTATACGTGCAGATGCTTCCTTACTGTTATGAAACTTCCAAAGAAACCAATTCCGATTCCAAGAAGAAGTGAAATTGGTATCAGTCTGTTGTAAATGGTCTCAACCGGCAGGAAGTTCAGAAGAGAACTAAGCATGGTGAACCTTGAAACAACGTATGTAATAACATGGGTGTACACAAAATAAATGATAATAAGTGGGATGATTGAACCAATAAGACCAATAAGAATACCCTCTACTACGAATGGTGCTCTTACAAAGAAGTCTGTGGCACCAATATATTTCATGATATTGATCTCATCTTTTCGCACAGAAATACCCATAGTTACTGTGTTGCTGATAAGGAATATAGAAACCAGCAAAAGAACTATGATAATTCCTGCAGACACATAAGCAATGAGAAGGTTAAGACCACTTAAGGTAGTAGCTGTAACCTCTGACCTGTTTACTTCACGGACCACGGAAATGGACTCAATATAAGTAACCAGCGCCTGCTGCATTGATACGTCGTTAAGATATATCTGGAGGTTTGCAGAATCTGCCAGAGGATTTTCTGTGAATCCGTCAGCGTACTCCCCAAGATACTCCTCCTTGAATCCCTCCCATGCTTCATCAGCTGAAACATAGATGATCTCTCTGACTTCAGTTCTCTTTTCCAGGTCACTCTTTACTGCCAGGATCTCATCCTCGCTGGTGCCCTCATTGAAGAAAACTGTAACAGATACTCCTTCCTCTGCAGTCTTCACCACATTCTGGAAGTTAGTGATAATTGCGTAGAATAAACCAAACAGAAACAGGCACGCTGTGATGGTTGCAATAGAAGCAAGGGTGTACCACTTGTTTCTGCCCAGATTCTTAAATCCTTGTCCAATGGTATAAAAGAAACTATTAATCCTCATCGATGTACATACCCTCTTCCTCGTCCTCTATGATGACGCCCTTTTTCATGGTAATAACTCTCTTTTTCATAGCATTAACTATCTCTCTGTTATGAGTAACCACTATGACGGTTGTACCATTTTCGTTGATCTGCTCCATGAGTTTCATAATTTCCCATGAGTTATTAGGATCCAGGTTTCCAGTAGGCTCGTCCGCTAAAAGAATTTCCGGCTTATTTACCAGCGCTCTTGCAAGAGCAACTCGCTGCTGTTCTCCACCTGAAAGCTGGTTGATCTTATTCTTGTACTTTCCTGCCAGATTAACTGTGGCAAGAATTGAAGGAACATTTCTCTTTATATCCCTGCTTGGGGTCTGTACGATACGCTGAGCAAAAGCAACATTCTCGTACACATTCCTGTCTTTAAGAAGTCTGAAATCCTGGAATACAATACCCAGATTTCTCCTGAACTTAGGAATCTTGCTGTGCTTTATCCTCCTTAGGTTATAGCCAAGTACAGTGATCTCTCCGTCTGTCGGAACCAGCTCTCTAAGAAGCAGCTTTATCAGCGTAGACTTACCTGAACCGCTGTCACCTACTATAAAAACAAATTCACCCCTCTTTATATGAAGGGTGACTCCGTTTAAGGCTGGTGCCCCCGTCGAATAAGATTTAGTCACGTTCTCTAACGTGATGATCTCATCGCTGGGGATCTGCCTGTTTACTCTTCTTTTTCTGTATCCTTTTTCCATTCTACTCCCCTTACTTCTTAACTAAACTTCTCCATGTACTTCATATATCTTACAACCATAAGTGCGATTTTGAAAGTAATTGCGTCATCAAACACTCTAAGGTCAAGTCCGGTACTCTTTTGAAGCTTGTCCAGTCTGTAAACAAGAGTATTTCTATGGATGAACAGCTGTCTGGATGTCTCTGATACATTAAGGCTGTTTTCGAAGAACTTATCAATTGTGGTCAAAGTCTCCACATCGAACTCGTCAGGATTTCTTCCTCCAAAGATTTCCTTGATAAACATCTTGCAAAGAGGGATAGGAAGCTGATAAATAAGTCTTCCGATACCAAGTTCGCTGTAGCAGATAACCTTGCGATCATCAAAGAATATCTTTCCTACATCAAGGGCCATCTTGGCTTCCTTATAGGAACGGCTCACTTCTTTGATCTCGCCCACTACAGTACCGTAAGCGACCCTGACACCTGTAAGCCCTTCTTTTTCCAGGTTTACAAGAATCTCCTCAGCAGCCTTTGCTATCTCAGCTGGCCTCATAATGTCGCTGACATCCTTAACTACAATTACATTATCTTCATCAACCTCTGTTACGAAGTCAGTTCCGTTCTGAGCGCATGTCCTTGTAAGTTCAAGGACGTTTGTGTCCCTACCACCTGCGCACTCTACGATCATTGCTACTCTCTTGGCATCACTCTGAATATGGAGCTTCTTGGCTCTTGAATAGATATCCACCAAAAGAAGGTTGTCAAGAAGCAGGTTCTTGATGAAATTGTCCTTGTCAAACCTCTCCTTATATGCCACTAGAAGACTCTGGATCTGATATGCTATCATCTTACCAAGCATGTAGACATTGTCTCCGCTGCCGGTACAGATCAGAATGTATTCCAGCTGCTGCTCGTCATATATTTTAAAATACTGATACCCCTGTATCTCCTGAGAATCTGCCGGAGACTCAACAAAATCTCTGGCCGAGGCTGAAACATTCCCAATATCCGAAGTAGTTGAAGCCACCTCCTTGCCATCAATATCAAGTACAGCAAGGTCAACATGTGCGATGTTTTTTAAGCCGTCGATTGTATTCTGCAAAATCTGATTGGAAATCATTTAACACTCTTTCTTGCACGTCGTGCATAATGGTCTTTAAATCCTGTTTTTTATTTTAATATAAATGTACAAAAAAATCCACACTTGAATAGGTGTTTTTTGTCTATTTTTCAAAAAACGCTAGTAAAAAGTCACAAAAATGTACCCTTATTTTTGCCAAGCTTTTCGATTTTACCCCCTGTTATGAAGTGACCGTTGTCAAGAGGGAAACATTTCTAACTTTTCTCCTTGGCTAGCCACATTTGTTATTGTCTGATAGCATCTGGAAAGAGCCATTTTAACAGTCTCCGGCATGTAGCCACTCTGTTATTCGTGGATTGGTTACCAACAGGCTAATGGTTCGCCGAGAGTCTTGCTATCTAAAATCGTGGATCACAGTTTCCTGTGCGCACATAGGGGGTTCGCAATTAACTCGAACCGTCATGTTTATTGGCTCCTTCCAGATGCTATCAGCTTATTCATTTGTTATATCGGGCAGAAATCTGCACTCTGTTGCTGATTTCTGCTTGACTACCTATATCATTCGGATGGATGTCTGTCCAGGGCTTTAGCCGCGAAGCGGTGCGTAGCACCCTTGACAGGCATGCAGAAGAATGATTCTTTATTCCACTGTTACACCTATGTTATCAGTCATCATTCCCCACACAAAGCATGCAAGTTCACGTGCAATAGCTGCCACGGCAACATTTCTCTTTTTACCATGCCGTATCAACCTATAGTATTTACTCCTCAGCCGTGTATTAGCCTTATCAGCATATGCGATAGTTTCTGCACTATTTCCCTGTTGTCTCTGCTTTAGCACTTTAGACTTATGTCCTATAGCCCCTTTGCAAATGCCTCCTGATGCTTCTACAAGCAGTTTTCTCAGGTGACTGTTACCAGCTTTTGTAATTCCTAATCGGTTAATTTTTTCTGCACTGGAGAATTCTCCAGGTGCTAATCCAAGATATGCAGCATAAATATTTCCCTTTGCAAATCTTTTAAAGTCTCCGGTTTCAACTATTAGCGAAAGCGCTGTATGAGTCTGTATTCCAAGAAAACATTCCAACTTTTTAACTTTCTCTGAATATCTGGCTTGAGATGCTATTTCTTCAATCCTTGCATCAAACCTTTCTATCTTAGCTGTCTGTTCGTCATAAGATGCCATATACTCGTTCAAGGTTTCCTGATACATTGATGACAGTTCAAGTTTTTTAAGCCATTTGATATGAGCTATCGTCCATTTTGTTCCTTCGTATTGATATCCATGGCGCAAGCAAAAAGCGTTGATCTGCTGTTTTACTTTCTTTAATGCCTGCTTATGATCATCACGCATTCTCAGATATTCTTTTACTGAATCATCATCTTCTGTTGGAATATATACTGCATGGTATCCGCCATATGATAAGCATTGAGCAATCATAAGCGCGTCTCTGCTGTCAGTTTTAATACGCTGTCCCTGTTGAGTAAGCATTGTCGTTGGAGCAAGAATAACGCATTTCACTCCTGCAGATGTAAGCTGGTTACATAGTGAATAGCCCAAACAGCCAGCCTCATATCCACACTCAATATCATAAGTATCTTTAGCTCCCAGCTTGTGTTTAAGATTCTCTATAAACATGAGGATATTCTTGTAATCCGGTGTTACCTGGATATTTGCAAAAACACGATCCTCCGCTCCTATTACTGGCTCCATAGCACATAGTGTGTAGTTTGAACTATGGACATCCATACCGATTTTTATTATTCTATTCATGGTGACCTCCCTTTGTATGTGGTAATTCCTGTTACCTTAGATTTTCGTCAAATCATTAGTTTACAGGTAAATCCACGTTGCTACAAATGTGAGGTCACTTCATATTATCTAAACATTTAAACTAAAAAGCCGATATAGAAGATAAGATAAAGAGGACTTTCGCTTTTTCACAAGGAGGTGCCTATGGATATTCCTGCTTTATCGATGGCATTATCTCAGAACAAGGTCCTGAACGATGTTGGTGTTGCTATGCTCTCAAAGAACCTCGACAGCATGCAGGAATCCGGGGATGCATTAGCTGCTTCCATCGGAGCCATTCCGGAAACATCTGTAAATCCGGATATTGGCGGAAACATTGACATCAGGGTCTGAACGCCATCACGTGATGTGCATTCGCACACAAAAGGCTGTCACGAAAGTGACAGCCTTTTTGAATGCTTTAAATTGATAACAGTACTTCCAACAGGATCATATATGCTATAGCCAGCACAATTGCCAGGATAAGAGGAAAGGTTATAAGCCTTGTGCCTTTCTTTCTACCCTTGAGAATACTCGCCATAAATTCTTTTCTGCCCTCAATCTCTGACATCTTATACACTACGCACATAGCCAGAGAGGTTCCGATTATAGCCAAAACAAAATATATCCCGATGCTTATAAGGGTTGTATCACCAACCTCCATGGAATCCAGATACTGCTGCGCCTCGGAAATAGCATCCGAACTGGCATACATCAGCAGCGCTTCAGTGGTATTAAAGACTGCATGGGCGATGAATGAAGCAAGAACACTTCCTGTTGCCTCAAACAGTAGCGCAAACATTACTCCCATTACAGCGCCGTAAGCAAACTGATTAAAGTTCATATGGATGAGACCAAACAGGAACGACGACAGAAGTATTGATGCCAGGATCCTACCTGTTCTCTGGTAGCTCTGAAGGATCACTCCCCTGAATACAATCTCCTCAATAAATGGTCCCAGAATTCCAAAGCTTAGTACTATCTGCCATACAGGAAGACTTAATATCTGATCAGAAACTTCCAGCACTGTATTATCCACAAACAGCATACTCACTGAATTTACAAAAGTAACCAGAGGATACAAAAGCATCACATACAGGAAAGTAAGTAAAACAGACTTAAGCTTTATCTTCTTGAAAATGATCACATTCCCAAGTCTTTCACCATGAAAAAGAACCACTGCCAGAGCCGGCACAAGAACCACCAGCTCACTTAAGGCATTATTCAGTATAATATTCAGATCCCCTGGCACCATACTCACCCACAGGGTGTACAACACCGTAAGGGCTAATGAAGATATTACTGCATAAAGAAATACCCGATTAGCTTTTCTGTAATCCATTGATCATTTCTCCACTATTGAATCAGACTTTATCTCTATCTTGCCCTCCTTCAACAGCCTTCCTACCGCTCTCTTGAATTCATTTTTGCTCATGCCGGTCTTCTCTCTAAGAAGCTCCGGTGAAGCCTTATCTGTGAAAGGAAGCTTTCCACCATTTTCCTTTATCATTGAAAGGATCTTTTCAGCGTCCGTATCCATCTGGAGATATGCCTTCTCGCGAAGACTTAAATTGAGCCTTCCATCCTCTTTTACCGAAGAAACTCTGGCAGAAACACTGTCTCCAATCCTGACATTGCCATAAAGCTCTTTCTTAGGTATAAGTCCTGAATAGATATCGTCAACCGCCACAAAAGCGCCGAAGTTGTCACTTATCTCATAAACTGTGCCGATTACTCTGTCATCCTTCTTGTAAGGACTATCGTTTTTCAGATACTCATATACATTCATCGTAACGCACAGTCTGCTGGACTTATCAATATACATGGCGCAGAGTACTTCCTCTCCGCTCTTGACCTTTCTGGTCTGCTCCTTAAAAGGAAGAAGCACATCCTTTTCAAGGCCCCAGTCCATAAAGGCTCCAATTCTTGCAACGTCCTTTACCTTCAGCAGCCTTACATCTCCAAGCATGATCTTTGGCTCTCTGGTGGTGGCGATAAGTCTGTCATCTGAATCCCTGTAGATGAACACCTCTATCTCTTTTCCTATATCAGTTCCTTCAGGGACCTGTTTTATGGGCAAAAGAACTTTTTCCTCCGCTCCAGTGTCCTCAGAAAGATAAACACCGAAATCAACCTTCTTAACTACCTTAAGTGTCTGTTTTTCTCCTAACTTCAACATATTCCGTCCTCTCATTCTAAAAATGCAGCTGCATCACTGCGAAACTGTAAGCTCAACAACACAAACCGAGCTATCCTGCGTATCCTTTAGACTTATAGTATAAGTCATTCTATCATTTTTTGAAACTCTCACGATCTCCGGTACCAGCACATCTCCGAGCTTTGCCTGTTTTTTATACTCTGCTCTCATTGAGGAGACTATCACATCCCTCTCAGGGAGGCTGTCTATTGCCATCCTGATGTACTGTCCGTTATTTACGTGGTTGTTGGTGTCCAGATTATTGCTCCTTACCAGGATCTCTTCACCTCTTATAACTTCCCCTTCAGGAATCTTTATCTTCCTGTCTGCATACTCCATATCAAGGCGGGGCTCCACAGGATAAGCTTCAATTATTTCAGGAGTTATTCTGCTGGGGAGAGACTTTTTAAAATCAAACAAAGTCCAAACTGAATTGGCAACCGCCAGTCTCTCGCCATCCTTTGTATCCATGAAGAAATTTCTGATCCCGAAGTAGCCTTTAAGCTCATGAGGAATGGTTCCAACGGTCACATGCTCGCAAAGCTTAGGATATCTGAATACCTCTATCTGCCAGGAGGATAAAACCCAGGCAATATTCCTTTCTCTCAGGTACTCCATGGTGGCCGGACCATCCTGAGTCTGGAAGGTGGAGCAGTCCTGAAAATAATCTATCAGAGACTCAAGGGTAAGCTCTGCATTCTTATCAACTTCGCTGTATCTGATCCTGGAATTAAAAGTATACATTGGGGCCTCCGTTTTTTGGATAAGAAAAACCTCCCAGAACGCTTGTCCTGAGAGGTTAACTAGCTGGGCTAGTAGGATTCGAACCTACGTAATGACGGAGTCAGAGTCCGTTGCCTTACCGCTTGGCGATAGCCCACCGACAAGATTGTATTATACGTAAACTTTTTGGAAAAAGCAAGTACTTTTTTAAAATTTTTTTAAATTTCCCCTTCGGATTTCTCCGAAGGGGCTAAAATACTGGGTTTATCCTTCAAATAGAAGATCAGCATAAGTTGGGAATGGCCAGTCTTTTTTATCCACCAGCATTTCCAGCTTGTCAGCCGGAGCTCTGAGAGCATCCATAACAGGTCTTACCTTGTCCTTATAGAAGTAAGCACGCTTTCTCGCATCTTCGATCTTGCGGGCCTTGGTTTCAACAGTCTTAAGATCATCCAAAGCTTTTTTCATCTTTGTAAGCTCAGTTGTGATCTCCTTAAGCCCGTCCAAAAGAGCGGTCTCGTCAGCGCCTGCTGCCTTTACCTCGTTGACATCCTTTGCAAGACGGCCGGCATACTTCATAACAGCCGGAATGATCTGCTTTGATGCCATATCGATCATGGTAAGAGCCTCAATATTTATGGTCTTAGCGTAGTTCTCAAAGATAATCTCTTTTCTTGATTCAAGCTCTGTCTTTGTATATACGCCAAAGTTCTCAAAAAGACCTATAGCCTTCTTGGTTGTGAGCATATCAGCAGCTTCGATGGTGGATTTGATATTTGGAAGTCCACGTCTTTCTGCCTCTTTTACCCAGTTTTCTGAGTAACCGTTGCCATTGAATATGATCCTCTGATGCTTTGTAAGGTATTCCTTCATAAGGTCATGAACAGCAACATCAAAGTTATCAGCCTTTTCAAGAATATCTGCCGCCTCGCAGAAAGCCTCAGCAACGATAGTATTCAATGTAGTATTTGAGCTTGCCATTGAGTCAGAGGAACCAACCATTCTGAACTCAAACTTATTACCTGTAAATGCGAAAGGTGATGTACGGTTTCTGTCTGTGGCATCCTTCTCGAACTGAGGAAGTGTAGATACACCGGTCTTAAGCTTTCCACCGCGCTTGCTGGACTTAGCAACACCGGTCTCAATAAGCTGTCTTACCACATCCTCCAGCTGCTCTCCAAGAAATACGGAAATGATAGCCGGTGGAGCCTCATCAGCACCAAGTCTGTGGTCATTACCAACATCAGCAGCGCTCTGGCGAAGCAGATCTGCATGTGTGTCTACCGCCTTCAAAATGCAGGCAAGAATGAACAAAAACTGTACGTTCTTATTTGGTGTATCCCCTGGATCAAGGAGGTTAATACCGTCGTCTGTGCAAAGAGACCAGTTATCATGCTTACCGGAACCATTTACTCCGGCGAAAGGCTTCTCGTGAAGCAGGCATCTCATGTTGTGATGCTCAGCAACTCTCTTCATGGTCTCCATAATGATCTGGTTGTGATCTACAGCAATATTGGCAGTCTCGTAGATAGGTGCCAGCTCGTGCTGACCGGGAGCAACCTCATTGTGCTGTGTCTTATCAGGAACACCAAGCTTCCACAGCTCAGTGTTAAGGTCCTTCATGAACTCGCCAACTCTCTCACGGATTACACCGAAGTAGTGATCCTCCATCTCCTGTCCCTTTGGAGGCATAGCACCAAAAAGAGTTCTTCCTGTGAAGATAAGGTCCTCACGCTTCATGGACTTATCCCAGTCAACAAGGAAGTATTCCTGCTCTGGGCCTACAGATACGTTTACTCTTGTGGCCCTGTCGTTACCAAACAATCTAACGATCCTTAAAGCCTGCTTATTTACAGCTTCCATGGATCTAAGGAGAGGAGTCTTTTTATCAAGAGCTTCTCCTGTGTATGAACAAAAGGCTGTAGGAATGCAGAGGGTAACGCCTGCTCCGGACTCCTTAAGGAATGCAGGAGATGTGATATCCCAGGTTGTATAACCTCTTGCCTCAAAGGTTGCACGCAGACCACCTGAAGGGAAGGAGGAAGCATCCGGCTCACCTTTAATCAGTTCTTTTCCAGAGAAAGAAGTGAGCATATGTCCGTCAGAATCTGCACTTCCCACAAAGGAATCATGCTTCTCAGCTGTAATACCGGTAAGAGGCTGGAACCAGTGTGTATAGTGTGTCGCACCGTTTTCCATTGCCCAGTTCTTCATGGCATTTGCCACCACATCAGCAGATCCCTTTGAGAGTTCTCCGCCATGCTCAATGACATTTACAACCTCTTTGTAAACATTCTTTGGAAGGCGTTCCCTCATCTTAGCGATGGTGAAGACGTTCTGTCCAAAAATCTCTTCCACATTAACAATATCTGTCATGTTACCTAAAGCCCTTTCTTTTTGTAAATTATTGTCTTAAAGTGTACATCAATTCATTGGAAACTTGAAGTAAATTTTTACTCTCCGGCCTCTTCTTTTGATTCAATCCTGAGGATATCGAACTTATCCGGCTTTTCAGAAAGATCCAGATAAATGATCTCCTTTGAATGAGGACAGGACTCAACTGAGGTTCCATCCTCTCTGTACATAGCTTTAACAGCTGCCTTAACATCTGTTCCGTCGGGCTTCATGATCTCTATCTCATCACCAACGCTGAATTTATTGCGCTGCTCAATTCTTGCAAAGCCTCTCTCATCAATGTCGTAGACTATTCCAAGATAGATATACTCGTTTATATAAGTGTTATTGTCGTAAATCTGGGCCTCTTCACTGGGCTTTCCGAAATAGAACCCTGTTGTAAACTGGCGGTAGGTACATCTTGATATCTGATCCAGATACCAGGGCATGTTCTGCCTGTACTTTTCCTCAGACTCGAAGAAGTCATCAATAGCTTTTCTGTAAGTTCTTGCCACAGTTGCAACATAGAGAGCAGTCTTCATTCTTCCCTCAATCTTGCAGCTGTCAACGCCGGCGTCAACAAGCTCCGGAATATGCTCGATCATGCATAGATCCTTGGAGTTGAAGATATAGGTTCCGCGTTCATTCTCATAAACCGGCAGATATTCTCCGGGTCTTTGTTCCTCAACAACTGCATATTTCCATCTGCAGGGATGAGTGCAAGCACCATGGTTTGCATCTCTTCCGGTGAAGTAGTTGGACAAAAGACACCTTCCGGAATAGGAAATGCACATAGCACCGTGAATAAAGCATTCCACATCCAGGTCATCCGGAATCTTTGATCTGATCTCTTTTATCTCATTTATAGACAGTTCTCTGGCAGCCACAACTCTCTTTGCGCCAAGGTCATGCCAGAAATTGTAAGTCTCATAGTTCGTATTATTAGCCTGGGTTGAGACATGGATCTCAATCTCAGGGCATATCCTCCTGGCCTTCATGAAAATGCCGGGGTCAGCAATAATAAGAGCGTCAGGTCCCAGCTCTTTTAACTCATGAAGGTACTTCTCAACACCATCAAGATCGTAGTTGTGGGCGAGAATATTCACTGTTACATGAACCTTAACCCCATGCTCATGGGCGAAGGCAATTCCTTCCTTCATCTCTTCAGGGCTGAAGTTCTTTGCTTTGGCACGAAGCCCAAAGGCATCGCCACCGATATAAACTGCATCTGCACCAAACATGACTGCTGTCTTTAAGACTTCCAGACTGCTTGCCGGTATCAATAATTCAGGTTTTTTCATATTCGTTCCTCATAGTTTAACGGAAAGAGCCATTCCGTCTCCAACTGTTAGTATTACTGAGTTAAGCTGCTCGTTGTGCTTGAGTTCGTACAGGTACTCCCTCATTCTGCTGTGGATAGTTCTGTTTCTTCTGGTCACAGCAAATCTCGATTCAAATACATCCCCGTCCTGAAGCACGTTATCAGAAAGGAGAAGCCCACCTTTATTAAGCACCCTCAGGCACTCAGGAAGGAAATTTATATACTGCCCCTTGGCAGCATCCATAAAAATAAAATCATACCCCGGTGAAAGGGTCTTCAAAATATCCATGGCATCCCCCTCCATGAGCATGATCTTACCTTCAGTGTCATATTTTGCAAAATTCTCTTTTGCTACAGGAATCCTCTTCTCGTACTTTTCGATGGTGGTGATCTTTGTGTCCTTATCTGTGTATGCTGCCATCAAAAGAGCGGAAAAGCCCACAGCACATCCGACTTCCAGGATGTTCTTTGGGCTATTTTGTGCCATGAGAAATTTGATGAAGGCCTGGGTGTCCTTACGGATAATGGGCACTTCATCCTTTAAGGCTTCCTTCTCCAATTCATCCAGAAAAGGCTTGTTTCCCGGATCCAGAGAGTTTATAAAGCTTGTTATCCTTTCAAGTTCAGCCACCGTCTGTTCCCTCGCCATCACTGCCAGCCTCAGTGCCGGTATCCTCTGTAGCATTGTCCCCAGAGCCGGATTCCGTATAGTCTGCTGCTTCGCTCTGGCTTTCCTCTGAGCCATCCTGGCTTCCGGCCATAATGGTGATCATCTCCTCAGGAGTCATAGCAGTACTGAGCTCGTAGGTTCCTGCTTTCTCCTTTCCGTGGTACTCTGAGAATCTCTCCTGAAGTTTAAAGAGGTTCTTGTCTGTAATAAGTCCAACACTGGCCAGATTGGTAGCTATGGTGTCAACCGAATCTCCGCTTCCTACAGTAAAGGAAACACTCCTTCCGGTTCCTGAAGAAACCGGGGTCTGATTAAAAACATGATATCCATAGTTGTATGCCAGCTTGGCATACTTGGAAATGAGCATGACTACTATTATGACGAATACTATCTTCACAATAGCATCCAAAATCCCAAGTCCTATTTTTTTAGCATTCATATTATTCCCCTTGAGAAGACTTTAGAAATTAGTATCCATGATGATCGGCATGATCATTGGTCTTCTCTTTGTCTTTTTCCAGATATAATCGCTCAGGGCATCCTTAACAATATTCTTAAGCTTCCCCCAGTCGGTTATGCCTTTTTCAAGAGCTTCTGTCACATCGTCATACACAAGGTCTGTTGCATCATCAATAAGCTTGTCAGACTCCCTTACATAAACGAATCCTCTGGATACTATACTTGGCCCTGATATAATCTGGGCATTTGCCTTATCTATTCCAAACACAACAATTACAATACCATCTTCTGCCAGATGCTGTCTATCTCTGAGGACCACATTTCCTACATCGCCGACTCCAAGGCCGTCTACAAGGATAGCTCCTACAGGAACCTTTCCTGCAACCTTGGCCCCATTGTCATCCAGCTCCAGTACTTCTCCGGAATGAAGGATGAAGATGTTCTCCTTAGGAATTCCAAGCTCCTTTGCAATATTGCTCTGGGCAATAAGATGTCTGTACTCTCCATGAACAGGCACGGAATATCTTGGCTTAACAAGAGTGTAGATAAGCTTGATATCCTCCTGGCAGGCATGACCTGATACGTGTACATCCTGGAAGATAACGTCAGCGCCCTTCATCTGAAGCTCATTGATGATATTGGTTACAGCCTTCTCATTTCCAGGGATCGGGTGAGATGAGAAAATAACAGTATCTCCGGCACCGATAGTAATCTTTCTGTGCTGGCCATTGGCCATTCTGGAAAGAGCAGCCATACTTTCGCCCTGGCTTCCGGTAGTAATGATAACAGTCTTGTTATCCGGATAGTCCTTGATCCTGTCTATATCAACCAGTGTGTTCTCAGGAATCTGGATGCACTCCAGCTTCTGGGCAATATCAATGATACTGACCATACTTCTTCCTTCCACCACAACCTTTCTGCCACACTTGTGGGCAGTGTTGATGATCTGCTGAACACGGTCAACGTTGGACGCAAAGGTAGCAACAATTATCCTGGAATTCTCATGCTCCTCAAAAAGAGAATCAAGAGCCCTTCCAACGGTTTTCTCTGAAGCTGTAAATCCGGGTCTTTCAGCGTTTGTGGAGTCACACATAAGGGCGAGAACGCCTTTTTTACCAATCTCAGCAAAGCGCTGAAGATCAATTGGATCTCCATAAACCGGGGTGTAGTCAACCTTGAAGTCTCCGGTATGTACAACAGTTCCGGCAGGTGAATAAATAGCCAGAGCTGCAGCATCTACGATAGAGTGGTTGGTCCTTATAAACTCAACCCTGAACTGGCCAAGATTAATGGACTGTCCAAACTTAACAACCTTCCTTCTTGTCTTTTTTAGAAGGTTATGTTCCTCCAGCTTATGCTCTATGATACCCATGGTAAGACGGGTAGCATAAACAGGAATGTTAAGCTCATGAAGCACGTAAGGCAGTGCTCCAATGTGGTCCTCGTGACCATGAGTGATAACAAATCCCTTTACCTTATCAATGTTGTCCTGAAGATAAGTGATATCAGGGATTACCAGATCGATTCCCAGCATTTCGTCTTCCGGGAAAGAAAGTCCGCAATCCACTACAATAATACTGTCCTCATATCTGAAGGCAGTGATGTTCATTCCAATCTGCTCAAGACCACCAAGTGGTATAATCTGCAGCTTGGACGTATTTTCAGTTTTCTGTTTGCTCAATATAATTCCTCCATGTTTATTTGGCGGAGGCAGAAAAATGGGTATTAACCAGTAGCCCGTTAAATATCCAGATCTATGCCATCCTCAGAAAGCAGCTTACGAAAAACACCTGCAACAGCTTCAAGCTCCAGGTCATCATCCACGATCACATAAACCGCTTCTTCATCTTTAATATCGGAGTCATCGCGCAGTATCAGCGCTTCTCCGTCTCCATCTTCTTCATCTGTCACCAGCAGATATGTCTTTGCTCCAATAATGGTCTGTTCAAGACAATAAAACTCTACCGGTTCTTCCCCATCGGGGCTAAAAATAATCTTTTCCAAAATCTGTCACCTGTCTAATTTGTTGTCCAGATAATCCTGAAGGATGATCTGGGCAGCTATCATGTCTACGTACTCTTTTCTTTCCTTACCCTTTATACGGGCTTCATTCATGATCTCATCCGCCTCTACAGTTGTAAGGCGCTCATCCATCATCTCCACCGGAATCCCGGTTCTTCTTTCGATCATTTCCTTGAATTCAAGACACAGCTTTGAGCGCTCAGAGACAGTCTCATCCATGTTTAGTGGAAGTCCCAGAACAATCTTTTCCACCCCATACTCCTGAATGAGTTCTTCAATGCGCGCCAAAGTCTTTCTAAGCTTATTCTCTTCTTTTCTACGGATTATTTCTTTTCCCTGTGCTGTTAGCAAAAGATCGTCGCTTATTGCTACACCCACAGTCCTGGACCCGTAATCAAGTCCCATGATTCGCATGCATCATCCTCGTGATAAAAAGATAAACTCTTATCACTTACCTCTGTGCCCAGTCGTTGCTCTTGATGTATTCTGTGAGCATCTCCTCTACAAGCTCATCACGCTCAACCTTCATGATAAGGCTTCTTGCGCCCTTATGGCTTGTTATGTAGGTCGGGTCGCCTGACATAATGTATCCGACGATCTGATTAACCGGATTGTACCCTTTTTCAAGAAGAGCATCATAAACCACAGAAAGCACCTTCTTAACACCTGTCTCAGGCTCTACCTCAACCTTAAAAAATTGGGTATTTCCTAAATCCTGATCTGCCATAAAACTATTCTCCATTCATATTCATTTGAGGACCATTTCCTCATTATCGTTCATAAATATGCTACTATTCTATAATTTTACACCAGCAATGTTAAATAAGCAATGTATCGGGCTTTACAAGGCCCTTTGGGCAAACAACTGTAATCTGCCCTGACACTGCGTTTTCGTACTCCTTACTACCCTCCGGCGCAGCGACTCTGACATATCTGTCAGTGTGTCCTATCATATATTTCCTGCCATCTATGGTCTCTTCGTCCTCCCAAAGGACTGATAGCTCCTGACCAATGAAGGCTTCACGATAACACACAGAGTCCCTCTCTGTCAAATCTATGAGCACATCACTTCGCTCTGACTTCTGTCTGTCTGTGAGCTGATCAGGCATTCCTGCTGCCACTGTGCCCTTTCTCGGTGAATATTTAAAGACATGCATCTCGTAAAAGCCAATTTCCTCTACGAACTTCCTGCACTCCTCAAATTCCTCCTTAGTCTCTCCAGGGAATCCCACGATAACATCAGTTGTGATAGCGGGCCTGTCAAATACCTTGCGCAAAAGAGCTACACTGTCCATGTACTCCTTCGCTGTATAGTGTCTGTTCATCCTCTTTAATACTGAATCGCTGCCACTTTGGAGCGATAAGTGGAAGTGGGGGCACAGCTTTTTAATTGCAGCCATACGCTCTGCATTTTCTTTAGTGATAAATCTTGGTTCTATACTTCCAAGACGGATCCTCTCAATGCCCGGAATCTCCTCCACTTTTTCAAGCAGATCCACCAGATTGACCGGTTGTCCCTCCTTAAAATCCATACCATAGGAGCCTACATGGATTCCGGTGATAACAACTTCCTTGCAGCCCTTGGCAGAAAGGTCTTTTATCTCCTCCAGAACATCGTTCATATCGCGGCTTCTGACCCTGCCTCTTGCATAGGGAATAACACAGTAGGTGCAGAACTGGTTACATCCGTCCTGGACCTTTATATAAGCTCTGGTGTGCTCAGGAAGCTCAGTAAGCCTCATATTCTCGTACTCATTGGTGTGATTGATATCTATTACTGAAGTTCCTCCAAGAGTCTTATCCACCACATCTCCCCTTGCAAAAAAGAACTCATCCAGTATTTCAGCAATCTCTGATTTCTTGTTGTTACCTATGGCAAGATCTATGCACTCGTCCTTCTTTACTCCCTCAAATCCGGTCTCAACATAGCAGCCAACTGCCACAACAACAGCCTCCGGATTTTCCTTTTTGGATCTGTGGAGCATCTGCCTGGATTTCCTGTCAGCTATATTGGTGACAGTACAGGTATTTATCACATAAACATCAGCTTTATCGTGAAATGGCACGATCACGCAGCCTGCATCAACAAGCTTCTGAGCCATGACATCCATCTCGTAACTATTAACTTTACAGCCCAGGTTGTGCATAGCAACCCGTAGCCCTTGAATATTCTTAAGCATATTTAGCTAAACCTCATTGACTTTTGACATTCTTACGTTTACTATAAAGAAAAGAAGGAGGTACTTGACCAATGAAAACAGTTAAGATTTCTTTAAATTCTATCGATAAGGTAAAATCTTTTGTAAACGATATTACGAAGTTTGATTATGACTTTGACCTCGTTTCAGGCAGATACGTTATCGATGCTAAGTCTATTATGGGTATTTTCTCACTTGACCTTTCTAAGCCAATTGATCTTAATATCCATGCTGAGGACGGCGCAGAAGAGATCCTTGAAGTTCTGAAGCCTTACACAGTATAATAGGGAACCTTAAAAAGTTCTCTATAAATTTTTAGTTTGAAACACTCCCGGACACTTAGCCAGAGTTATCTAGCTTAGTGTAACGGGAGTTTATTGTGGGCTTTTTTACTTTCTGATCTCTATTACTTCGTCAGTCTCAATTGCAATCCTAAACAGTTCATCTATCTTTTCAGCAAGATTTTCCTCGTGCTTCTCAATAATATCGAGCCTAGGTTTTGTAACAGGGTGCTTAGCCACAAAAATTGTACAGCAGTCCTCGTAAGGAAGGATTGATGTCTCATAGGCATCTATTTTCTGGGAAATGTCTACGATATCCTGCTTATCAAAGGCGATAAGTGGCCTGTAAACAGGCATATCCCTTACAACTTCTCCGGTACACATAAGGCTCTGCATAGTCTGGGAAGCAACCTGTCCTATGCTCTCTCCTGTAACAAGTCCCATGCAGCCGGTTTCGCCAGCAATCTTATCAGCGATCTTCATCATATATCTTCTCATGATGATAGTAAGCTCGTCGTGAGGACACTTCTCATAAATATACATCTGAATATCAGTGAAGTTGATCACATGGAGCTTGATGCTTCCTGTGTACTTTGCAATTACTCCCGCAAGATCTACAACCTTCTGCTTAGCCTTCTCGCTGGTATATGGTGGAGCATTGAAGTAAATCGCCTCCAGGTCCACACCTCTTTTAGCGATCATGTAACCTGCAACAGGGGAATCAATTCCGCCCGACAAAAGAAGCATTGCCTTTCCTGCAGTTCCGATAGGCATTCCTCCGGGACCTGGTATGATCTCTGAAAAGATATTCATCTTCTCTCTGATCTCAACGTTTATAAGTATGTCAGGATTGTGGACATCAACCTTCATCTCACTGAAAGCATCCAGAACCTGCGCGCCAATCTCAGCCGCCAGTTCCATGGAATCCAATGGATAGCTCTTATCTACTCTTCTTACCTTTACCTTGAAGGTCTTGTTCTTGTCAGGATAAACTCCATCAACGAACTTAATTACCTCCTGGCATACACCGTTTACGTCAGGAAGGTTGTTCTCTCCATCTCTCTCAACTGAAACAGCAGGACAGATTCCTGTTATTCCAAACACTCTCTGAAGTGCAGAAACTGTCTCATCAAAATCAAAGCCTTCAGCCTCAACATAAACTCTTCCGGCAACCTTCGAAATTGAAAAGTTTCCGTCACACTTTGAAAGAACTCTCTTTATCTGCTTAACAAGGGCATCCTCAAAGATATATCTGTTCTTGCCCTTTACTCCTATCTCTGCGTACTTAATTACAAAAGCATGGTATTGCATATTTAGGCCTCCTTAATGCCTGTAAAACTTTCTCATGTTCTCCACCTGTGAGGCAAGTGTCTCTAAAAGATAATCAATCTCCTCTTTAGTGGTAAGCTCTGACATACTGATACGGATCGTGGACTCAAGAAGGTCTCTTTCAAGGCCAATTGCCTGAAGTGTATCAGAAATATGTGGGTTGTTGGAAGTACACGCACTTCCTGCAGAAACATAAATCTCCTTACTGCTTAACATATTCAGGATTGTCTCAGCTGCAAGTCCTTTGATGGACACACTTACAATATGTGGAGCCCCTTCCCGGCACTCTGGTCCGTTGAGCTTTATGTCGGTGATCTTCTCCTTAAGGCCATCCATCAGATACTGCTTAAGGTCATACATCTTCTGTATCTTTTCGTCGTGGTTCTCGTAGCACATCTTTGCTGCAAGGGCCATTCCTGCAATCCCTGGGGCATTTTCGGTTCCGGATCTCATGCCCTTTTGCTGTCCGCCGCCATAGCAAATAGGATTTATCTTTGTGCCCTTTTTAATGTACAAAAATCCAATACCCTTGGGACCATGGATCTTATGTCCGCTTACAGATAACAGGTCTATGTTCATTGATCTTGGTCTGATAACCAGCTTACCATAGCCCTGAACAGCATCCACGTGGAATACGATATCCTTGTTAAAATCCTTTATTGCCTTTCCCACTTCACTGACAGGCTCTATGGCGCCAATCTCGTTGTTAACCAGCATCATTGAAACTAGTATGGTGTCCTGTCTAAGAGATGCCTTAAGGTCCTCCAAGCGAACTCTTCCCGCCTCATCAACAGGTAGCATGGTTATCTCAAAACCTTCCTTCTTAAGGGCCATACAGGTCTCAAGAACAGCAGGATGTTCTACAGATGTGGTAATTATGTGCTTACCTCTCCATGCATTTGCCCTGGCTGTTCCGATTATAGCCAGGTTATCAGACTCAGTTCCTCCGGAGGTAAAAAGAATCTCTGAAGGCTCTACCTTCAAGGTCTCAGCAATTGTCTCCCTGGCACTGAATACTCTGTTGCCGGACACTGTCCCCATGTGATGTACACTGGAGGGATTTCCGTATTCTTCTGTCATTATCTTTGCCACCAGGGCTGCAACTTCATCAAAAGCTCTGGTTGTGGCTGAATTATCTAAATATGCTCTCATTTCTACTCAGCTTTCAAGATGATACATAAGCCATGAAATAGCGGTGAATCCCGCAGTTTCAGTCCGAAGGATCCTCTTACCAAGAGTGATGGGCTTTATGTCATTATCAAGACACAGCTGTATCTCCTCTTCTGAAAAACCGCCTTCCGGGCCAATGAACACAGCAATGCTCTGCCCTGGCTTAATACCATCGATAATATTCTTTGTTACTGAAATGTCCTTGGCCATCTCATAGGGAATAAGCCGGACATCTATGTTTTCGTTTTTACACATTTCCACTGCCTGCTTCATGGTCACAGGTAGTGCCACTTCGGGGATGATAGCTCTTTTGCTCTGCTTGGCTGCAGCCTCTGATATGGCCTGCCATCTCTTCTGCTTGGCCTGGGACTTCTTCTCATCCAGTTTGACAATGCATCTTTTGGTGGACATGGGGATTATCTTAAAGGCTCCAAGTTCAACAGCCTTCTGAATAATAAGCTCCATTTTATCAACCTTGGGAAGCCCCTGGAAAAGAAATATCTTTGAGGGAAGTTCGTTCCCCACCTCTTCAATAAAGCACAGCTTGCCGATGACAGAGGAATCTGTAATCTCCTCTATCTCGTAAAAGAGCTCTCTGCTCTCCTCTTCCTGTCTGATGCTGACGGAAAACTGCTCTCCCACCTTCATCCTAAGGACATTTGCTATATGATTAAAATCGCTGCCCGTTATCTCCACCACCTTACAGTCCGGTGAAACCTGGGAGCTTTCAACAAAAAAATGATACACCTTTAATTCTTCCTCGATGTAATGGAAACCCAGTCTCCCTGATGATGGATCTCAAGAATCTCAAGACCAGCATCAAGATGTGCCTTCTTTACTTCTTCCTCCTTGGTGTTGATGATACCGGAGGTTATATATATTCCGCCGCTTTTCAGCTGGTTTAGGATGACAGGTGTCAGGGGCACAAGAACATTTGCCAGGATATTTGCAACAACGATATCGTACTTATCGTATCCTACCTTATCCTGAACCTGCTTGTCGTCGATAATATTTCCGATCATCATATCGAACTTGGAAGGATCAATGCCATTGTTTTCCATGTTCTCTTTTACTGCAGGAACCGCGCACTTATCAAGGTCTGTTCCCACTGCATGCTTTGCTCCAAACATCAGAGCAAGAATTGAGAGAACTCCGGATCCTGTTCCCACATCCAAAAGCTCTGTATCAGATGTAACATACTTTTTCAGCATACGGATGCAAAGCTGTGTAGTCTCATGCATTCCTGTTCCAAAGGCTGTTCCAGGATCAATATGAAGGATCATGGATGCCTTGTCTTTATCTTCAGAGCTTTCTTTTTCCCATGAAGGGATTACAAGTATATCATCAATAAAGAATTTGTGGAAGTACTGTTTCCAGTTATTTATCCAATCTATGTCTTCAGTTACATCAACAGAGATGGTTCCGTCACCTATATCAGAAAAGCTTCTAAGTTCATCCAGCTTTTCTTTTATCTCCTGCTGCATCTGTTCAGGAGTTTTCTTCACTTTAACCATCTCCCCGTTGTCGTCAGGAAGCTCTACTGTCAGCATATTCTCATCATCAATCTCTAAAAAGAAATTGAGGTATGCTGCCCCTGACTCGATACCGGAGTCGGTCTCATCAGGCTCAAGCTCAGGCGCATCAATAAACATCTGCTCCTTATCAGCTGCCGATAAAGGTGCATTATCCTCTATCTGTGCTCCCTCCAGGCCTATATCCTCAAGGTAACTTACAATAATATCCTCTGATTCCTCATTGGTTCTCACACGAAAACGCATCCACTTCATAGGTATCCTCCATACGCAAAAAATCGCGAAACGGAGACAGAGCCTGTCTCCGCTTCACGCGATCACTCCCAGAATTTCTTTTTCTTTTTTCCGCCGCCGGATCCGTTTGTTCCATCACTATCAGCTCCAGTCATTCTGTCTGCTGCTGTAAGTGAATCTCCGGTCTTTTCATCAAACTTCTTAAGAAGGTCCTTAGCTTCCTTTGAAAGCTTTTCAGGGACCTGAACAACCAGTGTTACATAGTGGTCGCCTCTCTGGTCCTTATCTCTAAGGGAAGGCACACCCTTTCCACGAAGTCTTACTCTTGTATCTGTCTGAGTTCCGGCCTTCACATCATAAGCAACCTTGCCATCCACTGTATCGATAAGAACAGTTCCGCCAAGGGCTGCAATAGCAAAGGAAATTGGCACCATTGAATAGATGTTGTATCCATCTCTCTGGAAGATAGGATGATCTGATACAACAACTTCTACAAGAAGGTCTCCTCTTGGTCCGCCGTTCACACCGGGCTCACCTTTTTCTCTGATCCTTACACTCTGGCCGTTATCTATACCTGCAGGGATTGTGACCTTGATTTTCTTCCTGCTGGCAATATAACCTGTTCCGTGACAATCAGGACACTTATCCTTGATCACCTTACCTGTACCACCACAATCAGGACAGGTCTGAACATTTCTTACTGTGCCAAAGAAGGACTGCTGAGTATAAACAATCTGTCCCTTACCGCCACACTTAGTACAGGTCTGTGGAGATGTTCCGGGCTTAGCTCCTGTTCCATGACAGGTAGGACATGGATCCTTAATGGTAAGCTCAAGCTCTTTCTCACAGCCAAACACAGCCTCAAGGAAGGTTATACGTACGCTGGCGCGAAGATTTGCTCCCTTGGACGGGCCGTTTCTTGAAGCTCCTCTGGATCTTCCACCACCGAAGAAGTCTCCAAAGATATCGCCGAAAATATCACCAAAGTCAGCGCTATTGAAATCAAAACCGCCGCTGAAGGGATTTCCGCCACCTTCAAAGGCCGCATGTCCAAACTGGTCATACTGGCGCTTCTTCTCAGGATCGCTAAGTACCGCATATGCCTCAGACGCTTCTTTAAACTTGTCTGCTGCAGAAGCATCGCCGGGATTCATATCCGGATGATACTTCTTGGCAAGTACTCTGTATGCTTTTTTGATCTCGTCTTCTGAGGCGTTCTTGCTTACGCCCAGGACCTCGTAGTAGTCACGTTTCTGTTCTGCCATAGTACTCCTTACACTTCAACTATGATATACGAATTGCTACGCTGCTAAGCAGCTTTCGCAATTCTACATCCATTCGGAAATCGGCTTGCTCATTTCATTCGCCAGCCTTTTTTCCTCATGTCTGTTAAATCCTCAAAGTCGACTGATACCTCATGCAAGCATGGTATCAGTCGACCTTGAGTCCATATATCACTAAGCTTATACTTCTCTGTAGTCTCCGTCAACTACGTTATCATCATTTGATGAAGAAGCTGAACCCATATCAGGACCAGCTGCCTGTCCCATGTCTGGGCCAGCGCCTGCAGCACCTGCTGCTCCCTGAGCGTTCTCATACATCTTAGCAAAGAGTGCCTGAGCATCGTTCATAAGTTTCTCTTTCTGGCTCTTAAGAGAATCGATCTCAGAGTCTGAAAGCTCCTTATCCTTTGTCTGCTCAAGTGTCTCCTTAAGAGCCTTGATGTCATCCTCAACAACCTGCTTCTGAGAAGCATCGATCTTGTCTCCTACATCCTGGAGAGCCTTCTCTGTCTGGAATACGAATGAGTCAGCATCATTTCTAGCATCGATGCCTTCCTTACGCTTCTTATCCTGAGCCTCATACTCCTGAGCCTCTTTAACAGCCTTATCGATATCCTCGTCAGACATGTTAGAACCAGCCGTGATAGTGATGTGCTGCTCCTTGCCTGTGCCAAGGTCCTTAGCTGATACGTTTACGATACCGTTAGCATCGATATCGAATGTAACCTCGATCTGAGGAACACCTCTCATTGCTGGAGGGATTCCATCAAGTCTGAACTGTCCAAGTGACTTGTTGTCCTTAGCGAACTGTCTCTCACCCTGAAGAACGTTGATGTCAACGGCTGTCTGGTTATCAGCTGCAGTTGAGAATACCTGGCTCTTCTTTGTAGGAATTGTTGTGTTACGCTCGATAAGTCTTGTAGCAACACCACCCATTGTCTCGATTGAAAGTGAAAGAGGTGTTACATCAAGAAGAAGGATATCGCCTGCACCCTCATCACCTGCAAGCTTACCGCCCTGGATTCCAGCGCCGATTGCTACGCACTCATCAGGGTTAAGGCTCTTTGAAGGCTCCTGGCCAGTGAGCTGTTTAACCTTCTCTACTACGCAAGGAACACGAGTTGATCCACCAACAAGGAGAACCTTTCCAAGGTCTGCATTTGTAAGACCAGCATCCTTCATAGCGTTCTGTACAGGGATAGCTGTCTTCTCAACAAGGTCGTGGATAAGCTCCTCGAACTTAGCTCTTGTAAGGTCTACATCGAAGTGCTTAGGGCCATCTGCACCAGCTGAGATGAAAGGAAGGTTGATGTTAGTTGTTGTAGAAGAAGAGAGCTCCTTCTTAGCCTTCTCTGCAGCTTCCTTAAGTCTCTGCATAGCCATCTTATCGCCAGAAAGGTCAACGCCTTCCTTGTTCTTGAAATCCTGAACCATCCAGTCGATGATTGCCTGGTCAAAGTCATCACCACCAAGGTGTGTATCACCGTTTGTTGAAAGAACTTCGATAACGCCGTCACCGATGTCGATGATAGATACATCGAATGTACCACCACCAAGGTCGTAAACCATGATCTTCTGCTCTTTCTCGTTATCAAGACCATAAGCAAGAGCTGCTGCTGTAGGCTCGTTGATGATTCTCTTTACCTCAAGGCCTGCGATCTTACCTGCATCCTTTGTAGCCTGACGCTGAGCATCATTGAAGTAAGCAGGAACTGTGATAACTGCCTCTGTAACTTTTTCGCCGAGATACTGTTCTGCATCAGATTTCAGCTTCTGAAGGATCATAGCTGAGATCTGCTGAGGTGAGTACTTCTTGCCGTCGATTGTACGGCCACGGTCTGTACCCATATCTCTCTTGATTGATGCAATGGTGTTGTCTGCATTTGTTACAGCCTGACGCTTAGCAGGCTCACCAACGATTCTCTCACCATTCTTTGTGAAAGCAACGATTGAAGGTGTTGTTCTTGCACCCTCTGCGTTTGCGATAACGGTGGGCTTACCACCTTCCATAACTGCTACGCAGCTATTAGTTGTACCAAGGTCGATACCAATAATCTTACTCATTTTATTTTCCTCCATTTAATTATCAGTTTTTATTTACGGTGTGACACCAACCATGCTGTGTCTGAGCACTGTGTCGTGGAACATATATCCTTTTTGAAGCTCCTGAGCCACAATTCCTGACTCATATTCATCGCTCTCAACCTGCATTACTGCATTGTGAAGATTTGGATCAAACTCTTTTCCAAGAGCTTCTATCGGTGTTACTCCAAGGTCCTCAAGCTGCTTAACCAGCTGCTTGTAAATCTTGTTCATACCATCTGCAAAGGCTCCGTCCTTCTCTTCTTCAGGAACCGCTGCAAGACCTCTTTCAAAGTTATCAACTATAGGAAGGAGCTTCTCTAAAACATTTGCCTGGCCCTTGTCAAACTGCTGAGCCTTCTCGCTCTCATTCCTCTTTCTGAAGTTCTCAAATTCAGCCATCTGTCTGAGAACTTTGTCGTTGAGCTCGTCTACCTTGTCCTGCAAAGGATTTTTCTTTTCTTTTTTATTAAAAAGACCTTTCTTCTTCTCATCAGCTGATCCCTCCTCTGATGACGCCTTCTCCTTGGCCTCCTCTGCCTTATCCTCAGCAACTTCAGCTTCGGCCTTGGGAGCTTTCTCTTCTCCAGCTTCAGGCTCTTTTTCTTCCTTTTTCTCTTTAGCCTCCTGCTCAAGCTCCTCCAGAACTTCCTCGAGAACCTCTTCCTTCTCGACCTGGTTCTTGCTCTTTGCTGAGGTGGCTGTCTTCTTTACGTCACTACTCAAATCTTAAAGCCTCCTAGTCGTTTTTATATAAAGCATCAAGTGCATGTCTCATGTTCTTTAATGTGGAGATTACCTTGTCGTAATCCATTCTCTTGGGACCGATGATTCCAACGGTTCCCTTCATTCCATCTCCCAGTTCATAGGTTGCAGTAACAACGCTGCAGTCCTTCATAGCCTGAACAGGAGTCTCATTTCCAATGTAAACCTGGATCCCTGTCTCCTCACCGTTTGAATCCGATGAAAGTGTGTCCTCAACGATACTGGACAAGTCCTTTGTATCCTCAAAGGTACTAATAAGCTCACTTGCCTTGGTGGAATCCGTAAGCTCCGGATACTTGAAGATGTTCATAGTTCCACTGGTGTAGATCTGAAGATCCTCATCCGCGGTAATGGACTCGGCAGCTGCATCGATCACGTTTCCTATGATCTCACTGTGAATTCCTGCTTCCTGCTTTACAGCAGCAATAAGTCCAAGATTTATATCCTCAACTGCAAGACCGTCAAGTCTTGTGTTCATCAGTATGTTGAGCTTAAGCATTGTAGCGTCATCAAGTACTTCTTCCATCGGAATGATCTTGTTCTTGATAACGTTTCCTTCTATAACGATGGTTGCCAGAAGGTGTCCATCATCCACCTTTGAGATCTGGATGAATTTCAGCTTGTTCTTTCTTATCTGAGGAGCGGAGATCATGGTGGCATAGTTGGTATCTATTGCCAAGGTCTTAGCTACCTGCTTAAGAAGGTTCTCAAGCTTCTCCTCCTTATCAAGGAGCATTTCCTTCATGTTCTCAACTTCCTTCTCTTTGTCCCTGAGCATCTCATCTACATAGACACGATACCCCTGATCGGAAGGAATTCGACCGGCTGATGTATGGGGCTGTAAAATAAGTCCCATCTCCTCCAGGTCAGCCATTTCATTTCTAATGGTGGCTGAGCTCAAGTTAAGATCCGTATACTTGGAGATGGTACGGCTTCCTACAGGTTCCCCCGTCTCCAGATAGTTCTTAACTATTGCATGAAGTATGATTCTCTTTCTCTCATCAAGTTCCAAAATGTACCTCTTCCTCTGTTTAACCGGTTTATTGCATCGGAAATGGTGTTATTATCGGGTGTTAGCACTCACCTCATTTGAGTGCTAACATCTTCCTGTATCATAAAATATCACTCGCAAGACCCAATGTCAACAGTCGCAATTATAAAAAAAAAAGAAAGCAGATAAAATCTGCCTTCTTCTCTATACGTTTTCACAAGGAAGTTCCACTCTCGCGCATGCGCTCGCCGGAACACGTTCGCACTGGCATCGTGAAAAACCTCTGCAAGTGCTTACAGCCCGATTCTGCCCTGTACCTTATCGTTAACAACATAGTATGCTGCATTCTCTTCAGGCTTTACATAAATGCTGAGCTTCTTGATCTCGTCAGCATTTCCGCCCATATCTGCAACAAAGTTGTTCTTTGAGTTCTGAACGATTGTATCATATGTTACGTTAAGATCACCATACTGAAGAACGATGTTTGTCTTAACTGTCTCAGCCTTAGTTGCTGCTGCCTTCTTTGCAGGAGCCTTCTTAGCTGTTGTAGCCTTCTTAGCTGTAGTAGTCTTCTTAGCTGCTGCCTTCTTTACAGGAGCTTCCTTAGCTGTCTCCTTCTTAGGCTCAGCCTTCTTTGCAGGAGCTGCCTTCTTTGCAGGTGCCTTCTTAGCTGCTGCTTTCTTTACAGGAGCTGCCTTCTTAACTTCAGCCTTCTTCTCCTCAGCCTTAACTACAGGAGCAGCCTTAGCTTCAGGTGCCTTTACTTCTGGAGCTGCTGGTGTCTTAATTGTAGCAACAGGCTTAACAGCTGCCTCAGTCTTCTTGATCTCTGCCATTTTTCGTTTTCCTCCTCAAAAATCATTAATGATTTATCCATCTCGTTAAATCAATAAAGTGATTACGAAATAGAGTTTACACTCAATAATACGCATTGTCAACGCATTCCCGGGAAATTATTTTCAATTAATCCAAGCACCATGCGGCATAAAAGGACACCAGTGTCATGGAAAACAGTATTCCTGCCAGTATGTCGGTAACCCAATGCACTCCGGAAAAGAGCCTTGCTGCAATTCCCACAACTATGATAACTGAAAATACTATGGTTACAGTCTTTGTGATCTTTTCATCCTTAAAAAGTCTCTTTACTGCCAATATTCCACTTCCAAGAACTGTTCCAATTATCAGTGTATGGGTTGATGGGAATGATGTCTCAAGCTCAGTCTCTCCGGGCTTCATCACTGGCCTATAGTTAATCGGCACCTTGCTAAAGACAACGTACAAAACTGCTACCACCACATAAAGAACCCCGAGGCCTATGATAACCTTATCCACCTTGGAAAGGCTCTTTTCCTTGATCAGCATCTTAAGTCCCATAGCTGCAAAAAAAGCCACCACCAGGAAAGCAAAGATCATTGCCACATCGGATATCTTACCCATAGCTGCGTTATAGCCGAATCTTCCTGCGAAGGTGCTGTTAAGATTTGCAAATCCAACAGAAGTACCTTCAAGTCCCACCGGCTGTCTGTCAACGAAAAAAGTCAGCAGTGAGAAAATAACTGTTACTCCAAGAAGCATAAATGCTCTTGTTAACTTGTTTCCATTCTTTGTTTCCATTTTACCTATATACCTCGCTTACAAATTTTCTAAGCTGCACCATTGCACGCTCCACCTTTTCAGTGTCTATGCAATATGCCATTCTGAAAAACCCGGGAGCACCAAAGCCATCTGTTGGAACAAATATAAGATCATAGTCCTTAGCTTTTTTGCAGAATTCGATGGAGCTCTCTTCAAGTGCCTTTGGCATGATATAGAAGGTTCCGCCAGGCTTAACCACAGTAAATCCAAGATCTACCAATGTATCGTAGATTATGTTCATATTGGTCTCATAAACTGACAGATCAGCAGTAAGTCCACAAACCTTTGCTACAGCCTGCTGGATGATTGACGGTGGACAGTTGTGTCCTGTGCCTCGTGAGATCTGTCCGCACATTGGAACGATCACATCCGCACCTTCGCAGGCAGGATTTACAGCCACATATCCGATTCTCTCTCCCGGAAGTGAAAGTGACTTGGAGAAGGAATAGCAGCTAAGTGTGTGATCATAGAATTTTGAAACGTAAGGAGCATCTGCTCCTTTGAATACGATCTCCCTGTAGGGCTCATCCGAAAGAAGGAAGATAGTATGTCCGTATTCTTTTGACTTCTCTTTTAATATAGAAGACAGCCTCTCCAAAGTTGCGGTAGAATAAGCAACTCCTGAAGGATTGTTTGGTGTGTTCACAAGCACTGCTGCGACTTTTTCATTTATCAGCTCCAGGAACTTATCAAAGTTTATCTGGAAGGTTTCGGTATCTGCAGGAACTACTGTAAGCTTAACGCCTGCCCCCGTGATATATGGACCATACTCAGGAAAGTAAGGTGCAAAAGCAATGAGCTCATCCCCTGGAGTAGTCACTGCACGAACAGCATGAGAAATAGCGCCTGCTGCCCCTGTTGTAGGGAAGATGTGCTCCGGTCCATAATTCATTCCAAAGCGCTCATTGAGGGATTTTGCAATCGCCTCTTTATACAAAGGGTTTCCAAGACTGGGAGTATAGCCGTGGAGAGTCATGGTATCCTCTGTCTGCAAAAGACGTATCATCTCCTCGGTAAACTCTTTCGGAACCTCCACGCTTGGGTTTCCAAGACTGAAATCAAAAACATTCTCATAGCCGATCTCTTTCCCCCTGGCAGTGGCGTACTCAGACAGCTCCCTTATAACTGACTTGGCCCCCAACATACTCTTATATTGTTCGTTGATCATGTCCATCCTCCTGACACCATTACTGCAAATCATTAAAGCATCAATCCATAGTAACTACAATACCACAGGTTGATGCTTTTTGCATTCCTAATCCCGAAGTTCATTCATCTTCTCGATTATGTCTTCGGTATCCTTCAAAAGAGCCTTTCCCGCCTTGGCAGGATTGGAATCCTTCTTATATTTGTAGACAAATACAGGTGTTGCCACCTGATGGAACGCCATGTTTCCCTTGTAGGAGGCGATAAAGCCGGGGATCTTTCCCGGATTGATCCTGGCGTTTGGACTTATCTTGATCTCGATCTCTCCGCCACCTCCATTTATCTCCAGTATGTACATACCATGAGCCTTTGTGCGCAAAAGAGATATCCTGAGAAGATTCTCTACCGGCTCGGGAATCTCTCCGAACCTGTCCAAAAGCTCATCCTTCATATCCTCACATTCACCCTGATTCTCAAGGCTTGCTATCCTCTTGTAGATCTCAAGCTTCTGTTCCTCATTAAGAATGTACTCAGCCGGAATAAAGGCATCCACATCAAGATCAATGCTGGTGTTGATGTCATCCCTTATGTCTATTGGCTCCTCGCCTTTCTTTATCTTAACCGCCTCTCCAAGCATCTTGCAGTACATATCATAGCCTACTGCCTGCATGTGTCCGCTCTGTTTCTTTCCAAGAAGGCTTCCGGCTCCTCTTATCTCCAGATCCCTCATGGCGATCTTAAAGCCGCTTCCAAGGTCGGTAAATTCCTTGATGGCTGCAAGTCTCTTTTCAGCCACCTCCTTGAGCATCTTATCCCTCTTGTACATAAGGAAGGCATAGGCAGTCTTGTTGGATCTTCCGACACGGCCCCTGAGCTGATAAAGCTGTGAAAGCCCCATCTTATCTGAGTCGTGGATTATCATGGTGTTGACATTCGGAATATCAAGTCCAGTCTCGATAATGGTTGTTGATACCAGAACATCTATTGTGCCGTCGATAAAGTCGTACATGATACGCTCCAGCTCTGCTTCTTTCATCTGTCCATGGGCAAAAGCCACGTTCGCCTCAGGCACAAGCTTCTGGATCTGAGCCGCAGTATCAGCTATGGTATTTACTCTGTTGTAAACGTAATAGACCTGTCCGTTTCTTGAGAGCTCCCTGACAATGGCCTCACGGACCAGCTCATCATTATATTCCATGACATAGGTCTGAATAGGAAGCCTGTCGTTAGGAGCTTCTTCCAGTACACTCATATCCCTGATGCCAACCAGCGACATATGCAGGGTCCTGGGAATAGGAGTAGCTGTAAGGGTCAGAACATCCACGTTCTCCTTCATTACCTTTATCTTTTCTTTGTGGGTTACGCCAAAGCGCTGCTCCTCATCAACTATGAGAAGTCCAAGATCCTTATAGGCTACGTCCTTGGAAAGGAGCCTGTGAGTTCCTATAACTATATCAACCAGGCCTTTCTTCAGGTCTGTAACAGTCTTTTTCTGTTCCGCAGCGGTCCTGAACCTGGACATCAGATCCACCCTGACAGGGAAGTTCCTCATACGCTCTGAGAAGGTGTTGTAATGCTGCTGCGCAAGGATAGTGGTGGGAACAAGAACAGCAACCTGCTTTCCGTCCTGAACCGCCTTGAAGGCTGCACGGATAGCTATCTCCGTCTTTCCAAATCCCACGTCTCCGCAGATAAGCCTGTCCATGATACCTGAGGACTCCATATCCTTCTTGGTATCCTCAATGGCAGTAAGCTGATCTTCTGTCTCCTGGTAGGGGAAGGCATCCTCAAACTCCTGCTGCCACACTGTGTCTGAGCTAAACTCATACCCATGAGCCTGCTGCCTCTTTGAGTACAGCTCTACCAGATCCTGGGCAACCTCTTCAACTGCAGCCTTTACCTTGCTCTTGGTGTGGCTCCAGTCTCCGCTTCCAAGTTTATTTAGCTTTGGCTTGTGGGCATTTTCTCCATCTCCTCCAGAGGCATATTTCTGGATGACTGAAAGACCTGTAGCAAGAACGTACAGATTTCCGCCTCCGCCGTACTCAACCTTAATGTAGTCCTTTACCACATGGTCAGTTTCTATCTTCTCAATACCACGGTAGATTCCAAGACCATGGTCCTCATGAACCACGTAGTCTCCTATTTTAAGATCCGCGAAATCTGAGATCTTCTCACCCTGGTATTTGCTCTTTTTCTTTTTCTTCTTTCTGGCATGCTCAGTGAAAATATCACTCTCGGCAATGACAGCAAACTTGATGTCAGGATACTCAAAGCCCTTTAGTATCCTTCCGTAATAAGTCATGATCTCGCCAGGCTTTAGAACTCTTCCCGGATCCTCACTGTAAAAGGCTGTGACCAGATTGTCCCTAAGGTCCTCAACAATCCTCTTTGCCCTGGTTCTGGAGCCAGACAGTATAAGGACTCTGTAGCCTCTTTTCGCATAGTTCTTAAGGTCACTTACAAGTGCATCAAAGCTGTTGTTATAAGCTGCGATACTTCTGGCCTTTATCTCAAAGCTCTTTTCCGGCTGGAACAGGTTCTGGGATTTGGGCATGGCAAGGACCGACACAAGGACTCTTCTGCCGTTTCCCATTCTTGCTATACAGTTGTCTATGGAGTAAAGAAGCTCCATCTGGCCGGGAAGAACATAACCCTTCTCGGCTCTGTGGCTCATGCTCTCCCTAAACTCCATCTCCACAGCCATGGCATGTTCGATTACTCTTTGTGGCTCATCAATGAAAATGCAGCTCTTCCCCTTGGGGAACATCTCCTGTATTGTTACGGTCTCATCATAAAAATATCGGATGTAGCTCTCCAGGTTCACGGCGGACTTAAGCTCAAAGAGCTGTTCCTTAAGTTCCTCCGTCTGCACCTTCAGCTGATGAGCTTCCTTGGTCTTAAACTGATCCCTAAGGGCCTTTACGATCCTCTCGGTGTCAGCCTCGATCTTCTCCATGCCTCGCTCTAGCTGGTCTTCCTCAAGGATGATCTCAGAGGCGGGATAAATGTCGATGGACTCAAGTTTTTCCAGTGACCTCTGAGAAAGGATGTCAAAGCTTCTGATGGACTGGATCTCGTCTCCCCAAAGCTCAATTCTGAAAGGGTTCTCCTCTGTGAGATCAAATACATCCACAATGTCTCCCCTGATTGAAAACTCTCCCGGAGCTTCAACCTGATAATTTCTGGTATACCCCATGGTCACCAGCTTTTTCCCAATCTCAATCTCATCAATTGGCCTGTGTTTATCCAGAGAAAGGATATGCTCCTTTATTACTTCAGGCTTTATTTGAGGGGCCATAAGTGCAGAGAAGGTGGTAACAACAGTAACCGGTCTTCCCTCAAGAAGCCTCCTCATACAGCGGATACGCTGTCTTACAATCTCATTGCTGTGGACATCCGCCTGATAAAAGATAAGGTCCTTGGCAGGATAAACAGTGACATTCCTGTCATAGAACTTATAGTCTTCATAGATTTCTTTTGCCCGAAGATCCGAATAAGTGACAATTATCCTGTATTTAAAGTCAGCCCCAAGACTGTCTATGAAGTGGAGCTTTTGCGAATCCACGCAGCCGGTCACTTCTGCACAGGCAAAGGGCTTATCCAGGTATTTGTTGATCTCATTAAATTCTTCAAGCTCACTTAAAGGTGTTGTGATCGCTCTCATTTATTTCTTTCCATTAAACTTGTTCATGGCGCTGTCTGGTCCGTTCTCTATAATATCCAGCACAGCTTCAGTGGCATCTTCAATTCCTTCTTTTATGGCCGTGGCATCCTCGCCTTCAAAATGGCCCAGGACCCAATCTACCATATCCCATTCCTTTGGCTTTTTACCAACGCCAACTCTGACTCTGGAAAACTCATCGTGTCCCAATTGGGCTATTATGTTCTTGAGTCCATTGTGGCCTCCGGCGCTTCCCTTGGGCCTTACTCTGATCCTTCCAGCGTCCAGTTCAACATCATCTGAGATCACTATAAGATCTGATTTTGTGTCCACCTTAAAATAGTTACAGATCGGCGCCACAGCTTCTCCGCTAAGATTCATATAGGTCAGAGGCTTTACGAGGATCACTCTCTCGCTGCCAATCCTGCCCTTGCCATAAACTGCCTTAAACTTAGTCTCTGTAAGTCCTATATTGTACTTATCAGACAGTGCATCAATGGTGGCAAAGCCCACATTGTGACGTGTGCCAAAGTATTTTTTCTCAGGGTTTCCAAGCCCGACTATTACAAACATCCTGCCTTCTTCCTCATTTCTTTTCCCGGTTAAAAGAGCTTTCAAAAACCCCAACATGCAATACCACTCCCCATATCTTCACAGTTAAACAGGGGGCCTAGTAATTCTAAGTCCCCTGTAGTTTTTATTAGATTATTAACTTTGCTTTGTTGCTTGTCAAGCCTCTGCTGGCGCCTGCGCTGCCTCGTCACCCTCTTCCAGAGATGCCTTGTCATAGGCCTCCAGGATCTGGGTCTGAAGAAGTCCGCGCATATCGGAGTTGATAGGATGTGCAATATCCCTGTATTCTCCATCTGCTGACTTCTTGCTTGGCATTGCGATGAACAAGCCTCTGTCGCCTTCGATAACCTTGATGTCATGAACAACAAACTCATTGTCAAAGGTAACCGAAACTACTGCGCGCATCTTTCCCTGCTTAGCAACTTTTCTTACTCGAATATCTGTAATCTTCATGATGTAACCCCCTCTTGAATTATTACAGTAACTGATGCTACCCGGATTTCTCCGCTACGCTCTTGAAATCCTGCAAGCATGCATTTTTGTAACTTTGAATCCCCGTATCATCAAATGACATATCTTTCGTTGTTCTCAACTACCACTTTGATGCCGTTTTCTTCCTTATAGAAGGAGTTGGCCTGTATAGTTCCGTGGCTCTCTACTATACAGTTCTCAATATGTGAATTATCTCCGATGTAAACATCATTCAGGATAATAGAGTTCTTGATGTAGCAGTTGTTTCCGATGAATGCTCCTTTGAAAATAACTGAGTCTTCAACGCTTCCGTTAACGATACATCCACTTGAGATCAGGCTGTTCTTAACGCTTACCCCCACGTTGTACTTAGCCGGCGGAAGATCTACAACCTTGGTGTATATACCGGGATATTCACGGAAGAAATACTGACGGATCTCAGGCTTTAAGAAATCCATGTTAGTTCTGTAATAGTCCTCCACAGAGGCTATGTTGCTCCAGTATTCCTTGATCTTATATCCGTAGATCCTCTTCATATCCTTATATCTTACAAGGATATCTCTAACGAAGTCGTATCTCTCTTCCTCTTCCGCTCTCTCGATCAGTTCAATGAGCTGTCTTCTTCGGATGACATATATTCCACAGGAGATGGTGTTGGATCTTGATACTACCGGCTTCTCCTCAAACTCCTCGATCCTGCTCTCTTCGTTCATTCGGATGGTTCCGAACCTTTCAGTATCGATAGTTGCCGGCATATCCTTGCATACAACTGTGATATCTGCCTGCTTCTGGATATGATATTCGAGGAGCTTACCATAATCCATCTTGTATACGCAGTCGCCGGAAGTGATGATAACGTATGGCTCGTGGCAGCTGCGAAGGAATTCAAGATTCTGTGCAATGGCATCGGCTGTTCCTCTGTACCACAGATTTCCTGATGCCTTTACTGCAGGGGTGAAAACATAAAGTCCGCCCTGCTTACGTCCGAAGTCCCACCACTTGGATGAACTTAAGTGAGTATTAAGACTTCCTGCATTATACTGTGTGAATACGGCAACTGTCTGAATGTGAGAGTTGGTCATGTTGCTCAGGGCAAAGTCGATACTTCTGTAAAAACCTGCCACAGGCATTGCGCAAACCGCTCTTCTCTTAGAGAGTTCCTGCATCCTGCTGCTACTGCCGCCTGCTAAAATAATACCAATCGCCCTCATGCTCAATCACCTGCCTTATCTAGTGTTCTTCCGCTGTCAAGGACTCCATCCGGATAATCTTCAGCGGTAGTATGACCTGAAATCATTGTATTCTTACCAATCTTCACATTGTTAGGAATAACTGACCTCTCACCGATAGTGCACAGGCCCTCGCAGTAAATGCCGGGCTTGGTCTCATTTTCTTTTTCTTCAAAAGCACCAAGTGTAACACCGGAACCGATCTTTACCTTCTCGGCAATGATGGCTTTCTCAATGTTGCAGTTTTCGCCGATCTCTGTCTGATTCATGATGATGGAATGACTTACAACTGTGTCCTTTCCGATCTTAACACCGGGTCCGATTACTGAGTTATAGACCTTTCCGTCAATCTCACAGCCCTCGCCGACAATACTCCTTTCAATGGCGCTGTCAGCACCAAGGAACTGTGGCGGTTGTACTTCACTTGCTGTGTATATCTTCCAGTACTCCTCATAGAGGTTGAACTCAGGAACGATATCGATAAGCTCCATGTTGGCTTCCCAGTATGATGTAAGTGTTCCTACATCCTTCCAGTAGCCGTCAAATTCATAAGCGTAAAGAGACTGGCCCTGATCCTTGCAGTAAGGAATGATATGTTTACCAAAATCAAGACCTGCCTGATCCTTGTTCTTGATAAGAGCATCCTTAAGGGACTTCCATGAGAAGATATAGATTCCCATTGAAGCCAGATTGCTGCGAGGATGTTCGGGTTTCTCCTCGAAATCTACTATTCGTTTATTCTCATCGGTGATCATTATGCCGAATCTGCTGGCCTCTTCCATTGGAACAGGCATTACGGCGATAGTGACATCAGCGTTACTTGATTTGTGGAAATCAAGCATCGTCTCATAGTCCATTTTATAGATATGGTCTCCGGAAAGAATAAGTACGTAGTCAGGATTGTAGTTCTCCATGTACTCCATATTCTGATAGATCGCATTGGCAGTACCTGTGTACCACTCACTGTTTGCGCTCTTTTCATATGGCGGAAGAACTGTTACTCCTCCGAAATTTCTGTCCAGATCCCACGGAATACCAATTCCGATATGTGAATTGAGTCTCAGCGGACGATACTGTGTAAGAACGCCCACAGTGTCCACTCCCGAATTAATGCAGTTACTTAAAGGAAAATCGATAATTCTATACTTTCCCCCGAAAGAAACTGCGGGCTTAGCCATCTTGGATGTGAGGACACCAAGTCTGCTGCCCTGTCCCCCTGCTAAAAGCATGGCGATCATTTCTTTTTTTATCATGTTCCACCTCGTTGCAATAGTAGTAATAGATTCACCAAATATGCCTTTTTTCTTACATTTAAGTATATCACAAGGTATCACTGAAAAAAACACGAAAAAAGCTAAATATGATATATAATTCACTTAAACGTTTTAGAATTTTCTGATTTTTGACTTATGATTTATAAGTGTTAGAATAAAATAGTTTCAAGTAAAAAAATAAGAGGCATTTAATATGTATAAAATCGATTTTAAAAACCCAATACATGTGTATTTTATAGGTATTGGCGGCATTTCTATGAGCGGTCTTGCACAGATCCTTATTGAAGAGGGCTTTAAGATCTCCGGATCAGACAATAAGGAATCCGCAATAACAAAGGCTCTTGAGGGAAAGGGTATTACCATCCACTATGGTCAGAAGGCAGAGAACATCACATCTGCAGACAAGATTGACGTAGTTGTTTATACTGCAGCTGTACACCCCGACAATCCTGAATTCATGGCAGCTAAAGAGGCCGGCCTTCCAATGCTCACAAGAGCAGAGCTCCTTGGCCAGATCATGAAGGAGTACGAAATTCCTGTTGCCATAAGCGGAACTCACGGTAAGACAACAACAACTTCAATGCTGTCAAAGATTCTTTTAGAGGCAGATACAGATCCTACACTTTCTATAGGTGGCGTGTTCAAGGATATCGGAGGCAATATCAGAGTCGGCAAGTCCGAGTATTTTGTCACCGAGGCCTGTGAGTACACCAACAGCTTCCTTAGCTTTTTCCCTAAGATCAGTGTTATCTCCAATATTGATGCGGACCATCTGGACTTCTTTAAAGACCTTGATGATATCAGACATTCCTTCAGAAAGTTTGCTCAGCTTCTTCCTGCAGACGGCGCTCTTGTAATAAGCGGAGACATTGAAAATCTGTCCGAGATCACCGAGGGGCTTCCTTGCAAGATCATTACCTATGGTTCAAAGAGTGATTTCGATTATTATCCGACAGATATTACCTATGATGGAAACGGTAACCCTTCATTTACAGCTCACCTTCCTCTGGGAAAAGAGCTAAAGGTTACTCTTGCAGTTCCCGGCATACACAACGTTTACAATGCTCTTGCAGCCATTGCAGTTGCAAACCTTCTTAATATAGAAGAAGCTCATATCGTTTCTGCCCTTTCCCAGTTTGGTGGAACCAGCAGACGTTTTGAGCACAAGGGTGAGATCGGAGGAGTCACCATCATTGATGACTATGCTCATCATCCCACTGAGATAAAGGCAACTCTCACAGCTGCCCAGAATTACCCACATAACAAGATCTGGTGTGTATTCCAGCCACACACTTACACCAGAACGAAAGCTCTTTTAAACGAGTTTGCCCAGGCCCTTTCACTGGCAGATCACGTTGTCCTTGCTGACATCTACGCTGCAAGAGAGAAGGACACCCTTGGTATCAGCTCAAGAACACTTAGGGATAAGATCGTGGAACTGGGACATGAATGTAATTATTTTCCTACCACAGAAAACTTTAGTGAAATTGAAAAATTCCTTTTGCAAAATTGCACTAAAGGAGATTTGTTGATAACCATGGGAGCCGGAGATGTAGTTAAAATCGGGGATGAGCTCCTGGGTAAGTAAAACTTATCCACATTTCCACTCCATTTTTTAAATTATGTAAACCAAGTTTGGTGGATAAAGGTCTGACTACGAAATCGTTGTAGTCAGACTTATTTTATAAAATAATTATAAATAATCCACGTTATCCACATTGTCCACAAAATATATTCAATTTGGAAACCCTTGATATTTACTGCATTTCTTCGTCACTTTTCCCATATCTTTTCAAAAATCCCCATGCTATAATCTGAATTGTTCCGAAACGAAAGGCAATTTGATTTCGGAGTAGGATATCTAGTAAAGTAGGTGAAAGTGTTTATGATGGGGCGAGTTACAATCAGTTCTAATTGTGGGGAGGATTCTACTTATGTTTCCAACATCTTTATTGACGAATACATGCAGGACGCAAACGATGCGCAGATTAAGATCTACCTCTTTTTACTGCGTATGATGAGTGCGAATTTACCTACCAGTGTTCCCGCTTTGGCAGATAAATTCAATCATACAGAATCGGACGTTGTACGTTCACTTAAATATTGGGAGAAAAAAGGACTTATAAGCCTTGAGTATGATGCTTCACAGAATCTGACTGGGATTCATATGGAGGACATCGTAGCAAGATCTAAGCTTAATTATGGAAGAAGAAGGAGCGACTCTGTAGCAAGACCTGTGCTTGCTCCTGTACAGCCAGAGCAGCCAAAGACTCCTATGGCAGTAGTTCCAGAAAAGCCTAACTATTCTGCTGCTCAGCTCAAGGCCTTTAAAGAATCCAGTGGTTCAAACATACTGTTCGTTGCTGAGCAGTATTTTGGAAGACCACTTAATACAAGTGAGATGACTACCATCTACTACATTCAGGATGAGCTGTCATTCTCAGACGACCTCTTGGACTATCTGATGCAGTATTGCGTCGATAATCATAAGAAAGATTTCAGATACATGGAGAAGGTGGCCATTAACTGGAATCAACAGGGCATCAAAACGCCAAAACAGGCTCGCACAGAGATCTACAAACATGACAGTGATCTCATCACTATCATGAAGGCACTCGGTATGGAAAACAGCCCCACTGAGAAGGAATGTACCTTCATTAACAAGTGGCGCAAGGAGTTGGGATTCTCGATGGATATTATTATGGAAGCCTGCGACCGTACTGTTATGGCGACACAGAAGAACCGTCTCAAATATTGCGACAGTATTCTTCGTTCCTGGCATAGTGAAGGAGTGAATTCCAGGGAGGATATTGCCAGATTAGATGCCAATTTTACTGCGGATCTCGCAAAGAAGAAAAAAACGGCTTCCGTATCATCCATCGATTCCAAACTTCGCCTGGGCGGATCATCTATTCGCTCTGACGGAACCCAGAACCGCTTTAGTCAGTTCCAGCAAAATACATATGATTTTGTTGAACTTGAGAAGCAGCTTCTGGACAATTAAACCTACTGTCTGATTGGGGAATCAGATAGCATGGAAATCACAAGTTCGGCCCTGTGCTTTGGTTTAGCGGCGGTTATTAACCTTCCCTGAAACACGTACAGGGCCATACTTTGGCTACTATACAGAGCCGAGACTCGAAAATGCGTTGCATTTCCTCGTTGGCGGATATCCGCCAAATAGAAACATCTTCAAATGCATCTATCTGAGCAAGCTCGATATCTGCATTTGTATATGTTTCTGCTTGGCTCTGTATAGTAGCCAAGTTACCTCAACCATTAAGGAGACACCATGGCTCTTACAAACGCTCAGTACGACAGCATAATGCATGAATACGAAGAAAGGCGCTCTCTCCACAGGCAGGAGCTGGAGGAGAGGCTTCAAAGCGTCTACGACAACGTGACCGGCTACAAGGAGCTGGACGACGAGACAGCTTCAGCCAGCGTTGAGTTTGGAAAAAGACTCCTATCCGGAGAAAGGCTTGACCGAAGCCTTCTTAGAGCACAACTGACAGAACTGGCCAAGCGCAAGGCTCTTCTTTTATCAGAGGCAGGATACTCCTCTGACTATCTTGATATGGGTTACACCTGTCAGGACTGCAAGGATACCGGTTATGTAGGCAACGAAAAGTGCCATTGCTTTAAGCAAAAAATAATCGAAACTCTTTATGACAAGTCCAATCTCAGAGCCCTTACAAAATCCAACAATTTCAGAAAAATGTCCGATGAGTATTACTCTGGAGAAGACCTTAAGAGATTCATCGGAGCCAGAAAGGCTGCTGAAGATTTTATAAATAATTTCAACACTGACTACCAAAATCTATTTATTTATGGTACAGTAGGGACTGGTAAATCCTTCCTGTCAATCTGTGTGGCCGACGAATTGCTTAAAAAGGGCCATTCCGTGATTTATTTCAGTTCTATTGGATTATTTGAAATGATCGCAGAAAGCACATTTGACTATAAAGCCAAGGAAGAACTAAGAGCTCTCTATGAAGATATCTATAACTGTGAGCTGCTTATCATTGATGACCTTGGTTCAGAGAGAATAACAAATCTGGTTACTTCAGAGCTGTTCTCACTACTTAATGAGAGGGATAATCGCAAAAAATCTACGATAATTACCACTAACTTTTCGCTTGAGGGATTACAACAAACATATTCGGATCGTATCTTTTCACGGATTACAAGCAACTTCAGAGTGCTTAAACTTTCCGGACCGGACATCCGAAACAAGAAGAAGATCGCCAAAAAAGAAAGCGAGGATTTTTGATAATGTCAAAGAGAGAAGAGAAGCGTAATCTGGAGACCATTCCTGTAGGGTCCCTGGGCATGATCCCATTAAAGGGCACAAGGCCTCTTGCAGAGAAGGTTGATTACTATCTCGTTAAGTGGAGAGCTGAAAGAGAGAACGAACACAAGGGCAGCCTTGCATTTACAGGCTACGAGCGCCCCACTTATATTCTTGATGCTGAGATTCCAAGATTTGGAACAGGCGAAGCAAAAGGCGTAATCAAGACTTCTGTCAGAGGAGATGACCTCTTCCTTCTGGTAGATGTATGTAACTATTCAGAGACCTATTCATTATTCGGTCAGATCAATCACATGTCTCCTGATGATCACTATCAGGATCTTAAGAGAATCATTGCTGCTGTTGGTGGTAAGGCAAGAAGAATAACTGTTATCATGCCTTTCCTCTATGAATCCAGACAGCACAAGAGAAGTTCCCGCGAGTCTTTGGACTGCGCAATTGCTCTTCAGGAGCTTGTTAATATGGGCGTTGACAACATCATCACCTTTGATGCTCACGATGCCCGTGTACAGAACGCAATTCCTCTCAATGGTTTTGAGACTGTACGCACCACATATCAGTTTATTAAGGCTCTGCTCCGTAACGTAGACGATCTCCAGATCGATTCAGAGCACATGATGGTTATTTCCCCTGATGAAGGCGGAATGAGCCGAGCAATATACCTTGCTTCAGTTCTTGGACTGGACGTAGGAATGTTCTACAAAAGACGCGACTACACACAGGTTGTTGATGGAAGAAACCCTATTGTTTCCCATGAATTCCTTGGTAGCAGCGTTGAAGGAAAGTCAGTTATCATCGTTGATGACATGATCTCTTCCGGCGAGAGCATGATCGATGTAGCTAAAGCTCTTAAGGAGCGCAAGGCTGCAAGAATATACGCATTTTCAACCTTCGGTCTCTTTACCGGTGGTTTGGAAGTATTTGATGAGGCTCACAAGCAGGGACTCATCGACAAGGTTCTCACTACAAACCTTATCTATCAGACTCCTGAGCTTCTTTCAAGAGACTGGTATATCAGCTGTGATATGAGTAAGTACATTGCTTACCTCATCGACACACTTAACCACGATGCTTCTATCAGTGATCTGTTAAATCCTGTAGAACGTATCAACAATATCATTGAGCGCTACAAGAGCGGAGAACTCAAGGCTTCCATGGAGGCCGAGAAGAAGGCATAAAGAATTTAAGGCTGTCACTTATGTGACAGCCTTTTTTATAATAATCCTCTAATATCTAATAGCTTATCTACTCTTGCATAAAGCTTTCTCTGCACTTCCTCGTCAGGCTCTGTAAGATCCGGGACCATGATTACGTTGCAACCAGCGAGGTAGGCACTGGTGACTCCGTTAGGGGAGTCTTCTACTGCGAAGGTTTCCTTGGGATCAAGGCCAAGCTGCTTACAAGCATAGGCATAGATGTCGGGGGCAGGTTTCCCGAGTTTGACCATGTCGGAGCAGATTATTCTGTCGAAGTGATCGAAGAGGCCCAGTTTTAACAGGTAACCCTTGGTGCGCTCGTAGTCGTTTGCTGTGGCAATGCAGGTCAAGATGCCATGTTCACGAAGCCAGGTCAATATCTCTTTTGCTCCTGGCTTAAGTGGTATCCCATTCTCTGCAAGAATATCAGCCACAAGCTTTTTTCTGTACTCTCTCACTTCGTTGTAATCAAAGTCTTCTCCGAACCACTCCTTAAAACGCTGTGGTGCAAAGGGACGGCCTAATGATCTAAGCTCCAGGGGCATCCAAGGCTCCATCTCATAGCCAAAGTGCGCAAGAGCCTTTGGCCAGGCAGTCTGGTAAAATTTTTCTGTATCTGTTAATGTTCCGTCAAGGTCAAAAATAACTGCTTTAATATCCATATCCGCCTTCTTAGAATCCAAGATTATCATTCACAAGGATAACATGAATCCTGTCTGCATGTCTTGAATATCTTGTAATAAGGAACTGACAGCAGATGGTGTCCGGGGACTTGCAGTCCATGCACTTTCCGGTCTTTGCACAGGGTGTTGAAAGGCCGAAGCGCTGAGCGTTTATTGGAGCTGCCACATTTCTTGCTCTCTTCATGGCGCTGTCCAGATCTCCACATACCTTGTTCATTCCCACAATGAAAATAACCTTCTTTGGTCCCTGGGCTATGGCAGAAACTCTGTTGGAATTACCATCAATATTCACCAGAATGCCATCATCAGTCATGGCGTTGGTGCTTGCTATAAAGAAATCAGCATCATAGGCTGCCAGCATAGCTGCTCTCTTATCCTCGTAAGCATCCCTGTCAATAAAGTTGTAGTCTCCATTTTTAAGAACTTCCACAAGGCCAATCTCATGGGCGCTCATAGCACCTCCCATGGTCACAGAACTCTTTTCAGGGATCAGCTCCATAGCCTTTTGCATGGCCTCAGCCTTTGTTGCAGCGTAGTACCCCTTCATATTTCTGGACTCCAGCCCTTTTATCACTGTCTGTGCCAGAAGTTCATTCCTCTTAAAAACTACATCATTCATCTTGTAGTCCTCCAATTCTTTTCTCAAACATTACTCTTTCCTAGGTCCTTGGGGGCCGGGAGCTCCACCATTTCCCATTCCATTCATGCCATATTTTTTCATAACCCCTTTCATAAAAATAGGCTGTACCAGGAATATAAGGATAAAGCCTGCCACAAAACAAATAGCAAGGGATGAAAGAAACATGCCCCAGAAGTTCAGCTGAGCAGCTCCTCCACTTTGCTTCATGGCCATTTTATATGCAAAGAATACCATAGCGAGAGTTATAACAGGGGTATAGATCAGGTCAGAAATAAAGGTTTCCAGGAGCCTTGCCTTTATACTGCCTCTTTCCAGTTTAGCCTTGGCACGTGCACCCTCGGATACTTTTCCCATGGGGATGATAAATCCAATCAGGAGGCTTATGATAGAACTGATCACAAAGCTGATTACAAAGCCTATGGGGGTAAAATGCCCCGAGGTGAGAGTTCCCACAAGTGACAGACAAAAACTCATGGCAATACCCATTCTTATAGACATTGCCCTTCCTACTTTCATCATCATTTCTTCCATAAACCAGTCTCCTTTTTGATCAGTAAAAAGAATAAATATACGTTTATCTGATTATATCATCCCCGACTATCTCCCCACAATCAAAAAACCGCGGATAAGCTACTGCTTATCCGCGGTAAATATAACATATTTGTTTGTTATCAGTGACCTCCGTTGCCTTCCTGTCCCTGCTGTGGCTGACCACCTTTGTTTCCGGGCATTGCAGGCTGCTGTGATCCATCATACTGATCCTTAGAGTCCTCTGTTCCGGCATTTGTATCACCACTATTTGATAGTGTTGATGCACTTCCAAGAGTTACGTTAAACGTCTGCTCTGCGTAGTCACTTCCGTTCTGTCTCATGACCTTAACTGTTACATCAGTTCCTGCCTCATAGTACTGGAGCCTAGTCTGAAGATCATCCATTGAAGTGATCTCCATACCATCAAACTCTGTTATAACATCGCCCTTCTGGATTCCTGCTGCCTGAGCTCCACCACCCTGTGAAACCTCTGCAACATATACGCCCTGAGGGATTCCATAGTAAGAAGAAACATCTGAAGTTACGCTTACCCCTGAAATTCCAATGTATCCTCTATCTTCATCTGACACCTTGAGAAGTGTCTTTTCATTCATGAGCTTATCAATGATAGGCTGAGCAAGTGAGATAGGAATGGCATATCCCATACCTTCGATGGTTTCGCCACCGATCTTGTTGGAGTTAATTCCAATTACCTCACCCTGAAGGTTAAGAAGAGCTCCACCCGAGTTACCGGGGTTGATGGCTGCATCTGTCTGAATAAAGGTCTGTGTCACGCCTTCCGACATCTCCACCTCACGATTTATGGCAGAGATAACACCTGTAGTAACAGACTGTCCATAACCAAGAGCATTACCAATTGCTATAGCAGGCTCTCCAAGTTTAAGAGAATCGCTGTCACCAAGTGTTGCGATCTTGATGGCATCTTTTGTATCAGCTGAAATGTCATCAAGCATAACTGCTATAACTGCCAGATCCATAGTGGAATCTGTTCCTTTAACTGCCGCCTCAACAGTGCTTTCATCAGCAAAGATAACCTCAAGAGAATCTGCACCTTCCACAACATGGTAGTTTGTAGCTATGAGAAGCTCTGTATCATTTTCTCCAACTATGATTCCACTTCCTGAAGCTGTCGCCTCTTCCTTCTGAACATAACCGAAGTAATTTGCAGAAGCCGTATAATTATTGTGGATTATTACCATGGCAGGCATAACTTCTTCAACAACTGCAGTTACATCTGTAACCACTGCCTTGGTCTCACCTGTCACAGTGGTAGTCTTTATATCAGAATCTGCCTTTTCAACTGTAGTTTCTGTTGCCTCAGCCTTTTCCCCAATAGCTTCTGCCTGAGCATTACTATCCTCAACTGCCACCTCAGCAGCACTGCCTGATCTTCTGGTTATTGTAGTATATGCAAATCCCACACCACCTACGATAAGAGATAAAATGCAGATGGCTGCGATAACCTTGGCTACCGTATGCTTCTTTTTTACAGGAGCTTCCGGTGGTACCATTCCTCCGGCAGCATTTGCATTGTACTGATATGTACCATAGGTTGGCTGTCCGTTCTGGTTGTAATTGTAGCTGGACTGGCTGTAGGAATAACTCGGGGTATAACCTGTGTTGTTATAAGAGGTCTGTGGCCCCTGGGAGTTGTATCCGCCCTGATTATATAAATTACTCTGGCCACTATAACTTCCGCCATTAAAAGAACTTGAAACATTTTTATCATCTTCGTACATGATAATGTCCTTCCTTTCGCTTTTATGGCTTTAGTATAGTTTTCAACTGTGACTAAATTGTGTTTTAAATCTTATATAAAAATTAATAATAATTAATATTCGTCTTCCTCGATGACCTGTATCTCCATATAGTCAAAAGAGACATCCTCGATAAAAGCGTCCTTCGTAAACCTGCACTTAGCATGGATCTGGAAGTCTTTCACAGTATTATCAAGCCAGATGGGCTTTGGAAGATCCATCTCATAACAGGCCTTTTCTATGGAATTCATCACCTTGTGTGTCCTGGTGTCAAAGGTCTCATCACAGACCACCATATCCTTCAAAAGGTGGTTGTCCTGTATGAGCTTCACCCATAGTCTAAACATGTTTTTCTCCTTCAAAAAATGGGACAGAGAACCTACCTCTGTCCCACAAAATGTCTTTATAACTTAATCAGATCAAGCATCGTAACCGTTAGGGTTCTGGCTCTGCCATCTCCAGGAATCTTCGCACATTTCTTTGATTCCGTTCTGTGCTTTCCAGCCAAGCTCTCTCTCAGCCTTATCTGCCTTTGAGTAGCAGGTTGCTATATCTCCGGCACGTCTTTCCTTGATCTCATAAGGAATCTTAACACCTGTTGCATCTTCGAAGTTCTTTACAATATCAAGCACGCTGTAGCCAACGCCTGTACCAAGGTTGTAGATATTAAGTCCGCTTCCTGGAGCAAGCTTTGCAAGAGCCTTTACATGACCGATCGCAAGGTCAACTACATGAATGTAATCGCGGACACCTGTTCCATCATGTGTATCATAGTCGTTGCCGAATACATTGAGCTTAGGAAGCTTTCCAACTGCAACCTGTGTGATATAAGGCATAAGGTTGTTAGGAATTCCATTAGGATTCTCACCAATTGTTCCACTCTTGTGAGCTCCGATAGGATTGAAGTATCTAAGAAGAACTACATTCCACTCCGGATCAGCTTTCTGGATATCAGAAAGAATCTGCTCAAGCATGGACTTAGTCCATCCGTAAGGATTTGTGCACTGACCCTTTGGGCACTCCTCTGTAATCGGGATCTGTGCAGGGTTTCCGTAAACAGTTGCTGATGATGAAAAGATAATGTTTTTGCAACCATGCTTTCTCATCACATCTACTAATGTAAGAGTTCCTGTGATGTTGTTATCATAGTATTCCCATGGTTTCTGTACAGACTCACCAACAGCCTTAAGTCCTGCGAAGTGGATAACGCTGTCAATCTTCTCTGCAGCGAAAATCTTCTCAAGGGCATCTCTGTCTCTGATATCTGCCTCATAAAAAGGAACCTTTTTGCCTGTAAGGGCCTCTACTCTCTCAAGACATTTCTTGCTGGAGTTTGCCAGATTGTCCATAACTACAACATCGTGTCCTGCATTCTGAAGCTCTACTACTGTATGGGAGCCAATATAGCCTGCTCCACCTGTTACAAGAATTGCCATATCTACCTCTTTTCTCATTACTGGTTGTAATGTTTTCTTTATTGGAATTCTAAAGAAATTCGCCAGTCATTTCAACTTACTTTTGTTACAACAAGCTGTCATTTTGTTAACTGAGCCTTTTTACAGCTCAATTCCGTTCATTTTGCAGAGCTCTCTTGCTGACTCAACTGAATCAATACCCTCTTTATTCTTGATAGGAGCAAACTCATGCTCTCTTACTACTTCGTAAGGAAGGCAGGTATCAAGCTCATGGATCATATCAAGAACCAGCTGCTCAAACTTGCAACCGTTTGGAGACTCAGGCTTTACAAGGTTAGCATTCTCATCAATATATGGAATCTTCTTCTCAACAACGTGGAGAGGAAGTGTATTCTTTGCGATCTCGTTAAGAGCCTTCTCATTGAACAGGTAGTTAAGAATTACACCGTAGTTATAAGCAGGATCACCATTCTCATCCTTAGCATCCATCATTTCCTGTGAAAGCTCGTAGTACTCAACAATTGAAGGTCTGCCATCCTCAAGACACATTACACCAACCTTCTCATCTGGGGCGTTCTTTCTAACAACCTTAGCGCCACAGTCTACGCCTGCATCAAGAGTAGCACCAACAAAGCAAGGATCAGCGATTCTCTGAAGCACGTTATCTACTGCAAAGATATCAATCCACTCGATACCTTCCTTGAGAATAAGATCACGAAGACCTGCCTTAAGCATTGAAGAATACCAGCCGGCATTTCCGTTAGGAGATGTAGAGATCCTTCCCTTACCCTCCATGTATACCTTTCCGTCATAGTCTGAAGCTGGAGCCATGTCCTGCTTGAAGAATGTGATCTTCTCCTCTGGATAGCCAAAGAAATTGTGCTCCTTAAGGAAAGAAATTGTAGCATCATTGTTCTTTTCACTTGTCATGATGAACAGGCGGATATATGCTCCGTCAGCCTGCTTAACTGTATCAAGAAGGTTTTCGATGATTCTCTGGAAGATGAAAACAGGCTTTGTAAGACCGATATCATACATTCCCTTTGGGTTATCTGAGCCAAGTCTTGTGCCCATTCCTCCTGCAAGAAGGCAGGCAGCAACCTTTCCTTCCTTCAGAGCCTTTACACCAATCTTGGTAAACTCCTCTTTTTTCTGCTCTATCTCAGATACCTGAAGGGCTGCAAGAGGCTTAAACTCTCCTCTTCCTTCGCTCTTTCCAAGGTTCTTGCAGTTCTCAAGGACTGCGAAATCAGTCTCATCGATCTGCTGTAAAAGCTCAGCCTTCTCAGCCTCGCTAATTTCATCAAAATATTTAAGTACATGTAACTGTCCAAACTGTTCAAGTTTCTTCTTAGCTTCTTCTAAGTTCATATATAGTTATACTCCTCTTTATATTAAGTTTCCTTTACTGCTTCAATATAATACCACATACCACTCTATCAAAAAAGAGTAAAAATCGCCATAATATCGGCAAAAAACCCATGTTGATTAGCTATTATTCGCCAACCAACATGGGCTTTAATTCACTTATTTGTTCTGAAGTTATCAGCCGCCTGTCGCAGGTGCAGCTGCTGCAGGATCTGCTGCCGGTGCTGCCTCAGGAGCAGGTGCCGGAGCGGGAGTTCCTGGAGTCCAGCCTGCAGGATCTACAAGAAGTCCGTTCTTGTCAAATGTGCAGTTAACACCTTCCAGAGGAACCGTAACCTTCACAAGCATCTTTCCATTGTTGCCATCGAAGAATCTCCATCCGTCTGGCTGCTGTACCCAGCCAACAACCTGATGTCCGTCTGTAGGATCAAGGTAGTATACACCGTCCTTAAGAGATGCCATTCCAACAACCATCTTGCCATCCTCAGCAAAATAGAAGTTCTTTCCTTCAATTGCATTCCAGCCTGTAACCATCTTTCCATCAGGTCCGAAGTAATATCTTGCTGCCACATCTCCTGACCATCCGGTAAACATAACGCCGTCTTCTCCAAAGAGGTATGCAGCCTTCTCTATTGTCTGAAGTCCTACTACTGCTGCATTTCCAGGTCCAAAGTAGAATCTCTGTCCCTGCTCATTTGAATACCATCCGCTGACAGCTATTCCGTCTGCACCAAACATGTACTTGCCTGTCTCCAGAGCGATCATACCTGTCTGCATGATTCCGTTGGCGTCAAAGTAGTAAAGCTTATCTCCGATCTGGGTGAGTCCTGTGCGCATCACGTACTGATCATCAAAGTAGCGGATACCATCCTCAAGCTGCAAGAAGCCTCTCTGGCACACACCATCTGCATTTGCGTAATAAACAGTTCCGCCCAGGTTCAAAAGACCTGTTCTTCTCACACCATTCTCATCAAAGTAATAATGTGCTCCATCTATATCTGCAAAGCCCACAGCTGCAAGTCCACCTGCCTCAGGATTCAGGTAATAGATTCCGCTCTCATCCTGGAACCATCCGGTCTGGATAAATCCGTTCCCATCAGCATGGTACTTCTGACCGCTTAAGTTGATCCAGCCATACTGTTTACGGTAGTTGTGGTAGTAGTAAACATGTCCGCCCCAGCTGTTGAAGCCCTCAGGAATGATCCTTGAGAAGTAATCAACATACAGGTGGTTTACATCTACTCTTGTAGGAATTCCGGCATATGTAGCATGGGAACTTGACTGCCACATAGCATAATCTCCGGGATAATCACAAGCTGAGTTGTACTGAGCCACCCATTTTGCAGAAGAAATATTGGGCATTCTTCCCATAAACCAGTTCCTGCTGGCATAAACCATAGGCTCGTATCCGTTTGCATTGATAATGCCACAGAAGGTATCTGCTATAGCCTGAAGCTGAGCTGCGTTAAGTCCCTTCTGGCAAGAATCCTCTATATCGATAGCGATTGGGAATGTTACTGTGTATGGAGCGATCCAGGCAAGAACCTGATTCGCCTCAGCTGCTGCAGCTTCCGGAGTAGTAGCATAGGAATAAATGTAAATACCTGTACGGATACCTGCTGCATTAGCTCCATTGATGTTGTTGATAAACTGTTCATCAAGTCCCTTCTTGGTTGTACCAACCCTTATCATGGCAAATCTGATGCCCTGGGACTTAACCTGCTGCCAGTTTATTCCTCCCTGATACTTGGAAACATCGACACCTACTGCAACTTCTGGGCCGACGGCCTGTGACCTGATGCTCGCACCGGGAAAAAACAACAACGCGAAAATAAGACCAAGCAAAACGCCTGTAGACAAAAAGAACCCTCGTATACTTTTTTTCATACCTCTCCCCTCATTTTTTACAAAATACTTAACATTTATTATATAGGAAATACTTCTTCCTGGCAATGAAAAAACCCGCTATTTATCTATGGTTTTGTGGTAATATATTATTATAAAAACGTGCATTTTTCATAAGGAGGAACGCTTATGCTTAAGGATTTTATCAAGGCTGATTTACCGGATGAAGAGGAACTGAAGTCCAAGCTCAAAGAGGAACGAGCTCACCTTTCTGCGTCCCAGATGAAGATCAAGGAAGCAGGTCTTCCTGTCATGGTCCTTTTCGAAGGTTGGAATGCGGCGGGAAAGGGCGCTGTTATCGGCAAAGTGATCCGCAACATCGACCCCAGATTTTTCAAAGTCGCAACCATGGACCGTGAACCAAGCCAGGAAGAGAAGCGTTATCCTTTCCTGTACAGATATATAAAAGAAATCCCTGAAGCTGGTAAGTTCAGGTTCTTCGATACCTGCTGGATGGAAGAGATCGTCGACGGAGTTATCGACAAGAAACTTACCGATGACCTTTATGAAAAGAGAGTTCACTCTATCAACGTTATTGAGCGTCAGCTCTGCGATAACGGATACCTTGTCATAAAGTTCTTTTTCCATATATCAAAAAAAGAACAGAAAAAGAGACTTGAAGCTCTCCAGGACAGCAAAGACACCAGCTGGCGCGTAGACAAGGAAGACCTTCTTCAGAACAAGCACTACGACAAGTGCCTTGAGGTCTTCGATCGTTACCTTACTGATACAAATCAGTCCAGAACACCCTGGTACATAATAGATGCCACCGACAAGAAGTGGGCGGAACTTCAGGTGCTTCAGTTCCTCAATCAGGGAATTGATATCGCGCTAAAGAACCAGAAGATGAATGTTCCTATTCTCCAGAACACCTTCCCTATGGAGAAGATTGGCAAGCTCTCTGAGATTTCCCTGGATGACAAGGTGATGACCAATGAGGAATATGACGCTGAACTTGACCGCCTTCAGAAGGAACTTAAAGACCTTGGAAACAAGGTTTACCGCAAAAAGATTCCTGTTATCATCGCTTACGAGGGATGGGATGCAGCAGGAAAGGGCGGAAACATCAAGCGGATCACAGAGGCCCTTGACCCAAGAGACTATGTAGTTGAGCCTATCGCAAGCCCTGAGCCCCACGAAAAAGCAAGGCATTACCTATGGAGATTTTGGACAAGGCTTCCTAAGACTGGTCACATCACTATCTTTGACCGCTCCTGGTACGGCCGTGTTATGGTAGAGCGCCTTGAGGGGTTCTGCTCCGAAAACGACTGGCAGAGAGCCTACAACGAGATCAATGAATTTGAAAAAGAGCTAAGTGAGTGGGGCGCAGTTATCATCAAGTTCTGGGTTCAGATTGACAAAGATACCCAGCTCCAGCGCTTCACGGACAGACAAAACACTCCCGAAAAGCAGTGGAAGATCACCGACGAGGACTGGAGAAACCGCGAAAAATGGGATCTTTACGAGACAGCCATCGACGAGATGATAGAAAAGACCAGTACCTCTTTTGCTCCATGGCATGTCCTTGAGTCAGTTGACAAAAAGTACGCCCGCATAAAAGCTCTGAAGATTGTTATAGAAGAGATCAAGAAAGCTCTTGATGAGAAATAATATCAACAAATTATGGGAGATCAGCCATGTCTGAGATAAAACGGTTCGAACGCAAATTAAACGAAGAAGCTATAGTTGAGATAACAGAATCTCTCGGAACATGGCTGGCAGAGAAAAAGGTAAAGAGCAAAAACCGCACCATCTTTATGCTTGAATCTATTCTCCTTGACCTGAATACCCATTTTGAAGATGAGCATGATATAACTGTCCTTTTGGTCAAAAGATTTGGCCGCTTCACTATCAAAGTCTTATATAGTGGGGAATCTTTCAATCCTTCCAATGATGACGTAAGCCCTCAGACAAGGTTCTACCTTGAAAACCTGGGACTTGTTCCATCCTGGAGCTACAAAAAAGATCTCAACGAGATTTCTCTTGAGGTCCCTAAAAATCCCATGAAAGATGAGAGCCTTCTGATATTGGCTGCCATTGCTGCCATCATCTCAGGGATCCTTTTGCCCCTGCTGCCTGGGGACATAGTATCATTCATCTCTCAGTATATACTTCAGACTCTTGCAGATGTGTTCATGAACCTGCTCTTTGTCTTTGCAGGACTGCTCATCTTCTTCTCAATCCTGTCAGGAATATGCGGAATGGGAAGCGTCTCTGATCTTAATACTAAAGGAAAATATATGATGTCCCGGACTATGCTGGAATCTGCAGCTGCATCCTTTGTGTGCACCTTTGTCCTTATACCCTTCTATAAATTTACATATGGAGAGTCCGGAAGCGGAGGCGGCCCCCAGGAAATCTACTCACTGATCACCGCCATCATCCCATCAAATCCCATTACTCCTTTCATTGAAGGGAATATGCTACAGGTATGCATAATAGCCATGATTACTGGAACTGTTATGATCATCCTCGGAAACAGAGTCGATCAGGTAACGATCTTTGCTTCCCAGTGCAGTTCTTTATTCCTCAGTATTGTTGAAGCCGTATGTAAGTTGCTGCCCATATACATTTACGCAAGCCTTACTATACTGTTCGTCCAAAACGGCATCGGGATGATCCTTACCCTGTGGAAGCCCATCGCCGTGTGCATCGGAATAAACGCAGCTCTGGCACTTATCAGGATGTTAATGGTAAGCTTCAAATACAAGATAAGCCTGCCTGTTCTCTTTAAGAAAATTTACCCCACTTTCATCATCGCACTTACCACAGCATCTTCCATGTCAGCATTCAGTACATCCCTTGAAGTCAATGAAACCAAGCTGGGCATTGATAAAAGCTACAACAATTTTGCCACACCATTAAAAAATCTCATGTATGGCCTGACGATACAGGTATCTCTCATCGTTATAATATATTATCTTACAGAATACAGCGGTATTCCCATAAGTCCTTTCTGGTTCATAAACGTCTGGATCATCGCTGTCCTTATAGAACCGGCAATACCACCGATTTCAGGGGGACCGCTTGTCTGTGTCGGCATCATCATGGATCTGTTTGGTATACCCAGATCAGCTCTTGTTCTGGCAGCAACGCTTTCTCTTTTATTTGACTTTATCATGACCGCATCAAAATCCGTTCTTATACATATGGATGTAATAGAAGAAGCAGACCATTTTGGCCTGCTTGATCTTGATGCGCTTCGAAAAGCTGATAATAAGTAATGGCTTAGCAGCGTTTGTTTAATCCATCTCTATTTTGAAAATGTTGCTGAAGTAAGTCTCATATTTTTCCCCTTACACTTCCACGAAGAGATTGTTTAGATTAAAACTGCTGGTATATACAACATTTTTTGAAAGCTTCATTATCATTTTGATACCAAACCCGCTATCCGGGGCGGTACCTTCGCAGACCTTCTCGTAGTAGCGGGAAGGGTCAAAGTGCCTGCAGTTATCCTTGATGCTAATTTTGGTGGTCTCTCCCGAGCGGATGAGCTTGACTATCATGCTATTGCGATGCCCCGGGACAAAGCCGTGCACTACGGTATTTTTGACCATCTCCTCGACGAAAAGAGAAAGATATGTGCTTTTTCTTTTTTCCATGCCCTTATCCATGCAATAACGGTAGACCTTTTCGGAAGCTTCCATGCCCTCTTCAAGGCTGTTTATATTAAATGTTATAAAATCATCCTTACTGATATCATATTTTTTCGGAGAAACAAGCATCATAAACACGAAATTCGAAACAAGGGCCATGGTATAGCAAACCGTGTATGATACGAAGAGCCCGTCAGATCCCATGATCCTTGTAAGGATCCAGGCAAAGCCGCAGCAGTAGACCACATTTGTAAGGATATTGGTGACGGATGTATACCTGGGACAGCCGATTGCCTGTACATTTTTTTTCAGGATACACTGAAGAATGTCAGGGACAAGGCAAAGGGCTGTGATCGACAGGGCTCTTGCGGCCATAGTGATATATACAGCCTCATCTGCCTTGATGAAAAGCCTTGAGATCGGTACCCGGAAAAAGAATGTGAGCACCGTTATAAGGCACATGACCACTGCTCCGGAAATTGCAGCACCGGTCAAAAGAGATTTTGCACCGCTTTCGTCTTTTTCACCGAAGAGGACGCCTTCCAGCAAAAGAATTGCTTCTCCCCAGCCGCTTATGAGCACGTCCGTAACAACAGCAAAGTTGTTGGCTACCAGAATGCTGACAAGTACCCCTCTGTCCATTCCGCTAAGTACCAGGGCATTCATAATGGCCGACCTTATAACAAGGCTTCCAAAATATGTAAGGCTTGGGGTTCCGTTTTTTATTATCTCGAAGACGTAGTAAGGCCTGAAGCTCTTAATTGAAAGATGGAACATTTTAGATTTATTCAGAAAATAGATCAGCATGTAAATAAATGCGACGATGTTTGAAAACGAGGTGGCAAGCGCCATTCCCGTGATACCCATCTTAAAGACGAAGATATTTGCCACATTTCCCAGGGCATTGGTTATGAGCATGCTGACGGAAGCATAAATTAGTACGTTTTCATCGCCCTCTAGCATCAAAACACACATGAGAACATCAAGAAGAAAGATTTCCGGTATACCGGGGGCGTAGCCTCTTAAGTATCCCGACATATCCCGGATCTGACCGGGGACTTCAGCGCTTGCTCCAAGAAGAAGTGATAATTGTCCCGCAAATACAAACACCAAGACGCCGATAGCTATGGATGTAACTGCGGCCATGCAGGCTGCGGTGCAAAGGACCTGCTCAGCCTCCCTGATCTTGCCCCTTCCCATGAAATGAGAGCATGTGATCTGGGTTCCCTTGGAAAACAGGCAGCTTGCTGCAATCAAAAAAGAGCTGACCGGAAGAAACAGGGCATAGACCTGCAACGCCTCTGCGCCGTAAGCCTGTCCTGTCATGATCGTATCGATCAGCTGATTACAGGGCATGATCAGGTTGATGACAATATTCACCACGACCATCTGCCTGAAAAGCCCGTTCATGATATCGTTTTGTCTGCTTTTTGTTTTTATTTTATTCCCCTCATATGCAGAACGTCTTTCCGTTCACGAACCTACCGTATATTATAACATACCCCTTTATGCTAAAAATATTAAGAGTCACTAAACTTAAAATGTTGGCGGTCGGGTTAATACGACCTGTTTTAAGGTGAACATTTTAATTCTTAATTAACGATATTTCTTGGAGTTCCGTTCATCCAGCCTTGAATGTTTTTCTTAACTTCATCAAGGCATCTTTTTCTTGCCTCTGTGCTGGCCCAGGCAAGATGAGGTGTGACGATGAGGCGCCCACTATCCTGGATCTTAAGAAGTTTAGAGTCTTTAGCCATAGGCTCAGGATTTAGTACATCAAGTCCTGCAGCCCTGATGGTGTCATTTGCAAGGGCTTCATAGAGGTCATCTTCTACCACCACTGCTCCTCTTGCTACATTTATAAGGATGGCTGTTTGTTTCATTTTCGAAAAAGCCTCTTTGTTAAAGAGATCTCTTGTCCTGTCGCTAAGTGGGCAGTGAAGAGAAATAATATCTGATCTTGTCAGCAGTTCATCAAAGCTTACCTGCTCATAGTCTGTACAGTCGCTGTGGCCTGATGATGCATAGAAGATCACATGTGCTCCAAAGGCTGTTGCAATCTGAGCTACCTTCCTTCCGATATTACCCATACCGACAATTCCATAGGTCTTGCCTGCAAGCTCCTCGTAAGGAATGTCCAGACAACAGAAATGCTCCTGGTTTGCATAATCACCAGACTTAACAAACTCATCATAGTGGCGAAGATTCTCCATGAGATAAAAAAGCATTGCAAAGGTGTGCTGTGCAACTGAATCTGTCGAGTAGTTGACCACATTGGCAACCTTAACGCCATGTCTGTCGCAGGCAGGAATATTGGCATTGTCATAACCTGTTGCAAACTCACATATAAGCTCAAGCTCAGGCGCATCATCCAAAAGCTTATCAGTGATCTGGCTTTTATTTATGACAAGAACCTTTGCTCCTGCCAGTCTTTCTTTTGCATTATCTTCATTTACCTTATCGTCGTAGTATGTAACTTCTCCCAGCTCATCGTAGATGCTGTAGTCCATATCTGTTCCGACGCTGTCTCTGTCTGCAATAACTATTTTCATTTGCTTCTCCTTAGTGTGAATTGTCCTGTCATGGTATTATAACATTATATTTACAGCAAAGATGTGGATTTGTTGTGATATCGGAATTGTTTTTCATTTTATTTTAGTAAGGTATCGGTGAACCATAATGATCATTCAGACCGGCTCCCGCACTGACATTCCGGCCTTTTACGCCGACTGGTTTGCCCAAAGACTGAAAGAAGGCTATGTCTATGTGCGCAATCCCTACAATATGACCTATGTGACCAAGTACATACTTCATCCTTCTGTGGTGAACCTTATCAGCTTTTGTTCCAAGAATCCAAGGCCAATGCTTAAGTACCTTGACCTGCTTCGGCCCTTTGGAATGTACTGGTATGTAACAATAACCGGCTACGGAGTCAAGAAGAACATTCAGGCTTGGATGAACGGAACTCCAAGAAACATAGTGAACTAACATAATAAAAACGGCGGTGTCCCGGGAGGAACACCGTGGAATCTACAGTTTTAAGCTTTATTGGGATAGCGTTTCTAGGGCTGTTTTATTATGAGTCAAATAGAACCGTCCCCAATGACTCACACCATTTCTGCCAAATATAAGAGCCCCTTCTTGCGAAGGGGCCCTTGTCATCTTCAAATATATCCTGCCATGTGTGGCAATCCGTCATGCAATCAGCAGCAGAAAGGATTCTCTGTTGGATAAGGAAGAGATGCAGGCTGGTTGTAGCCGATTGTCTCTGCGCCAACATACTTAAATACTTCGAAAAGAGCCTTTCCAAAGTGACCGAAAGCAACTGCTCCGTGGTGAGGGAAGTTGTTCTGGATAAGAACGTGTCTGTAGAATCTTCCCATCTCAGGAATAGCGAATACACCGATACCACCAAATGATCTTGTAGGAACATTGAGAACCTCGCCCTGTGCAACATAAGCACGAAGGTGGTTGTCAGAAGTGCTCTGCAGTCTGTAGAATGTGATATCACCAGGCTTGATGTCTCCCTCAAGAGTTCCCTGTGTAACTTCCTCAGGAAGGTTACGAGCCATGATTCTCTGGAACTTCATCTCGCAGCTAGCAAGCTTGCTTGTGCATGTATTTCCGCAGTGGAATCCCATGAATGTATCTGTGTGCTTGTAGTCGAACTTGCCCTTGATGGACTCGTTGTACATATCAGCAGGTACAGAGTTGTTGATATCAAGAAGTGTAACAGCGTCATCAGAGATGCATGTTCCGATGAATTCACTGATTGCGCCGTAGATATCTACCTCGCAGGATACAGGAATTCCGCGTCCTGTAAGTCTTGAGTTAACGTAGCAAGGAACAAATCCAAACTGTGTCTGGAATGCAGGCCAGCACTTACCAGCGATGCAGACAAACTTCTTGCTGCCCCTATGAGCCTCAACCCAGTCAAGAAGTGTAAGCTCGTACTGAGCAAGCTTCTCAAGGATCTCAGGCTTCTTGTTGCCGGCACCAAGGTCATTCTCCATATCCTTAACTACATCAGCGATTCTAGGATCACCAGCATGCTTGTTGAAGCTCTCGAAAAGATCAAGCTCTGAGTTCTCTTCGATCTCTGCACCGATGTTGTAAATCTGCTGGATAGGTGCGTTGCATGCAAGGAAGTTCATAGGACGAGGTCCGAATGCGATAACCTTAAGGTTTGAAAGACCATAGATAGCTCTTGCAATAGGCACGAACTCGTTGATCATCTTAGCGCACTCATCAGCTGTTCCTACAGGGTACTCAGGAATATAAGCCTTTACGCCGCGAAGGTGGAGGTTGTAGCTTGCATTGAGCATTCCGCAGTAAGCATCTCCTCTGCCATCAATAAGGTCGCCCTGTGACTCCTCTGCAGCTGCACAGAACATAACAGGTCCGTCGAACTTCTCAGCAATAAGTGTCTCTGAAATCTCAGGTCCAAAGTTTCCGAGGTATACGCAAAGAGCGTTGCAGCCTGCCTTCTTGATATCCTCAAGAGCTTCCATAGCCTGTGTCTCGCTCTCGATGATACATACAGGACACTCATAAACGTCCTTGTCGTTGAAGTTCTTCTTGTAAGCTTCTACAAGCGCCTTTCTTCTGTTTACAGCCAGTGAAGCCGGGAAGCAGTCACGGCTTACAGCTACCAGTCCGATTTTCATTTCTGGAATGTTGATCATAAAAAATCCCCTTTCTTACTCATTTGAATCTTAATTGTTATATACAGGGGCCACGCCCCTAATGTACCGATAATTAAAGCTTAGCCAGATCCTGGAAGTCTCCCTTAAGGTCTGCATAGAGCTTTTTGTAAAGCGCATGATACTCAGCGTACTTCTTGGCATCCTCAGCAACTGGAGAAGTCTCCTTAGCCTTTGTGATAAGCTTGTCGCATGCTTCCTGAACGCTTGAATATACTCCGCTTCCAACACCAGCAAGGATAGCCACGCCAAGAGCCGGTCCCTGTTCCTGGTTGATAGTTGCAACCTTGCACTCATAGAGGTCTGAGAGCATCTGTCTCCAGATCTTGCTCTTTCCGCCGCCTCCGCAAGCCATCATCTCCTGAACCTTGATGCCCATCTCGTTCAGAATATCGTTGCAATCGCAAAGTGAATATGAAACACCCTCCATTACTGCGCGGAGCAGGTGCTTTCTTGTATGGATTCCTGAAAGTCCGAAGAATACACCTCTTGCCTTGTCATCAAGATGAGGTGTTCTCTCACCGTTAAGGTATGGAAGGTAGATAAGTCTGTCGCTTCCTACAGGAACTGTCTCAATGTCTGCATTGATAAGATCGTATGGATCTACACCCTTCTCTTCAGCTTCAGTGATGTAGCTCTGGCAGAAGTTGTCTCTGAACCACTTCAGTGAGAATCCTGCAGCCTGTGTAACACCCATGATGTGCCATGCGCCTGGAACTGCGCAGCAGCAGGTATGTACACGGCCCTTAGGGTCGATAGATACTTTATCAGTATGGGCAAATACAACGCCTGAAGTTCCGATTGTTGTGAAAGCTGTTCCTTCTCTTACTACGCCTGTTCCAACTGCAGCAGCAGCATTGTCACCAGCACCGCCAACAACAACTGTGTCTGTAGTAAGACCAAGCATCTTAGCAACATCTGGTAAAAGAGTTCCTGTCACTTCGCAGGATTCATACATCTTTCCAAGAAGGCTTCTGTCGATGTTGAGCTTATCAAGAACTTCCTGTGACCAGTCTCTCTTTGCCACATCCATCAGCTGCATTCCTGATGCATCTGAAACCTCTGTTGCAAACTCGCCTGTAAGGACATATCTGATATAATCCTTAGGCAAAAGAATGTGTCTGCATCTCTTGTAGTTCTCTGGTTCCTTATTTCTTACCCAAAGGATCTTAGCTGCTGTCCAGCCTGTGAGAGGTGGATTAGCTGTAATCTCGATCCACTTTTCTCTGGGCATGATCTTAAGCATTTCCTCAACTTCGTCGCCGGTTCTCTGATCGCACCAGATGATTGAAGGTCTGATAACCTCGCCTGCCTCATCCAGCATTACAAGGCCGTGCATCTGTCCGGAAATACCAATACCCTTAATATCAGCTGCATTAGCAACCTTTCCACTGTCCAAAGCCTCTTTTACAACAGCTGCAACAGTCTCAAGGGAAGCCTTTCTCCAATCTGAAGGCTCCTGCTCAGCCCAGCCGTTCTGAGGTGTGTACATTGGATACTCATAAGCTCTCTCAGCGATAACATTTCCATTCTCGTCGAAAAGAACTGTCTTTGTAGCGGAAGTACCAACATCAATTCCGATTAAAAAATTCATACCGTCCTCCTGTCATTCAAATACGATTGGATGATAAGCGAATTGCCTTATTACACAATCCCTTATCATCCTATATCAGTACAACTTAAAATACAACGTGACAAATTTATAGAAAATATATCGCGATTTTTATACAAAAATACTTGCGGTTGTACCTATCATTTTTCAAAGCGATACATCTTCTGAAAGTGCCTTTACACCGGTCAATTCTTCAGTTCTCTTATCAGGCTGTCCAAATCCCGCAAACACTGTAAATTTCTGGGAAAATAGCTTTCTCTCACCCTCTTCATCTACTGAAGTGAAAGCTCTCTTTGGAAGTTCTATAACAACCTTCTTCTCCTGACCAGCATCAAGGTGTACTCTCTCAAATCCTGCAAGACATGGATTAGGGATTGCCAACTCATATCCTGTATCCTGAACATAGACCTGAAGTACGTCATCTGTAGCAACCTTACCTTCATTCTTAACAGTTACAGTCACTGTTGCTCCATCGAAGGAATCGCCAGCTCCTTTAAGATCTACTGACATCTCTTTTGCCCTGCAGTCACCGTAGGTGAGACCATATCCAAATGGATAAAGAGGTGTTCCCTGGAAGTATCTGTAGGTCCTGTTCTTCATTGAGTAATCCTTGAAGTCAGGAAGATCGTCTGTGTCCTTGTAGAAGGTTACAGGAAGCTTTCCTGAAGGAGAAATCTCACCAAAGAGGATTCCTGCCACATCCCTTCCACCAAGAGCCCCGGGATACCATGCCTGGATAACGGCATTTGCCTTGTCCTGGGCCTCTGAAAGATCAAGGGCGCTACCGGACATGTTGATAACGATTGTTGGCTTTCCTGAATTAAGCGCTGTATTGAGCATCTGTCTCTGGGAAAGAGGAAGATCAAGGCTCAGCTTATCGCCTGATGCGAACTGGTTACTCTCATCGCCCTCTTCGCCTTCAAGTCTCTCGTCGAGACCAACTACTACGATCAAAAGATCTGAGTAGTCAGCAACTGTCTCAACTTCAGCCTTTCTATCCTGCATATCCTTGTCAGAAAGATTCTGCACATTTTCCTTCCAGAGGTGGCAGCCTTCTGAATAAAGGATCCTTGTATCCTCAGAAACCAGCTCTCTGATACCCTCAAGAACTGTCACATACTGGGAAGCAGTTCCGTAGTAGTTACCCATAAGTGCATATCTTGAATCTGCATTAGGTCCAACTACACCTATGGTCTTAATATTCTTTGCAAGAGGAAGGACTCCGTCATTCTTCAAAAGAACTACTGACTCCGCTGCTGCCTTTCTTGCAACCTTAAGGTGATCAGCACACTCAACTACTGTATATGGAATGTCATCGTACTCTGTCTTTGTGAACAGGCCAAGAAGGAATCTGGTAGTGAAAAGTCTCTCGCAGCTTCTTGTAATAAGATCCTCTGAGATCATTCCTTTTTCATAGGCACTCATAACCTTCTGGTAAGTGCAGCCACAGTTAACATCGCAGCCAACCTCAAGAGCAAGCTTAACTGACTCTTCCTCGGAATTTGTTACCTTGTGGTTCTCGTGGAAGTCTCTGATTGCCCAGCAGTCAGAAACATAGTGGCCTTCAAAGCCCCACTTTCCTCTCAAAACTCCATTCATGAGAGGCTCATTTGCACAGCAAGGCTCTCCGTTTGTTCTGTTGTAGGCTCCCATAACAGCCTCAACCTTTGCATCCTTAACACATGCTTCAAATGCAGGAAGATATGTCTCTTCAAGATCCTTCTTGCTGGCCTTTGCATCAAAGAAATGTCTCTCTCCCTCAGGACCAGAGTGAACAGCAAAGTGCTTTGCACAGGCTGCTGCCTTCATGTACTCTCCATCTCCCTGAAGTCCCTTTATAAAAGGAATGGCAAGTGAGCCTGTAAGGAATGGATCCTCACCATAAGTCTCATGTCCACGGCCCCATCTTGGATCTCTGAATATATTAACGTTAGGTGACCAGAATGTAAGTCCCTTATAGATATCTCTATCTCCGCGCTTTGACTGCTCGTTGTACTTGGCTCTGCCTTCTTCAGCAATAACATCGCCAACTTCCTTCATAAGGTCTCTGTCAAAGGCTGCTGCCATACCGATTGCCTGTGGAAACATGGTAGCTGTACCAGCTCTTGCAACTCCGTGAAGAGCCTCGTTCCACCAGTTGTAGGCTGGAACACCGAGCCTGTCTATAGCCGGTGAATCATAGCGCAGTTGTGATGCCTTCTCTTCTACTGTCATTTTGGAAACAAGCTCTTTTGCTAATTTCCTGGCTTCTTCTCTGTTCATAGCACTCCCTCAATATCATCAAAATATTAGTGGTTAATCTTACATTCTAATTTTATATTTCAGGGTCCATTAATTCTCACCACATCTTGCCATATTATTCTTATTTAAAAAATCTCCCAAAGTCCGCACGAAAAAGGAGTTGCACAGAATCTGTGCAACCCCTTTAATGTCAATTTGTTATTCTATCAGGCTAATATTATGGAAGCATATCAGCGTCGCCGAAGTACTCTGTCCACTTAGCAGCACGCTCGTCCATGATAGCCTGTCCGCCTGATGAGAGGTAATCAGCCATAGCGCTGTCCCATACAGAATCGAAATCTGCTACAGATGCAACAACTGACTTGTCATAGATCTGGTCTCTCTTTGATGAAAGAGTATCACCAACACCAGCCTCAGCTGTGATCTCACCAACGTTTACGTTAAGAGGCTGAAGACCATCTGTAAGTGCGATCTTGTTAGCTGCAGCAACAAGCTCAGGATCCTGATCAGCGTAACCATAGTTGATTGAAAGCTCAGCAAGCTTCTGATCACCAAAGTTTGTTCCGTTACATGTGATTGTGTAGTCGATGTTCTTACCAGAGTTCTGGATTGCATCGCCTTCTGCAGCGATGATCTGGATAGCACCGCTATCAAGAACTTCGTGTGTAACACCCTCATCACCCATCTGGAGATATGCGATTGTCTCAGGCTTTGAGATGAAGTCGCAGTAAAGGAGTGATGCAAGAGGCTCATCGTTTGTTACAGGGAAGAAGATCTTTCTATCTCCAGCTGAAGAGTAAAGCCACTTAGCGTACTTTCCGTCTGAGTTCTGGAAGCAGTCAACTGCAACGAACTTAGCATCTTCGCCAACGTTTCTTCTAAGGTTAGAGTTGATTGAATCTTCACCGTTTCTGAATACATAATCCCAGTTGTGCTGGAATGCACCAACGTAACCAGCCTTGATCATATCGTCCTTTGTTGTATCGCCTGATCCGTAAAGAGCGAAATCCTTCCACATAAGGCCGTCGTTGTACCACTTGTTAAGAAGTCTAACAGCTTCCTTTGTCTGAGGCTCTGTAACCATTCTGTCATCAAATCCGTTGATGTAGTACTCTTTGTCTGTGATCTTAGGATCCATGAAAGATGTGATGATGTTGTTGCACTCCCAACCTATATCATAGCCACTAGCGAAAGGAACCATCTGTGCAGCATCCTTGCCAAGAAGTGTGTCAGCGTTGTCTCTGAATGCAACGAGCATATCCTCGAACTCCTGAGTTGTTGTAGGAGCCTTGAGGTTCAGCTTGTCAAGCCAGTCCTGACGAACAAATGTAACGATTCTCTGCTGCTCTGCTCTCCTACCTTCGATTGCCCAAAGAGCGCCTGTCTTAGGATCCTTATCCCAGAGCATGTTTGTCTCGCCAAGCCAGTTCCAAAGGTTTGGTGTATCTGCCTTGTACTGCTCAACAAGGTCCTGAAGGTCGATAACACCGCCCATGTTAGCGTATGTAAGAACTGTAGGATAGCTGTATGTTACGCAGATATCAGGAGCTTCCTGTGATGCAAGGAGGTTGTTGATATCCTCTGTCTCTGTCCATCTTCCAACTTTCTTAAATGTTACTTCTACGTTGTGCTCCTCGAGCATTCCCTTCTTGATGTACTCTGTGTACATGTTGTTTTCAGGGTCTGATCCGCCATCATTTCCTCTGTCGTAAACCTCAACAGTGATCTGGCGTGTCTCAGCAAACTTACCGTCTACGAGCTCTGATGATCCCTGAGCTTCTGCAGCAGGTGCATCTGCCTGTGTCTCAGTTGCTGCTGGTGCAGTCTCTGTAGCTGCAGGAGCAGTTTCTGTTGTTGTTCCACCGTTTGATGATCCGCAGGCAACGATTGAAAGTGCCATAGCAGAAGCGAGGAACATTGATAATACTTTCTTCTTCATACTATACCTCCATTTTTTTGTGAAAAGAAACTATGTGAACCCTTAAAGGGTTGCAACCAAATATATTTATGGTGTCATTCCTTAACCGCTCCAAGAGTTACTCCACTAATGAAGTACTTCTGAAGGAAAGGATAGATGCAAAGGATCGGTATCGTAGAGAACATTACGATAGCAGCCTTAAGTGACTCTGCAAGTCCAGGCGAGGAGAAACCTTCCTGGGTAGCAACTTCAACTGAGTTGATGTTATTGATGATGTTATACAGAAGGAGCTGTAATGGATAAAACTTTTCTTCCTTCATGTACATCAAAGCATCTGAGTAACCATTCCATCTTCCTACAGCGTAGAAAAGTGCAAGTGTTGCCATAACAGGCTTTGAAAGAGGAACATAGATCTTATAAAGGATCTGGAAGAAAGATGCTCCATCGATCTCAGCTGATTCCCTAAGGCTCTCAGGTATTCCGTAGAAGAAACTTCTCATGATGATCATGTTGTAAACACTCATCACGCCGGGAATGATAAGAACCAGAGGATTACTTAAAAGTCCAAGCTTCTGCATAAGCAGGTAGTTAGGAATAGTTCCTGCGTTGAAGAACATTGTTATGGTAATAAAGATATTGATTATCTTTCTGCCCTTGAGCTTCTCGAATATAAGAGGGAAAGCACAAAGGGTTGTCATGGTAAGTGACAGTACTGTGCAAATTACAGTAAGGGCAACCGTCCATACAAACGCCCTGGTGTATTTTGGATCTTTCAAAACTGTTCCGTATGCATCAAAGTTGAAGCCCTTTGGAATGATATATACCTCATTCCTGATCAGAAATTCTGTTGAGCTCAGAGACTTCGCCAGAAGGTTGAGCATTGGGATTATACATATCGCACTGACTATGAGGCACAGGAACACGAACACGTAATCCCATATTCTGTCTGCAGTAGATTTTACTTTCATGTCTCTTCTCCTCCTTTACCATATTCCTCTCTCACCAAGTTTACGTGAGAGCCAGTTAGCCAAAAGCAGGAAGATAACGCCTACGACAGACTGGAAAAGTCCAACGGCAGTTGTGAGGGAGAACTGAAGTCCCTTAATACCTACTCTGTAAACATATGTTGCAATAACGTCAGCCACGCGCATTACCAGGTTGTTCTGGAAAGCGAAAGGTCTGTCGAATCCGCCGCCAAGGATATTACCAAGGCTCATGATAAGAAGAACTACGATTGTTGGCTTGATTCCCGGAAGGGTAATGTGCCAGATCTTTCTGAATCTTCCTGCACCATCTACTGATGCTGCCTCGTAAAGCTCAGGGTTGATACCTGCAATTGCTGCCAGGTAGATGATTGAGCCCCATCCAAAGTTCTGCCAGATACCAAATCCGATGTAACTTCTGATCCAGTGAGCTTCGTCGTTGAGGAAAGGAATTGCTTCTCCTCCGAGTCTCTGGATGACCATGTTTATAAGTCCTGCATTAGGTGCAAGAAGCTGCAGTGCCAAGCTGTAGATGATGACCCATGAAAGGAAGTGGGGCATGTAAGCTATTGTCTGAACAACCTTCTTATACCTTACAAAGCACAGCTCATTTAGTATAAGTGCAAATAAAACAGGTGCAGGGAATCCAAATATCAGATCAAGAATATTCAGTACCAGGGTGTTTTTAAGGGCATACTTGAAATCGTTGTTGCCAAACGCCTTGATAAAAAACTCAAATCCGTGGTTCTGAGCCCAGGGCATTTCCCATACACTCTGAACAATACTGTATTTCTTGAAGGCGATCTGTACATACACCATCGGGAAATACTTAAAAATTAACAGATACAGAAGAGGCAGAAGCAGCATTGCATATAGCTGCCAGTACTTCTTCATGTACACGCTGAATTTGACTTTTGATTTAGTCACAGCCGGTTTACTCATTTTACTCCTCCTCGTAACATACATAGCTCTCCCTCGGTCCAAGATAAGACTTTGGAAGCTCTATTCCTTTCCTTACAAGCAATATCCTCTCCAGTACAATTCCGGGGCTCATGCCATAGAACCTTAGGTTATTTTCCCCTTTGACACACTTTACTGTGTCTGTAACCTTCTTGACATTTGCTTTCGCCTCCTCCTGCCATTGCTCGCTGAAGAAGAACTGTATCTCAGGTCTCTTGACCGTATTGATTATCTTTGTCTTTCCACCGTTCATGGAATATCCCATAAACTGCCCGCCGGTAAAGGTTACCGGTGTTGTGGGTGCCAGTTCGAAGATGACCTCATATTCTGCATCTTCCGAAGCAAAGAACCTGTATTCAACCCAAGGACGTCTCTTTTCCTCAAGGAAGTCCTTTGTTGAAGGAAATACCTTTATGGCACTTCCACTTCTTCCATAAGGAGAAAGGACTTTGAATGCGCTGTTTCCTGCATCCTCGCTATCCATAAAGTGTTCTGCTTCCATGCAGATATATCCATCACTCTCTATGAAAAGACCTTTTGGCGCCTCTGCCGGAGCTGCCTCCACCGTTACATGCACACACCCGATCCCAGGGTTCTCAATCTCAAAAGTACCTGTGACTTTTTCATCCAAAAGAGCTTTGTTCACCGAAAGGGTGATCCGCTCCCTCTTTGAAACCTTCCCCTCTGTCTTGGAGAAATTCAGCCAGCAACAATCCGAAAGGATTCTGTAGCTAAAGGGCTTGTCGCTTCCGCTTATCAGATCAAACTCTATGCTGTCCACATCGGGACGGAGCATGTCTCTCCAGGTCTGAGGCCTGTCACACCACTCAAGTCCTGTCATGTAGTGCTCATCATCTTTTCTGGAAACAAGCATCCTTGGGGAGTTGGCCCCATATACCAGATACCTTAAGGGATATCTGTTGTCCTCTTCGTTCCAGTTCACAAAGCCCACATGCTCGGATTTTCCAAAGCCTTTGTAGAAGCCGTTGTCCACCTTCTCGTATTCATCAATCAGGTTCGCATCCTCTTTAACACAGATGTCTATCTCATCGGCAATATCATTGGCTTCTATACGGTTCTGTCTTGCATATAGCTCATTTCGTCCAGCCAGGATCCACATCTTCATCAGATTGGCAGTTCCGCATGCCGGATAATACAAAAGAGATATGAATGCCGAAAGGTCTTCGTCTTCTATTCTCTTTTTCAGAGCCCCGGCTTCCTTCAGGATCTCATCACTGATGGACAGGATCTTCTGAGCTTCTCCAAAATGCAGTGGATGGTAAACGTCAGCATTCATGATCTCGTGGCGTCTCTTTTCAAGAAGAGAGGTGTAATCCCACAGGATCTTCTTAGCTTTATTTCTTCCGGAGAGAGGAAGCATTCCTCCGAACTGCCTCTCTGCCCACTCATTCATATACTCCTGGGTGATGGCTGCATCTGTGCCTCCCCATTTATCTATGTCGTAAGCCAGGTCTAAGAAATAAGAAAGCCCCAGCTCCTGAGTGCCTATATCTCCAACATTTGTGACCCATATCTGCCTCACACCGAAATCGTAGGCCTGAGTCATCTGTTCCCAAACTCTTGGAAGGTACGTGGCTCCTATCCATTTGAAGGAATAGGGTCCGCCATGCATATCCATGTGATAGTACATTCCAAATCCGCCGGGATGATCAGCTATTTCCTTACTTGGAAGAGTCCTGGTATAACCAACGTTGTTGTCTGAAAGCATCAGCGTAACGCCGTCCAGCTCAGGGTCTCCCATAAGTCCCTTGACTTTCTCGTTCCCGTAGAAGTACTCTTCCACCTCTGAGAAAAGAACTATCTGCCTCGGTACCTTCGTAAGATCCTCATTCACAATCTCTCTGATGAGACCGTTCTGAGTCTTTAGTACATCCCTTATAAGATCTATGTTATCCTTCAGAGTCGCATCCTCTGAAAGGATCTTGGAATCTCTCTCCCCTCGCATTCCCAGGGTTATCACATTTTCAAATGCCTGATTCCTAAGTAATCCGTCTCTCCAGAAACGGGTAATTCCTTCACGATTCCTGATGAAGTCCCATGCATCTCCGTAAAGTGAATTCTCACCTCGAAGGAGGCTGTATTCCTCACCGCTTCTCATGCACGGCTCATGGTGGGAAGTGCTCATTACCACACCATATTCATCTGCCAGCCTCGCGCTCTCCAGTCCCGGTCCATCCATGCTGAAGTTGGAACGCCACATTGCCGGCCATAAGTAATTGCCCTTAAGTCTAAGGAGCAGTTCAAAAACTCTTTCATAGCACTTGGCATTTACTCCGCCAAAATGCTCTGTGGCCCAGTTTCCAAAAGCAGGCCATTCATCATTTATAAAAAATCCTCTATATCTTACTGAAGGTTCCTTGGTAACTTTATTTACGGAATCTGTCAGGAAGACATTTTTCTTTTTCTTGGGTATTACGTGATTCCAGTTGACCAGGGGTGATACCCCGAGAAGCTCCGACAGATGGAACAGACCATAGATGGTTCCTCTCTTGTCACTTCCCGCAATAACCAGGGCGTGATCTACACCATCCATTGGGTTATCCAAAACTGTAAAGCTGTAGACTTCCCACTTCCCTCTTACATCCTCTAAATCTATAAGCCCCTTCTCTTCAAGTTCCTTCAGGTAATCACTCTTATCAACAGTTCCATATATTATCAGGTTCCTGCATTTACAGCCCCTGGTATATTCTCCTGCATGAAAGCCTGTCACCAGGTATATATCCTGCCTGACTAAGGCTGCTACCTTATTGACCCCGGGAAATGATTTAGACTCGTAAGTGAACATTAACCTGTTATCAAAACTTATCTTTGACACAATTACCCCCAGCAGGTCTGAATTTCACTCTTGCTTGTTGATGTTTCCCCATTTCAATGCTATAAATAAATCATAAGACATGGGATTTTAATAGAAATACACAAAAAACAATATAATTTTTGCATTTTCCGATATAAACTGCACAAGTTCTTTTCCCATGCAAAGGAGCGGTATGAAAAAGTGTCTGAACTTCCCATATACCATGATCGCCAACGAGGTTATCTGCGAGCACAAAAAGGCCCGAGTAGATCCCACTGATATAAGCACAGTTCACAATCATGATGGTTATGAAGTAGTTCTTTTCCTAAAAGGGGATGTAAATATGATGGTGGAACCCGAGCTTTTCAAGATGAAGCCCGGGGACATTTTCTTTATCAGTCCTTTGGTGTTCCACGGAGTAGATCTTGAGGATGTTAGCGGGTATGAGAGGATTGTCATCAATATCCAGTACGAGTACTTAAGGAACCTCGGGGACTCGGAAACCGACTTCAGCACTCTTTTCAGAAGCAGCGAATCAGCCGACATGAATCACCTTAGGATTCCTGAGGAATCTCTTCCACGCTTTATCTCCGTGGCAAAAGACCTTGAGGAAGCTCTTCACAGTGACTGCTATGGCCACAGGATTTTGGCCAAGTCTTACCTTGCAGAGTTCCTTCTTTTGACCTGCAAGTATTCTGAGAATGTTCCGCCCCAGAAAAAGAGCAGCACCATGCCTGTTGCAGTGGCTAAAATACTGGAATATATCAACAATCATCTCTCCGATGAGATCACTATTAATACCATGTCCGCGGAGCTCCACTACAGTAGCGACCACTTAAGCCGCGCCTTCAGCGAAGCCACCGGAGACTCACTTAAACATTATATTAATGCAAAAAAAATTGCTCTTGCACAAAAATTATTGCTGGAAAATAACTCCCCCTACGATGTGTGCTTCATGGTGGGGTACAATAACTATTCCAGCTTTTCCAGGCGCTTTTCCAATCAGATTGGTATGTCACCAAAACAGTATCAGCTGTCGAACCGAGCAGATTAATATATTGTTCTGCCCTTTTCGTCAGCTATGCCACTCTTCCTGTAGAAGTAGGAGTTTACCTGATCTCTCCACTCTCTTGCATTGTAGAGCTGCCTCTCAAATCTTTCCTTTACTCTGTCAAAGGAAACGGCAGGAATCACATCCTTTAGGCTCTCCCAGTCTGCAGCAAGTCCGCGAGCTTCTTCCTCGCCTTCAAAATGGCTGTCATAGATATGCTGGATCAAAGTCTTTCCCGTCTTAAGCTTCCAGGTATATGGAATGTGATGGAAGAAAAGAAGCAGTTCTTCCGGGCACTTTTCAGGGTCGTTGTACATCACAGCATTTTCTTCATAGTACTGCTGAGCATAACCCGTTCCCTTATCAGTCCTGTCAACACCTATTCCCAGGTGATCCGCTCTGTGGTAGGTTCCCCATCTTGAATACTCATATCCGTCAATGCTTGGACCATAGTGATCCCCAGGGGTTACCATCCATCCAATTCCAAGTGGACTTGTATATTTCTCGTATATCTCCCTTGATCTTAAGAGCATAGAGCAAAGAACACCTGCTTCCTTTTCAGGGAGCTTATAGGTCAATGCGATCCACTCTTTTGCTATTTCTTCAGCTGAAAGATCAGTGTCAAAAGAGAGCCTTCCGAATCCGTAGAGATTTGCTGCTGCCAGATCATTTCCTGTCCAGTTGGCGTCATTTCCGGTATTGATAACTGCCGCCATTCCAGCAAGACTATTGCCCATGGTGCGACCACTTACAACGTCAGCCACAGTATCTTTTCCCTCACAGCAATGGGTGTGGAAATCAAGGACCTCCTTGAACAGAGGGATAAGGTAGCAAAGATCGATCTGGTGACCTGTGTACTCCTGTGCAATCTGCACCTCCAGCATCTGATTGGTGTGCTGAAGGCCTCCAAGGAGAGGTGAAACGGGTTCACGGATCTGGAAATCCATAGGTCCGTTCTTTATCTGAAGGATGACATTGTCATGGTATGCTCCGTCAAGATGCTTGAAATAATCGTAGCCGGCCCTTGCTCTGTCAGTCTTTGTATCACGCCAGTCCTGAGTGCAGTTGTAGACAAAGCATCTCCAGATGATGATTCCACCGTAGGGCTTTATCACATCTGCCAGCATGTTAGCTCCATCTGCCTGAGTCCTGCCATAGGTAAATGGTCCCGGTCTTCCCTCTGAGTCCGCCTTTACAAGGAAACCTCCAAGAAGAGGGAGCCTTTCGTAGATCTCCTTCATTTTATCTTTCCACCAGGAGATAACTTTTTTATCCAGAGGATCACAGGTGTCCAGATCCCCGATCTCAATAGGTGAAGCGAAGTTTAATGACAGGTAAAGGCTGATGCCATAGTCATTAAATATCTCGGAAAACCTTGCCACCTGGTCATAGTATCTGTCAGTTATAAGGTATGAAGCTGCTGCCTTTACATTTACATTGTTAATAACAACACCATTTATTCCTATGCTTGCCATGAAGCGGGCGTAGTCTCTGGTCCTGTCATTTATGATGATCTCATCTTTTTCAAAGAAGAAGGACTCTCCGGAGTATCCACGCTCTATGCTGCCATCCATGTTATCCCAGTGGTTCATCATTCTTAATGGGTTGGATGGGGATGAAGCTTCACTTACTTCGAAAGCTCTTTTGCCACAGGCTATCTGACGAAGGATGGCGAAGACGCCGTAAAGTACGCCTCTCTCGTCACTGGCTTCCACAAGGATTCCCTCATCGCTTCCCTTGATATGGTAACCTTCTTTTGATACGCTGTCGTTATTTGAGATTGTAAGAGTCAGAAGTTTTTTGCCCTGCTCCTCATCTTTTCCGGCTTCAAGGACTGCCTCCCCCGTAAGAGCTTCAATTCCTCTTCTGAACTCATAGAGAGCATTAGCAACAACCACCTGGCTGTCTGTAAAGCCATTAAGGACTATCTTCCAGATTCCTTCACCATCATAGGCCTTTTTGTAATCCAGCCAGAGCTGTGTCCATTTCTTTGTTTCCATTCGGTCCTCCGATTATGTTGGTCTTACATTTCTTTTCCATTGATGCTAGAATATCTACGTATTAACCTGCAGATAAAGGAGAATGATCCATGATCTCAGATATTAACTCCCAGTCAAGGGAAGATATCTATTACGACACCTTAAAGGGCGTCCTCTTATATCACAACACCCTGAACGAATATCCACTCCACTGGCATAACGAGGTGGAGCTTATTCTGCCTTTATCAGGATCATTTCAGGTTAAATTTCACAATGACTCTTCTGCCGTAGTGAACTGTGCTCCAGGCGACATCATGCTGATTGCTCCCGGAACCCTTCACGAGTACCTGGCTGTTGCACCAGGCGGCGAGAAGCTGATACTTTTATTCGATATAACTAATTATTCCCAGGTTTCTCTCCTGGTGCCTCTCCTGAAAACTCTCCCACCTTACGTTCATGTAAAGCAGAGTGAGTATCCTGTTGAGACTGCCCGTCTCCAGAACTACTTCTGGGAGATTGAGCGACTCTACGGAGAGAGTGATGAATTCCTTCAGATTTCTGTATATTCTCTGGTGACTCTGATCCTTGCCCAGATAGGAAGCATGCACCTTGTGGATGCCGTAGTTCCTGCCGGCACTTCAGATTCCCAGTCTAAAAACATCGAAAAACTTGTGGCTGTCACCAACTATATTGATTCCCACAGAAGCGAGGATCTTTCAGTGGAGCAGCTCGCTGAGCTTGCAGGTTTCTCCAAGTACCACTTTGAGAGGCTCTTTAAGTCAAGCATGGGTATCTCCTGCTACCAGTACATCACAAAGCGACGTGTCATGATGGCTCAGGAGCTTCTTGGTGATACAGATCTGTCCGTGATGGACATTGCGCTGCAGTCCGGGTTCTTCAGTCTGTCAACCTTCAACCGAGTCTTCAAGGATATGAACGGTTGCTCCCCCACTGAGTTCCGCAAACTCTACCTTCAGGGTGCGGACAGAGCTGGAAGGACGTATACAAAATGATTTAGTCCGAAAGCCCTTGGTTGTGGTCGGGAGAAATTGACTCGGTCACCTTGGGCAAGCTTGCGCACAAACCTCGCTGGCAACGGTACTAATCGCCTACAGGACAGGCGATAAGTGCCAGCCGCGAGCTATGACCCTTCGGTTGCCTGGGTAGCAATTTTTCCCGCCCCCAGGTCTGGCTCATTCTAATATCTGCTTTTCTTAATTCTTCACTTCGATTTCAAATGGTCCCATGGGAAGGTTTGCCTTGTTGTAGATCATTGCGCCGTTATAGGTGTAGTCCACAAGGTACTTTACCTTTCGAATCTTGTCTGCTTTGAGAGTGGTTTTAAGGATCACCATTCTGTCGGCTAGCTCAACGTCAACTGATAGTTCTTTTCCCTTATCATCTATAATTACGAAATCGCGGATCTCTGAGCCCTTGCCAATATCGCGGCTAACGAGGCCGTCGGCGTGGTCTAAGGCGATCTCTACGACGCTGCCTTTGATCCAGCCGGAGTTGGCGGCTTTGGCATAGACCGGTATGGGACTGCTGTACTCGCCGGGATAGCCGTATCTTAAGTGGGCTGCCCAGAGAGCGAGACGCTTTCCGACACGTCGCTTGCCGGTAGGGTGAAGATCGTTGTCTTCACCAAGATCCATGTTGACAGTCATTCCCACCATTGGATCATCAAGCAGTTTTGACTGTGTAAGCCTGAAGGTTGGCCAGGGGTCATCCACAGGCTTAACATCTATTACAAAGTTAGGGAGCTGGGCAAGGATATATGGGAGGTTTTCCTCGCCCCAAAGGTCCCTGTAACCTTTTATCATGCGCTTTGACAGATCTTCATAGTCCCAAGGCTCATGAGTGTTGGACTCACCCTGATACCAGATAACTCCGTCAATTGGGAAGTTGTGGCAGGGTGCGGTCATGGCATTGAAAAGACCGGTTGGATGCCAGTTGATAAAATCCGTAGGTGATATCTCGGGGCATCTTGCAGCCACCTTGTAATACCACTTGCCATCGAGCCTTACCTGGGCATCCTCATTAAATATCTTGTATTCCTTGTCAGGAGTGATCCTTCCAAGGCCATATTCCACACAAAGCCTTATAGCAATGTGATTGTCCTTTTCTTTAGTAAGTCCCTCGGGTATGTCGTACTTTCTTGGAGGATACTGGTATTCAATTCCTCCTACTTTCACACCGTTTACAAAGACCTCGTCTCTGTCTACCAATGTTCCAAGGAACAGTCTTGCGCTCTTTCCTGCAAGTTCCTTTGGAAGGTCAAAGCTTCTCCTGAACCAGACGGATCCGCACATTCCGGAAAGCTCAGTGTCAGTAAACATCACCGGAATATCCATTTCCTTCCAGCTGCGCTCGTCAAGCTCTTCCTGCATCCATTTCTCTGAAAGTCCCCTGTCAAGCTTATCAAGCTTCTCGCGCCACAAGGTTCCGTTTATCACGTTCTTGTCTGCCTGGCTCTTTCTGAAATCATCATCAGCATACTTGTCCGCCTCAGCCAGCAGCTCGTCATATCCTTCCAGCATCTGCCTTGACATCCAGGAGGAAATCCTTGAGCCACCTAAAGATGCATTTATAAAGCCCACAGTCTGGCCAGTGATCTTCTGAAGATAAGCAGCAAAAAAGTATCCTGTAGCTGAGAAATTCATGATAGTATCTCTGCTTACGTGGCTCCAGCTACCGCTCCTTAATTCCCCCAAAGGGCCGTGGAAATCCGTATCCTCAAGGATCTTAAAGGTCCTTATGCCGGTGTTCTCCTCGATGCTGGCAAGGGCAGGGTATCTGTCCTTAACTCTGGCAATGGGAAGCTCTATGTTTGACTGACCAGTGACAAGCCAGACTATGCCTATCATGACATCCTTTACGGAGATCTCCTCGTCCCTCTCATTGGAGACAATTAGCTCATAGGGACCTCCGCTTTCCTTTGCGGAAAGATAGATGTCAAATCTTCCGCTCTCATCCGCTTCTCCTCTGCCAATGAGATTATCCAGCCTGACCTCAACCTTGGTCCCGGGCTCATCCCATCCCCAGATATGTATTCTCTTTCTTCTCTGAATGACCATTCCGTCGGAAATGATCTTTGGAAGTGTCAACTTGTTCATTAAATGTAACCCCATTTTCCCCCGAAAATTTTCCTATGATTGATTATACAAAAACATAGCATTTTCCTTCTTCACATTTTCCGCTATGTTCTTTTCATTTTCTGACATCTACGTCACGCAACCCCAAAACCAAGGATGGTAAATTTCTTATCTTCATGACCTTCTTTCATGCTGATCCTGACCTCTCGCCGCGCGCTCTTTTCCTCATTCAAAAGAACTACTGCATTACAGTGAGTCCATCCATTGATGTGAGGGTCTGCCTCCAGGATCAGTTTATCGTCCACAAAAACCTCAGCCACGCCATGGCTGGCATAAGCTGAATCCTTGAAAACAAGAAGAAGTTTTTTACATGTCAGGGACATTTTGAAAGCCGCATCTTCGCCATTTTCCGGATGACACCAGTTGTTTGGGAACTCCGGTATCATCTTGATGTCCTTATCCATTTCTACCGCCTGAAGGTCAGTATCTTTACAGTTAAAAGAACCTTCATCGTCAATCACGATATCGTACTTGTCCTTAAGCTCCTCCAGCTCTTTACGGTCCAGAAGCTCGATGCTTTCAAAATCTGCTCCTATAGCTGGCCTGATCTTATTCAAGTCCATATCAATTCCAAAATCATCCCCCTCCGGTGCAGCCCCTGCGCACTTATCGTTCACCTTGTCCACCAGATTGCTCAGGCAGTCAGCCATGATCTGATGTCCCAGATTGCTTGGATGATAAACATCATAGAAGTATTGATTCTTTGAGATCACCCTGCCCTCTCCGGGAAGAAGCGGAAACTGGGGACTTACAGCATCCAGAACGCTCACCATCGGAAGACCATAATTTCTTCCAACAGGTGACAATCTGTCCTGCAAATTCCAGTCATTTGAGAACACAGCAAACAAAAGAACTACTGCCGGTTTCCAAGGCAGTGCCAACGCCTTCCTCACAAGGCTCTCGTAGCACACACCTTTAGTTTCATCTCCCTCATCATTAACCGCAAACTCAATCACGATAAGATCGGGCTTTGCAGCCCCATCCCTTAGAACATCTCTCTCGAACCTGATCATTCCAAGTTCAGACGGAGTCCCCCCGACTCCTGCTTTCACAAAAATGCACTCTCCGCCATTCATATATCTCTTGGCAAAATCCTCATAAAAAACTCTCGCATAGCACTTTTCATTTATGGGAATAGCACCAGCGCCCTGGGTAATTGATCCACCGATAAATCCCAGAGTTACATTCTCTCCCTTTTTTGCTTTATCAATAACCTTTGACAGCCTTTCAGTATTCCCCAGCTGCATAAGACTCTTTTCAATCATGGTCTTATAAGCAGTCGAGCCAAAGTCTACTGCCTTATCCTCAGGCTGCTTTGGTGCCACGAAGCCATCGTTAAGATAGAATCTCACATCAGTTGTTGCCTGGATTCCCTCAGTATCAAAGACAAATCTAAACTGCCCCAGCTCTTTGTCTCCGTCCTTCCAGTCCACCTTTGACAGGTCGATTTCCATCTCCATTCCATCCATTGGAACGTCCGCTTCGATAATTGTGACCTCTTCCCCGGGAACATTAGGATACATCTCAGCAACGAATTTTACAGATTTATCTGCCTCTTTTGCTGAGACACTGACACCGATTGAATGGATCATCTTCTGAATCCCCTTCCTGGTGGTCAGGTTCTGGATCATCTCCTCATCGGTTACATTTCCCGTAAGTTTTGCAGCATCAGTAACTCGTCCAAAATCCATGTACAGGAAGTGAACAAAGCTTCCGTCAGGCTGAGGAGCTCCGAAGATCTCCTTGTCTTTCATTATGTAAAAGAAATCTCTTTTCTTTGTAGGGTCCTTAGGTGCCACAGGCCCTCTGTTCATGTTATCTGACATAATTCATCCCCCTGATCACTTAAGGAATTTCCAGCTGTAGAATTCGTAGCCTTCACCCTCGAAAACAAAATATAGGTCGTGAACTCCTGACACTTTCTCATCCAGTCTGCAGGAAAACTTTATGAGTGTTTCTCCATAGTCATGCTTTATAGCAGGCGCAAGAAGGATCTCCACCGCCTCGATAGGATTATTCTCCGGTGAATCCACGCACACATTCACCTTGCCCAGAAGGCACTTGGCATCGATATCACTATGCTTTCCATACTCATCCGCATCTTCGTCTGTCGCGCTTTTCCTTCTTGCTTCTATATCACCAGATGCTGCTAACTTCTCAGCCAGCTCTTTTGCCTCAGTCACATTGATCTCCACAATTCTGGCCGGCTCGCTTCCAAAATCAACTCCGCTCACCTCTATCCAGCCACCTTCGGTGATTCCTGTGGCGATCATATCTCCTGATCCGAATTTCCTGGCTGTTTCTCCAAACTGTCTTGTGGCAATTCCGGCTGCGTTTGACATGGTAACAGCTTTGGTTTCCTGATATGGATCAAGGTTCCTGAGCTGCTTTACGCCTGCCCTTGTTCCCTCACTCTTTGAAGGCTCACCCTTTTCGTTGATCACAAGCTTATCAATGCTGGTGCTTCTGTAACCCTTGAGGAATCCCATCTTCTCCTCCAGGATCCTGCTGTGATAAGTGATGTAGTACTGTCCCTGGAACTTGAACATGCAGTGGTGGTTGTTTCCACCAAGGCCAAAGAAATGCTCAGGGTTCTTAAGAACCGGATTGCACATCTCAAAGGGTCCCATGGGATCATCGGAAACCATTGTCACGATCTCTCCCTGCTGGAAGCCCTTTTCCTTCTCAGCCTCGGGAGTCATGGAAAAGTTTGAGCAATAGGAATAGAAATACTTTCCGTCAATCTTGTTTATACCTGAATCCTCAAAAAGATAGGATACATTTTCAATAGGCTTTGGATCACCATCAAGGGAGACCATGTCTTTTCCCAGCTTGGCAACCCTTGCTGTTCCCGGATCTGAAGCCTTGTCATCTGAAGGAACGCCTCCTCCGAAATAGATGTAGTTCTCACCGTCATCATCCATAAGAACCGCCGGATCAAAGAGCCATGTAACCTCTGCGCAGGTTGGTGTATCCCTTGAAATAAGTGCCTTCCCAATCGGGTCTGTGAAAGGGCCTACAGGACTGTCTGCTTCAAGAACTGCGATTCCGTTCCCGCTGTTTGCAAAGTATAAAAAGAACTTATCCTTACCATCTATTGTTTTCCATGCTGCTGCCGGTGCCCAGGAATTATTACCCCAGGTAGCCTGTCCGTTCTTTCCTGCAGCATGAACTGTTCCGTGATCTGTCCAGTTAACAAGATCATCAGATGAAATAACGCTGATCTTATCGATCTTGCTGTAGGTGTTCTCTATAATAGCGCCGCTCTCATCAAGCTCCGGGTCATCCAGCGTCATGTAAATATATATTCTCCCCTTGTACTCCAGGGCATATGGATCTGCGCCAAATCTCTGGACCATTACAGGATTGTGGTCCCCAAGGGGCTTAAAGCTCTTTTGATTATTCATCTTAGTAATCCTCCAATTAAACAATGCTTTTGCATGTTACCTCAATAAAATATAACCTTTTTCGCCACTCACTCTCCACCAACATAATGCGCACTTCTCTCCAAATAATGCTTAGGTCCTGTACCTTCGCACACAATGACAAGACCATGACAATATTTGATTGGAAGGCGCTTTCCCTGGGCGCTACATTAGAATCAGCATGAAACTATAATTGCCGGATAGTATGTCCGGCTCAGATTAAGGGGAAAGAAAATGCTTAGAGAAACTACAGTTGAAAACGGAAAAGTTAAGGGACTTCCCGGAAACGACCCACGTATCACGGTCTTTAAGGGCATCCCTTTTGCAGCACCTCCTGTGGGGGAGAACAGATGGAGAGCACCTCAGCCCTGCAAGGACTGGGAGGGCACTTTAGAAGCCTTTGGCTTTGGCCCGATCTCCATGCAGGACACACCGGGAATCGGAGACGACCTGGTCTACAACAGGGAATGGCACGTAGATCCTGATATCCCAAAGAGTGAGGACTGCCTGTACCTTAATGTATGGACACCTGCAAAAAAAGCTAACGAAAAGCTTCCTGTCCTTGTTTGGATCTTTGGAGGCGGCTTTCAGTGGGGCTACACAGCAGAGATGGAATTTAACGGAGAAGCTCTTGCAGAGCGTGGCATCATCGTTGTAAGCATCGCCTATCGTCTTGGATGCTTTGGCTTCATGGCCCATCCCGAAATAACAGGTGAAGCTCCGGATGCGCCTTCAAACTTTGGTCTCCTTGATCAGAAGGCAGGCCTTGCCTGGGTTAAAAGAAATATCGCAGCCTTTGGAGGTGATCCCGACAGAATAACCATTGCCGGTCAGTCAGCAGGCGGCGCCAGTGTACAGCACCAGCTTTCCTGCATGGACAACAAGGATATCATAAAGGCTGCTGCAATATTTAGCGGAATCATCCGACTTAAGGATGCTGATGCCGACATCTTTAATCCACTGACATTAAGCCAGGCAGAGGATCTTGGAAAAGAATTTTTTGAAAGCCTCGGAGTTAAAGATTTGGCTGAGGCAAGAAAGCTCACAGATAAAGAGGTTCTTGATGGCTATAACAAATTCGTAGGAAACCACAGAAGATTGTTCCCAATTGTCGATGGACATTTTAGCTTGGGAGATCCTACAGAAGCCCTGATCAAAGGAAACTGTATTGACGTTCCAATAATTGCAGGAAATACCACAGATGAGTTTTCTGATGCAGGCGTTAATATGGTAGAACTCTCTGTTAAGGATGTCTTCCTGAAAGCTGAAGAGAACCGTCCAAACCAGAACTTCTACTACTACAGATTTGATCCCGATATTCCCGGGGATGGGCATAAAGGAGATTCCTATCCAGGAACCTTCCACTCCGTTGACCTTTGGTTTTTCTTTAATTCACTGCATATGTGTCACAGACCCTATGAGGGAAGGCACTTTGATCTGGCATGCCAGATGTGCGACTACTTTGCAAACTTTATTAAGACTGGAGATCCCAACGGAAACGGAAAAGACAGAACTCCTCTTCCAAAATGGGACACCTACAAAAACGAAGAAAGAAATGAAATGGAATTTCTTGGAAACGGCGCCCACTCAAAAAAAGAAGGCGGTATAAGACAGGGAAGCAAAAAGCAGGCAGTAAATCCTTACCTTCCATCCTGGGAATACATCCCCGACGGAGAGCCTTACGTATTTGGTGACAGGCTTTATGTCTATGGGTCCCATGATCTTTGTAAGGGCGAGACCTTCTGCCTTGGAGATTATGTATGCTGGTCCGCTCCAATAAATGACCTTGGAAACTGGCACTACGAGGGAGTCATCTATCCAAAGACAGCTGATCCTCTTAATCCTAACGGCCACATGTGCCTCTATGCTCCTGATGTTACAGTTGGTCCTGACGGCAGGTACTACCTCTACTATGTACTTGATAAAGTCAGCGTTGTATCTGTTGCGGTAGCTGATACTCCCGTTGGACCTTTTGAGTTCTACGGATATGTTCATTATGAGGATGGAACAAAACTCGGAGACAAAGAAGGCGATGAACCACAGTTTGATCCCGGAGTTCTTACTGAAGGTAATGAGACTTACCTTTACACCGGATTTTGCGGACAGGGAGATAAATCAAGGCACGGAGCAATGTTCACTGTCCTTGATAAGGATATGCTGACCATCAAAAAAGCTCCTGAATTTATCGCTCCTGGAAACATGTACAGCCAGGGAACAGGCTTTGAGGGTCATGCTTTCTTCGAAGCTCCTTCCATCAGAAAGCACGGCAATACCTACTACTTCATCTATTCCTCAGAAGTAATGCACGAGCTGTGTTATGCTACATCAGATAAGCCTGTAGGCCCCTTCACCTACGGTGGCGTGATCGTAAGTAACTGCGATATGCATATCGGAACCTACAAGCCCGCTGAAGATCCTTCTTGCTACGGCGCCAACAACCACGGAAGCATCGTAGAAATAGGCAATGACTGGTACATCTTCTATCACAGACACACCCACGGAACCTGGTTCTCAAGACAGGGCTGCGCTGAGAAGATTTCTTTTGAAGAAGACGGAAAGATCAAGCAGGTAGAGATAACTTCCTGTGGACTAAATGGCGGACCTCTTTCAGACATCGGTGAGTATCCAGCCTACATCGCCTGCAACATCTTCACTCCCGAAAAGAAGATGTACGTTGAGGAAAGCGCTCCAAGAGTTGTACAGGAGGGCGGCGATGGCGATCAGAATGACGGCTACATCAAGGGAATCGTAGATGGAACCACTGTTGGCTTTAAGTACTTCAACCTCAAGGGCGCTAAGGGCCTTCGCATCAAGACCAGAGCCTACTTCGACGGAGAGTTTGAAGTTCGCACTACCCTTGAATCCGCACCAGCAGGAAGTGCAGCTTCCGGCGTCGGCCCGATCCTTGGCCGCATCAAGGCTAATGGTTCCAACATCTGGACCGCCCACGAATGCACTTTTGCTCCTGTTTCAGGCACCACCGCCCTTTACCTTGTCTACAAGGGCACCGGAAACTGCAGCCTTAAATCCATAGAATTTTTTCACTAACTATCTATACACGAAGCGTCAGGCGCTGTCAGCAAGCAGCTCCTGACGTTTTATTATGTTTGATTCTCCCAAAGCCATCATTATCTTTCCGCTTCCTATTTCTTGCAAAAATATTATCGGAATGATGTTAATACACTATGTCTTGTGGATTATGATGTTATTACCCCAAATGTTGTTATCTCAAATTATAAAGATTATGTAAACTTGCATTTTAGAATCAATTTAGAAAGTTCTCTTGCATTGTTTTGACCTTTTGGGTCCATTTTTACAATGTTTAGTTGCCTGCTTTTGCTTCATATGTGTAGAGAGTACAGCTACTAAAGGCACCATCGCTCGTTTGTATCACTTTTATTAAATTTCCATTTTCGTCATATTCATTCTGGCTTTCGTGTACACTGCTTTTCGTATCAGAGTCAGCAGATTCATATGTGTATACACTCTTTACTTCATTACCATTATTATCATACTCATATGTGATAGTTGTAGTCCTCAAATCATCTGTATTTGTTTCTTTAATCAGACTGTCATTTTCATCATATTCATATGTAGTTGTTCGCCCCCACCCCAGATTATCAGAAACCTCTTTAACCAGGTTAGAATTGTCATCGTATTCATACGTAGTAGTTTTATAAACTTCTCCATTATTTCCCTTTTCTGTCAGCTTAATCAAACTGCCATTTTCATACTCATATTCACCTACGCTGGTGTCTGTGGATGTATCCTCATCTGAAATAAAGCTGCTTGTAGATGTTTCCTTTAATCTATTACCATCGCTATCATATTCGAATACAGTATTAGTACTGCTGTAGTTGTCTAGTTCACCAGCAGCATAATTATCATCCAGCTCTTTAGCTATATCTTCAAATGCAATTTCCTCGCCATCATACCAATATGAAAAATTATATATTGAATGACTCTCAGAACACAGTCCATTACTATCATTATCATAAAGCGTATAATTTACCGTATATTCATGATCATGCTCTGTCTGATTTCCCATTAATGGAATAAAAAAAACAATTTCCTTGGATACAATCCATTTCACCTGCGGCTCATTTGCTACTACTTCTTCAGTTACTACAGAGGCCTCCTCTGATGCATCTTCGGTTGCCGCATCAATTGATGTCTCCTCAATTGATGCATCTGTTGTCGATGCATTTGCAGCTTTCATGGCAAGGTATTCTTCCGCTTTTGCCAGTTTTCTTTTATCTACTATCGTCTTTCCTACAAAAAGACCTATTACCAGCGCTGCTACACAGCAGATAGCAATGATTATATATGATTTCTTTTTATTCTCATCCATGCTTAATATCCCCTCTTATATGTTCAACTGTGGTTTTCCTGATCAATGCTTATAGTAATAACTGATGCTGGTGGATGATTCGATGCCATCCCGGAACCAGATCTTCACAGTATACTTCCCATCTTCAAATTCATAGCTGTAATTTGTTTGCTTTCCATCATTATTATCTGCTGTACTGATGGTTAAAACACATTTTCCAAGACTGGTATCTACTATGTATTTCTCGTAGTTCTCCTTAGAGGCTGATTGATCCTTTAACCCCTTTTCTATCATCTCCTCGGTGCGCATCACTTCATTCATGGCAGCATAGTCACCACCACAAAATGGTGCTTTCACAAAGCTGCTTATCTCATTTATATCTTTATCAGATAATCCATGTGCATAATTTCCAAAGCGAATATAATCCGACGCATTATCCTGTGTCCAATTGCTATAATCAAAGCTCCAGTAATCCGTATAATTATCTTTGTCTTCCCAGGAACCATTTATGAATATGCTATTATTTATAGATTCTTTTTCAGTGAGATCACTGGTCACGAATTTCTCTCCATCAAAATAGAGATCATGAGATTGCCTATTCTCGTCCTGATATCCCCCATGATAGCTGGCTTTTTTACCCTTCCACTCAAATTGATCTGAGTTGATCTTAAAACCACCATCTGTATACTCGACCTGTACCTTATTAAATCCGAAACCTTCCAGCATACTGTCATAATCTGCTTCAATAAACTTAATGCCATTTACTTCAATGTCATCAAAGATGAACCCCAGAACAACATCAGCATCAAGATTTACGTTCGCGTTATTCAGTTTTTCTTTTTCTGTATCCGATTCTTTCTTGGCTTCATTCTTAGTGACAGTATTTTCAGATGTTTCAGCTGACTCTTTCACCTTAGCATTATCATCTTTGGTACCAGTATCTTCTGACTTAGAGTCATCCACTTTCTTTTCTGTAGATTTGCCTTCCACAATTGCCAGCGCCTCGTCGTATCCGTCAATTGTTCCAGGTCCTGCGATATTTGGTATTGCAACACCAACACCAAATGCCAGTATTGTAGCTATTACTCCTGTCGCTTTGATATTCATCCACTTTTCTCCCTTCCCTGAAAATACAAAAGCCTTAAAATATCCGCCAATCAAATAGCAGCCATCTTAAGGCATGTTTTTACATACGTTGATATTGAAAAAGACAGACTTACAGAATCTCTTCTGTCTGTCTGTTTGTCTACGTGATTATCTGTCATGGCCATAATAAATGTAAAGACCTTTCATTTCGAATATATAATAACAGTATATCACACATTAACTATCTGTACCCACAGACGCTTTCCTGGGGACGAGAACCGTCCCCAGCGACTCCCAAAAAGACCCGGAACGTTTTTGTTCCGGGTCTTTTAATGCGCTCATTTAAGAGCTAACACTTCAAAATTCAATTTACTCTTTAACACCACCGATTGTAAGACCTGTAACGAAGTATCGCTGAAGGAAAGGATACAGCATTACGATAGGTGCCATAGTGATGATAGTTGCAGCAGCCCTTACTGAAATAGGTGTGATGTTAACTGATGTTCCTGTAGTAGCAGCTCCGGCATTACCCTTAAGAGATGTTACAGCTGAAAGCATCTTCATCAGCTCGTACTGCAGTGTTGTGTACTGATCTGCCATACGGTTGTACAGCATTGTATCGAACCAGGAGTTCCACTGTCCAACTGCTACGAAAAGAGCTATTGTAGCGTAAATTGGCTTACACAAAGGAGATACAACTGATACAAAGATCTTCATGTAACCTGCACCATCAATCTGGGCAGCTTCCTGAAGTGAATCCGGAAGACCTTCCATGTAAGTTCTCATAACCAGCATGTTGAAACCACTGATCATTCCTGGGATTACATATACCCAGAAGGAATTTGTAAGATGAAGGTTTCTGTACAGGAGCATGATAGGGATCATACCACCGTTAACATACATTGTTATAACCCAGAACAGTGAAAGCTGGGATCTGAATATGAAGTTCTTCTGGCTTACTATGAAAGCCAAAAGTGCATTGGCTACAACTGCAAAGAGTGTACCAAGGACAGTTCTAAGCACTGAGATAATAGCGCCTCGGCCAATACTTCTGAGAGCAAGTACTACGCTGTAGTTCTGTGTGGTAAACATTCTGGGCCACAGATGAACTCCACCTCTCATGGCATCTACACCATCGTTGAAGGAGATTGCCAGAGTGTTTACTACGGGATAAACGGTTACAATACAGAATAACAGCATGAACAGGTAGAGAAAGAAGTAAAAGACCATATCCCCTACTGTTAATTTATGAATTCCGCCTGACTTATTTTCATTCTTTTCCATGTCGCACCTCCCTTAGAATAACCTTTCTCCGCTGCGTCTCTTGGCGATCTGGTTTGCGACCACGATGATCACAATGGATACCACGCTCTTGAAGATACCTGCTGCGGTACCAAGTGAATAGTCATTCTGGCTGATACCCCAGGTCAGTACGTAGATATCGATGGTATCTGAAACGCTCTTTACAAGGCCGTTTCCTAAGAGATACTGTACTTCGAAACCTGCGTTAAGCAGATTACCCATGTTCATAATAAGCAGGATAATTATCGTAGGCCTGATTCCAGGCAACGTTACATTCTTAATCTTGCCCCATCTTCCGGCGCCATCAATTGATGCTGCTTCGTAAAGACAAGGATCTATGGATGTTATAGCTGAAAGATAAATAATAGCATTCCATCCTGTTTCCTTCCACACGTGGGCGAAGGTTACGATAGGCCAGAACAATGCCGGTATCGAGAAGAACGGAACAGAATCTTTTACAAGTCCGAATTTAATAAGTAATTCGTTTATAATACCAGTTGATGAAAGGGCATCATTCAAGATACCTGTAACAATGATCCAAGAAAGGAAGTGTGGCAGATAGGAAATTGTCTGAACTACCTTCTTTGCTCTAAGCAACCTGAATTCATTTAACAAAATAGCAAATATGATGGCTGTAAGGGTTGTGAATATCAGATTCAAAGTACCCATACAGAATGTGTTTCTAATAACCTTTAAGAATGTTACATCTGAGAAAAGAAATTTAAATTTCTCGAGTCCTACCCACTTTGAGTGGAGAAGGCCAGTTTTGTTCTTATAGTTTTCAAAGGCCATCAGCCAGCCGGCAAGTGGAAGATAACAGAATATAAATCCGTAAATAACGAACACTGCAGACCATGCTATAAGAACCTTTTGCTTTGCGAGTTCTTTTCTTGTTATGACCGTTTTCTTTTGTTTGGCTACGGTTTTACTCATGCTAAGGGTTCCTTTCATTCAAAAAATCTGTAAAAAAAGGCAGCCATATACTTTTAGGCATATGGCTGCCTTATCCTCTAACACCAAAATCTAAGCTTTATCAGCCTGCGTTCTTAGCTGCCTCAACTCTTCTGTCAAGTTCTTCCTGCATCTGGTTAAGGAAGTCCTGAGGCTGGCATCCTTCGTATGCCTTCATGTAATCGCTCCATGCGCTCTCGAAGTCAGAAGCCATAACAACCTTAGGAAGCCACTCGTGCTTGCACTCACCCATCTTTGTCCAAGCAACACCGCCTGTTGTTGATGTGTCGAGGTTGTTTGAGTATGACCACATAGGGAACCAAGGATGTGTAGCATTTACATCTTCTACAACTGATCCGATAAGGTCAGGATAGTTCTTAGCACCGTATGCATCGAAGCACTTCTTAAGAGGATCAGCCAGCTTGTCATAGAACTCTGAAGGCTGCTCTTCTGGAAGGTTAGCGTTGATTCCATCATCGCTTGTTCCACCGTACTGAGGAAGGTAGCTGTATGTGCACATGTGGCTTGCCTTGTATGTAGGATCAGCAACCTGTGCTCTGATTTCAGGAGTTCTGTAGAAGAGACCATTCTCGTCAACGAGGTAGTCAACACCCTCTACCCCCCAGAAACGAAGGTTCATGATATCCTGGTCAAGCATCTTGTCAAGGAATGAGAATGCAAGATCTGGATCTGAGCAAGATGTTGTAACTGCGATACCTGATGCAGTGTTAAGTGTATCGCCGTATGTATGCCAACGGTTCTCCATGCCCTCATCAATTGTAAGTCCAAGAGGAACATAGTTGCAGCCTTCTTTGTCAAGACCTGCTGTAAGGAGTGCGTCGTTGATCTGCTGGAAATCCCAGTACTGATCGCACATACCAAGTACGTTACCGTTTGAAAGCTTTGTGATGTAATCATCATACTTCTGTGTTCCGAAGTCCTTATCAACGATACCCTTCTGGTACTCTTCGTTGAGCTTTGCGAAATATCTCTTAGCTGTAGGTGTTGTATTGTAGTCAACGATCTTAGGATCACCACTGTTGTCTACGATTACAGAACCATCATTTGGATATCCGTCGAGAAACTGAGGAGCATTCTCAATGCAGAAATATCTCCAGTCATCGCAAAGGCATGTGTAAGGGATGATATCCATCTCGTTGCCGTTAGCGTCCTTTGTCTTAGGGTTAGCTGCTGCATATCTCTCAATAAGATCGAAATACTGGTCAAGAGTCTTGATCTCAGGATAGTTATCCCACTCAAGAACACGAGCCTGAATCCAGAATGCTTCGTCGTTGTGAGCTGTTCCTGTAGGAGCGCCCTTTGTGTTCTGGAATACGTTGCACCAGTAGATGTGTCCATCATCCTGTCTGAACTGATCCCACTCGTTCTTTGTGTAGTAATTTGTAAGGTTAGGATACTTACCACTCTCAAGATACTCATCCCAAGGAATAAGTACGCCTTCGTTGTAAAGGTCTGTACATCCGTCACCACCATCGATGAGGTCTGGATATGTACCGGATGCAATGATGCTTCCGATAGCCTCTGCTACTGTCTGACCTGTAAGCCATGTCTCTTTAAGACGAACACCTGTCTTCTCAGCGATCATGTCCTGGATCTCGTTCTCGCCACTGTTGATCTCTGTTCCAGGCATTCCTGCGAAGAATGTGAAATCAACGATCTCGTCAGCTGAGTATGTCTTATCCTCTGCTGCACCTGCGTCAGTTGAAGTTGTTTCAGTAGTAGTTGTAGCTGTTTCCCCACCACTTGTAGTTCCTGCACTGTCGCCGCCGGTTGTTGCCTGCTCGCCGCATCCAACAAGAGCTGTTGCCATGAGCATTGTGCTCATTGAAAGTGCAACTACTTTTTTCATTGCTTTGTTTTTCATAATAACCCCTTTCTCCCTTTTTTAGTTTCATCATTAAGTGCTCATTCAACACTTTTCATGGAACATTATAGAACCTTGCATTTTTATATAGAATGGATTTCTTTTACCTTAGTTAGCACATTTTTTACTTATTTAACAAAAAATTTATAAATTAGGCATAAAAATTGTGCGTTATTCACAAAAAACAACGCACTAATCCAGTAAATGTACCAACGCATTTGGCATTTTGTACATTTATTGTTCCATTCCTTAACAAGTTATCTATTAATTTTAATTTACCGCTTTTTCACATGGCAATCTAATCAAATATTGCCATCTGCTTATCAATGAGGTGCGAAGCAGTGCAGATCGCAAACAAAGCCCACTTCTTTTCGACGAAAGATACGCACCAAAGCCCTGCTTCTGGGTATTCTCTGAGGAATAATTACAGGCAATTTAAAATCCAGGTACCCATCAAAAGGTACCTGGATTTTCTTTATCTTTTTATTCGTGCCCCTGACCGTGGGTGCCAATTCTTACTAAAGCTCTGTACAGCTTGGCCTCAGCCCTTACACGGGCCTCCTTGTCAAGCTTCTGATCAGCAAGTCTTTCCTCCGCTTTGGCTTTGGCGGCTTTCGCACGCTCCAGGTCAATGTCCTCACTCCACTCCCAGGTGGTCGGGAAAACTCTGACCTCGCCCTTCATGACTGAAAGCATTCCACCGATACAGGCTGCTTTTCTTTCTGTGCCATCTTCCAGGGTGACCCTCGCTGTGCCCATACCAATTGCAGTACAGTAGTCCGTGTGACGGGCCAGTATCTCCACATCACCGTCTATTGTACGAAGAAGTATCTTTTGCACCTGTCCTTCAAACTCCTGGCCATCCATAGAGATAACCTGTAAATGATAACTGGACATATTAGTTATCCTTTCTTCGCCTTTTCGAATACTTCGTCAATTGTTCCAACAAGAAGGAATGCAGACTCAGGAAGATCATCACACTCGCCTTCAAGGATCATCTTGAAGCCACGGATTGTCTCCTTAAGAGGAACGTATTTTCCAGGAAGACCTGTGAACTGCTCAGCAACTGAGAAGCTCTGTGACAGGAAGTTCTGAACCTTACGCGCTCTGTAAACAGTAAGCTTATCCTCTTCTGACAGCTCGTCCATACCCATGATGGCAATGATATCCTGCAGCTCACGGTATCTCTGAAGAACCTGCTGAACACCCTTTGCTACCTCATAATGTTCTTTTCCTACGATATCAGGTGAAAGAATACGGCTTGTGGAATCCAGAGGATCAACCGCAGGATAAATACCCTTTGATGCAATATCTCTGGAAAGAACCGTAGTAGCATCCAGGTGGGTGAATGTTGTAGCAGGAGCAGGGTCAGTAAGGTCATCCGCAGGCACGTATACGGCCTGAACAGATGTGATAGAACCCTTCTTTGTTGATGTGATACGCTCCTGAAGTGCACCCATCTCAGTAGCCAGTGTAGGCTGATAACCTACGGCTGAAGGCATACGTCCAAGGAGGGCGGAAACCTCAGATCCGGCCTGTGTGAAACGGAAGATATTATCGATGAAAAGAAGCACATCCTGATTCTTTACATCACGGAAATATTCAGCCATTGTAAGACCTGAAAGACCAACTCTCATTCTGGCTCCCGGTGGCTCGTTCATCTGTCCGTAAACCAGTGCAGTCTTATCAATAACTCCACTTTCCTTCATTTCTCCGTAAAGGTCATTTCCTTCACGGGTACGCTCTCCAACACCGGTGAATACTGAAATACCACCGTGTGCCTTAGCAACGTTGTTGATAAGCTCCATGATAAGGACGGTCTTACCAACTCCGGCACCACCGAAAAGACCAATCTTACCGCCCTTAGCGTAAGGGCAGATAAGGTCAACGACTTTGATACCTGTCTCAAAGATCTCAGTAGCAGGAACCTGATCCTCAAAGGATGGTGCAGGACGATGGATTGGCCATCTCTCTACATCTTCCGGAGCAGGCTCATTATCTACAGGCTCTCCAAGCAGGTTAAAGATTCTGCCCAGACACTTGTCACCAACCGGTACAGTGATAGGGCCTCCTGTATCTTTAGCTTCTGCTCCACGAACAAGACCATCAGTTGAACTCATGGCAACGCAGCGAACTACGTCATCACCAACCTGCTGTGCAACCTCGGCGATCAGCCTTCTGTCGCCTATCATGATCTCTATGGCATTGTGAAGATCTGGAAGCTCACCCTCTTTAAAGCGGATGTCAAGTACAGGACCTGTTACCTGTATTACCTTTCCAACATGATTTTCACTCATTGTATTGACTCCTTAATATTATTGTGTATCAGCACCAGCCACGATCTCTGTGATCTCCTGGGTGATGCTAGCCTGACGCGCTCTGTTGTAGTACAGAGAAAGTGTATCGATCATTTCCTCTGCGTTGTCTGTTGCCGCCTCCATGGCTGTTCTTCTGGCAGCAAGCTCACTCGCGTAGGATATGTTGATACTGGAATAAAGAATTCCCGCCAGATATTCCGGAACAATCGCATTGAACACTGTATCTGAATCCGGCTCATACAGTATCAGCTCTTTTGCCTTACCATCAGAAGCTTTCTCTTCAGTCCTAAAATCTGATAAAGGAAGCAGTGATGAAGCAGTTGGAACCTGGGAAAGCATGGAAATAAAGTTTGTATAGCACAAATAAATATGTCCATATTCTCCTGAACTGTATGCGTTGCAGATCAGTTTTGCCACCTGGAAGCAATCTGAAAGAGTTACCTTTGCAATCTCAGCATATTCCTCTGTGAAAAGAGGTACATTTCTGTGTTTAAAGTGCTCTACAGATTTCTTTCCTATAGGAAGTACCGTAACATCGCCTCTGCCCTTAGTTTCCTGCTCCATGAACTTAAACAGGTTAGAGTTGTATCCGCCTGCAAGACCTCTGTCTCCGGCAATTACAACATACAGCCACTTGTCACTTTCCGTCGCCTTAGTATAAGGCGACTGGAAATCAGTGTTTGAATTGGCTATATCTGTCAGCGTAAGAAGCATATTTTCAAGGTAAGGCTTTGATGCATCGGCTCTCTCCTTGGCCTTACGAAGCTTTGAAGCTGCAACCAGCTGCATGGCCTTCGTGATCTGCATCGTGCTCTGAACGCTCTTGATTCGGAGTTTAACAGCTTTCATTGATCCAGCCATTTTTTAATCCTCCTGTTTCTTTAGCCTTTCTGGCTTATGAACTTATTTGTATATGCGTCCAGTGCCTCTTTTAACTTCTTCTCTGTCTCTTCCTCGAGCTTACCGGTCTCACGGATTTCACGCATTGCTGCGATTCCTGTTGGATCGGTATCCAGGAAATCATAAAGGCCAGCCTCGTATTTAGCTACGTCTGCTGTGTCAACCTTCATGAGGATATTGTTGATAACCGCATAAAGAATTGCTACCTGCTTTTCAACCGCTACCGGCTGATTCTTGTCCTGCTTAAGAACTTCCACGATTCTTTCACCCTGTGCAAGACGGTTCTTTGTGTCTTCGTCCAGGTCTGATCCGAACTGTGCGAAACTCTGCAGCTCACGATACTGTGAGTAAACAAGCTTCAAGGTACCAGCAACCTTCTTCATGGCCTTGATCTGAGCGTTACCACCAACTCGGGATACTGAAATACCTGGGTTAACAGCCGGCATGATACCTGAGTGGAAGAGCTCTGTCTCAAGGAATATCTGACCATCAGTGATGGAAATTACGTTTGTAGGAATGTAGGCTGATACGTCACCAGCCTGTGTCTCAATGATAGGAAGTGCAGTAAGTGATCCGCCTCCGTTCTCATCTGAAAGCTTAGCTGCCCTCTCAAGAAGTCTTGAGTGAAGGTAGAATACGTCGCCTGGGTACGCCTCACGTCCCGGTGGCCTTCTGATAAGAAGTGACAGAGCACGGTAAGCAACCGCATGCTTAGACAAGTCATCGTAGATACAAAGAACGTGCTTGCCCTGATTCATGAAGTACTCACCCATTGCACAGCCTGTGTATGGTGAAATGTACTGAAGTGGGCTGGGCTCAGACGCTGTAGCTGCTACAACGATAGTGTAGTCCATAGCTCCACCCTTCTTAAGATCTTCAACAAGTGCAGTAACTGTAGAACGTTTCTGTCCTATAGCTACATAAATACAGATAACATCCTTGCCCTTCTGGTTGATGATGGTATCTATAGCAATTGTAGTCTTTCCTGTCTGTCTGTCGCCGATGATCAGCTCACGCTGTCCTCTTCCGATAGGGATCATGGAGTCGATAGCCTTGATACCTGTCTGAAGTGGCTCCTTAACGGGCTGTCTTGCGATAATACCGGGAGCAGGAGACTCAACCGGTCTGTATTCTGATGTTTCGATAGGACCCTGTCCATCGATTGGCTGACCGATAGCGTTTACTACACGCCCGATCATCTGCTCGCCTACAGGAACAGATACAACTCTTCCTGTACGCTTAACGGTCTGTCCCTCGCTGATACCTACATCCTCGCCGAACAAAACCGCAGATACTACTGTTTCCTCGAGGTTCTGAGCCATTCCGAATGTACCGTTCTCAAACTCAAGAAGCTCACCGGACATACAGTTCAAAAGACCGCTGACTCTGGCAATACCATCACCTACGGTAAGAACTGTTCCAGTCTCATTCTGAATGATTGCGTTCTGATAATTCTTTATCTGGCTTCGAATGACCTCGGATATTTTTTCTGGTTTTAGTTCCATATCATCCTCCGATGCGTATATTTATTTGACTAGGTGATATCCGGATTGCTCCGTTCCACTCTCGCAATCCTTCATCCATTCGGAATCCGCATTACCATGCTACTTCCTCATGTCTGTTCGGGTCATAAAGTCACAATGCTTAACATGCACGCATGTACGCATTATTGACTTATGACGCCTATATCACCACGTCATCAACTTTTTTACGAAGCTCGGATAACCTTCCCTTGACCGTTCCGTCAAAGAGCTGTCCCTCAAGATCTACTCTGACACCGCCCAGGATATCAGGGTCTGTTTTCTGCTGCAGAAGAACCTTCTTACCGCTGATCTTTTCAAGCTTCTCCTTAAGAGTCGCCAGCTGACTGTCGCTCAGTGTAACCGCTGTAGTTACAAATGCTTCAGCTATTCCGTGGGTCTCATTATAATTTTTCCTGAATCTGTTATAACAAGCTGAGTACTCACGAAGCAGTCCCTTTTCTATGAGAATCTTGATGAAGTTCAGATGATAAGGAGTTAAACTCTCGCCCAGTGCTTCATCCACCAGCTGCAGCCTTTCCTTTTTGGGAACTGAAGGCTCCGAAAGGAGTGTCACATAGTCGGGATTCTCTTTAAAGATTCCCTTCACTGCCTCCATTTCGCCCAGTATATCATCCGTAAGGTTCTCTTCCGCTGCCAGATCATACAGGCTCTGCCCATAAAGATCTCCAGCTTTAGTCATAAATTTCTCCTTCGTCGAAATTTCTTATTCGCATGCCATGTAAATTGCCTTTGGCAAGGGCATGCTCACCTTTACTTCATTTTCTTACGCCTTCAACAGTAAATGCTTCAGGCTGATCCTAACCGACTTTAGTAATAAAGTCTTCTATAAGCTTCTTGTGATCGGCTTCACTGATTTCTTTTTCTACTACCTTGCCTGCAATTTCCATGGCAAGTGAACCGATCTCATCCTTAGCCTCATTGATGGCCTTTTTCTTTTCCTGCTCAATATCAGCGTTGGCCTTTGCCTTCAAAGCATTTGCCTGCTGTTCTGCATCCCGGACAATTGTCTCTGCCTTAGTCTCAGCTTCCTTCTGTGCATCTGACACGATCTTAGCTGCCTCAGCATGGGCATTTGTCAGGCTCTCTTCATATTGAGTTTTAAGAGATGTGGCTTCATCCTGGGCTTCCCTGGCTTCTCTTATCTCTTTATCCGCCAGATCCTTCCTCTTCTGCAGGATATCGTTGATTGGTTTGAACAAGAATTTCTTGATCAAGTATACCTGGATGAAAAGGTTGATTATCTGAATGATAAAGGTCCAGGGCACAAGTGTTACCAATTCTTGTGTCTGCATATTTTATCTCCTTTACTGATGCCCAATGATATACGGATTGCTTCGCTTACGCTCTCGCAATCCTCCAAAAATTCGGAAATCGATATGCTTCGCACATCTTTTTTCCTCATTTTTGTTCGGCCTTCAAGGTCATAAATTGTTTCGTGCCAGCACGAAAAATTTCTGACTTTGAATCCCTATATCATTGTAAATATCCCATGAACATACCAGGTGCAACGAAGATAAGAAGAAGACCTGTAACGAAACCGTAAATACCGGTTGTCTCTGCAACGGCACAACCAAGAAGCATTGTTCCTGTTACATCGCCCTTACACTCAGGCTGACGTCCGATAGCTTCAAGAGCCTTTGATACAGCAGTTCCTTCACCAATACCAGGTCCGATACCTGCGATAAGTGCACATCCTGCACCAATACCACAACCTGCAAGAGCAATACCTTTTGCTAGAATCTGAAAATCACCCATAGTTCTTTTGCCTCCTAAAACACTTTTTTGTTTTTATTTTGTGTTGCTTGCCATATTCAGTTGTATTACCTGTTACTCCTCAGCGGCGTTTGCAATGTACATTACAGTCAGCATACAGAAGATGAATGCCTGCATACATCCTGAGAACCAGTCAAAATAAACGCCTGTGATAGCAGGTAGACCTATGCCAAGGATTGGAATATTGGAAAGGAACTTTCCAACTGCTCCCGGTATCAGTCCAAACAGGGCTGCTGACGCAAGTCCCAATGCCCAGTAAATAAGTCCGTCAATAACTACGCCGGAAAGGATATTTCCGAAATGACGGCAAGCCATACTTACCGGTGTTGCCAACTCTGACAAAATATTGAAGGGTGTCATAACTGCAATAGGAGTTGTGAATCCTTTCAAATATCCGCCAAATCCGTTGGTCTTAATCTTTGTAGACGTGATCATGATGAACACGACTATCGCCCAGGCAGCTTCCGTTGACAGATCTGCTGTAGGACTTCGTAGCCCCACAAGGCTTATGAGGTTCGACACAACACTTGTTGCGAAAAGAGCTGATACAAAGGGTATCAGTTTGTCGAACTTATTGCCTCCTGTGTTATTGCGGACAAAGTTGTTGCCCGTTTCAACCAGCATTTCTGCAAAAGCCTGCCTCTTTGAGATGTTCTCAACTCTGAGATCTCTCGTAAGGAAGATACACAGACCTGTGATTATGATCATAACGATCCAACTGACTATCAGCGTCTCTGTTATTTTCAGATCACCCAGGATAGGGATCCCGGTCTTAATGGTGGCGTATATCTTCGCATAATCAACTTCAAAGCTTTGACTCATGCTTTCGCCTTCAACCTCCTTTCCCCGCAGAAATGATACCGCGTAGTTTTATGAACAAGCTTGGAATAAATAATGTGATTATTACTGCGGCTGCATTGAATACAGGAATAGCTATTCCAAGTATTCCCCACAGGAGAAGTAAAAGAGTCCTGTTTCTGTAGCTGACTCCCATGGCCGCTCTGGCCTCTTTCTCGTCCTCCATTGATGCAACCTTTTGCACAGTGACTGCCATAAGGAAGAAATTGCCGATAGCATACACAGCTCCGAACAACCCTCCCAATATAACTTTATAGTCAAATGGTGCCCATGTAGGGAACACCATGTGCAAAACAAAGAATACGGCGTACATTATAAGAACACCAACGCACGTCCCCAAAGCAATTTTCCCCGTTTCAGTCTTTACGGCTGGCTGTAATTTCATACCCTAACTCTTCTCCCCTGCAAAATTAAATATGTCTACTGATATTAACCTCATTAGGGTCTCTTCTTAATCTATTCTTTTCTTCCTTGTGAACCACTGACAGATATACCTTATAGGCAGTTGTCATAGAAGCTCCCAGGCCCAGAATAAAGCCCGGTATATAAACCCAAATAGGTGCAGAAACCTTAGTTACTAAGAGATAACAAGCCACAAGACACATAAGAAGCGGCATAAGAAGTGACAGACCCAATTGGCCCACCATCGCAAACTGACCTATTAATCTGGACGCCTTTCTAACTTCCATCTTAAAAGATTCTCGCTCCTTCCTCATGTATCCTGATAGTCTCTGTAAAAAACAAAGACCCATAGTCTATTTTACTGCATTTAGCGCTATTTCACAATCAAAGTTAGACAATTTACACCATTTGCAACATTTTGTCCAAAAAGCAACAAAAAGCCGCTTCCACACTGGGTGGAAGCGGCTTTCATCCTAAAACTTTATAATAATTTTATCAAAATTTCGACAATTATTCCTGCTCTTCTGTAGCTGTTGTTTTAATGTGAAGCTCTTCAAGCTGCTTGTCTGTTACATATCCAGGAGCATCCATCATAACATCCTGAGCATTCTTGTTCATAGGGAAAGGAATGATCTCTCTGATTGTGTCCTCTCCTGCAAGAAGCATTACCATACGGTCTACACCTGGAGCGATTCCTGCGTGTGGTGGCGCACCATAGGTGAAGGCATTGTACATAGCAGGGAACTTAGCCTTAACATCGTCCTCACCAAGTCTTACCATCTCAAAAGCCTTGATCATGATCTCAGGATCATGGTTACGGACAGCTCCTGAAGAAAGCTCTACTCCGTTACATACAAGGTCGTACTGGTCTGCTGTGATTGAAAGAGGATCAATCTCTCCTCTCTCTGCCTTAAGCAGTGTCTCAAGACCGCCTGATGGCATTGAAAATGGGTTGTGACAGAACTCAAGCTCACCAGATTCCTCGCCAATCTCATACATAGGGAAGTCAACGATCCAGCAGAATGCGTACTGCTCCTTATCCATATGTCCCGGAACAGCTGCTCCGAAGGTCTTAACGATAACACCAGCAGTCTTCTGTGCTGCTCCAAGCTTACCACTTGAAAGAACAACCAGATCTCCGGACTTAAGTGAAAGAGCTGAAACAACAGCATCCTTTATAGGTGCAACGAACTTGGAGATACCTCCAACAAGTTCGCCGTTCTCATCCATTCTAAACCAGTAAGCCTTATTTCCTGACTGAACCTCAACATCGCCGATTGTCTTATCAATGAACTTACGGCTCTCCTTGAAGTCAGATATTACAACAGCCTTGATGCGGACATCTGTAGCTGTTCCATCCTCTGCCTTTGTAGCAAAAGGACCAAATCCACAATCAGCAAGCTTATCTGTTACATCCTGAACTGTAAGGTCGATACGAAGGTCAGGCTTATCTGAACCGTATTTCTCCATTGCCTCAAGATATGGGATCCTCATGAAAGGAGATCCTGAAGCACGGTCATAAGTACCATATTTAGCAAAGATTGGAGGAAGAACATCCTCACATACTGAAAAAACATCTTCCTGAGAAGCAAATGCCATCTCCATATCAAGCTGATAGAACTCTCCCGGGCTTCTGTCACCACGAGCATCCTCATCTCTGAAGCATGGCGCGATCTGGAAATAACGGTCAAAGCCAGCTGTCATAAGAAGCTGCTTGAACTGCTGAGGAGCCTGAGGAAGTGCATAGAACTTTCCTGGGTGCTTTCTTGCAGGAACAAGGTAATCTCTTGCTCCTTCAGGTGATGAAGCTGTAAGTATAGGAGTTGTGATCTCCAAAAAACCGTGCTCAGTCATAGCCTGACGAAGAGCTGCTACAACATTGCATCTAAGAATAATATTCTTCTTAACATCAGGATTTCGCAGGTCTAAATATCTGTATTTAAGACGTGCTGTTTCATCAGCCTCTCTTGAACGATTGATCTCAAAAGGAAGCTCGTTATGACGGCACTTTCCGAGAACTTCGATAGACTCAGGAACAACCTCGATATCACCGGTTGCCTGCTTAGGGTTCTTGGAACTTCTCTCTCTTACTACACCCTTTACAGAGATTGTTGATTCCTTGTTGATGGCCTTTGCTGTCTTAACCATCTCCTCTGTCTCAAGAACTATCTGTGTTGTGCCATAGAAGTCACGAAGGACAACAAATCCAAGTCCTGAACCAACCTCACGCATATTCTCAAGCCAGCCAACCAGCTTAACGCTCTCGCCGGCATTCTCTATGCGAAGCTCACCACAGTTATGTGTACGTGATTGCATCATTTGTATTACTCCATTTCTAATAAATCAAAATTAAGCCACAGAACATTCTAAAACATCTGCCTCAACCTTGCAAGTAACAGTTGTTAATAGGCCCCTACCTTATGCAGCGATGTGCAACAGTCTGGTGGCAATATTGAAATACACCAGAAGTGACAGGGCATCTACGATAGTTGTGATAAAAGGACTTGCCATAACCGCAGGGTCAAATCCAACCTTTGAAGCCAGCATTGGCAAACAGCATCCAACAAGCTTAGCAATGAGCACCACAACAAATAATGTCAGGCAAATAACCAAAGCCACGGTAATTGTCAGCCTGTCCAGCAAAAGAAGCTTAACAAAGTTGGCTACTGCCAGGGTAAGACCACACAGCATCGCAACCCTGAGCTCTTTCCAGATGATCTTGAAAATATCCTCAAATTCAATTTCCTTAAGGGAAAGTCCACGGATAATTGATACACTGGCCTGGGAGCCGGCATTTCCTCCGGTGTCCATAAGCATCGGGATATAAGCAGTTAGTATAACGAAAGCGGAAAGCGCATCCTCAAACCCGGTGATGATCGCTCCGGTAAATGTTGCACTTATCATCAGGAATAAAAGCCATGGGATCCTGTTTTTATAGGTCTCAAATATACCAACCTTCGGATAGGGCTTATCCGATGGCACGATAGCTGCCATCTTCTCGATATCCTCGGTAGCCTCTTCTTCCATGATGTCCACTACGTCATCAATGGTGATGATTCCCACCATTCGGGACTCATTATCCACAACGGGCATGGCTGTAAAGCCGTACTTCTGGAACATCCTGGCCGTTTCTTCCTGGTCGGTCATGGTGTTGATGCTGATGACATTGGTGTTCATTATGTCACCGATGATCTCATCAGGCTTCATAATGAGCAGATATCTTAAAGCCACAGTTCCTACCAGGATCTTTTGCTTGGTAACAACGTAGCAGATATTGATGGTCTCTGAGTCAACGCCCTTTTTTCTTATACGCTCTATGGCATCATTGACTGTCATATCTTCGTGGAGATCCACATACTCCACCGTCATGATAGATCCGGCGGAATCCTCCGGATATCGAAGCAGGTGGTTGATATCAGCCCTTGTCTCAGGACTGGCATTTGCAAGGATGCGCTTAACAACGCTGGCGGGCATTTCTTCCAAAAGGTCCGTAGCGTCATCGGCCATCAGATTTTCAATTATGTTGGATGCTTCTCGGTCTGACATTGACCGGATAATGTACTGCTGTACATCAATTTCCAGATCGGCGAATACATCTGCCGCAATGTCCTTGGGCAGGATTCTGAACATCTTCAGTGAATCCTCGTCTTCCATTTCACTCATGACACCGGCTATATCCGCTGGGTTCATGTCTGAAATGGTCTGACGCAGCAATGTGTATTGCCTGGAAGTCAGAAGTTCCTTAAGCTCTTCTGCGATGTTCTTCTCTTCCATTTCCATGATAGAAATCTCCTTTGTGTATGGTTTTTATTGTACTTCGATAAGGAGCAGAATCACTGCCACATAAATAAGGATCTGACTTCATAAAAACCACCACCTTTCCTAAGAGATTTCGATTACACTTCTATACTTTACCACAAAACGTGACTTGGCGCTTAACTTTTTCTGCACCTTACTGTGATACGTAGATATCCCGGAGTGCGTCCCTATCAAGGACACGGATCCTGGCATGACCAAGTCTTGAAATAAGTCCCATCTTCTCCATTTCACGAAGCTTTCTGGATACTGTTTCTGTGCGAAGACTTACACTGGCAGCAATATCATCCAACTTAAGGACTATGTCATCATCAATGCTTCTGTCTACTCTGTACATCAAGAATCCTGCCAGTCTTGCCATCGGATCCTTGGTGGACAAAAGCATGTTTCTTTCATTTGCATCATGAAGCTTCTTACTTAAAAGAATTATCGTATTCATGGCCGCCGAAGGGTCATTTACTACCTTTATGAAATCATCTCTGTGAATCTGACAGATTGACGAATTAGTAAGACATACTGCCGAGTAGGGATATATGCTTCCATCCAGGAACATTCCTTCCCATATTATGTCGTGATCCGCAAGGATTGTAACTATCTGTTCACGTCCAAGGGAATCATATCTGCACAGCTTTACTCTTCCCTTTCTTATTATACAGATGGATTCAACCGGCTCACCCTCCCTGAAGAGATAACTGTTCTTCTTCAGATTCTCGTGAACGGAATGCTCCATAAGACTCACCTGCGCATTAACAGGAAGTCCCTCAATAAGGGGCACGCTCTGAGTGCAGAATCCACCACACTCTTCGCAGATATTCAGTCCCGTTATTCCTCTCATTAACTCTTTACCATGCTCCCTGTCATGGTAAGCACCTCTTTTAACTCCCATTTAAATTACCTGTTGACCCAGCAGTAGCAATATGCCTGAGTCCTTACTGCAAAAGGCTCTGTAGCCAATAACTTCCTTATCTCATCCTTTGTGAACCAGGCCGGTTCTATCTCTTCCTGAGCTGATGTGCTCTCGGAAAAAACTCCTCCGGCAACGCCAACACAGCATGCATTTCTTTCATTTGAAAAACCTATGGCACTGTAGCATGGTCCCCACCAGTCCTTTATCTCAAGGATATCAAGTCCGGTTTCCTCCTTCAGCTCACGCCTTGCTGCCTGTTCAGGGGTTTCTCCCTCATCGATAAGTCCCGCAGGGAAATTGTAAACCCATCTTCCCATGGCCATCCTGAATTCTCTGTTAAGCAGGATCTTCTCTCCACTTTCATCGTGCATGATAATGGCTACTGCATCTTCCTTGTCATTGTGAAGCTGCTCGAAAGTCTGAATGTCCTTGTCACGACTGATCATTTCGTAGACCTTCTCCTGGCCATCAGCCATCTTGTAATGCACATCATAGCGGTTGATGAATTTTCCAGGTTCCTTTTTCTCTATATACTCAAATTCCATTTGCTAAAAAGCTCCTTAACATGCCCCGTATACTATCTGCTTGAGACCTCTGATAAAGCTGTAATCACAGTCCCCTTCGATCTGCTGCATATAAATAAAGATAAGCTCCTCTGTAGGATCAACGAAAAAGTATGTTCCGGCCTTACCATCCCAGCCGTACTCTCCTACACTTCCGTTGGAGCATCCCTTTGCAGGATCTGTAAGTATCCTGAAATAATTTCCGTAGTTATAGCCGATACAAGCCTCAAAATCCAAGGTCTGAAGCTGTTTATCAGTCAGCTGCGGAGATGTCATGTATGCAAATGTTCGTCTGCCAATCAGCTCTTTTCCATGATAGGAACCTTTATTAAGAAGCATCTGGGCAAAATGGGCATAGTCATTGGCTGTTGAGTAAAGTCCGGAACCGCCCTTCTCCCACCAGGGATCAGCGGAAGGATTCTCCATCTCAAGGCGTCTTCTTACATCATCTTCAGCCCTTACTACCTTGCCATTTTTATCTCTTCTATAAAGGACTGCCTGTCTGAACTCCTTGCCCTCTCCAATCTTAAAATCAGTATCCTCCATATTAAGGGGTGTGAAGATCTCTTTCTTGAAGAATTCTGAAAGCTTCTGGCCACTGATGACCTCAATGATTCCTCCCATGATATCGGCAGAATGGCCGTATCTGAAGGTCTCGCCCGGCTCAAAGGCAACTCCTGCTTCTGCGATCTTGTTGCATATATCAGCGCTGCTCTTTAATATTCCTGACTCACTCTGGGTCCTTGCCTCCTTATAGATCTTGGACATAAGCCTTTCAGCCTCACCAAAATCCCCGGAGTAAACGATTCCCGAGGTCATGTTTAAAAGATCTTTTATTGTGATCTCATTTCTTGCTCTCTTGATTCCATCTGAGGACACCACTTTGCAGTCCACATATCCAGGAAGGTACTCGGAAACCTTGCTCATGGGGTCAAGAAGACCGCGCTCATAAAGTATCATTGCAGCAACTGCCGTAACAGGCTTTGTCATGCTGAATATCTTATAGATACTGTCCTGCCTGTCAGGCTCGTACTGATTCTCGTATACTCTTTTTCCTTTGTGCTCCACAAGTATTGTTGCACCCTGAAGACGGCCCTGTTCTCTCTGCATCTCAATGAGAGTATCGAGCCTGTTAAGCTTTCTGATATTCATAACACTTTCCCCGGTAAATAATTAGAATTTTACTGCTGGAAGCAGATATTTATTCTGATAGAATTCAACAGCCTTCTCAAAGCCCTCGCCCTTGTCAGCCTTAAGCTGCTCAATGTAGCCGTGGGCATCGTAGGCATCCTCGTCGACTTCTATGATACCAACTGCAATATTACTGCAGTGGTCTGCGATCCTCTCGTAATCTGTTCCAATATCGCTAAGGTCAAAGCCCTGCTCTATAGTGCACTTGCCCTTACGAAGCCTTCGCACATGGCGGCGCTTGATTTCTGTATGTATTCCGTCAATAGTCTCCTCAAGTGGCTCGATCATCTTTGCGAGCTCCACATCCTGATTCTCAAAAGACCTGATGGAAAGATCCATGATCTCCTGAACTGCTGATGCAAAAATCTCCATCTCAGACTGGGCCTTAGGTGAAAAGCTTCTGCTGTTATCCGACATGTTTTTTGCCTTCTGCATAATGTTCAGAGCATGATCACTGATCCTCTCGTAGTCAGTAATACAATGCAAAAGAACTGACAGTGTGTGTGAGTCCTTTACCCCAAGATGGTGTGCATTGATCTGCATAAGATATGTTCCCAGCTGATCCTCGTACTTATCCACCTTTCTCTCAAGGTAATCCACATCAGCTGCTGCCTCATCATCGAATTTATCGATCAGCCCGATAGCCTTATCAAGGGCCTCCTTAGACATGTTAGCCATGGCAATAGCTGCCTGCCTTGCCTGCTCCAATGCAAATGGAGGGTTTGAAAGGAAGCGGGGATCCAGAGTTCTGATACCCTGCTGTTCCTCCTGTTCCTTCTTTTCCCTGTCATCAATAGGAATTGCCTTAAGAGCCATTGAAACAAGGAGTCCGGAAAATGGCAGCATAAGTGGTGTTGCCACAAGATTTATAAGTGTATGTATTCCCGCAATGCCAACCATACCGATCTGGTCTTCCATAAATGCAAAATGAACAACTGCATTGATTGCATAGAATAGGATCATAAAGGTTGATGCCTTAATGACATTAAAGAACAGATGCATAAGAGCTGTTCTCTTACCATTTTTATTGGCACCAAGAGATGAAAGGATAGCTGTGATACAGGTTCCTACCTCCGCACCAACAACCACTGGAATTGCAATGCCGTAATCGATCTTTACAGAAAGGGACAAAGCCTGCAGTACACCGATGGTTCCTGCTGAACTCTGGATTACCATAGTAAAGATGATACCAACCAAAAATCCGATAAGCGGATTGCTGAAGGTTGTAAGAACCGCCTTAAAGCCTTCCACATCCTTAAGTGGTGATACAGCATCTGACATGGTGCTCATACCAAACATCAAAACAGAGAAACCTAATAAAATGGTTCCCACATTTTTCTTCTTGTCGCTCTTTGCGAACATATAAAGCCCAATACCGATAAGCGCCAGGAAAGGCGTAAAGGACCTTGGCTTTAAGAGATTGATAAGAAAATTGTCGCTGCTGATCGCATTTAATGAAAGAAGCCATGCAGTAAAGGTTGTACCAAGGTTAGCACCAAGGATAACATTTACAGCCTGCTTTAGAGTCATGATTCCTGAGTTAACAAGACCAACTACCATAACGGTAGATGCTGAAGAAGACTGAACCAGCGCCGTTACTCCCACACCAAAAAGGTATGCGATAAAGGGATGTTCAGTAACCTTGGCAAGAACGCTTTCGAGCTTGCCACCTGCGGCTTTTGTCAGACCGCCGCTCATAACATTCATTCCGTAAAGGAACATCGCAAGGCCTCCAACCAGGCCTGCTATCAATGTAAATACTTCAAGTGAATCCATTTTTCCTCCGAGACAGGCACTCTCCTCAAGAGCTTCTCGCTCTTCATACCTGCCAATCCATACTATTTCTGCATGTTACATGCTATATATTACAGGATAAACCTAAAAAATACCATAAAAAGTTTGACTATGGTCAAAAAAGTCCCCCGGGGCTCAGAAACTCAGTGTCATCTTTACATAATCCCCATACTGAGACTGGCTTAATGCCACCTTCTTCCCCTGGTTATATTGCTTGCCATAGATATTCTCTTCCACATTTACCTTGCCGGTCTCCTGAAAGCCCAGCTTTTTGCATATATGAATGGAAACCTCATTTTTCTCTTTTACTAAAGTCTGTACCTTATCAAAGGACAGCATATCCCTTCCATAATCCAGGATCGCTCTGCAGGCCTCCATACAGTAGCCCTGTCTCTGGTATTCTTTACCCACAAGAAATCCCAGTTCCACCTCGTCAAAGCCGTTCCTCACCGAGTACCCTGCTCTTCCAATAACCTTTCCGTCACTTATGCGCTGCAAGGTCCAAACCCCAAAGCCCATAAGATAATACACCTTTTCAATGTAATCCTTCTGATATCTCTTTTCATCCTTTGGATCCTCGAAGAGTCCTTCCATATAAAGAGTCATCTCCGGATCCGCATACAGCTTGTAAAACTCATCCACATCTTCCAGGGTGGTCTCTCTTATGATAAGGCGCTCCGTCCGCAGTATTTCCCAGGGCTCCCCTGCATAGCGTTGGTAGACCTTAACAAAAGAATCCATGTCCACCTGATCGATCTCGCCAAACACATACTTCACCTGAGGAAACTGCATTCCCTTGTTCCCGTCATGGAGCATTCCGGTAACATAGAATCCCGCATCCAAAAGCTCTTTTGCCAGATCGGGGCTGTCCGTTACAACAAGCGTCTCCCGTTCCTTAGGGAGCTTTTCTTTGTCAAAAGAAATCTCTGCGCCATAGCCACAATCCCTGATATATCCAGTTTCATCAAGAATGGCAGTGCGCAGAGTCTCATTATTTCTATCTTTTTCATCCATCAAAAAAGCAACGGATCTAAGCATTAAAGCATCTCCTTCTCATAGGTGACTGAGTATCCTTGGGTCCTAGGGTGCTCTTTCCATTTATTTTCTATTCTTTCTATTGTCACCACAGCAAAATCAGGATCGGTATTTGTAAGGATCACAATAGCAGTGTTGTGGTTGTCATAGCCATAAACATCCGTACTTCTAAGACTGTCGTCCAGCACCTCCAGGAATATATCCATTATGTCGTGGGGAACTATCTTGCCCTTTTCTCCGGTCACAATAAAGTGTATCATAACGGAGTTCATGACCGCACTGTCCCCAAGCCTTACAAGAAGCCTGTAGATCTCTCTGAGCCTTCCGTCCTCAACTCTGTATGGTTTGCTGCTCTTGTTTCTCTCTCCGATAATTGCCCTGATCTCAGCAATTCCGCTTATGTTGGCCCTGTCTGAGTTTTCCTCACTCCTGAACAGTGACTCCTCGTAGATCACATAGTCATGTTTGCCGGAATTCTTCACTATATAAAGAGCTTTATCCGCCTTTTTAAACAGCTCCTCATAGCTCTCCTCGTTGTCTTCTGCAACAGCAACAGCGCCTATGGACACGCCAAGGGGAATGTTCATATCTTCGCCCAGGATATGCTTCGCAACCTCTATGAGCTCCTCATTGAGGATCCTTGTCTTTTCCTTTATATCACTTCCGGTGGCATACTTATAAAAGGCAACAAACTCATCGCCGCCCACACGGCACAGCACATCATCGCTTCCAGCTGTTCTTCGCATAAGATCTGCAAGAGCCATGAGAAGTCTGTCACCATTGTCATGACCAAAAATATCATTTACAGGCTTAAAGCTATCCAGGTCCAAAACCGCCAAAATTCCAGAGTTATTCCTGCAGGCTTCGTTCATGGTATCCTCAGCGCCCCTCTTGTTAAGAAGCCCTGTCAGGTGGTCCTTGGTAGCCTCCTGCTGCAATCTTTGCACGTTGTTCATGTTATGAAGGATGTCGCCAATCGCCCATCCAAGATATAGTATAAACAAAAAGCATACAAGGTAAAGGTAAACCCTGAAATATCCGCGTTCAAAGAGCTGGGATTCCTTCCTTACCGGGAACACCTCATCCCTTACCACATCAATTCCGGCTGTATCCAGCACCTGAACATGGAGCTTATAATCTCCATAGGGAAGATTTGTAAAGGAAAGTGGCTGCATATTTTTCTGGTAGCAGGTAATACCCTGATCCTCAGCCCCCTCAAGGAAAATGTGGATCATAGGATTAGAAAGTGAATAATTCATCACTGCCACGTCAAACTGAATTCGTCCGGACACAGCAGGAATAGTATATACTCCATCAATAGGTTTTATCTTCTGATCTCCAACCATTATTTCAGAGAGACCAATCTTGAACTCGTTATTGAAGGAATCGTAATTCTTGATGGATACTCTTCGTACACCATCTGTACAGGATATGTAGAGTCTCTCTACGTTAAGAACATAATTGGCGTTGGCGGTAATTGCCGTATTAAGACCTCTGCTTCTGTTAAGCAGCATAAAACTGTACTGAGTGTCATTTAAAAGATCCTTTTCATCCAGCACATAGATTCCACCACTTGAAAATACCCACGCCTTCCCCTCTTCGGAGATAAAAATATCGTAGTTATTGCTGTAAGGAAAATTCTCAAGTCTTCTTATCTCTTTGTCATTATCATAGTAGATGGCATTACTGGTCACATACAGATATCCTCCTGTACAAGGCACGATCTTCATGACAACCAGAGTCCTTAAGCCCTCTGCTGTTCCGATGGTTCTTACAATCTCATCGTTCTTTAACACAAGAATTCCGCCGCCGTCAGTTCCTGCGTAGAGGGTTCCGTCTTCTCTTTCTACCAAAGACAATATCTGAGTGGATATCCCCTCATTTTCCCCAAGAGTTTTTACCACCTTCTCACCTTTGATAAAAGTAAGTCCCGTATTACTTGCTGCCACAATCCTGCCATCAGACAGCTCCACACTGAATATGAACCTGTCTCCTTCTGTCTTTGCATTCTGACTGTTAAATGATGCAACAGTGCCATCGCTGCGCAGCTTAATAAGTCCGTAAGGGCCGTAGGTGCTGACCCAAACGTTTTCATTGCTGTCACACATTATATTTCTGATACGAACATCCTTAAAAAACTCCGGGTGTGGTACCGGAACAGAATAATAGGTCTTAAGATCTATAGTCACAAGTCCGTTATTGGTTCCCGCATACAAGAGCCCTTTCTTTACCATTACGCTGTTTACAACTTCTCCGTCTACGCTGGCTCTTGAAAAAATATCCTCGAAAGGATTCCAGGAAAACTTTTTAACTCCCTGCTTACTGGATCCAAACCATATATTACCCTGGTAGTCGGAAAAAACGCTTACCACAGAACTGTCAAAGTCATTGCTGGAAAGATCTGTTACCGTTCCTTTATCAGAGACAAATCCCAGACCATTTTCACAGGCTATAAAGTATCCCTTTAAACTCTTTGAATACAAAATGTCATTGAAGTACTTCAGCTTTCCGGTATACTGCTTGGTCATAAGATCAGTTGCTCCATCCTTGATCCTCAGCCTTGCAGTCATATTTGAGCTGGTTCCTACTATATAATTTCCCTCTTCTTCTACTGCAACTTCAGTAAAATCCCCTGCCAACACATAAGTGATCTTATCCTCATTAAATATGATGAGATATCCGTCACTTCTGATCCCGGCCACAGAGTCGCCACTTGAACACAGTTTGAGAATTCCGGAAAAACTCCTGGCAGCAAAGGTATCCACTGAGCCTTCGGGAGTTATCATACACAACTGAGATATAGTGGCTATGTAGATATTTCCTTTGTTGTCCTCTGTAATATCTCTTATTGCATCAGATGACAGCCCATTATCGGTATAATAGAAATCTACCTGCTCCGATTTAGGATCATAGCAGGCCACACCACTGTCATTGGTTCCTATCCACAGTCTGCCCTTGCTGTCTTTAAAAAGAGCCATCACATTCTTTATCCTGGAATCCAAAGAAGCAAGCCTGAATTTATAGCCATCGTAGACATAGAGTCCTGAATAGGATCCTATCCACATATATCCATCATCAGTCTGAGCAACGTCATTTACTTCTACAGCCTCCAGACCATTCTCAACATCATACACATTCCCGGCGTATTCTGCCCCGAAATCCGCAGCTTTTACCGGAACCGGCACTGAGAAAACAAGGGCAGAAGCAATAAGAGGAAGAAGCATGAAAGGCGCTGCATTTGACGGCTTCTTTTCCAACGTATGGAAAAGTCTTGAGGCCAAAACAGCAGCCAAAAGGCTTATTACTTTATCCGGCACATCCACAAATGCCTGCCCCAAAAAAGTATTCACCACAGGAAGCTGAATATCCCTTGAGAGCATCTCCATAAGAGCATCTCCCCAGGCATTACCTGTTCCGCCGTTGTACGTATACATATTAATTATGGTGGAAATAATTGAACTTAGAATACCCGTCAGAACTCCTGCCGAAATAATCCTGAAATGTGCAGACTTCTGCCTTGGATAAAGAACACCTATAGATATACCAATTGCTGCAGATACCAGCATATAGGGCATCTCCTGTGGTTTACCCAGGGACGCAAAAAAGTTAAGAAGAACACCACAAAACGCTCCGGCTATCGGTCCCAGTTCTATTGCAGCAAAAATAGTGCCTGCAGAATCAAGCCACAACGGCAGATCTAAACCTAACGCCAACTTTCTGCCGCAAAGATTCACACCGACACAAATAGCTATAATGATCCAGTTCTTCCACGAAAGGAATGCCTTCATACACTTAATTTTATCATTATGCAAGTAGCTACTCAACGAATTAATGATAAAAAAACACCAAAAAGAAGATTAATAATCTCGCTTTTTGGTGTTCATAATTTGTTTACAAATCATTAAAAGAATGGTTACTTCAAATCATCTTTTAGACATAAAAGCTTGTTATTATAATATTGTCAGATGAGTTAAGACAATACCAAACAAAAACTTTTTCATAATATGCCAGGTAAGGAAGCTTACCTGGCATCCTCCCTTTTATAGGGGCTTTTTTTATTTTACGGCTTAGTTCTGGCCACTTCCCTGAAGAAAGTTCTCAAGATCAGCTACTGCTGACTCCTCGTCGCTTCCCTCTGCAATAACTGTAACAGCTTCGCCAGAAGTAAGGTTAAGTGTCATCATTCCCATGATGCTCTTTGCATTAACCTTCTTAGACTGAGCTTCGATGTGTACGGTACTCTCATACTTGCTTGCAAGCTGAACCAGCTCAGCAACAGGTCTTGCTTCCAATCCTCTTGGCAGCTTGATCTCGATAGATTTTGTTAACATAATTTCCTCCTTAGAACCTTTAACCTCTTATCCTGTCCGCAAGCTCGGATAGCTTACGAAGCCTGTGATTAACTCCAGATTTTCCTACCGGGGGATCCAGGTATTCACCCAGCTCCAAAAGTGTTGCATCCGGGTGTTCCAGCCGCACCTGGGCCATTTCCTTAAGGCTCTTTGGCAGCTGTCTGAAACCAAAATTATCCCTTATGTAGGTGATATCCTCTATCTGCTTAGTGGCTGCATTAACAGTCTTGGTAATGTTAGCAACCTCACAGTTGACTCGTCTGTTAATAGAATTTCTCATCTCCTTGAGTATCCTTAGATTCTCAAGATTCATAAGACTAACAGGCGCCTCCATGATGTTAAGAAGATCTACGATTCCGGCGCCCTCTTTTACATAGAGGACATGATACTTCTTTCGAAGTACAATTCTTGCTTCTATATCAAAGCTCTCTATAAGCTCTTTTAACTGATTTGCCTGTCCTTCACTGGTACAGACAAACTCCAGATGATAACCTTTATTTGGGTCACTGATTGAGCCTATACACAAAAATGCATCCCGGAGAAAAGCTCTTTTACAGCAGGAATTCTTCGTGATCATAGGGCTTACCCCATTCTCAAAATCCCTGACACTTCCGTCTGTTTCCATCAGCCTGGTGGCCTTCAGTACAGCCCTTAGCTGTTCCCTGTCACGAAGAACCGGCCTGTAAATACGGCCTTTGCTCTTCACATCGGGAATATCCTCCAAAATGCTAGTAACTATATTAAATGCTTTTTTTAATAATGTAAAGAACTTTCTAAGCACCAGGCTGTTATCCGCCTGCAGATACAGCGTCATTTCGCCATCTTCTCCAATGCCCACATAACCTATGCTGGTTATGATCGCTGTCAGCTCCGCCAGCTGACAATGCCGGGAAGAACCAGTGTGCTTTTCCAGTTCCTCTTTTACCTCTGAGGAAAAAGACATTTCTTACTTAGCCTCTTTAACGTCTCTGTGATAAAGCTTAAGACCGAAGTTACCTCCCACACTCTTAAGCCTGTCATAAATCTCATTTGCGATAGTAACACTTCTGTGCTGGCCGCCGGTACATCCAATGGCAACAACAAGCTGATATTTGCCCTCCTGGACATATCCCGGGATCAGGAATGTAAGCATATCCGTTAGCTTGTCAACAAATTCTGTGCAGGCAGGAAAGCTTTTTACATAGTCTTGAACAGGCTTGTCATTTCCTGTCTGATGCTTGAGTTCATCAATATAGTAGGGATTAGGCAGGAATCTCACATCAAACACCAGATCCGCGTCTGATGGAATCCCATGCTTAAACCCAAAGGACATGATATTTACCATAAGAGAGTTATACTCTGCATCCTCTACGAATATCCTATCCAGCTCCTTTTTCAGCTCTCTGGTAAGAAGGGTTGAGGTGTCTAAAATATAGTCCGCCTTTTTCTTAACCTCAGCAAGAACTGCCCTCTCTTTGGAAATTCCGTCTTCGATCCTGTCTCCGGGGGAATTCATTGGGTGGATCCTTCTGGTCTCCTTATATCGCTTTATCAGGACCTCATCACTGGCATCCATGAAAAGAACTTCAACCGGTATTCCACGCTCTTTCATGGAATCTATGATACCGGCAACTCCTTCAAAACTCTGGCCCGCTCTGGCATCCACTCCAAGTACAACCTTGCTGATTCCTGAGTCGGGCATTGTTATCAGCTCTGTAAACTTTTCTATCAGAGAAACCGGCAGGTTATCAACACAGTAAAATCCTGCATCCTCAAGCATATGTATGGCCGTTGCTTTTCCACCGCCACTCATTCCGGTTACGATCACAAATCTCATATCAGAATTCTCCAACCATCACTACTTCCGGCTCCAGCGTAACTCCGGAAGATGCATAAACTCTGCTCTTTACTTCTTTTATCAGTTCATAAATATCTGAAGATGTGGCATCGCCCTTATTTACGACAAAACCGCAGTGCTTCTCAGAAACCTGTGCTCCGCCCACGGAAAAACCACGAAGACCCGCGTCCTCAATGAGCTTTCCTGCAAAATATCCCTCAGGTCTCTTAAAGGTAGATCCGGCGCTTGGGTACTCCAGGGGCTGTTTTTCCTTTCGCTTTAAGGCAAGCTCCTTCATTGTTTCCGATATTTCTTTTGCCGAACCCTTAGTAAGCGCAAGAAGCGCAGAAATTACGATATATCCTCTGCCCTTAATGGCGCTGGTCCTATAACCAAACTCCATTGTGTCCGCACTTAAGGTCATGATCTCACCGGATGGAGAAATAACCTTTACCTCTTTGGTAATAAGCTTCATCTCTCCGCCGTATGCTCCGGCATTCATTATCATGGCTCCGCCTATGGTTCCGGGAATCCCTGCAGCGAACTCAAAGCCTGTAAGGGCATTATCTCTGGCAAAAGAGGCTATGGCACTGTTCAAAGCTCCCGCCTCAGCGAGAATTTCAATATCTCCCACAAGGCTTATGTTGTTCAGTCTCTCAAGGGAAATTACTACACCGTCAAAGCCGGAATCAGAAACCAGAAGGTTACTTCCATTTCCTATAATGAAGGAAGGCAGACCAAGCTTTCTGACTATGTCCGCAACCTTTTCAAGCTCCTTTTCATTTCCGGGGCATAAAAATAAGCTGGCAGGCCCACCAGTTCTAAATGTGGTGTGCCTGCTCATAGGTTCATCTATATGGATATATTCTTCTGAAACTATATCCTTTAAATACGTTATTATCTCGTTGTTCAAGTTGTGTCCCCGATCAATTGATCATCATCTTTGCTGCGCCGTAAACGCCTGCATCATTACCAAGCTTAGCAAGGGCAAACTTTGCATCCTTACATCCTGGGAATACGTACTTTTCAAAGCTTGGCTTAAGGAGATCAAAGAGCATATCTCCCGCCTTAGAAACACCGCCACCAAGAACGATGATCTCAGGGTTTACTACTGAAGCAACAGCTGCAATTCCCTTTCCAAGGTAGTAGCCATACTGCTCTGCTGCCTTTACAGCAAGCTTATCGCGACTTTTTGCTGCATCAAAGATATCTCTGCACTCGAAGTCCTTATTTCTAAGAACGCTGTCCTCATCTGTTGAAGCAAGAACTCTCTTTGCAAGTCTTACTGCACCTGTTGCGCTGGCATACATCTCAAAGCAGCCATGCTTACCACATCCACAGGTCTCAGGCTCATCGTCTACAAGGTGGATGTGTCCGATCTCTCCGCCTGATCCCTTAGCACCTGTAAGGATCTTTCCTTCAATGATGATTCCGCCTCCAACTCCGGTTCCAAGAGTAACAAGGCACATGTTAGGATAGCCCTGTCCGCCGCCCTTCCAGGCCTCTCCAAGAGCTGCTACGTTAGCGTCATTTCCTGCCTTTACAGGAAGCTTAAGCTTTGAGTGAAGCTCATTTACTACATTTACTCTCTCCCAGCCAAGGTTAACAGCCTGGTAGCAAAGTCCGTCTGCATTTACTGCTCCGGGAACTCCTACACCTGCACCAACTACCTGGGTATCTTCTATATTCTTTTCCTTCATCTTAGCTCTGATTGAATCAGCTATATCAGGAATAATGTTCTCGCCGTGGTTCTCTGTTCTTGTGGGGATCTCCCAGAAATCCACCTTCTCACCGGTCTCAGTAAGAAGTCCTATCTTAACAGTTGTTCCTCCAACGTCTGCACCAAAAACGTATCTTGTCATATTAGTCGTCATCCTCCTCATTTCTTCTCTTTGCAAGGGAGTTTTGTACTCTGTTATAAAGCTCCTGAGCTGCATTGTAGCCCATTGCCTTCTGTCTGTGGTTAACTGCTGCCGACTCACAGATTACAGCAAGGTTTCTTCCTGGACGGATAGGGATCCTGTGGCACACAACCTTGTTTCCAAGATATTCTGTGTACTCTTCCTCAAGTCCAAGTCTGTCATATTCCTTATCCTTGTCCCAATCCTCAAGCTTGATAACAAGGTCAATGTTCTGGGTCTCTTTAACGCTTGATACACCGTAGAGGGTCTTAACATCGATGATACCAACACCTCTCATTTCGATGAAGTGCTTGGTTATGTCAGGGGCCGTACCAATAAGAGTCTCTTCACTTACTCTTCTGATCTCAACAACGTCATCGGAAACAAGACGATGTCCTCTTTTTATAAGCTCAATGGCTGTCTCTGATTTACCGATACCACTCTCACCGGTAATAAGAACGCCTACACCAAAGACATCAACTAAAACGCCGTGAATTGAAATACAGGGCGCAAGTTTAACGTTGAGCCATCTGATTATCTCTGCCATAAATGAGGAAGTGGACTTCTTTGTAATAAGAACAGGCACCTTCTCCTCAACGGCAATCTTTACAAAAAGTGGATCCGGAGTGAGCTCTCTGCAGAAAACAACTCCCGGGATATCAAAAGAAAGGAATTCCCTGTACATCTTTTCCTTTTTGTTATCTGGAAGCGACTCCATATAGGTATACTCTACGAAGCCAATGATCTGAAGTCTTGTTGCCTCAAAGTGCTCGAAATAACCAGCCAGCTGAAGAGCCGGTCTGTTAATGTCCGGCTGGCTTATCCTGATCTTCTTGACATCCAGCTCAGGAGTGAGGTTCTCAAGCTTCATTTTCTCAATGATAGTTTTCAAACTTACACTAGACATGGGAATCTCCTTTGAAAAAATCTATATTTGCGACGCCTAAATAATATCACAGAAAACGGGCCTGTTCAAATATTATCAATCCGTTTGGTGAAAGAAATCGTAAATCTGCTCCGCCACATTTTCAGGGATCTCAGGCACCTTTGAAAGCTCTTCTGCTGAGGCATTTCTGATGTCCTCTATGGTCTCAAAATTCTTCATGAGAGCCTTTCGCCTGGCAGGTCCTATGCCCGGTATATCATCCAAAGAACTCTTTACCTGAGCCTTGCTCCTAAGAGACCTGTGGTACTCTATGGCAAATCTGTGGGCCTCATCCTGTATCCTTGTGATGAGCTTAAAGCCCTCTGACCTGGTATCTATAGGAAGTTCTACATTATTAAAGTAAAGACCTCTGGTCCTATGATTGTCGTCCTTTACCATTCCGCAGACGGGGATGCTGATTCCAAGTTCTTCCAGAACCTGGAGGCAGATATTCACCTGTCCCCTTCCACCATCCATAAGGATAAGGTCCGGAAATTTGGTAAAAGAGCCATACTGCGCATCTATGTCCCTGACCTGAAGCTCATGCTTTTCCTCAATTCCATGGAGCAGCCTTCTTGTAAGGACCTCATGCATGCAGGCGTAGTCATCAGGCCCTGCAACAGTCTTTATCCTGAATTTACGGTAGTCACTCTTTTTAGGCTTACCCTTCTCATAGACCACCATGGAGCCAACATTGGCAAACCCGCTTATATTGGAAATATCATAGGCCTCCATTCGGTTAAGGCCTTTTATTCCCAATAGGTTTTCTATCTCCTTTACTGCGCCTATGGTACGGCCCTCCTCCCGCTTTATCCTCTCCTTATCCTTGGAAAGAACCAGCTGGGCATTAGAGGCAGCCAGCTCCATGAGCTTTTCCTTCTGTCCGCGCTCAGGAACACTTATGTATACTCTGCTTCCCTTCCTTTGAGTGAGCCACTTCTCAATAATCTCCATATCCTCTATGGGTTCAGGCAAAAGAAGCTGTCTCGGAATAAAGGGTGTTCCGGCATAAAACTGTTTAACAAAGTTCTCCAAAATCTCCGACTGGGGATTCTCAGAAACGTGGGTCATATAGAAATGCTCTCTTCCTATAAGACGTCCATCTCTCACAAAGAAAACCTGCACCACTGCGTCATTATCATCCGAGGCGATGGCAACAATATCCTTGTCCTCCATTGATGAATCCGTCATCTTCTGCTTCTGGGCAACCACCTTTACAGAAGCTATGAGATCTCTATATTTTGCTGCGTTCTCGAAATCAAGCTCCTCTGAAGCAGCCTCCATTTTTTCCTGCAAGTCTTTTAATATGACGCCATAATTACCATTGAGGAAATCCAGCGCCATATCTATCCTGGCTCTGTAGTCCTCCTTGGAAATCTCTCCGGTACAGGGTCCGCAGCACTGCTTCATATGATAGTTGAGGCAGGGACGCTCAGCACCAATATCTCTTGGCAAAACCCTATTGCAGGTTCTAAGGCCATAAAGCTTATTGATAAGCTCTATAGTATCCTTCACTGCTGCAGCACTGGTGAAAGGCCCGAAATATCTGGATTTGTCCTTCTTCATGAGGCGGGAGAAAAGAATCCTTGGATAATCCTCAGACACCGTCACCTTAATATAAGGATAGGTTTTGTCATCCTTGAGCATAGTGTTATATCTGGGACTGTGTTCCTTGATAAGGTTGTTCTCCAGGACCAGGGCCTCAAGCTCAGAGTCCGTGACAATGTACTCAAACCTTGCGATCTGCTTTACCATCCTGTCAATCTGAGGGCCTCTTCCGATATTTGAACGAAAATAAGACCTTACACGGTTGTGAAGGTTTATGGCTTTTCCCACATACATTATGGTGTCAGCCTCGTCATGCATTATATAAACTCCCGGCTTATTGGGGAGCTTTTTCAGTTCTTCTTTGATATCAAATCCCGACATACTTCAATTAAACCACCATTCCCGGAACTTTTAAAGAGGATGCAAAAGAGCTATGGGCGCATTTAACATGTCCTCCCATAGCTCTTTTCATACACATAATTAATTATCAGTCCTTCTTGTCAAAATCCTGTGGAACGTGTGAGAACAGTCCGTCTCTGCCCTTTGAAGGCTTTTCATTATCAGGAGCTTTCTCCTCAATAAATCCGGGCTTATCGTCAACAATAGTCTCAGCCACCTGTTCCTCAATATCTGCAGCCTTTTCTATAGCTTCACCAACTGCTTTCTCAGCGCTGTCAACTACTGCGCCTGGATCAGCAGCTTTTCCCATGGCCTCTGAAGCAGCCGCCTCAATGGCGTTCTGAGCTTCAGCAACAGCAGCGCCTGCTGCCGCTCCAATTTCGCTGGCTACGTCCTTAACATCAGGCTCATCCTTCTTGGGCTTCTTTACCGGAACGTTCTCGCCAACCAGTGCTGATTCAGCTCTTGTAGCATAGATTCTTCCTGCCTTAGCCTTCTCCTGTTCCTCCTCTGTAGGTTCAGGAATATTCTCAACCTCACGGTAGATCTTCATGAACTCCTTACCGGTGATGGTCTCCTTCTCAATAAGGAACTGAGCGATCTTATCCATGGCATCAAGGTGCTCTCTGATGATCTGCTTAGCTCTCTCATAGCAATCTGAAAGGAGCTTCTGTACTTCTGCATCCACATCAGCTGCTGTCTTATCTGAACAGTTGAGGATCCTGTTTCCGTCAAGATATCTGTTCTGGATTGACTCAAGCTGCATGAGACCGAATCTGTCACTCATACCAAACATAGTGATCATGCTGCGAGCCATGTTTGTTGCTTTCTCAATATCGTTCTCAGCACCTGTTGTAACTGTGTTGAAGATAACTTCCTCTGCTGCACGGCCACCAAGTGAAACAATGATGTCATCAATGATCTCATCCTTGGTCTGAAGATATTTCTCATCCTCAGGAACCTGCATAACATATCCCAAAGCTCCCATGGTTCTTGGAACGATGGTGATCTTCTGAACGGGCTCTGTGTTCTTTTGAACTGCGCTTATAAGTGCGTGTCCTACCTCGTGATAGGAAACGATCTTTCGCTCTTCCTTGCTGAGGATCCTGTCCTTCTTCTCTTTTCCTACAAGGACCTGCTCAACAGCTTCCATAAGATCCTGCTGGCATACATACTCCCTGTGTGCCTTAACAGCATTGATGGCTGCCTCGTTGATCATGTTGGCAAGATCTGAACCAACTGCACCACTGGTTGCAAGGGCAATTCCCTTAAGATCAACAGTCTCATCCATCTTAACATCCTTGGAATGAACCTTAAGGATCTCCTCACGGCCCTTGAGATCAGGCTTATCAACGATGATACGTCTGTCGAAACGTCCGGGACGAAGAAGAGCCTTATCAAGGATCTCAGGTCTGTTGGTAGCACCAAGGATAAGTACACCCTTTGATGAGTCAAATCCATCCATCTCGGAAAGCAGCTGGTTAAGAGTCTGCTCTCTCTCCTCATTACCGCCGCCATACTTGCTGTCACGGCTTCTTCCGATGGCATCGATCTCATCTATGAAAATAATACAAGGTGCATTCTTACTTGCTTCGTTAAAGAGGTCTCTTACACGGCTGGCACCTACACCAACGTAGAGCTCGATGAAGTCTGAACCAGCAAGAGAATAGAAAGGAACATGTGCTTCACCTGCAACGGCCTTAGCCAAAAGAGTCTTACCTGTTCCGGGAGGTCCTACAAGGAGGGCACCCTTAGGGAGCTTAGCACCGATCTTGGCGTACTTTGCAGGGTTATGAAGGAAATCTACAACCTCTACCAAAGACTCTTTTGCCTCGTCTTCACCTGCTACATCCTTGAAGGTAACACCTGTCTCCTTCTGAACGTAAACCTTTGCATTGCTCTTTCCTACGCTTAATGGTCCGCCGCCTCTGCCCATTCTCTTAAAGATGATGGAGAGAAGGAACCACATAAGAAGGATTGGGGCAATATAATAAAGAATAAATGTAAGTATTGCTCCTGAACTGTCCGGAACTTCGCTTGACACCTCAACTCCTGCATCAAGCATTCGCTTTGTCAGGTCAGTATCGTCTTCAGCCTTACCGGTATAATAGGTAACTGTTGAATATCCTGTAAGGGAATATCCAAATCCAAGCTGATCCTCAGCCTTGGTCTCCTTCGGATAAATGTTGATCCTGTCTTCTTCAATGACGATCTTCTCGATCTTCTGATCCTCAACCATCTGAAGGAATTCAGAATATGATACTTCTGAGTTGGTATTCTCAGAAAAAGCTCTGAGGAAATAAGTCATGCAGACCATGGTGACAAGGGCTGCAACCAAAAGAAGAATTATATTCTGGCGTCTTGGGGAGTTGCCGTTATCGCCTCCGCCAAGGGGGTTATTATTTCTCTGATTCTGATTATTATCCATATAATTTTCCTACTTCCTAATATTCCAACTCATGCTATAATAGCATAGTATGATGTGGAATACATCGTTCTTCTTATATTAATATCAGCACTATAACATAGAATTATATCGCGTGCAATTTGATATTTCAATCCATTGTAAATAATTTCGTCAATTAATCAGGAGGAAAACGGAAAATGGCTGTTAAGTACATCTTTGTGACTGGTGGTGTTGTTTCAGGTCTTGGAAAAGGAATTACTGCCGCATCTTTGGGGCGTCTTCTTAAGGCCCGTGGATACAAGGTTACAATGCAGAAATTCGACCCTTATATCAACATCGATCCCGGAACAATGAACCCGGTTCAGCACGGAGAGGTATTCGTAACAGAGGACGGTACAGAAACCGATCTTGACCTTGGCCATTACGAGAGGTTTATTGACGAAAATCTTGATAAGAACTCTAACGTTACAACCGGTAAGATCTACTGGTCAGTTCTCCAAAAGGAGCGTCGCGGCGACTACGGCGGAAGAACTGTTCAGGTAATCCCTCACATTACAAATGAGATCAAGAGCAAATTCTACAGAAACTTCACCGACGATGAGACAAGGATTGCCATCATCGAAGTTGGTGGAACTGTGGGAGATATTGAGTCTCAGCCATTCCTTGAGGCCATCAGACAGTTCCAGCACGAGGTTGGCCACGAGAATGCAATGCTTATCCTGGTTTCACTTATTCCTTACCTTCGCTGTTCACAGGAGATCAAGACAAAGCCTACTCAGTCAGCAGTTAAGACCATGCAGGGAATGGGACTTCAGCCTGACGTGATCGTCTGCAGAAGTGAACTGGAGCTTGATCAGGAGACAAAGGATAAGATAGCTCTTTTCTGTAATGTTCCTTCAAGTCACGTTCTCAACAACCTTGATCTTGAGTACCTCTACGAGGCTCCTCTTGCCATGGAAAAAGAGCATCTGGCTCAGGTGGCATGTGAGTGCCTTAACCTTGAGTGTCCAGAGCCTGATCTTACAGACTGGAAGGCAATGGTAGACACTCTCTACTCAATGAAGCATGTAGTAAAGGTTGCTCTTGTCGGAAAGTACACGCAGCTTCATGATGCATACATAAGTGTAGTTGAAGCTCTTAAGCACGGTGGTATCTCTAATCAGACTGCTGTCGATATTAAATGGATAGATTCAGAAGAAGTTACTCCTGATAATGTGGCAGACCTTCTTTCAGGTGTAAATGGACTTATCGTTCCCGGCGGCTTTGGTGATCGCGGAATCGAAGGAATGATCACCTCCATCAAGTATGCTCGCGAAAACAACCTTCCATTCCTTGGCCTTTGCCTTGGTATGCAGCTGGCAATCGTTGAGTTTGCACGTAACGTAGTTGGTTACGCAGATGCACACTCCATCGAGTTTGATCCAAACACCCAGCATCCTATGATAGCTCTTTTACCTGACCAGAATGGTGTTGAGGATATCGGTGGAACCTTACGTCTCGGTTCATACCCTTGCGTCCTTGATAAGGATTCCAAGGCCTTTGAGCTCTTTGGTTCAGAGAACATCACAGAGCGCCATCGTCACAGATACGAGGTCAACAACGACTTCAGAAATGTTCTGGTTCAGAACGGCTTGAAGCTCTGCGGAATGTCTCCTGACGGAAGGATCGTTGAAATGATCGAGCTTCCTTCAAACGCCTTCCACATGGCAACCCAGGCACATCCTGAACTTAAGAGCCGTCCAAACAGACCACATCCTCTTTTCTCAGGATTCATCAAGGCTTCACTTGATCACGAAAACAGATAAAGACAAATTAAGGCTGTCGCACTTTTGAGTGCGACAGCCTTTTCTTAATCTATCTGGCTTCAGTTCCATAAACTTCAATCTGTGTAAGTGCCGGGAACGGGCTTGGATCATCAGCTTTAATGAGCTTTCCAAGCTTGATCCATTCTATGCCAGAGCGCTTGATATTAAAGCTATGTGGTATCTGGACCTTCTTATCCATCTTTATTACTTCTTGGCTTCCATCTGAAAAGCTTAAGGTTCCTTCCACCCACCAGTTGTCATGTGGGAAATCAGCTCTTGTATAGAGAAGGATCCTATCTATATCAACCTTTCTTCCGAAATCCAAAGTGAATTCTGCATCGTCCTGACGGTTGATCCCCCAGGATTCATAGGGCCACTCTCCATGGGAAAGGGTTGCCTTGCAGCCATCTATAGCATTCCTCGCCGCAAATACTGCCTCACCCCTTGTCTCCACGTTTGCACTGGCATGAGGATAAACGCCGCTAACCTCATGCTGGTCAAAGGGATTCAGAGCCAGATTTCTGTACGCAGAAACCTCATAATCCGCGGCTTTTCTTATGGTCACAATATGCCTGTTTCCCCAAAAGGATAATGGGTTATAGCTGGTTTTCTTCTCATAGAAGGGAACCGTAAAAAGAACTGTCTCCTCCTTAATAAGTACCAGCGCAGGATCAATTGTTGCATCGACCTTCACAACGTAAAATTCATCCGGAGTAATTTCGGAAAACTCTATAATGTCACCTTTTCTATATTCTCCATCCCAGGCAAGAGTTACTTCGTCTTCGCCACTACTTTCCGCCTTGGGAACATGATCCCAATCATTATATACACTGATCTTCATGCGTATTCCCTTTCTTTTATCTCACCACTTATACCGAGAACATTCCCTCAATGCCGTAAAAATCGATAACTCTTACTTCTCCGTTCTTTAAATAAATCTTTACAGGTCCGTATCCGCCGCATTTCTGGGAATCCGTATATTCAATTCTTGCTATGGGGAATATTTCATCCTCCGAAAAATCCTTAAGCGATTCCTTTGTGACGATCTGTGAAATAAGGAAGTAAGGCTCGTAACCATACTGCTTGTTTCTTTTGGTCTTTGCATACATCACCACTGATTTTTTGCTGTCAGGATTTGTCCCTTCAGAGTCGATCCGTTCAATGCTATCCCAGCCGGCAAATATAGTAAATGCCATCTGTTTTTCTTTTCCTGTATGGTCATGTCCCTTGAGCACTACTGCCCTGAAGCCATCCTTCTCTTTATAGATAACTTCTGTTCCGTTGTCTGGGAAGCCAAAGGCTCCAAGGGTAAACTCTATAGGTCGTCTGAACATACGGATCTTATCTGCTCTTATGATTCCGTAGGGAACGGCAAAGTCAGCCAGATCAATGGCAGTCATCCAGTGACACTCATTATCCATGTCATAATCAAAGAACTGCCTCCTGTACAAAACCTGGTCCTTCTCTCCTGCCCAGTAGGTCACATTTCCCTTGATCGTCTTCCCCTCATCTGTGTACTTTCCCACATACTGCTGGGACTCAACCTCATCACTGACCGTTGCCTCCCAAGGGAATTTGGTATTATAGACAAGCTTGGAATAGTTGTTCATTCCATGATCATCGGCCTTGTTTTTCACAACCTTCCCGGTCCTAAGTTCAGTTATTCCGTTTGCCTGATGGTTAGCCATGCAAAGTCCAGGGCCGTCCAGGGTCCACACCTTTGTTTCATTTTCCTTAAGCTCATCCCATAGTCCGTTGTTTTCCTTAGCCGTCCAGAAGGGATGATCCTTTGGAAGATGCAGGCACAAAAGAGCTTTCGCCAGCCAGAACGGGGATTCTGCGCAGGAATACCCCTGGAGTAGCGGTGAAAAAGGCCCATAGAATCCAAGAGTAGGTACACCCTCCCACAAAAAGTCATCTCTTGTAAGGAACTGTAACAGTGACCCGGAACAGATCCTTCTTGCCTGGCCCGGATCTATTGAAGAATTTCTCATAAGGAGATTTCCGTCAAAAGAGCTAGTGGCAGCATTTCTGTAAATCCCGCTCCTGCCCCACATGTTGGTAAAACCGTCCCTGTCGAAGAAGTAGGGATAGGTCTTCATGAGCTCATTGGAGTTTTCTTCGAACCTTTCAGCAATATAGGGCTCCTTCTCGTATCCGTACCAGTTGTTCCAGATGGCTGTGTACATGTTGAAGGCCCAGCAGGAGTAGTAATCAAAGGAATGTCCGTCCCTGTACCAGCCATCTCCAACGTAGTAGTGGAGAATGTTCTGGGCGTGATCCCTCATGATATCCTCATCTATCTCATAGCCGTTCATGTACAAAAAGGCCATATCCAGCATATTAAAAAGGCGCCAGTTTTGGGGAACGGTATTGGAATGTGCAAAGTCTGATAAAAAGGCTGCAATCCTGTCCTTTTCTTCCTTGCTATATCTGTCCCAGATCTCATCCTTTGAAAGCCACAGGCAGATCACCAGCGCTGCAGTTTCAACAGTCTGCTGGTATGTGGCAAAAAGATTACCACTGTCATCGCCACTTTTCATATCCGTGAAGTTCAGCACATAGTTCTTTTCCCCGGGAGTTACTGCGTATAGCACCTGCTTAGCATAGTAATCCCTTACATTTATTCCATTTAATGTAAGCTCTGGATCAATATGTACTAGTGGCGCAGCTATGAAAAAAGATCTTGCCAGCCCTTCAAATATTTCCGCCTTTGTCCTCCACTCAGGGTCCCCTGGCTGCGGGTAAGTGATCTTTGTCTCATATCTTGGCATGACCACAGGATCTTCTATGGATTTCAGATTATTAAAAACTCCCGAAAGCAGGTACTTTGCTGCTTCTATCCAGCTATCTCTCGTAAGCCCTGTATAGGGGCTAAGCTCATAATCAGTACTTGTAGGTGTGAATACCATCTTCTTCTCCTTGCCTCATCAGAAAATCCTTAAGGCTTTACCCGATAATTTCATAAGCGCTTCTATAAAATAGTAATCACCGTAGATGATGGACATGTTGTGTCCGTCTCCGTGATAGTCAACTGCACATTTTTCCAACAGGTTATCTGTATCAAGACTCCAGTTGCAGCGCTTCTCATCCAAAGTCTTAAGGAGCTTTAATGCCCCATCAAGATATTTGTCTGAGTCCTCATCTAAAAGCCCCGCCAGTTCAATTAGACCTGAAGCTGTTATGGCTGCAGCCGTGCTATCTTCCAAGGACACTTCCTTTGGCTGTCTGTAATCTATCGGAACCAGGAAGCTTTCAGGCATGGCAGACAGCACATAGTCTGCGATCTTCTTTGAAGCCTCCAGATATTTCTTTTCCCCGGTGTAACGGTAGGATAGAGCAAAGCCGTAGATTCCCCAACTCTGTCCTCTTGTCCAGGAAGAACCCTCGCCGTAGCCCTGGCCTCCTAAAGTTCCCTCCTGCTTTCCTGTGAATGGATCGAATACCACGATGTGATTAACTGATCCGTCCTCCCTTATGAACGACTTAAGGGCCGTATCTGCGTGAGCAACTGCTATCATCTTAAATCTTGGATCTGTGGTCTCCTCTGAAGCCCAGTAAAGAAGCGGCAGATTCATCATGCAGTCAATGATTGCAAATCCCCTTCTGTCAACGTCATCCCAATTATTCCAGGCTCTTATAAAGTTTCCTGCCAGGTTAAACCTTCCTGCCATATTGTTTGCAGCCAGCATCGCCCGATTAAGAGATTCTTCATTCTTTTCCTGTTTGTATCTGATAACCGAGGTGGGCAGCCACTTAAAGCCGTTGTCGTGGTCCAGCCCCTGGGTACTCATAAGGTTTTGGTCCAGCTTCTCTTCGACGCCAATGGCTTCTAGTCTGAACATTTCATTTCCTGTCAAAGCATATAGCTGCCACATCACTCCACCCCAAAATCCGTTGGTCCACCAACAGGGGTCTGAGATGCTCTTGTCGTCAAATCTTCCATCTATCGTAGTGTAGGGAATCCTGTCCCTGTTTCTTTCCGTCACTGGGATTATCTTTTTCTCTATCTTTTCCAGAGTCTCTTGAACCCAGGCTTTTTCTGTATCTGTCAACGTTCTCATTCTTTTCCTTTCTGCCTCGATTATGTATCTATTTTCCTTATGTTTGCACATATTTCATGTATCTATTCCGGTCACGATATTTCCAGTGTAGTCTTATGCTCCTGCCCCATCCTTATAAGCACCCTGTACACTTCATGCTCCCAGGATAACTTAAGCCTCTCATCCTCTATGGGAAAGGTCTGTATCTCCTCTAGGCTTCCGCCTGTTACCAGAACCTGTCCAAGGTCCCCAAGCTTTATATCAAGCCTGTCGTCTTTAGAAGATTTCGGATAAGGCCTTTCATAGGTCATAAGAGTTAAAAGAGCTGTCATCTCTCCTTCATATTCATCAGTAACTACAACACCCTGGCCCTTTTTTAGTTCTACAGATCTTCTGTAGTTCTTTACCAAAGGATTCTTATAAGCCCCGGCTATATCCATATTCAGACAGGACCTTTGGTATGGTTTTCCATCAGAAGTATCACAGGTTCCGGATTGGAATTCCACTTTATCTGCCTCAAACTCCTGCCCATCCCTTTGCATCACTATACTATCATCATAGTAGTCCTCAGCAGGGTTCTTTCCAAGATGACTTATTTTTATTTCCGTATCATTTTTTATAAACGTAGGAACGTTGTGGAACTGGGACTGCATGGTCCACAGCTCATATCTCTTTTCAGAAAAAGTCTGCTTTGTGTAGGTTCCGACGCCAAGATCTATAATAAGGGGCTTACCATTTTTATAAATTGTAAAGGACCCCACATCGTTATGGTTATGGCTGTCAGCATTATTTCCTGCCTTGGCAGCCAGGACATAAGTTTCGTCCCTGCCAATCATCAGGCCTGTACTTTCATAAAAGGCGTCTGTGCACAAAACGTCGCTTTCCGGATACTTTTCCATCTCTTCATAATTAAAGGCTTGGATCACATGGTAAAAGAGATTTATCTCTTCAGGAAGCAACTTTCCTTCTTCGCTTTCCCTCCTGAAGTCCGCCGCAGCAAAGGCAGTCAACACTTCATCCTTACAGTATCTTCCAAAAAGATATTCCCTTGCCGTTCTTCTTGGGCAGATGGCAGCGCAGTCAGCAAAATTAATGTATCTGTTATCCGAGACGTTCATGCGAACTATATAACCTGCAATATTCCTGATAAGCTCTTCTCCAAAGATATCCTCAAAGTCGGTTCCTCTTAAAGCATCTACCATCAGGTACAAAGCTCCAAAGAGGCAAAGGCCTGCATGGGAATAGTACTGGGCACCTTCATTACAGCATCCATCATCACCGTACTCATCAAGAAAATAGTCCAGTGATATGGCGGCACTTTCAAGATACTTTCTTATCTCTGCTTCGCTAAAAAATCCCTCAGGTCTTGTGAGGGCACACAAAAGCACATTCTGTGTGCACCAGGGTGTCCAGTTGCACATGGGATGTTTACCATCTCCCATCCACCAGAAATGCTCCTCACTGTAAGGCTTAAAAATTCTTTCCTCCAGTCTCTTATTGATAAGTGCGCTAATGTCAGGATTCTTTTTATTTAGGACCGGCCTTAAAAGATACTCTGCAAAGGCCAAAAGAGCTCCTGTCTCAGCGCCAAAAAGATCAATGATTGGGTGAAGAACATCAGGCATTTCCTGCTGCTTAGCGTCCCTGACATGGGTGTTATGAGCAGGAAGACACCAGGAGCTCTCCTCAAGAATAAGGTAGATACCATCAAGAATAGCCTCAAGAAATCTTCCTCTGTTCTCAACCATCTCCGCCATAATAAGGCTGTTTAGCTTTCTTCTTCTGGAAAAATAAAGCTCCTCAAATCTTACACGGTTTCCGTTTTTTGAAAACTCAAGATAATCAGACAAAAGAATTACTGACCAGGGTTTTTCTTTTTCATTCTCTCCCGCAGCTATCAGCTTCAATTTAAGATCATCAGGGAAAGAGTCATATGCATCTCTTTTACTAATATCAGGACACAAAGAAAACGCGCACAGTGAGCGCGTTTTCTGAAAGTATTCCAAAACCAGATGTCTTTGAGAAATCTCTTTTGCCATGGTATTATCCCTTTACTGAACCGGCTGTGATTCCGGCAACAAAGTATTTCTGAAGTGAAATGAAAACTATAAACACCGGAATAAGCGACAGTACTGATGCTGCCATGATAAGGCCATACTCAGCAGAGTACTGTGAAATAAACATCTTCAGTCCTATCTGGAGAGTTTTCTTGGACTCAGTTGTGAGATAGATAAGGGGTCCAAGGAAGTCATTCCAGGTATTTACAAAGGTAAATATGATAAGGGTAGACAAAGCAGGCTTTGACAGGGGCAGCATAATCTTTGCATATATCTCATATTCAGACATACCATCGATCCTTGCAGCCTCACAAAGTGAGTCCGGGATTCCCTCGTAAAACTGTCTCATAAGAAATACTCCAAAGGCGGAGAAGGCCTGAAGAATGATAATGGCAAGATGTGTATCTGCCAGGCCCAGGTTTCTCATAAACATAAACTGAGGAACCATGTATACCTGCCATGGAACAGCTATTGTTGCAACATATGCCAGGAACAATATGTTTCTTCCCTTGAACTCCAGTTTAGCAAATGCATAGGCAGCAAAGCTAGATGTAAACAACTGAAGCAGTGTAACGATAACTGTCAGTTTAGCAGTATTTAATGTGAATTTTGCCAGAGGGATCTTGGTCCAGATATCAATATAATTTTGCCATCTGGGGGCTTTGGGTATCCACTCAAAGGGTATTACAAATACGTCCTTGTTAAATTTCAGTGATGCGGAGATCATCCAAAGGAATGGCACAAGCATCATCATGGCCAAAAGGATGAGCAGCGCATAGACAATGATCTGTCCTATGATTCTGTTGTTCTTTTTGCTCTTCACTTTTATTCCTCCCCATCAGTCGTTGGCGTAGTTCTTCTCACCCTTGAACTGGATGAGTGTAACAGCAAGCACTATGGCAAAGAGCACCAATGCTGATGCAGAAGCTCTTCCCAGCTTCCAGTTCCTGAAGGCCTCTTCATAGATATAGTAAACAAGAACGATGGCGCTCTTATTTACAACACCATTGGAGCCTCCGGCCAGCATATAAACTATGTCATATACCTTGAAGCAGTTGATAGTAAGCATTATAGTTACGAAAAATGTGGTGGGCTTAAGCTGTGGAACAGTAATATGCCTAAATTTCTGCCAGGCATTAGCTCCATCCAAAGAAGCTGCCTCGTAGAGATCCTCACTTATTCCCTGAAGCCCCGCCAGGTAGATCACCATATAGTAACCCATATTCTTCCAAACGGAGAACATGATAATTGTCAACATAACAGTACTTGATGAAGCAGCCCATTTAAGAGGCTGCGCATGAAATACATTCATAAGAAGCTGATTCACAATTCCGCCCTTAGCTGGTGTAAAGAGCATGTTCCATACAGCAGCTACAGCTACCAGTGAAGCAACATAAGGGAAGAAGGCAACTGTCCTGAAAAAGTTGGTTCCCTTTATCTTCTGATTAAGCAAGATTGCCAGTCCCAAAGCCATGATCAGCGTTATCGGGACGGTAAAGATACTATAGACTATTGTATTTTTCAGAGCAGAAGTGAATCTGTCATCTGAAAAGATCTGAACGAAGTTGTCTAGTCCGACAAACTTCATCGCATTACTTCCATCCCACTCAGCAAAAGACATGAGCAGAGCAAGAACGATAGGTCCAAGGGTAAATACAGCAAACCCGATGAAATTCGGCGCAATAAAAGAATAAGCTACGAGATTTCTTTTTCGCTGGCGCCTCTTCATATTCTTTTCCATAGCAGTAATTCCTGCAGCCATGTTTGTTTCCTCGTTTTTCCTTTAATAGCGTTTCACCTAAAAAGAGCACTTGAACTCAAGCCTTCTTGATATTCAAGTGCTCTGTCTTAAGTATCTGATTATTTATTACTGTGCAAGTACAGCCTGAACACCCTCGTTCATTGCTGCGATAGCATCATCAACACTAACTTCTTCATTCATGATAAGGTCATGCTGCTCGTTGAGTACTGTCTCAATCTCTGATGACTTGTCATTTGCAGGCATCTCAAGGTATGTGTGGCTAGTGATAAGTGCTTCCTTTGAAGCATCATCTGTTGGGAATCCATCCATAGAAGCGATGATATCTACGATTGTCTTGTTTGTCATAGCTGGGATATTACCTGTAGAAGCCATAACCTCTGCGCCCTCAGCTCCGCTTACAAACTTAACGAAATCCCAAGCTGCATCCTTGTTAGGTGCTGATGTAGGAATTGAAAGAGCTGTGATTGTTGAAAGAGTTGAACCAGCCTCTACACCATCAGCGTGAGGATACTTAACAATACCCCAGTTTGTGCAGTCTGTGTACTCGCCGTCTTTGATCTTCTGGATAAGTGTTGCAATGAACCATGATCCCATGTTCATTGTTGCTACGTTACCCTGTGCAAATGCTGCTGAGTAATGAAGTCCCTGTGTCTTAAGTGTTGCATAATCCATGCAAACGCCATCTTTCTGCTGTGCAAGAACCATCTCGTAATATGGCTTTGTGAAATCATAGTTGCCATCAACGATTGTGTGCTTACCATCAAGGATACCATCAAGCTGGATTGTTGATCTCCAGGTGTGGTAGTGAGAACCGTAAACCTCAGCACCAGGAGTAGTATCTGTTACGCTTCTTGCAAGCTTGTCGTACTCTTCCCAGGTCATATCATTTGTAGGATAGTCTACACCGGCCTTGTCGAAGATATCCTTGTTGTAGAAGAGAACCCAGATGTCTGATCTGAAAGGAAGCTCATAAAGACTTCCGTCTATTGTTACCTGATCTGTTACTCCGTTGTAGAGTGAAAGGTCAACGCCATCTGCTGCGATGCGGTCATTAAGGGGCTCAAGAACGCCCTTGTTAACCAGTGATACATATCCGGGAACGTCCTTAATTGTTACTACATCAAAGTCAGATCCTGCTCCTGAAAGCTGTGTTCCAAGAACCGTGCTGTAATCTGTTGATCCAAGGTCAACCATCTCGATTGTTACATTGGGATGAGCTGCTGTATAAGCATCGATAAGTGGCTGATAATAAACTGTGCTGGATACATCCCAAAGTGCCCACTTAAGTGTTACAGGCTCATCAGATGCTGTCTCAGTAGTCTCTGCTGCTGCCTGAGTATTGTCTGCAGGAGCTGCTTCTTCAGTCTTTGTTTCTGTCTGTGCTGTTGTGTCTGCTGCAGGAGCCTGCTCAGCTGCTGCTCCGCAACCAGTGATACTTGCAACAACCATAGTCATGGCAAGTAAAGAGCTAAGAATTCTCTTTTTCATATAAACCTCCCTCTAAAAGTACCGCTTACGCGCGGCATGTTTGTTATGTAATCAGTTTATATTTTCTTTATAATTCAATGAATGCACATTCTTTAACTCTTGTTGTCAAAAAAATGCATTTTTTTTATATAAAACTGTATTTTCTTTATAAGTCCACTGCTCTAATATATACCTATGCATACCAAAAAACACTCTATCAGAAACAAAATCGTAATATGGGCTGTTGGCTTTGCCCTTCTTATTGCTCTCTCAGTTGCAACTGCCAGCTATATTCTCTCTGCCAGATACCTTAGGGAAAATCAATATCAGTCAGCCCTTACAAATATCCATGTCCTTGGTAATGAACTGGACTCAGATATCAATACTGTCCTTACCTTTTCCAACTGGATATGTCTCGACAGTACCATCAGCAACTATCTTCGCACTGTAGACAAGGCCTATGCAACGGACCTTCAGTCCGGAAGGAAACTCTCAGTCAATGCCTGGAACCATCTTAACAATGAATTTAACATTGTTGGTGTAAGAAATGAGGTTGAAAGAGTTGTCATCACAACGCCTAACGGCACTCGGTTTCTGCAGGCCATTTCCAAAGGAGATGCCCAGTCCATAGCAAGTGTCCCCATGACTATTATGGATTCCGAATTTTTTGAAGCCCACATCACCGATCAGACCTTCAGGTGGGATGGCTTTTTCCCAAATCCCCTTAGCAGGACGGGAACTCCAAATATCCTTCCTATAGTAAGGCCAATCTACAGCTCTTCATCTTCTCAGATCATCGGATGGGTCTATATGGATATCCCCATCTCAGTTATCATAAATTCCTTTAAAAGTTTCGTTTTGACAGAGGATGACGCCCTGTATATCACCTTTAGCAAGGGCAGTACCTACAGGTATAGCTCTTTTGACCTGGTAAAAGACACTGTTCCCGCAGATGCCATATCTTACGTTCTTCCGGATACCGGATGGACCATATCCTACCTTCCCTCCAGAGCTGCCCTTGAGGGAAGGATGCGCTCCTATAAGCTCCTTATAATTGCAATCTTCCTTGTGATCCTTTTTGCAGGTGTTATCCTGAGCATCTCCCTGCATCGGACAATAAACCGCCCGGTTGACAGGCTGATAAGTCGTCTTGATAAAATAGGACAGGGCGATTTTTCCAGGGACGAGAAGATTGAGTGGGACAACGAGCTTGGCGAGATTGGCAGAGGCATCAACAACCTGTCGGAAAACGTCTCAGATCTTATGGAAAAGAGGCTGGTTGACGAAAAGACCAGACATGACATGGAGTATCAGATCCTCCAGTCACAGATTAATCCCCACTTTTTATACAACACCTTAAACACCATCAAATGGATGGCTACTATTCAGGGCTCGGAGGGCATTGCAGACATGTCTACCTCTCTTTCCCGCCTGATGAAAAACATTTCAAAAAGCACCAAGGACCTTATTCCCATAAGTGATGAATTCTCTTTGGTGGATGACTATTTTACCATAATGAAATACCGCTACGGAGGAACCATCGACCTTGAATACATAACTGAGGAAGAATCTCTTCTTCAGCAAAAGATAAATCGGTTCTCTCTTCAGCCCATTATAGAAAATGCCATTTTCCATGGGATAGAACCCAAAGGAAGTGCCGGAAAGATAACTATCCACACCTACAAACAAGACGGAAACGTCATTATCGATGTGACAGACAATGGCGTAGGCATGAGCCGGGAATCAATTGAAGAGATCTTTAGCGGGCGGAGTCAGACTTCTACAGAATTCTTCAAACAGATTGGTGTCGTAAACGTCAACGAAAGGATAAAATATACCTTCGGAGAAAAGTACGGAATAAAGATTACAAGTGAAGAAAACAAGTTCACCACCATGAGCTTTGTACTTCCATTTGAAGAGGAAACAAAATGTACAGATTACTAATTGTGGATGACGAACCACTGGTACAGATCGGATTAAAAACCATGCTGGCAAAAGACCACACAGATACCATAGAAATAATAGGAACTGCCTCCAATGGGCAGGAGGCCTGGGATATTATCTCTCAAAATCCCCCGGATATTGTCATCGCTGATATTCGTATGCCGGTTATGACAGGCCTTGAGCTCCTTAGCAAATCTCACAACAAGTACGGTTCCGTTCCGGCATTTATCATGCTGACTGCTTATGAAGAATTTGAGATGGCAAGACAGGCCATTGTTTACGATGCGGTGGATTATCTGGTAAAAATAGAGCTTAATCCCAACACCCTTTCAGCAGCCATAACAAAGGCAATCCAGAGAGTTGACAAGGTAAAACCTGCTGCAGAATTGCCTAAGACCAGCAGTAATAGTTCTCTTGAAGACCTAAGACAAAAACTCATGCTTAAACTCTTTAATCACCAAGTGCTTTCCCAGGAGGCCCTTCTTTCAGAGGCAGCAAAGCTTAATCTTTCCTTTGACTTCAACCGTTATATTGTGGTCTTTTGTGAAATAAGCTCTGATGTCCCAGCATCCGGCGGAGATTCCTTCACCTCAGAAGCGCTGGATATCTATTCCTCCAGTATAAGCATGGCAAAAGAGATCATATCACGACACGCCCCTTGTCAGATTGTTTCAATCGATCTGCAGCATTTTGCAGTGGTTTTCTCTTTTACTGAAGATAAACCTGTAGCCGGGACCATGGATCTTATAACAGAAGCTCTAGAAAATGCCAGGACCATGATAACCAGCTATTTCAAGGCCACACTCACCTTTGGCATAGGCTCTGCCGTATCCACGCCTATAGACATCCCCGTGTCCTTCGATGAAGCCAAGACAGCACAGCAACAGGCAGACAACACTAATCCCATCAGACTCTTTAGCCATATTGTAGGAAGCAACCGCCGCTCCGGTAAAGATAAGCTTATCACCGCCATTCAGGAATACATAGATGACAACCTAAACGGCAAGCTTCAGCTTAACGAAGTTGCTGAGGTCTTTGGTCTTTCCCCGGCTTATCTGTCAGTTCTATTTAAAAGAAATACTGAAACCGGATTTTCAGAATACGTTTATACAAAAAAAATAGACAGGGCAAAGGAAATGCTATTGTCCGGTGACATGAAGATCTACGAAGTTGCAGATGCTCTCGGTTTTGAGTCAGCTTACTACTTCTCCAAGGTCTTCAAAAAAGTTGATGGCCATAGTCCAAGAGAATACATACAAAGCAAAAGCGACATGTAATAATCCTACATGTCGCTTTGTTTTTATATTATCCACTTTTTTAACACCGGTATATGACTGATCACAAATACAATGCAAAATGATATCGCATAATCTGCAAGTGCCATTATAGGAAGCATTATAAAAGGCGCTACCATTACTGGCTTTAAGCCAATCTTTCTGAATGCAATAAGGCCAAAGTCGTGAACCAGGTATATGCCAAGGTTCATTTTGGATAGCTGTATTATGGCTCTCATTATTTTCGTGTCAGGGTCCACATCCTTAAATCTATATCTGAAAAAGACAAAGGCAGAGAGGCCAAAGAGTGGCATTCCGGCGTTTGTATATTCATGGTAGGTATGAGCCGGATACTGTTGGCTGATGATCATAACTGAAACCACCACAAACATGATAAGTGCCGAGCCTATACCAAAGGCATAAATTATCTTTCTTTGTTTTGGGCTCAGGTCTTCCGTTCCAAAATAGTATCCGGCGAGATAATAAAGAACATATCCTGAAATGTGAGACAAGTCAAATCTTCCGGTTAGCCAAAATGTATACTTCGATACTATCGGGATTAACTGAAGTGTAGGAATAAGATAAGTTAAGATAAATGAGGTCAACAGGAAATATCTCATGGCCTTTCTGTCCGCAGCCACCGGCCTTAGCGCAGGTGTAATGATATAAAGCCCTGCTATGGTAAAGATATACCACATGTGATATCTTCCCGCCGATGTATCATGTAAAAGCTTTTCTCCGACACCGCCTGCTAAGGATCTTGAGGTCATAAAGCCGCTGGTAATAAGCGCATACAGAAACGACCAGAAAAAGAATGCACAAAGAAGTCTTGGTATGTATCTTTTGAATATATCAGAGGAATTTACCGGTCTTTGCGGGTTTAAAAACAGATATCCACTGATCATCAAAAAGACCGGGACACTGAACCTTCCCAGCATATCAAAAACATTTAATACTCCCCAGGGATAAACCCCAAATGGTGCCTCATACCAGCTTATTGCACCTGTATGAACCACTATAACCCCTATCATGGATGCAACCTTGGCAATATCCAGATAGTACTCTCTTTTCTTCTCCATAAGAAATGTTCAAACCCTCCCGAAAATCACTAATAGTATTATACGAAAAGGCACTACGTCAGAAAAGACGTAGTGCCTCATTTGTTTTATAAATTATCTGATTCAGATCAAAGCTTTGGGCCAGCTGCTACAAGAGCCTTACCAGCGTCATTGCCTTCATACTTCTTGAAGTTCTTGATGAATCTCTCTGCAAGATCCTTAGCCTTTGTCTCCCACTCAGAAGCATCAGCATATGTATCTCTAGGATCAAGGATTGCAGGATCAACTCCAGGAAGAGATGTAGGAACTTCGAAATCGAAGATCGGGATCTTCTTTGTCTCAGCCTTGTTTACATCACCGTTAAGGATTGCGTCGATGATTCCACGAGTATCCTTGATGGAGATTCTCTTGCCTGTGCCGTTCCAACCTGTATTAACAAGGTAAGCCTTTGCGCCAGACTTCTGCATCTTCTTAACGAGCTCCTCACCGTACTTTGTAGGATGAAGCTCAAGGAATGCCTGGCCGAAGCAAGCTGAGAATGTAGGTGTAGGCTCTGTGATTCCTCTCTCTGTTCCAGCAAGCTTAGCTGTGAAGCCTGACAGGAAGTAGTACTGTGTCTGCTCAGGTGTCAGGATTGATACTGGAGGAAGTACTCCGAAAGCATCAGCTGAAAGGAAGATAACGTTCTGAGCTGCAGGACCTGATGATGTAGGGTGTACGTTAAGAACGATGTTCTTAATGTGGTTGATAGGATAAGATACACGAGTGTTCTCTGTTACGCTCTTATCATCAAAGTCAATCTTTCCAGCGCCGTCAACTGTAACGTTCTCTAAAAGAGCATCTCTCTTGATAGCGTTGTAGATATCAGGCTCTGAATCCTTATCAAGCCCGATAACCTTAGCATAGCAGCCGCCCTCGAAGTTGAATACTCCGTTGTCGTCCCAGCCGTGCTCGTCATCACCGATAAGAAGTCTCTTAGGATCTGTTGAAAGTGTTGTCTTACCTGTTCCTGAAAGACCGAAGAAGATTGCTGTGTTCTCACCGTTCATATCTGTGTTAGCTGAGCAGTGCATAGAAGCAATTCCCTTAAGAGGAAGGTAGTAGTTCATCATTGAGAACATACCCTTCTTCATTTCTCCGCCGTACCATGTGTTGATGATAACCTGCTCACGGCTTGTGATGTTGAATGCTACGCAAGTCTCAGAGTTAAGACCAAGTGCCTTATAGTCATCAACCTTAGCAAGGGAAGCATTATAAACTACGAAATCAGGCTCGAAGTTTGCAAGCTCTTCCTCTGTAGGAACGATGAACATGTTCTTAATGAAGTGAGCCTGCCAAGCAACCTCAACGATGAAACGAACTGCCATACGAGTGTCCTTGTTAGCTCCGCAGAAAGCGTCAACTACAAAGAGTCTCTTGTTGCAAAGCTCGTTCTTAGCGATCTCCTTAACCTTTGCCCATACCTCTTCGCTCATAGGATGGTTGTCATTCTTGTACTCGTCAGATGTCCACCATACAGTGTCCTTTGAGTTCTCGTCCATAACGATGTACTTATCTTTAGGTGAACGACCTGTGTAGATACCTGTCATAACGTTTACAGCGCCAAGCTCTGTGTCAACGCCCTTCTCGTATCCAGTAAGTTCAGGCTTCATTTCCTCTGTGTAAAGATCATCGTAAGAAGGATTGTGGACGATCTCAGTTGTACCAGTGATTCCATACTTGGTTAAATCGATGTTTGCCATTTAGTTAACCTCTTTTCTCTTATAATTTTTTGTACGAATAATCTGATGTCGTATGCTGTCATCAGTGTTCCTGTCGGAATATTGACACCAGCAAATATAATATACAGATAATTCGCAGATGCACTAGAAAAATGTCGGCAAACTAGCGCCGATACTTCATTTATACTACAAAGTCAAATTTTTCACAAGATTTTTAGTGCAAATTATATATAAAATTACTGTAAAAAGCAGAAGCTGTTTTCCTCAGCTTCTGCTTCTTTTTTCTTTATATGGTCTGAACCTGAATGAGCATTACACTGCTGGACGGAATTGTGAATTCCAGATTGCCACTGGCAAGCTTAATATTACTAAATTCCTCAGTCTTTACTCTCATCGGATCATCAAATGTGTTATGATCATTGATCTTACCAGAAAGGATCTTTGCCTGTAACGACTTACAATTTGTATCTACCAGTATTCCGCTGATATCATAAGCTTTATCTGCCGAAAGGTTTGTAAGCGTAATGTTGAGAACACCATCTTTATCTAAAGATGCAGATTCTGTGAGGTTTGGTACCATATTATCCTTTTCAACTCCCACGAGTTCTGTTTCAACTGAGCTTTCCACAAGCTCTGCGTCCTGATGATACTTGTACATATTAAACACGTGATATGTTGGAGTTTTAACCATCTTCTCGCCTTCAGTAAGAACCACTGACTGAAGAACATTGGCTATCTGTGCAATGTTAGCCATCTTAACCCTATCGCAGTGTTTATTGAAAATATTGAGATTTATTCCAGCAACAAGCGCATCCCTTATAGTATTCTGCTGATATAAGAATCCCGGATTTGTGCCCGGCTCAACATCGAACCAGTTTCCCCACTCATCAACAATAAGACCAACTTCATGATCCTTATCATACTTATCCATGATTGCTGTGTGCCTTGAGATAAGTTCTTCCATAAACAGTGTCTTTTTCAGTGTGAGGTAGTAGCTTTCCACATCAAAATCAGTTGCTGAGCCCTTATTTTCCCAGGGTCCCGGTACCGTGTAATAGTGAAGCGACAGACCATCCATAAAGCCATGGTTCGGTCCACAATTTTTGAAACAGGTCTTCATTACGGTATCTGTCCACTCATAGTCGCCGGAGTTGGGTCCACAGGCAATCTTAAATATGGAATGATCCTTGCTGTAATTCCTGAGATAAGTCTGATATCTTCTGTACTCATTAGCATAGTACTCAGGGAGCATATTTCCGCCGCATCCCCAGTTTTCATTTCCTACGCCAAAGTAGTCGACCTTCCATGGTTTCTCCTGTCCGTTTTCCTTTCGCAGATCTGCCATGGGTGAAACTCCATCAAGAGTCATGTATTCAATCCATTCACTCATCTCTCTGACAGTACCGCTACCCATATTTCCGTTGATATATGGTTTGCACCCAAGCTGTCTGCAAAGCTCCATGAACTCATGGGTACCAAAGCTGTTGTCCTCAACTACTCCGCCCCAGTGAGTATTGATCATCTTTTTCCTGTTTTCTTTTTTTCCTATGCCGTCTTTCCAATGATACTCATCAGCAAAACATCCCCCCGGCCAGCGAAGAACAGGTATTTTCATCTCTTTAAGAGCTTCAACCACATCTTTTCTCATTCCGTTTACATTGGGAATATCTGAATTCTCCCCCACATACAATCCCCCGTATATGCATCTTCCCAAATGCTCCGAAAAATGTCCCTGGATTTCAGGGTTAATGTGGCCCATTTTTCTGTTCGGATTAATATATAGTTTAGTCATATTATTCTCTTTCTGCTAAAGTTTGTGTTCTAAAGCCTTCTCTATGTTCAACTTCTGATCAACCTTTTACACCGCCCAGAGTAATGCCCTTTACAAAATACTTCTGAACGAAAGGATACATCACCATGATAGGCAGAATACCTACCGCTGCCATTGCCATTCTTACAGACGCAAGAGGAATTGCCGAAAGACCCGCTGTCGCGTTCTGCACATTTGAACTGGACTGGGACAGAAACTGAATATTCTGCATCATTCTGTTGAGCAGGTTCTGAACTGAGTATAGATCTGTTCTCTTCGTTATATAGATATAACCATTCATCCAGTCATTCCAATAGGCTATACCTGCAAACAGCGCAATTGTCGCCATTATTGGCTTAGAAAGCGGAATCACGATTTTCCAGAAAGTCATGGTTTCGCCCGCTCCGTCAATAAAGGCTGCATCCAGGATCTCCGTCGGAATACTGGATACAAAGTAGGATTTCATCAGCATGATGTTGAATCCATTCATCAACAGACCAGGGATCAGAAGTGCTGCAAAGGTATTCTTAATGTTGAATACATTTGTATAAATGATGTATGTAGGAACCAGTCCTCCATTAAACAGCATTGAAAACACAATTACAAATGTGATAAGCCCTCTGCCCGGCAGATCCGCCTTGGAAATCGTGTAGGCAAGCATCGTCGTTATGGTCAAAGACAAAATAGTTCCCACCAGCGTAAGTACTATTGAAACTCCATATGCTCTAACTACGGAATTGCCTGTACTGAAAATGTATTCGTAGGCGTAGACTGACCACTTCGAAGGCCAGAATTTATATCCTTCAGCAATCAGTACGTCGTTATCGGTAAAAGAGCTTACCACCATTAAAATCATAGGAAGAATTGCAAATACTGATAGCAATATCATCACAGCATGTGCAATTATCTGAAATTTTTGCTCGTCCTTCATCTATCCTGCTCCTTAAAATAATGCACTGTCTTTGTCGATTCTGCTTACCATATAGTTGGCTCCAAGAATCAGCACAAAGCCAACCAATGACTGATACAGACCTGCTGCAGAAGCCATGGACATATCTCCCAGCTCCAAAAGACCTCTGTATACGTATGTATCAATGGTGTTTGTCACTGCAAAAAGTGCACCCTGGTTTTGAGGAACCTGGTAGAACAGACCAAAGTCCGAATAGAAAATTCGTCCAATAGCAAGCAGTGTAAGCATTATTACTGTTGGCTTAAGAAGAGGAATTGTAATTTTCCGGATCTGCATCCACTTTCCTGCACCATCAATCGCTGCAGACTCATATATTCCCCTGTCTATTCCCAAAATTGTTGAAATATAGATTATGGAGTTGTAGCCAATTACCTTCCAGGCATTAACAAATGTCAGTAGGAATGGCCAATATTTCTTTTCCATATACCAGTTGACAGGCTCTTTTCCAAAAAGAGGCAGTAGCGTATTGTTCATGAATCCGTTATCAGTAGACAAAAATCCATAAACAAGGTAGCTTACAATTACCATGGAGATCATGAACGGCAAAAGAATAAGGCACTGATAGAGATTTTTTATCTTGGATGTCATTTCAGCAAGAAGGATTGCCACAAAGACCGCCAGTATCGTATTTACCACGATAAATGCCAGGTTGTAGCATATCGTGTTCCTTGTGATGATAAACGCATCCTTGGTAGCAAACAGATATTTAAAATTCTTAAAGCCTACAAAGTCCGATCCAAATATGCCCTTCTTGGCATTGTATTTCTTGAACGCCAGAACCAGGCCTGGGAGCGGCATATAATTGTTTATAAAAAGATATATTAGCCCCGGTAAAGCCATGATGTATAAAGGAATGTACCGGATAAATCTTCTTTTCAATGTCTTTTTACTTGGTTGCGAATTGTTCTTTTTACTCATTTTGACACCATTTTTTAGTATAAGAGCCAGCTACGAATAATCAGCTGGCTCTTTTAATCAGTTATTCAAAGCTTTCAGTTTAGTTAATACCATTCTCTGATGCCCATGCATCCAGAGCTGCCTGCTTAGCAGTCATGTATTCCTCAAGTCCAGCAGCCTTAAGTGCATCATTGAGCTGCTTAAGTCCTGTCTCAGGATCTACGAATCCGTATACAACCTGAGGTCCGAACTCTTCGTAAGCATTCTTAAGAGCTGTAAACTCTGAAACGTAATCGCTGTTATCCCAGGTAAATCCAAGTGCCTTAGACTTTACAGGGCAGTTATCGTTGAACTTAGCTGTCTGCTCACCTACATCAATAGGATCGCCTTCCCAAACATGAGCTGCATACTGGTTTGGCATCATCCAGAGAACGTTAGGATAATACTCTGAATTGTCTGCGTTTACTCCATCTGCCCAGTTGATTGATGTATCAGCATTAACCTTATACTCAACACCTTCCTGGCCCCAGCATACGAGGTTAGCAACAACTGGATCTGTGTAAAGAGCATTTAATACCTGCATAGCTGCTACAGGATCCTCTGTAGCCTGGTTCATGCACCAAGGGAATGCTGATACAGCTGATGATGACATGAAGCTGTCACCTACATCAAAGATCACCATATCTCTTCCACACTCACCGTTAATCTGGTTCTGATAAGCAGGCTTAGCCTGTGCCATCATTGCCATATAAGCGCCTGACTTAATTCTTGCAGAAGCACCAGTCTTATCGCTCATAGCGTCACCTGAAATATATCCAGCCTGGTTCCATCTGTATGCTCTGTCTGCCCACTCTTTGAAAAGATCAGACTCATAAACATTTTCAATCTTTAAGCTGTTAGCAGGATCAAGAAGTGTTCCGAAGTAATCACCGGCAATATTATCTACGCAGCTTCCCTGTGTAAGAAGGTTGTCCTGTGTGGAGTAAACAGTCTTGTCAGGGAAAGCTTCATGGATTGCTGCAAACATATCATCTACATCATCCCAGGTAGCCTTGTAATATCCAAGGTCATCAGTCTTGAACTTGGAAAGATCATAGCCTGCGCCATCAAGATATTCTTTACCGATAAGAATACATGCTGTCTGAATAGCATAGTCCTTGATTGGTGGAACTCCGTATAATTTGCCGCCTACTCTGCAGGCATCCAGATAGTCAGGTCTGATAAGCTCGTTAAGTTCCTTACCATATGTAGCCAGAAGATCATTTTCTTCAAGATCTGCTGTATATCCATTGTTAACACAAGTCATGTATCCGGGTCCGCAAGTAGAAAAGAGATCTACCTGTTCACCAGAAGAAAGCATAAGTTTGATATCGTCTGTATAAGCAGCAGAGTCGATGATGAGAAGCTCAACATCGAGACCAAGAGTCTCTCTTGTGTGCTCACTGATTGCTTCATTAACTCTGTCTATACCGGCAGGTGCTCCTGTCCAGTCAAAGAAAGAAACAACTACCTTCTGATACTCTCCGCTCTCCTGTGCTGCTGCTTTTCTGGCGTCAATAGCTGCCTGTGCTGCGTCGCCTTCTGGAGCTGCTTCAGTAGTAGTCTCAGCACTACCAGTCTCGGCTTTTTCAGTTGTTGCCTCAGTTGCTGAGCCGCCACTTGCCGGTGCAGCTTCCTGTGCACCACACGCTGTCAGAGTACCCAGTAAGGTAGTAGCGGCAATACCCATGGCCAATAAACGTTTTTTAATACCCATTTTCATATCCTCCTATAAAAATATGGTGTATCGTTACACCTTGCATATTTGTATTATATTTTTACGTGTTTTTATAGTCAATAGTCAATTAATTCCATATTGAATGTGCAAATTTGTGCATCTTGCACAGAAAACGTTTAATGTTTATAGAAACGTTACACTTAAAACAGCAAAAAGAACCGCGATAGCAGCGGCTTTGACCGAGTTTCCAAATAAATCATTCAAAGCAACTGTTATCGCGGCTTTTAAGGTTTTTCTTAATTTATTTTTATAACCGAGTTTCTCTCGATCAGTTCTCCGGGGATCCTCACCTCCATATTGTCAGCGCTATCTACATCCTCGCCCTCGCATTTTTGTATAACCCACAAAACCGCTGCCTCTCCAATCTTCTCAAGAGACAAAGCAATAGTTGTCAGTGTCGGGGAAAGGAGCTTGGAAACCTCGTGATTGTCGTAACCTATTATCGAAAGGTCTTTTCCCGGCTTCATATCATGTTCCAGCAAATACTCATACACGCCCGAAGCAATAAGATCAGAAAAACAGATCACTGCTGTAAAGTCTTTGCTGGCTAACTGCTGCATTCCATTGTAGCCCCCCGCCTTGTTCCAGGACTGGTGAACAACATATGAAGGATCAAAGAGAACTCCGTCCTCAAACATCGCTCTCTGAATTCCACGTAGACGATTTACTGTATGAAGATTGGACGCTTCTCCTGAAATGATCGCTATTTTAGAATGCCCCTTTGAATGCAGATAATTATAGGACATGTATCCGCCCTGCTCATCGTCAAGCTTAAAGCATGGAATCTTTGGGTCCATGCTGCTGGCATAAACAACGGCTATTGGAACGTCTTCCGGCACATTTGTAAGAACAACCTCATGCTCATAGCCTGCAATATACACAATGCCATCCACGTTCATGGATTCCATTTTGTTCATCACAGTAGCTAGCGCGGACCTGAAAAGGGCATCATCATGCATCCACTCATCGCTCCACCGTCCAAACAGGCGCATATTTTCAATGACAACATCGTATCCTGCTTCTTCGGAGCGATGCATCAGGCCTTCAACTATCGGTGATGTAGTAAATATTACAAGATCCTCCACGATGACACCTATTGTCTTTGTGGAAGTGGCTCTTAGATTTTTTGCCAGGGTATTGGGTTTATACCCGGTTTCTTTCATCACGTTCAGTATCTTATCTGCGACCTGTTTGCTGACCTTATTGGTCCTGCCATTAAGCACATTAGACACTGTGGAGATGGAAACACCACTGAGCGCAGCTATATCTTTAATTGTTATGGAACCCTCTGATTTTTTCTTTGGCACCTATCTAAAACCTCTGGAATAAATTTTACCATTTTTACCAAATCATTATATCATAAAGCTCCTTGTTGTAAATATATAGCGATGCAACGTTTTACTTAATACTACTGATCACTCAAAAGCGCCTGATAAATCTCTCGTTTTCCCACGCCTCTGTCTGCTGCCACCTTCTTCATGGCATCTTTGTGAGAGATTCCCTGATCCTCATAAAACTTCATGTGATCTTCGATACTCAACTCGTGCCAGGAAAGTCTTTTTTCCTCCTCCTGCTCTTCAAGGCTCTTGCCCTCGATCACAAGCACATACTCGCCTCTGGGCTCGTTTTCTTTATAAAAAGAAATCGCCTCGGAAATAGTGGTTGGTCTCACCTCTTCAAATTTCTTGGTGAGCTCACGGCAAATAGATATCCTTCTGTCGCCCAGCGTCTCATAAAGGTCATCCAGTGCAGTCTTCAAATGATGGGGAGCCTCGTAGACGATCATGGTCCTGCTCTCATCCTTCAGGTCCTCGAGAATTCTTTTCCTGCCCTTCTTATCCTCACTCGCAGAAGGCAGAAATCCCTCAAAGCAAAATCTTCTGGTTGGAAGTCCTGAAAGGGTCAGGGCTGTAATACAGGCTGCCGGCCCTGGAAGCGACGTAACAATAATGCCTGCCTTGTGGCATTCTGCCACCAGCACCTCTCCCGGATCAGAAATAGCTGGAGTTCCGGCATCCGTAATAAGCGCCACATCAGTTCCTTCCTGCATCTTCTGGATCAGCCACTGGGCCTTGTCATACTTATTGTATTCATGATAACTGGTCATCTCGGTATGTATATCAAAATGATTCAAAAGCTTGATACTGTTTCTTGTATCTTCCGCTGCGATCAGATCAACACTCTTCAAGGTTTCCAAAACTCTGAAGGTCATGTCATCCAAATTTCCAATTGGCGTCGCACAAAGATATAATTTACCAGCCATAATATTCTCCTATAACAGCCTCATCTAAGGTTCAATATCCATAAATATCGTAAATATCCTGAGTGTACTTGCCTGGTGCCTCGTATATTATCAGCGGTTTCTCAACAGTAAGCCTTGGCCTTCCGCCTCTTGCCCCTTCTATGAGGACCATGGTAGGTTCCTTGTCAGCGTATGGGTACACCAGCTGCATTCTCTTAGGCTCCACCTTGTACTGATGCATCACCACCATTATCTCCGATAGTCTGAAGGGTCTGTGTACCATATAGAACTTTCCACCGCTCTTTAAGAGCTTTGCTGCTGCCTTTACCACATCCTCCAGGTCACAAAGTACCTCATGTCTTGCTATAGCTTTCGGCCCTTCCGGATTTTTTAGTCCATGGCCACCTATCATATAAGGTGGATTACTTGTAACCACGTCAAAAGAGGCAGCGTCAAATAATTGCCCTGCCTCCTTAATGTCACCCTGTACAATTGTAACTCTGTCCTGGAGGTCGTTTAGCAGGACGCTACGCCCCGCCATATCAGCACTCTCCTCCTGAATCTCAAGCCCCGTCAGCGATGCAGCTTTTGTCTTAGCTGCCATCAGAATAGGTATGATCCCTGTACCTGTCCCCAGGTCCAATACCCTTCCGCCTTCCGGCGCACTTGCGAATCCGGATAAAAGAACTGCATCCATTCCAAAACAGAATCTCTCCGGATCCTGAATGATCTTATAACCGTTCCTTTGCAGATCATCCAGTCGCTCTCCAGCTTTAAGTTCAATTGTCCCCAAGCTTGGATTTTCCTTCCTGTTTTTCAATCTTCTCAAGCTTCTCCAGCTCTTTCATCTCTGCATCTTCCTGAGAATTCTTCTTTCCGCCGTTGTTCTTTTTCTTCTGTTTCTTCTTTATACTTTCAAGTTCCTCAAGCTTATACTCGTGAACCTCTTTCTCATCATCAACATCCACAAGGATCTTAACTGTCTGCCTTAAGATGTTTACGCTGGAAACCTCTCCCTTAAGGCCATCCTTGGCAATACAAAAATCGCCAACTCCTGGCATCTTACGATTCAGCTCTTCGTATACGTCCTCTTCATTTTTCAGACAGCACATCAGCCTTCCACAAACACCTGAAATCTTTGTAGGATTAAGGGAAAGACTCTGCTCCTTGGCCATCTTAATTGAAACCGGCACAAAGTCTGAAAGGTATGAGTGACAGCAAAGTGGCCTTCCGCAAATACCATAGCCACCAATTATCTTTGTCTCGTCCCTTACACCAATCTGTCTGAGCTCAATCCTGGTCTTGAATACAGCAGCAAGGTCTTTTACCAGTTCTCTGAAGTCAATCCTTCCGTCAGCTGTGAAGTAAAACAGGATCTTGTTGTTATCAAATGTGTACTCTGCATCGATGAGTTTCATCTCAAGGTTATGCTTCCTGATCTTCTCAAGGCAAACCTTAAAAGCTTCCTTCTCTTTTTCTCTGTTGGCCTTCTCCTGCTCATCATCCTTGGTGCTGGCTGTCCTAAGAACTGTCTTAAGTGGCTTGATCACCTTATCATCCTCAATCTCCTGAGGCTCAGAAACGACTGTTCCGTACTCAACTCCCCTGGCAGTCTCGACAATTACATGATCACCTTTTTTGATCACATATTTTCCTGGGGAAAAGAAATATATCTTGCCGGCAGTTCTGAATCTTACGCCGATTACTCTTGTCATAAATGCTCCTTAATGCCCAAAAGCATAAGCTCCAGGGCTAGATCTATATTTACATTGGAGGAAATGCGGCTCTTCGCAATCTCCATATCCTTTATTATATGGCCTATTTCCTCATAGGAAATGTCCTTGGTAACACTACTAATATACGATACCTTATCAGTGAAAATCAAGTGAGTGTCATTCTCTGTAGCCTTGTAAACCAGCATATCCCTGAAAAGAAAGATCAGTATGTCCATAAAATCCTCATACTGCCCCATGTCTATGCCCTTCTTACTGGACTTTTCGTCGCCATCCGCTGGTTCCAAAATCCCATGGACTCTGTCCATGATATCATGGATCTCCAGGTTCTTAAGCTTTGAAACCAGATCTATGGTCTCGTTCTTTAGTGTTTCAAATCTTTCATTTGATGCAAGATCCAGAGCCTTTCCCACATTTCCTCTGGCAAAAGAAGCGCACAGCATGGCCTTGTAATCCACCACCTGACACTCCTCCATAAGGAACTTCCTAATAGAATCATCTCTGGCAACCTTCATAGGAAGAACTATACATCTGCTTATAATAGTGGGAAGAAAAGCATTGATATTGCTGGTAAGAATTATGATGACAATATATGAAGGTGGTTCCTCCAGCGTCTTTAAAAGAGCATTTTGCGCTGCAGGAGTCATTTTCTCGCCTTCAGGTATTATGTAAATCTTGTATCTGCTCTCATAGGGCTTTATGACCACATCATCACGAAGCTTAAGTCTGATGTCGTCTACACCTATGCTGGCAGGCTTCTCGTGGGTTATTGTAATGATATCAGGATGGTTCTCGGACAGGGCTTTGATACAGGAAGGGCATTCATTACACGCTTCCAGATATTCCCCTTTTTCCTTTTTATCCTGACATTGAAGTGCTTTAGCAAAGATTCTGGCAATAAACTCTTTTCCCGAACCATTCTCTCCGGAGATAATATAGGCATGTGAGACCTTGTCCGACCTCAAAACATGCTGCATATGCTCCTTCATTTGTTCCTGATCTATGATATCGGAAAAATCCGCCATTTACTCTCCCCTTATGTGAAAATATCCAAAAGCAGCCCCTGAATCTGCCCTATCTTCGCTAAAATCTCTATGTGATTGCACTCGTCCTTTACAAGCTCCTGTGCAAGCTCGTCCAGTTCCTTGTCAACCTGTCTTATTATCCCATAAACCCTGTGTCGTCCCTTCCTGTCCAGAAAGTTTTCACGGGAAAAGACATGTGACCTGGTAACTACTTCATTGAGAAAATCCTTTATCAGGATCCTATATCTTTGCATATCCTTGATATCATTTCTCTTGGATATCCTGTCTCCCTGCTGAATAATGTCCTGCATCATCAGATTCAGGCGCTCAGCCAGATTTGAGTCTTCAAGCTTACTGGTCAATATAAATTTGAAATCACCATTTGCCTCCTGTACCTGCTCCGGAGTAGGTGCCTGGGGCGTAGGATTTATATTATTTATTTTTATATCCATGAATATGCTCCCGAATGGCTCTTACGCAATCCTCAATGTCTGCATTATTCTCAAATCGATATGTTACGCCAGCTTCCTCAATCTTTTTTTCGGCAAAATCTTCCTCATCAGCAAGGAATCTTCTGCACATTTCATCATACTTTGGATTTTCCTGCTTCTCTTCGCGATGCATAGCTCTTTCAAGTCTTATCTTCGCACTTACATCAATGAGAAGTGGCACCACATTTTCTTTTCCGAAATAATCTCTTATGTAGCAGTAGGATTCAAGGGTGCCTATCACCAGGTAGTTTCCGCTCTCCAGATCGATCTGACCATCATCTACGGTAAAATACCTCCACTCACCATAATTGGTGTGGTAGGTCCTTTCCTCGATGATCTTCCCGTCATTCCTAAGAGCCTGGTAATCCTCTTCTTTTTTGAAGAAATACTGAACTCCGTCAGTTTCTCCATCCCTCATGGGCCTTGTGGTATATGGCACCACTTTGTTAAGGGAAAGCTCTTCGTCCGTTATTAGTTTTTTGTATATAGTGTCCTTCCCTGAGGTGCTTTTGCCCATGAGAAGGAAAATCTTACCCAGTGGCATCTCTATTCCTGCCTTTATTTATAGTACTTCTACTCTTATCATATTGGTTCTTCCGGGAATTCCAAGAGGAACTCCGGCTGTCAGTACAACCTTATCGCCTTCCTTGAGATATCCGGCGTTCTTTGCAGCGTTAATAGCTTCTCTGAAGAGCTCATCCGCTGTATCTTCCTGTCTGATATGAAGTGGAGCAACACCAAACATAAGATTCGCCTGTCTGCATACAGTAGGATTGATAGTGCATGCAATTATCGGGCAGTTTGGCTTATACATGGAAACCATGCTTGCTGTAAAGCCTGACATTGTGACTGTGAGAATCGCATCCGCATTCACCTCAGCAGCTATGTTGCAGGTTGCATGAGAAATTGCTGTAGTATCATCACTTGGAGCATAATCTCTTTTCTTAAGTCTTCCTACATAATCTATATCGGCCTCTGTGCGCTCTGCAATCCTGGCCATTGTCTTTAATGCTTCAACAGGATAATCTCCGGCAGCTGTCTCTCCTGAGAGCATGATTGCTGTAGTTCCGTCATAGATGGCGTTTGCCACATCAGTAGCCTCAGCTCTGGTTGGTCTTGGATGATGGATCATAGAATCCAGCATCTGTGTAGCAGTAATAACATACTTTCCTTCAGCTTCGGCCATCTTGATCATCTTCTTCTGAAGAACAGGAACCTCCTCAAAAGGAAGCTCTACGCCCATGTCTCCTCTTGCAACCATGATTCCATCAGCTGCATCAAGGATCTCCTCAAGGTGGTTAATTCCCTGAGTGCTCTCAATCTTAGCGATGATCTTCATGGGTGAATTCTTCTGAGTCAGTATCTTACGGATATCTTTAACATCTTCCTTTGTTCTCACAAAAGAAGCCGCTACAAAATCAAATCCCTGCTCGCATCCAAAAATGATATCACTTCTATCCTGTTCGCTAAGATATGGCATTGTCAGCTCCGCCCCGGGAACATTAACGCCCTTCTTATCTGAAACAGGACCACCGTTCATTACCTTGCAGGTAATATCTGTCTCAGTTACTTTCTCAACAGCCAGTTCTATAAGGCCATCATCCAACAGAATTGTCATTCCGCTCTTACAATCCTTTGGAAGGTCCTTATAAGTAATGGATACCTGATCTTTTGTACCCTCTACTTCTCTTGATGTTAATGTGAAGGTCTGTCCTGCCTCCAGCATTTCCTTGCCATTCTTAAAGTCCTTAAGCCTTATCTCAGGGCCCTTTGTATCTAACATTGTCGCAACCGGAAGCTCTAATTCATCTCTAAGCTTCCTGATCCGCTCGAATTTCCTTCTGTGTTCATCATGGGATCCATGTGAAAAGTTAAATCTGGCAACATTCATTCCCGCCAGCATAAGCTCCCTGAGCTTTTCTTCACTTTCACTAGCTGGTCCTATAGTACATATTATCTTTGTTTTACGCATAAAATTCCTCTCTTACCTATTATACCCTTATTTTCCCCGTTTTCGAGCTCCAAAATGCCCTGAACATTAAGTCCTTCTGCTATATACCTCGAAACATTCTCTAAAAAAGCTTTGTCAATTATCTCTCCCGGAACAATCAAAGGAATACCCGGTGGATAAAGATTTACAAAATCCCCTGCAATCCTGCCTTCACTTTCCCAAAGTTCTACTTCTTCTGCCTCACTGTCCCATGCCTCGCTCAGCAAAAGAGCTCTCTCTGGAATATAAGATTCTACCTTGGTTTTTTTGCACAAAGTATCATCTGGCTTTAGTCGACCATCAATCTCATTAACAGCATCTATGAGGCGCTTTATGCCCTCCTTAGTATCCCACCCGGTTATTATGGCGAGAGCATATTTTTCCCCGGCCATCTCTAGTTGCAGATGATAGTCCTCACGAAGTATATCATATAACTGCTGGCCTGTCATTGACGCATTCCCTGTATAAATAAGGACTTTGGCCGGATCTTGAAGTTCAGATATATCTGGTATTCGTAGCGTCTTGCATCCTTTAGTCCCCTCTTGGATCATCTGCCTGTATCCGACAAGGGTGTCGATATATCTTTTTCCATTGTCACGCATCTCCCTTATGCAAAGGTCTATTGATGACATAAGAACATAGGAAGGACTACTTGATTGATAAATTCTTAGAAATCTCTTGAGCTTCTGCCTGTCAACAAGCTTACTATTTACATGGATAAGCGCTGTCTGCGTCATAGATGGAAGCGTCTTATGAACGCTCATGATCACAATATCTGCGCCAAGCTGAACAGGACTTTTCGGTACTCCTTCTCCAAATCCAAAATGAGCCCCATGGGCACAGTCTACAATAAGAGGGATCCCTCTTTCATGGCAGACCTTTGCAATACCCTCGACATCTGAGCATCGACCTTCATATGTCGGCGATGTAATAAATACAGCCTCTATTCCAGTGGATTTACTTAAGGCATCTTCCACATCTTCTTTATTGTACCCGTCAAAAATCCCATAGCTTTCCATCATCACAATAGGAAGATATTCTATATCCAGGTGCCTTAGATATGCGCCATTATAAAAAGACTTATGGCTTCCTCTGGCTGCAAGGATCCTACCATTTTCAGAAACAGAAGCTGAGACTGCAGCAAGTACCCCGGCAGTACTCCCATTTACAAGGAAAAATGTAGCGTCTGCCCCATAAAGCCTAGCAGCGCGCTCCTCGGCCTCCAGGATAAGCCCTTCTTCATTATGAAGATTATCAAAGCCGTCAATTTCAGTTATATCACAACGAAAAGCACCCTTTAACGGGGTGCTTTCAAGATTCCTCTTATGTCCGGGCATGTGAAACGGATACATGTCACTATCTGCCAGAGTACAAAGTTCCTGGAAAATATCAGGCATAATTCTCTACAATCTTTCCCTTCTTAAGCTTAAGCGTCTCCAAAGTAGATGCATACTTATCTGCAAGACATACTAGCCAGGCTTCTCTGCACCTTGGTGGAACAACAGTAAGTGGCCACATATGTTTTCTTATTATATCCTTTTCTCTCTGAGATAAAGAATAATCTCTCGTTGCATTCCTTAAAGCAATCCCCGGATGATAGAAACCATGAAGTTTGGGATGTATATTCCCTGGAGCCTCAGCATTATGCCAGTCATACAAGAAATAATCATGTAAAAGAGCGCCTCTCACAAGCTCACGTTTCCTTGCATGAGTGGACAGCTTATCATCCAGCTTGATCGCGCACAGAGCAACATGAATACAATGCTCATAGACAGTAACATTACCATGCTGGATAAAGCTCTTGAGCTTTAAAAACTGCTCAGAGGAAAGAATCTCACCGCCATATACGCTCAAGATACGACGATAATTCTCATTTGCCTCCATCTCATTTAATAATTCAGGGTCAAAGGTATCAGGATCATAGTGTTTAACATCCAAAACCTTCTTAATAATCTCCCTGTCTTTTTTATCTAATCTATGCATTATAATCTCCATATAATCACGATATAATCGTCATTAAAACCGCATCCTCTGACTTCTATCATAATAACATATAAAAGAAAAGAAAAAATTAAAATCGCCGAAAAATTCAAATAAAAAAACCTGGCTACTAAGGCCAGGGTAAAAAAAGATGCCTAGAGTCGGAATCGAACCAACGACACGAGGATTTTCAGTCCTCTGCTCTACCAACTGAGCTATCTAGGCATGTAGTAGCGGGGACAGGATTTGAACCTATGACCTTCGGGTTATGAGCCCGACGAGCTTCCAGACTGCTCCACCCCGCGTTATTAAAATGTTATTGCATAAAAAAAATGGATGGCGGTGGATTCGAACCACCGAAGCAAATTGCAGCAGATTTACAGTCTGTCCCCTTTGGCCACTCGGGAAGCCATCCATATAGAGCCGATGAGCGGACTCGAACCGTTAACCTGCTGATTACAAATCAGCTGCTCTGCCAATTGAGCCACATCGGCTTACACACGAATTGTGTTAAGCTATAAAAATGGGGCCTACAGGGCTCGAACCTGTGACCCTCTGCTTGTAAGGCAGATGCTCTCCCAGCTGAGCTAAGACCCCGGTCAAAAATATAACTTATGAAGTTGAGCGACCCGAAGGGGGTTCGAACCCCTGACCTCCGCCGTGACAGGGCGGCGCTCTAACCAGCTGAGCCACCGGGCCATTTGTTTGAAGATTGTATCTTCAAAACCGAACACTGAAATCTCTTGATCCTTACCTATCTTGCTTTTTGGATAAGCCCTCGACCTATTAGTACACATCAGCTGAACACGTTACCGTGCTTACACCTTGTGCCTATCTAACCTCGTACTCTCCAAGGGGTCTTACTGCCGAAGCAGGGATATCTCATCTTGAGGGGGGCTTCACGCTTAGATGCCTTCAGCGTTTATCCCTTCCGGACGTGGCTACCCAGCCTTATGCATCTGGCGATGCAGCTGATACACCAGCGGTCCGTCCATCCCGGTCCTCTCGTACTAAGGACAGCTCCTCTCAGATATCCTACGCCCGCGCCGGATAGGGACCGAACTGTCTCACGACGTTCTGAACCCAGCTCGCGTACCGCTTTAATGGGCGAACAGCCCAACCCTTGGGACCTGCTACAGCCCCAGGATGCGATGAGCCGACATCGAGGTGCCAAACCACTCCGTCGATGTGAACTCTTGGGAGTGATAAGCCTGTTATCCCCAGGGTAGCTTTTATCCGTTGAGCGATGGCAATCCCACTTTCATACCACCGGATCACTAAGTCCTACTTTCGTATCTGTTCCACCCGTCGGTGTCACAGTCAGGCTCCCTTATGCCTTTGCACTCTACGAATGGTTTCCGTCCATTCTGAAGGAACCTTTGAGCGCCTCCGATACCCTTTCGGAGGCGACCGCCCCAGTCAAACTCCCCGGCAGACATTGTCCCCGGACCCGATTCAGGATCCTTGGTTAGAAAACCAGCATCATAAGGGTGGTATCCCAACAGCGACTCCACTGCAACTGACGTCACAGCTTCTTAGTCTCCCACCTATCCTGTACATATAATACCGGCTCCCAGTATCAACCTGGAGTAAAGCTCCATGGGGTCTTTCCGTCCTGGCGCGGGTAACCAGCATCTTCACTGGTACTTCAATTTCACCGGGTGCATTGCCGAGACAGTGCTCAAATCATTACGCCTTTCGTGCGGGTCGGAACTTACCCGACAAGGAATTTCGCTACCTTAGGACCGTTATAGTTACGGCCGCCGTTTACTGGGGCTTAAATTCAAAGCTTCGCTTGCGCTAACCTCTCCTCTTAACCTTCCAGCACCGGGCAGGCGTCAGCCCATATACTTCACCTTTCGGTTTCGCATAGACCTGTGTTTTTGCTAAACAGTTGCTTGAGCCTCTTCTCTGCGGCCCACGTCTTAGGTGGGCTCCCCTTATCCCGAAGTTACGGGGACATTTTGCCGAGTTCCTTAACAATGCTTCTCCCGTCGGCCTTAGGATTCTCTCCTCATCCACCTGTGTCGGTTTACGGTACGGGTTATGCATACGCAATAGTGGCTTTTCTTGGCAGTCATATCTGATGCTTCGCTACTAATCTTCGCTCCCCCTTGCGGGACCGGATTTTCCTTTTCCGGCTCATCCCTTTTGCCTGCGTCCCCACAGTTCTGATATACATAAGTGCAGGAATATCAACCTGCTGTCCATCGACTACGCCTTTCGGCCTCGCCTTAGGTCCCGACTTCCCCAGGGCAGATCAGCTTTACCCTGGAATCCTTGGATATTCGGCCTGGAGGATTCTCACCTCCATCTCGCTACTCATTCCGGCATTCTCTCTTCTAAACGCTCCGCCGCTCCTTTCGGTACGGTTTCTACGCCGCTTAGAATGCTCCCCTACCGATCATATGTACCCGTAGATACATACCATCCCCAGGCTTCGGTGTCGTGTTTCAGCCCCGGTAATTTTCGGCGCAGGACCTCTCGGCTAGTGAGCTATTACGCACTCTTTGAATGTGTGGCTGCTTCTGAGCCAACATCCTAGCTGTCTATGAAATCCCACATCCTTTTCCACTTAACACGCACTTTGGGACCTTAGCCGTGGATCTGGGCTCTTTCCCTTTTGACTACCCAACTTATCTCGTGCAGTCTGACTCCTGTGCTTATCCTTATTGGCATTCGCAGTTTGATAATCTTTGGTAAGCGGTGAAGCCCCCGCGGATATTCAGTGCTCTACCTCCAAAAGGAATGCTACAGGGCTAGCCCTAAAGCTATTTCGGGGAGAACCAGCTATCTCCGAGTTCGATTGGAATTTCTCCCCTATCCACAGCTCATCACCACCCTTTTCAACGGATGTGTGTTCGGACCTCCACAGCCTTTTACGGCCGCTTCATCCTGTCCATGGATAGATCACCCGGTTTCGGGTCTATGTATAAAGACTACTCGCCCTATTCAGACTCGGTCTCCCTTCGGCTATTTACCTTAAGTACTTAACCTCGCCTCCATACATAACTCGCCGGACCGTTCTACAAAAAGTACGCGATCACCCGCGTATGGGGCTTTCGCAGCTTGCAGGCACAGGGTTTCAGGTTCTCTTTCACTCCCCTCCCGGGGTCCTTTTCACCTTTCCCTCACGGTACTTTACGCTATCGGTCACTAAGTAGTATTTAGCCTTACGGGGTGGTCCCCGCTCTTTCAGACAAGGTTTCACGTGTCTCGTCCTACTCTGGATACTGTCTCGCTTCCCCCGTTTTCGTATACGCGGCTTTCACGCTCTCTGGCTGCGACTTTCCATTCGCATTCTACTAACAGGTTCCATCGATTATACAGTCCGAACCCCAAGGAGCAAGCTCCCTGGTTTGGGCTCTTCCGCGTTCGCTCGCCGCTACTTACGGAATCACTTTTGTTTTCTCTTCCTCCGGCTACTTAGATGTTTCAGTTCACCGGGTTCCCTTCCTTAACCTATGGATTCAGTTAAGGATGACGGAGGTCTTCTCCGCCGGGTTGCCCCATTCAGATATCTGCGGATCAAGGCTTATTTGCAGCTCACCGCAGCTTTTCGCAGCTTATCACGTCTTTCTTCGGCTCTTAGTGCCAAGGCATCCGCCCTGCGCCCTATATAGCTTAACCATTTGAGGATTGCGCAGACAATATTGAAATCAAAATCTGTCTGTTCCCTCGTTCAAGCAATATAGAAACTGTCCATTATCTTTCGATAACTTTCGTTCTCATCTCATATCTATATAGCGTTATATCTATGAGATATTTTTTCTTAATCTTTCGATTGTTAATTCTGGATCTTCGATGTCGATTCTTAATCGTAGATTATATCTAGATTAGAAATCTTTCATTTCAGTATTCGGTTTTCAAGGTACAATTACTTCTTTTGACTGCCTGTGCAGTCATCAATGGGCAGAAGTCTTTCTGTCCTATGATCACTACATAAGTAGTTACTTTTTTTATGATCCGGCAGCCACCTATCCTCCCATACCGTTGCCAGTATAGTACTTTCGGCCGCTTTGGTCTTAACCGTCGTGTTCGGGATGGGAACGGGTGTTACCCCAAAGCGCATCGCCACCGGAAACTTGTTGTTGTCCGCGCAGTCGTTCGCTCCCTCACCGCAACCGACTTACGTCGCTTGCTACTCGGTCACGCTCTCATATGAATTTCCCTTTACATCTGCATATCTGAGCAAGCTCATATGCATCTGTTAAGTGAAATTCCTGCGCTCACTTTGACAACTAGATAGTAATGCAACTCCCTACTTCATTCTTTTTCCTTAGAAAGGAGGTGATCCAGCCGCAGGTTCTCCTACGGCTACCTTGTTACGACTTCACCCCAGTTATCCGACCTGCCTTCGACGGCTCTCTCCTTTCGGTTAAGTCACCGGCTTCGGGCATTTCCGACTCCCATGGTGTGACGGGCGGTGTGTACAAGACCCGGGAACGTATTCACCGCAGCATGCTGATCTGCGATTACTAGCGATTCCAGCTTCGTGCAGGCGGGTTGCAGCCTACAGTCCGAACTGGGTCGTTATTTTTGAGATTTGCTCAGGATCGCTCCGTCGCTTCCCTTTGTTACGACATTGTAGCACGTGTGTGGCCCAGATCATAAGGGGCATGATGATTTGACGTCATCCCCACCTTCCTCCAGGTTATCCCTGGCAGTCTCCATAGAGTTCCCATCTTACTGCTGGCTACTATGGACAAGGGTTGCGCTCGTTGCGGGACTTAACCCAACATCTCACGACACGAGCTGACGACAACCATGCACCACCTGTCTCTACTGTCCCGAAGGCCTACAGGCATTACCCTGTATTCAGTAGGATCTCAAGATCTGGTAAGGTTCTTCGCGTTGCTTCGAATTAAACCACATGCTCCACCGCTTGTGCGGGTCCCCGTCAATTCCTTTGAGTTTCATTCTTGCGAACGTACTCCCCAGGTGGAATACTTACTGCGTTAGCGACGGCACTGAGAAACTATGTCTCCCAACACCTAGTATTCATCGTTTACCGCGTGGACTACCAGGGTATCTAATCCTGTTTGCTCCCCACGCCTTCGAGCCTCAACGTCAGTTGCTGTCCAGTAAGCCGCCTTCGCCACCGATGTTCCTCCTAATATCTACGCATTTCACCGCTACACTAGGAATTCCGCTTACCTCTCCAGTACTCTAGCCTGACAGTTTCCAAAGCAAGCCCACGGTTGAGCCGTGGGGTTTCACTTCAGACTTGCCAAGCCGTCTGCGCTCCCTTTACACCCAGTAAATCCGGATAACGCTTGCCCCCTACGTATTACCGCGGCTGCTGGCACGTAGTTAGCCGGGGCTTCTTAGTCAGGTACCGTCATCTCTCTTGCGAGCCTTTCTTCCCTGCTGATAGAGCTTTACATACCGAAATACTTCTTCACTCACGCGGCGTCGCTGCATCAGAGTTTCCTCCATTGTGCAATATCCCCCACTGCTGCCTCCCGTAGGAGTTTGGGCCGTGTCTCAGTCCCAATGTGGCCGTCCGACCTCTCAGTCCGGCTACAGATCGTCGCCTTGGTAAGCCGTTACCTTACCAACTAGCTAATCTGACGCGGGCCCATCTCATACCACCGGAGTTTTTCACACTGAGTCATGCGACTCTGTGCGCTTATGCGGTATTATCAGTCGTTTCCAACTGCTATCCCCCAGTATGAGGCAGGTTGCCCACGCGTTACTCACCCGTCCGCCACTAAGTTTACTCAAGAATTGGCCGAAACCGCTTCAGCGAGTAAACTCCGTTCGACTTGCATGTGTTAGGCACGCCGCCAGCGTTCATCCTGAGCCAGGATCGAACTCTCACGTTAAAATAGTTCATCCAGGCCAGAACTAAAACTGCTAGCTTTTCGTTCTGTCCGTTATTACTTTTGGTTTGTTTATTCTGAAATAATTCTCAATGAATTTTTCAGGGTTGCATTACTGTTTATTTGTCAAGGTGCTTGTTTGTTGCTTCCGTTTGCCGCAACTCATTTAGAATATCACGTCGCGAATCATCTGTCAACAACTTTTTTAAACTTTTTAGAAAGTTTTTTGAAAACCGCTTGTTTCTGCGGTTTTGCGTCGCCTTTTCAAGCGGGCAAAAGTTATTATAGCAAAGGGGGATATCAAATGCAACACCTTTTTTTAGAAATTTTTGAATTTCTATTTTTCTACAAAATATGGAAAAAGGTCGTGCAAATAACCCAATCTTTAGTGGTTGATTTCCCACCACCCATCGAAGGGCAAAAAAGAAGCTCCCAGGATCTTAGTCCTGGGAGCCATTTGCTAAACGGAGAAAGCGGGATTTGAACCCGCGCACCGCGTAAACGGTCTACACCCTTAGCAGGGGCGCCTCTTCAGCCACTTGAGTATTTCTCCATGCCTGAATCCCTCTACCAATGTTTGGTTAAAGCGATACGCGCTCAATCAACAAGCGCAAATGTTATTATACAAACTAGAAGGCGCTTTGTCAACGCTCTGCTGAAAAACTTGCAGCAAAAGCTCCGAAAAGCCTTATTCTGCCTTATATTCCAAAATTGCCGTCTCGTAAAGATTGTTCCCTCTTGCATCGATGACCACTATAGCAGGGAAGCGTTCCACCTTAAGTTTCCTTATGGCCTCTGTACCCAGATCATCATAGGCAATGACTTCCGATTCAACTATTGCCTTTGACAGAAGTGCTCCAGCGCCCCCAATTGCAGCGAAGTAAACAGCCCCATTTCTTATCATAGCGTCTATTACGTCCTTATTTCTTTTACCCTTGCCTATCATTCCACCAAGGCCAAGATCTAAAAGCGCAGGAGCATACTTGTCCATACGACTTGCTGTTGTTGGGCCTGCCGATCCGATGGGCCTTCCTTCTCTGGCCGGAGATGGTCCCATATAATATATGAGATTATCTTTTACATCAATTGGAAGCTCCTCGCCGGAAGCAAGAGCCTGGGCCATCCGCTTGTGGGCAGCATCCCTTGCTGTATAAATGGTCCCAGAAATAAAGACCATGTCCCCGGCATTTAATTCTGATAGTGCTTTTTTATCAATAGGCGCATTTATCTCTACGTTCATTTTGTATCCTTTGTGTTGTACTTCTACTATATATAGAAGAATCCTGTTTATAGAGTTACGCTGGCATGCCTGTTTACGTGGCAGCAAATATTTATAGCAACAGGAAGTCCGGCTATATGTGTAGCATAGGTGTTGATATTAACCGCCAAAGCTGTGATCCTCCCGCCAAGTCCGGCTGGTCCGATTCCAAGCTTGTTGATCTTTTCAAGCACCTCTTTTTCCATATCTGCTATGTGAGGAATTGGGGAGCTGATCCCTGTACTTCTGGTAAGCGCTTCTTTTGCCATCTGGGCACACTTTTCAAAAGTTCCACCAATGCCCACTCCTACAACCATTGGTGGACAGGCATTAGGACCTGCATCTTTTACCGCCTGAAGGATTGCTTCTTTTACACCCTCTTCGCCGTCGGCAGGCTTGAGCATGAAGACTCTGCTCATGTTCTCACTGCCAAAGCCTTTGGGTGCACAGGTTATTTGGACTTTGTCTCCCGGAACGATGTCATAGTGGATCACGGCAGGAGTATTATCTTTGGTATTTTCTCGAATAAGCGGATCAGATACAACTGACTTCCTAAGGAAACCCTCAGTGTAACCCTGCCTTACGCCTTCATTTATAGCCCCGGTCAGATCGCCGCCAACAAAGTGGACATCCTGGCCAACCTTAATAAAGAACACAGCCATTCCTGTGTCCTGGCAGATAGGTATCCTGTCATTTCTTGCTATATCAAGGTTCTCGCTTAGCTGCTCAAAGATCTGTTTCCCTAAAGGAGATTCCTCTTTGCTCTGTGCATCCTTTAGAGCATTTACCATATCACCGGAAAGCTCATGGTTTGCATCTATACAAAGATTTTTTACTGCCCTGGTTACTTCTGAAACATCTATTTCCCGCATAACTTCTCCTGCTCAGGCTCCAAGTATGGTATCTTTAACAGCTGTAAGCTCCTCTGCTGAAGGGCTTGTAGGCTTCCACAAAATGTGCTGACCATCATTTTCATATCTTGGAATAATATGCAAATGGAAATGCATTACTGTCTGTCCTGCTGCCTCTCCATTGTTCTGGACAAGGTTAAGTCCATCGCAGGAGAGCTTTTCCTTCATATTGGAAGCAACCTTCTTAGCCACTTTTACAGCTCCGGCCACAACATCCTCGGGAATCTCAAAAAGATCTGCATAGTGTTCCTTGGGAAGCACAAGTGCATGCCCCTTTGTTGCCGGGCCATTATCAAGGATTACCCTAAAGGAATCATCTTCATAAATAGTGTTTGATGGGATCTCTCCCTTTGCGATCTTGCAGAAAATACAATTATCCATTACGCCAGTCCCTCCATCTTCTTTTTGTTTTTTAGAATTACTATATTGATAAATCCCATTACCATTCCGGTCAGCAAGCCTCCGAAATGCGCCGTTGTATTAGCTCCTTTTTGAAAAGTTACTGCCTCTAATATAAACACCGCCAAAATCCCAAGTCTGATAATTACATTTCTGCTTTTGACAAAGGACTTCCAATTTATAATGATCCACATGATCACAAAGCCCACAATTCCCATAATGGAGCCACTTGCACCAACACTGATATACTTTAGATTGAAATGAACTTCGTGTCCCATGGATATGATGTTGCCAAAGATTCCAGACAACATATATAAGAAAAAATAGAAAAAGTGTCCTGTGTACTCTTCGACTACAGCACCTACTAAAAAGAGCATGATCATATTATTCATCAGATGATTCACATCCGCATGGATAAAAATGGCCGTAAAAAGCCTGTGGAACTCTCCTCGCTTTATGACGAGCTCTGTTACCATGGCTCCGTCTTCATAGATTTGCTTCAAGATAGTTCCAGAAAGCACAAAAACGATCACGTTGATCGCAAGCAAACACATACTGATATATGCATGCTTATATATACGGGAATGATTACGCAATAATTCCTCATCAGATGAGCCATTATCCTGCATCCGCCCTGTCTCCACTTACTCTGTCATAAGGTCAAAAAGCTGGTCCATACTCCTAAGGAGCTTAAAGTCTCCCTTAAGCTTTATACTTCCAGCCATAAAAGCCCTCTGGAAGGTCATTCGTCCACCCAATATGTCTTCAAATGTACGCTGATCAGCCGTCAACGAAACATCACAGCCTTCTTCATCGCCCATTCTGCAATCACATTTACTGTTATCCACATCAATTATGATGGGCCTTAGCTTCGCATTATCAGAAAAAGAGATCTTATACTTTGCAGATACTCCTGCTACAGGGGTGAATTTCTTTTTCAGGGTCTTAACATATTCCTCTGAACTGCCGGAACTCTCCTCCTGACCCATCTTATCCCTGAAGATGCTGGCAAGCTCCTGAAGGTCCTCCTTCTGCTTGCGAACATACTTGTCATCAGAAGCATATTCCGATAACTGCTCAGACTCCTGTGGTGTCAGATCTATGCTGTTGGCAACACCCACCTTGTTTATGACCGCCTGATTGCTGGCCGGAAAAACAGGCATCTTCTGGTTGATGGTCCTGTAGATATTCTCTGTCTTTTTGTCGATTATCTTGGCGTATTCAGCGCTGTTTTCGAGCTTAGTGGTATCTGCGATATATCCACACATACCATCACAGGGCAGTCCCCCAAGCATCTCCCATGCAGCAGCAAGGCTCATCATGCCTTCCCTCTCACCATGGGTTGTAGACATAACAACCGGCGCCATGTATATTTCCTTGATGCGATCCTTATCGCCATAAAGCCAGCAGGCATCAAGGAACTGCATCATATAACCACCAATACCAAACCACTCCACCGTGGAAGCAAGAATGATACCGTCTGCATCCTTTAAAGTATTAGGAAGCGCAGTGATACCATTTCGCTGCTCGTAAAGGTTATACTGCTGAACCTTAACGTTTAATTCCTGTAAAACTGTAGTTATCTGTGAGATTACGAAAAGAGTCGGATCGTCGATAATCCCCCGTCCGCCATAATAGATATTGATCTTCATGAGCGCCCCTCCACATTGATAACCCATATTATACCATAAACTCGCCTATTTATCTGCAATCAAAACATACTCTGCCCATTCTGATCTCATCACCTTTTTCCAGAAAAGTCTTTTCCCTGGGCTTTAATCTTATTCCATTCCTGAAAGTTCCGTTTGTGCTTCCGAGATCAAGAACTGCGATCCTTCCTGCTTCCTCAATAAATCTACAGTGAATCCTGGAAATGCTCTTATCATTGACTACTTTGTCAACGCACCCCTCCATCTTTCCGACTGTCAATGATGGTGCCCCCAGAGCTATCCTGACTGTCCTGTCGAGATTCCTGCTGAAAAGAGCCATCTCATTGCCATACTCCTCATCAAGAACCACTGTTTCGTCGCACTCAAATTCTGTCTTTCGGGGGTACAAAGGACCACTTACCCGAATCTGCTCCTTAAAGCTTTGTCCCTCATCTTCAGATGGGTACTCCCAGGAAGGATCACTGAAAGAATAGTCTTCATCCTCATAGTCCTCTGAAACATCCATTTTCTCATCCTCCTGTTCCATGACCTTTGCCCTATTCATTTCCTTAAAGCCCCCTGCCAGGGACACCCCTCCTGTAACTGCTGAAACCAGCATCACCAGGATTGAAAGCATGTTTTCCTGACTTGTAAGGGTGTAGTTCATCCTTATATAAACCATCGCTCCCAGAATGCAGGAGAACATTAGCGCAAAAAGAAGCTGCAGCTTTCCTCCAAGTCTTTTATTTGCCCTTTTGATCCTGCTGTTTTTCTTTGGCTTCTGCTCAAAAACTTCTTCGCCATCTTCATCAGCAAATCCAGCCTCAAAACCACCCTGTTCTCCACCATCAAAGCCACTATCCAGCCCGGTCAAAGTAACTATTTGATCATGGTTCTCATTTTCATCAGCTTCACAGTCCTCAAGAACCTTCTCTATAGCCTGATATATAAAACCTTCCTGTGCGGAGCTTAGTTCGCAAAGCTTATATACCATCTCTGTTGCTGCAGCATCAGTCTCATCCACCAGCTCAAGGAGTTCCATGGAAAAATCGGAAAAGCTCTTTTGCTCATCATAGAAAGGACAGAAGATAAACCTGTATTCTCCCGTAGAAAGATCCGTATAGATATCCCTACCATTAAAAACCAGTCCATCTTCACCCATCAGAAACTCTGAAAGATTTTCAAGCAGCTCTTTTACACTCATAAGAAGGCTTCTAAGCTGTTTGTGATCCATTTTGCTTACAGCAAATCTGTCCCGAAGAGTCTGCATGGATCCAATCTCATAATATAAGTACTTGTCGCCATTGATATTTCGCTCTGTGCAGGGAACAAGATTTTTGATCCGACCGCTTTCTGCGATCTTGTACTGATATCTGTCCGGGCATTCATCACTTTCCGGTTCCTCAAAAATAAGATAATTATGTTTAAGCTCTCTGTAATATTTATATTCCATCACTATTCTCCTAAATTCAAAATCTCTTTTCCTAAATCCTTAAGTCTGGTGGCCATTCGAATATGGCCCGGATAATTCCGTCTTTTAGCTATCCCTTCTGCCTCGTACTCCCAGCTGCCACGGGGCTTAAGAAAGTATCTTCCCATGGCAGCGTGCCTGGCCTTACTCCGTCCCTTTACCCGGATCTCTTTTCCCTGGGTGCTTGTATCAAATCTGGGAAAAGAGCTACCAAAGTATTTGCTTCCTGCCTGTTTTGCAGCTTTCTGATCCACATACCCAGCCGGGTCATCCTTCCACTCCTTAGATTTTTCCACGCTTGCCCTAAATGCCAGTACATAGGCATCCTGGGAGAGTGTGCATCTTCCATATAAATAGAAAGAAAAATAGATCAGCAGCGCAAATACGCATATCACCATGGGAATGATAAGGGATGCTTCCAGAGTCATATAGCCTTTAAACCTGCGCAAAGATCATCGCCCCCATTCCAATAGTAAGAAAGGGAATGTAAGGAATCCTCGTTCCGCCCTTAGCTCTTTTCATTAAAAGAAGTATTCCCGAAAACAAACTGCAGATGAAAAGGGATATGAAAAGTCCAAGCGCCAATCTGTAAAGGCCAAAAGCCGGACCAATACAAAGCAGCATAAGACCATCACCGTAGCCAACTCCCTGACGGGTTACCAGGGCTAAAATAAGAAATGCTGCTCCGGGAATAAGGGAAAGGGCGATGCCTACCGGGTCAAAAGAGCCGGTAACTGAGTCAATTGCGATCCTTGCTCCTGAAATTATAATCCCCGCTCCAAGGGCCCAGATGGGAACCTCCTGTTTTCTTATGTCCACCATGGAGCCTGTCAGCATCAGTATCAAAACGCATATATCAATAGTCATTTCTGTAACCTTTCTTCTATATTTATTGTCCGCAGGTACTACAAGGTCTTTTGCCTCCCACCTGGGAAATGGGAATGGTGTAGATCTTTCTTTTCAGCCCCGGGCAGCTTAATGTGCTGTGGTACCTCTCTCCATAGCTTGTTATAAAAACACTTCCTGCGCCTATGTTTTCTCCGCAGTACTCGCAGGGGTAATAGATCTTCCTGTCTTTATTGCGGACCTTCTTAAGCTCACTGATATCAACACTTTTGGCTTTCAGGTGCAGATGTTCACAATCTATACTTTTGTGATATACCTCTCCGTGCTCTGTTACGTACACCATTTCCTCCTCATTTTCCAAAGTCCCGAAACCGGTCTCAATGTCGTATCCCGTCCAGGCGTGGCCAAAAAATCTTGCTTCCACTGGAAATTCCTTGAAGCCCGCAATGGGGATCATGGGCTTAACGTCATAGTCCATTACCAGGTCTATGTAGTCATTTCCAAGAAGCACCCTTGAATTGATAAAACTGATTCCGTCAAACCCATTCTTTACGCAGCTTCCCTCAAGGCCCTTTCCCAGATAATCCCGTACCATTTCTTTGGCATAAAGGATTCCTCCTGCCCCAGCGACCATGTCTAGTCCGGAGCCATCATAGTCCCCAAGAAGTCCCTCTCCAAACCGTAAGTCAAAGGCCATAAGGGACATCTCACTCCCAGTCTGGTGAAGAGCTGCTTCCATGTCCGACTGGACCTTCACGATATTGAAGACCACCATGATATTCACAAAGAAAAAGATGAAAAGCGGAAGGGCTATGGAGGCCTCCACTGTCATGGAAGCCATAAAAGCCTTTTTATTACTCCTCATATCCATAGATCCTTTCTATCCGTGCTTCGTACCCGTATCTGGTTCCGACAGTTATCTCTCCGCAAAAAGTATCAAGGCAATGGTCCAGCATAAACCTGGCATTTCCCGCAGTTTTCCTGACGTCCATTTCGATGATATCTGCAAGGCGCATGGTCTTGGTCTGAAGGTCCGTAAGAAAGAGCCTTGTCCTTAGATAGTCCTCGTACCTCAGTCCTTCTCCAAGGTCGCCTCCACCAAGAAAAGATCTGAAATTTAGCATTTCAAAAAGTCCCAACCTCCAGGTAGAGTCGCTCTTAAACAGGGGAACCCTTCCGCCTGAAAAGAGAATGTTCAGATCTGAAATTGATTCTGCAAAGGTCCAGGCAAACAAAATTGAATACTTCACCGGGTCCTTAAGTTCAGGAACAAACAGGATTGCAGAAAGAGCTGCTGCCACCAGTTCCGCCTCATTCACCTTCTCCTGGCAGCCAAAAAGATACATCATATTCGAGGCTTCCCTGATAAAAAGCAGGTTTTCTGCCATCTTCTCCAGATTTCCCCAGTCGCTATCCTTCCCGTATACCAGATACTCCAGCTGATATTTCAAAAGAGATTTCTCAAGTTCAGCACCGTATCTCGAGCATTTCTCATAGTAGTATTGCTCCAAAAGCAGCTTTTCCGTAAAAGAGATATCTTCTGTGTCACTTAGTCCTGTGCCCTTGTTAAGCTTTCGGTGTGATGCGTATTCTGAAAGATTTACAGCAGCTTTGGACACGCCTGACCTGTCTGGAATTGCCAGATTTAAGGCCCCTATCCCCTTTTGTGAATTAACCACATCCGCAGGATTTCCCAGGGTAAGCTCTTCTTCCTCCCCTTCGTCGTTAATGATGGTTGGAAGTTCCACAGAGTCAATCTGCTCCTGATTTTCCCTGGCCATTTCCTCCACATCCGTAGTATCAAGACCGCCCTCCGAAATGGCCCTTGTGTTTTCCTCCACGTCAGTAAGGAGGCCTTCCACCGGCTCTGCTCCCATGTAGGCCAGTATCTGCCGGTTCAGCACGGCCCCATCATTATCCAGGGCAAAAGAGCTACCGGTAATATGTGCATCTTTGCAGAAAGCCCCCATGATAGTCTGGGAATTCGATAGTTTCCCATAGGTACTCCTTTCAAAGTTCTTTTGCACATAGTATCTAAGGTGCTCCTCAGTATTGGTGATAGAGTGGTTTCCCGTCCCGTAGGAGGTGTCCACCATAAGAAGTCCGTATTGTTCATAAAGCGCCCTGCTGTACTCAGCCAGGATCGAGTTCATGGAAATGTCCGCCACACACTCGGTCTTAAGTTTTACTGCTCCTATCCTGGCCCCCTGAAACAGGACCAGGATAAGAGAAAGGATTATCATTATGGACATAGACAGAAAGACTGTCAGATATCCCTTAGTTTGTGACTGCACGGGTTTCCTGCCTGATTGTCTTGAATATATCTTCAACAATTCCTGAGATCTGCTCCTTAAACACGATTACCAGCCCAATGAGCACAACGATGATAAGGATGACCTCCACGGTTCCCATACCCGACTCATCATTCCAGAACTTCTTTACTCCGCTTCCAATCTTTCTTCCAATACTTTTGATTTCGTTGATCATTATTTTTCCTCCGTTTTTGTTTTTATTAGTTGTTAAAATGCCATATATGCCGGTATCATGATGACTACCATTACGATCACCAGCATGATTATCATGGGAAGGAGAAGCTTTGTTCCCGCTTCCTCCCCTGCTTTTCTGGCCTTATCCATTCTTTCCTCAAAGGCCTTTTTTGATTCCTCCTGCAAAAGCGAAAGGAGCTCACTGTTGCCCTTCCTAAGGTTTTGAGAAAGAAGCGTCACTAGTCTCGTATACTGCTGCCCTCCACACCTTAGTCCAAGCCTCACATACACATCCGCCTCGGATTCACCGGCAGAAAGCTCTCTGCTGGCTCTTTGCACCTCCTCGTAAAGGTACCTTTTTTCATCTCCTGCCTTTTTCTTCCTGTCATAATTGGCCGAGAGTTTTATAAGAATATTTCTCATGGTCATCCCGGCGCCCATATACAGGACCAGCTGGGAAACAAACTGAGGATAGTCCGAAAGCATCTGGGAATATCGCTGCTCCATGGCCTTCTTCAGTTCCTTGTCCTTCATTACGTAGGACGCTGCCCCTCCGATAAGGGTCAAGAGAAGCAGCATCAGACTGTTGTCCTCTTTCCGCTCTGACCAGAAAAGCTTCCTTCCCTCGTACTCCTTCGGAAGCACAAGCTCCCCTTCGGTCAAAGAGTCCTGGTCAGCCTGAAGAAGCAATTTTTTTATTTCCTTAAAGGCCCTCTCCGCCGGCGAAAGAACTCTCGGAAGTATATTTGCCACAAACTCCTGCTGCCACTTCATCTCCTCATAGCTGTATATGGCCGTCAAAGTCACAGCTGTACCTTCTTTTGGAATGCTATCCTCATTGAGTGCCCCATCAAGGTGCACAATCTCGTAGTTGTCCATTTTCCAACTGATGGTAAAGGGATATTCAGGGATGGTCTCCACAAGATCAAGGTCTGTCGTCACCCGGTCAAAGCTTTCATTATCCTTTAGGACTATTTTCTCTAATACAGGACCGGCTTTTTCAAATAAATCTTCTGCCTCTTCCTTTGTATATGCCCTGGTCCTGACAGGGAGGGTGTAGTCCAAAAGTTCTTTTCCCGTTTCATCTGCTGCCACCAGCTCCAGTTCAAACTCCCTGTCCCCAAACTCGCCTCTTTCTATGGCACCTTCATTAGTGATATGACTGCTTTTTCCAGCGCCTAGGCACATCATTATGGAAAGAAAGCTTCCTGCCGTTGCCATGATAAGTACAATGCTTATCTTCCTTATGAAGTACTCTGTTTCCGCAGTGTCCAGGTCCTTTCTCTGCTGAAGCGTCGCAAGGCTCTGACGTATCTTTTCCCCTGAAAAGCTCTTTATCCTGCCCCTTACCTTCTGGTATATGAAAAGAGACATTTTAAGAAATACGCGACTTATCCCTGTCTCCTCCATGGTCTCTGGAATTTCCAGGTCCTTCGACAGCAGGAAAAGAGCTATAAGAGCTGCGGGGAAGATCAGATAAACAAAGATCATTTTAGACATAAATATTCACGATCCTTTCTGATAAAAGATATGCAAAGCCATAGAATCCCATACAAAGTGTCATCAGTATCACCCCAAAAACGTTGTGGTACAGGGGCTCGAAAAAACCGGGGCTGGTAAGGTTTATATAAAAGATAATGAAGAAGGGAACCATATTCATGATCCTTGCTTCCATTCTTTTTGCGCTTATCAGCACGTCAATTTCTTTTTCCACGTCCATTTTCTGGGAGATGACAGTGATGGTCTTTCCAATTATGTCCGTCATATTTCCACCGCTTCTTTTTGCCACTGCGAAGACCTCCGCAAAATCCTGGATGTCCGTGTTCCCTGTTTCCCTCCCCATCTTGAAGATAAGCTTTTCAATGGGCACATTGTTCTTTATTCCTTTTCTGATCCCCGACAATTCTTCTGATATAAGTGACTTTTTTCCATACAAAAGCTCCATGTCTTTTCCCGCTTCCATAAAGGCATTCTCAACGGAATACCCGGCCTTCATGCTGGTAAGGGCCGAAGCAATTGCATCCCGGAACTGGATTCCAATGAGTCTTGTATTCCTCTCAACCTGGCGTTTCTTCTGATACAAAAACCAGGGGACTACAACCGGCATCAGGATTAAGACTGCTATCCAGGAATCATAAAAGAGCCTTCCGAACAAAAGAGCTATAAGTGCTCCCTGGGCAAATATTGGCCAGTCACGAAGGCTCGGTCGGAAGTCTAAGACCTGCTGCCATAAGTTTTTCAGTAGCTTTAAGCTCACCAACTTTCCTCCATTTTCCAACTATTTTTTCTCCCTCAACCCCCTCCTCCATAAATCGAAACAGTGTATTTACCTGTATTTTCCCGGAGACAGGGTCAAGCTCTTTTTCCAGCTCACATATTTCAAGGACTTTCCTGGTCCTGTCCCTGAGCCTTCCAAGGTGTATGACTATGTCGATCCCAGAAGCAATCTGTCCACGAATAGCAGGAAGTGGTATCTCCATGCCCATTAAGACCATAGTCTCAATTCTTGAAAGCATATCCTCCGCACTGTTGGCATGTCCGGTACTCATGGCCATGTGCCCCGTGTTCATGGCCTGCAACATGTCAACACACTCATCACCCCTGACTTCTCCTACTACAATCCAGTCAGGGCGCATTCGAAGGGATGACTTTATCAGGTCTCTGATACTTATTGGTCTGCAGCCTTCCACGTTGGCGTTTCTTGCTTCCATCCTGACTAGATTTGGCACGCCCCTGATCTGTAGCTCAGCGTTGTCTTCTATGCTGATTAGTCTTTGATCCTTTGGAATAAAGTCTGAAAGAGCATTTAGAAAGGTGGTTTTTCCTGAACCGGTACCACCGGAGATAAAGATGTTATATCCAGCCTTCACAAGAACTTCGATATAACTTTTGAGATATTCAGATATGGAACCCAGCTCAATGAGCCTTTCCATGGTAATGGGTTTATCCGGAAACCTCCTGATGGTCACCACCGGCCCATTATTTAGCGCGATGGGACTCATGACCACATTTACTCGTGAGCCGTTTTCAAGCCTGGCATCCACAATGGGAGAGGCTTCGTTAACCACCCTGTTGCAGGAGGATACGATCTGCTGGACCACATCCTCAAGCTTTTGCCTGGACTCAAATCGGCTCTCGGACCTTCGAATGATACCGTCTTTTTCATAAAAGATATTGTCGGTGCCATTTACCATGATCTCCGTAATGGTGGGATCATCTACCAGTGCCTGAAGAACGTCCAGTTTTCTTATAGAGTGGAAGATCTGCCTTCTAAGCCTTTTCTTATCCTCCATGGAAACTGCCAGATGGCGGAGCCGTCCGGAAATCTCCCGGTCGATAAGTTCGTACATCTCCTCATCTGTGATCTCTTTAGAAAAGTCCAAAGAGCCTACAACCTGCTCCCTGATCCCGGACCGAAGTTCCTCAAGATCAAGCCCCAAGACTCATTACCTCCTGTCCCTCCGCAAGAAGTGCCTCCACATATCTGTTGTAGGAAGCCCCTTCCCTGACGTCCGGGATCATAAACTTGATAGTCCTTGCTATGATGTCCTCGTATCCGTTATCTGCCAGAACCCTGTTGTACCTGGAAAGCCTGTAATGGTCAGCAGAATTATTTCGGGTAATGGTATAAACCACATCACAAAGGCCCAGGATCTCAAAGAATCCGTCAGGGTACTCCTTCATATCAAGAAGCACATACTCGTAACCGGCTTCCTGACAAAGAAGCCTTATCAGCTCCCTGACCTTCTCAAACCCGATCTCCTTCACCTGCATGGCAGTTCTGGCAGGACTGATGTAATCAAGGCCATTACGGCTTTTCCTGATCCTCTCCAGATACAGGCAGAACTTGTCCCGTTCACAATCTGCATAGTACAGAAGATCGGTTATATCCTCTTCTGCCTCTGCTTCAAACATACTTGGTAGGGCCGAAAAGCTCTCAAAGCTCAGCATGATGGTCTTATGTTTTTTTGCGAGGCACTCGCCCATCTTTACCAAAAGAGACGTCTGTCCGCTTCTTGAAAGTGGCGTAAAGAACCCGATCACATTACATTTTCCCGTGATCCCTGCTCCGGAAAGCCCGCTAAATCCAGCCGTATGACTTGTACATAGCTCTAAGACCTCCCCGGCTATCTGAGTTGCAGGAGAATACTTGCTGATATGCTTAAGGTTACCCTCAGGGAAAAGAGCTTTCTCCTGGCCTGACCATTCTTTTGTTTCCTCATCAAGTATTATCACGTTCTTAAATTGTTTGTAGCTGTTGTCTCTTTTGAGTCTTCGAATGGCACTTTCTGAGATAACCAAAAGAGATATCTCGCCCATTTCAGAAAACTGCAAAAGCTTTTCTGTGTCTGTAAATGCATGGATCTCAAAGGAAAGCTTTAAGTGATTCCGTAAGTATTCCTGCAGCCTTTCACAGTACATCCTGTTGCTGTCACAGACAGTCAGTATCACATTACCCATATTCCTCCTCCCAGGGTACAGATCAAAGCGCTGATAAGAACCGGCACTGCAAAGTGTATCGTTTTCTGTTTATTTCTTTTTAGGATTAGGATCGCGACTGAAATTGCACCTGCGATCAAAAAAGATATCATGATACAGGAAAGAGTATCCTGCATAGATAAGAAAGATGCTGCTGACATGAAAAGCTTTACATCGCCTGCTGCGATACCTTTGAAGAAGTATACCGGAAGCAGGATAAGAAATGCCGCCCCTACTGCTGTGAGGGATTCAACAAATCTGTCTGGTCCCTGAAAAAGGGACCCTGTAACGCCTATCAGAAGCCCTGGGACTACCCAGACGTTGTAAATCTTGTCCTTGTACAGATCAGTAAAAACTGCTCCGGACAAGATCAGTATTAAAATTGCGACTATAAAAATCTACTCCTTTCATTTGCGTTTTCGAGCTCGCGATGAAGAATTTAACACACCGTTTTTTCTTTGTAAACCCCCTTAAAATTTGGATCCGCGTTCCATCTTAAGAATTTGTTCGACTCTGTTCGGTTCTGTGCTGCCAAAGCTTCAAACCCAGTAAATAAGCGGGATATGATTCTTTTCCTCAAGAAAAGAGCCTTCTCCCGCCCTTCGCAATATCGTAAATTGTTATGCAAAATTAATAGGTTTCGATTGTAAAAATTAATATCTTAAGATTTTCTTAAGAACCCTTTCTCGTTCATCAGGTCTCTTCTCTGGAGCCTGTATAAACCGGGATTCCAAAGCCACTTGGAAGGAGCTTTTCTCCAAGAGCCAGGGATGCATAGTCATGACGGTCAATGATTATCTCAGTCTCTGGCTCATAACACTCATACGCACTTTCCAGTGATTGTTTTATCATCTGAGGAAGAAGCCTGACGCTCTCTTTTCCGGAGGCAAACATTAAAACCAGCTCCAGTTTCCCGGATGGTGTCTTATGAAGGAGCAAAAGACCTGTTATCTGCCCGTCTATTTCAGCGTAGCAGGACACATCATTTTCAAAATAAAGCCTTGGAAGATACGCCAGGTCTTCACAGGTTCCATAGTGGCCCTGAACCAGTGTCTTACTGATAGCTGTGGAAAAGGCTCTCTGTGTGGCAGACCTTAGGGGCATTATGGCTTCTGAAATAGTGATCCTGTTAAAAGCACTGATTTTAGCCATCTCAGACAGTCTTGCCGTTATCTTATCTCCTTCCATAAGGTCTACAGTAAAGCCCTTTTCTTTAAGCATCATCTTAAGGTCTTTACTGGTCTTAGCCGGAAGAACAAAGTTTGACTTAACGATTCCTTCAAGCTTTATAGCTTTGCCATAGGCTTCAAACAGGTCCATAAAGGACTGCTCATCATCGGCCTTTAGCCAAACTATTTTACTTTCCTTGTCAGAATCATTTAACATGTTCTTATATTCCCAGACTATTCCGGCCTTTGGAACATTCTGGTCATCTGAAATGATAAGACCGCTATAGAAGGTTCTACCGATGTTCTCGGCAATGTCTTCTGTCAGGTAATCCGCAAACTGCTCAATATTTTCTTCCGTCAGCTCTACAACGCCCATTATGTCCTCCTATGAGCCCATCACCCTTGTATAAGATCCGTATCAAGATATGTCTCACTTGCAACCACTTCACTGGCCTTGTCTTCCGACACTACACCTGATTATATAATATATTAAAACGTTTATATTTGTCCTCAATTTAATAAATACTTAATAAAAAAAATGGGACTATCACTTGGATAATCCCATCTTGAATACTTTATCTTATGAATTTTTATGCCATCAGTCCCCGGTTCATTGAAACCGCCCTGATATCCTCATTAAGGCTGTGCTTTCCGTAGGTAAGTCCCGCATAAACCTGCTGGGTGTTACCCATCAGCTGCTGACTGTTATCAAACTTTTCCAGCTCTCGATATGCCTCGTGGAGGCTCCTAAAGTTCTTTAGCACTCTCCAGATTCTGTGGATACTGTAACTTGCTCCTGCAGCAATAAGCTCCTTTTTGGAGAAAATGTATATCTGATGAAGGTTCCTTGCAAGCTCATAGTCAAGGTTGAGAGATCTTATAAGTTCATCGATACAGTTCTGGGCATTTAAAAGGCTCCTTGTGGCTGCATCTTTTTTACCGATCCCTATCTCATCTATTGCTTCCTCCAGATAACCCATCACCATCTCATAGATAATAGTTATCATCTGGGTTTTGTTTGCCTGGGATATCTTAAGGGTGAATTCCTGTTTCTTTTCCAAAGTCATAGTCTGCCCTCTTTTCTACATAATTACTGAAGAAGCTGAAGTACCTGGGATGGTCTTTCATTTGCCTGGGCCATCATGGAGATTCCAGCCTGTGAAAGAACCTGCTGGGTCGAATAGGTGGTCATTTCCTCCGCCATATCAACGTCCATGATACGTGAATATGCAGCTGTCATATTCTCAACAGTGATATCCAGTGAGCTTACTGTATGCTCAAGCCTGTTCTGGTATGCACCAAGTCTTGACCTGATGCTGCTTATCTCAGTAATGGCATTTTTAATGCTCTCTATTCCCTCTAAAGCTCCAACTTCATTGGCAAGATCAAGGTTATAAAGTCCAAGGGTTGTAAGGGAAACCTTAGAGATCCTGATATCCAGTGTCTGTCCCTCGTTGGCGCCTACCTGCATTGTCATGGCGCCTGTTCCAGTGAGTTCAACATTGACTGTTCCGTTGAAGGACTCATCTATCTGGATCTGGATCTTACGTCCTGTACTGTCTGTAAGTGTAAGAACATCCTCATTTATTGTAGCCTGGAGACCATTGTTCATATAGTCAACCATTCCAGAGTCAGTAACCTTCTGAATCTTGATGGCAGATTCACTTCCGTTCTCAAAGAAGATTCCCTTCTTATCTACGCCAGTTGAACCTGTAAGGTTTATATAGCTCACATCAATTCCTGTGATCTGATATGTTCCGGCCTCCACAACATCTGAGTAGGATACCACCTTAATATTTGGATTTGTCACAGCACTTGCAGGGTTTGTTCCAACGGTGGCATATCCCCTGAGGTCAAAGGAACCGTCAAGGATACTCTGCCCGTTAAACTGAGTGGTCTTAGCCATTCTCTCGATCTCTTCCTTCAGAAGGGTTACCTCTTCCTGGATTGCTTTTCTATCATCCTCTGTAAGGGTTCCATTGCTGGCCTTGATTGCAAGCTCATTCATTCTCTGAAGAACCTCATGGATCTCAGACAGACTTCCGTCTGCCACCTGAACGATTGAGATCGCATCATTGGAGGTGTCATTTGCAACACCCAGTCCTTCTATCTGTGAATTCATTCTTCTGGACATCGCAAGTCCCGAGGGGTTATCCTTGGCATTTGCGATCTTAAGACCACTTGATAATCTTTCAAGGGAATCCGAAAGAAGAGAGTCGTTTCTCTGAAGCGCGTTATTTGCTATCATCGCAGAAACATTATAATTTACTTTCATGCCTACCTCATTTCTTTTGCTGGTTATTTACAGTGCTTCAATAAAAGCCTTTGCCATTGTAAGTAGTGTTTTTGTCTCAGTCTTCTCAGGTTTTGGGCCATCCGTGGCCCTAGCACTAACCATGCCCGAAGATAGGCTATTTTGTGTGTGATAGAGGATAGCTATGTTTTCCCGGTCTATACCGATGCCCTCTATTCTCTCTGATATTTTCTCACACAGTCTGGTTCTTACATTCTCCAGATATTCAGACTCTTCCTGATTGCTTCCATTTGTGGTGGTAAGCATCCCTCGAAGCGTGTCACCGTCTTTATATAAGCTAAGGGTGACCAGTCCGTACTCATAAGTCTGAACACTGGCATCCATCCTTGAATTTGCATTTTTGTCGCTCTTGAGCGTCACATGCATTGAGAGCTGTTGCCCTTCTATTTCCACCGGCACTTCAAAGCTTCCACTCTCTGCACTTCTGCCCATGACAGAAATCTGTTTTTGCAAAAGAGATATGGCTCTGATGTCGATGTAATTATCATTTTCAGTCATTAGCTCTTCAGATAATTTATCGGAAATATCTCCCAAAATCTTAAGGTAGTTTTCCTCATAATCATCTTCATCAAGCTTTTCTGTTAAAAGAGCTGTCTCCTTAATTTCCTTTGTTCTGTTCCAGATATTTCCTTCTCTTCTGTCCCTTCTTTCGGAGATCATTGCCTCCAGATTATTGAATGTAACAGCTACGTCTACGCTCCTTAACTCCTCCGCTGCAGGCTCTGCTGCCTTGAGGGAAGCAATCTGTCTTATCTGCTTTATCTGCTCCTGTATATAATCCCTCTCTAGCTGCTGATCCTTTTCTGCTTTCTGCAGATCATCCGCAAGCTGGGGTAAAAGTGTAGCCTCAGTAGGAGCTGCTTCCACAAGCTTTTCAGGCTCCAGATTCTCATAGACAATCTCTGCCTTTGCCCTGTAGTATCTGAAGGACGCGCTTATCTGCTCATCTATCCTTGCGCTCTCCGAAGGTACTGCGTCCACTCCGCCAAAGGTCTCATCAAGTTTTACGTCAACACCTTTCCGTGAAGCCTTCTGGTTTCTGGTTGCCTTAAGAAGATTGCCTATGGTCATTTCCTGATCTGTCTTTAAGATAGATCCTATAGCCTGATAGTCTGTTTCCTTTAATGTATGGAACAATCTGTAGATTCCAATAAAAGAGGTCTTCTCCTCCTGGGTGATCTCTCCCTTGTGCTCCAGCTTAAAAAGAAATCTTGAATACTTCTCCTGGTCCTTGCTCTGCTGTTTATCATTGTCGGAGTCATGATCAAGGTTTTCAGAAAGCTCTTCGATAGTCATGGCAAGAGGATTCTTTCCCTGGCGGATAAGATCAAGAACTGCTCCGGGCTTAAGTCTTTCCACCGTTGACTGTAATTTAACATCCCAGGCTCTTACCTTCTCAAAGTTTTCCTCATTAACCTCCATCCTGTTATATCCCAGGATCCTGATGGCCCTTCTGTTCTCATCGGTAAGTTCCTTATTAAGGTCTTCAAGGATCTCATCCACATTTCTGAAAGCTTTCCTTATGCTGTCCCCAAGATCTGCTCTCGGAGCTGTCATAAGCTTCTCATATCCTTCACCGGCCTGTTTGAACTTAACTGTCAGTTTTTCTGAAGCATCGCTTATCTTGTAAAGGCTCTCTCTGTCAAGAGAGTCTGCCATCTGTCCCACAACGTCCACCGGACCTGAAGCTATGAAGCTTACTCTTGTCATAGTAAGTCTCATGGCATACTCTGCCCCGGCTGTAGGAATCTGAGTTATCTCATCAACTGCATCACCTGCTGCCTCGTCACTTATAGTAGAAAGAGCATTCTTAAGACCTTCAATGAGCTCCTCTATTGGCGCTGTATCAATAGAAAAGCCGCTGCCTATCAGCTGAAGATTTGCCTTTGCTGTCATCTGAAGCCTTACTTCTTCCAGCTGAAGTCTGGCTTCAATGTTCTTATGCATATTAGAGGTGGTATCGATTAAATTACCGTCCACAGCTCTTTTACCATCTGCGATAGCTGCTGCTGTGGCACCCACAAGGGTCTCTTCCCTTGCAGGAAGCTCTATGGACTTAAGCTTATTTACATTTATGAGTTTGTCCGGCGTAAGAGGGATTCCCTGCTCCACCATCCACTTGGCATTGTCCTTTACTGTTTCATCGGAAATATCAAGCTCAGCCTCATCTATCACCTTCTCTATCTGCGGCAAAAGCTGCTCCCAGTCGTAGCTGTCAGCCTTCTGAGCATAGTAACCCCCGGCTTCCTGGGCGTAATAACCCCTTCCTGATGCATTCTGCCCATTTGTGCTGTGGACTGCAAGGTAGAGATTTCCTATGGTTGGCTCCATGTCGTTTTGCACCATGAATTTAACAGCGCCATCCTCAAGGCTTTCGATATCTTCCACCTGCTCCACTGCTGCCTTGGCTGATTTAACGTTTTCAGTTGTAAGGGGAATGTCATTTTCCTTAAAACTCTTTTGAAGAGCGGTTGCAAAAGAGTCGCTTCCGGTGATCTTCCTTAGCTTATCAAGGCTTAAGTCATCGTTAAATCCGGTAATCTCAACTCCCGCTTCAAGCAGAACACTCTTGATCTTATCAACAATGCTCACCGTCTCTTCGCAGTTCATATTTTTGATATCAAATCCATCCTCAAGGGCCTTTGCATAGTCCTCCCCTGACATGGTATTTGATAAAAGAGCCATGAAATTGTGCTGCAGGTTTACATCCGTGCCTTCTGCCATTGCAGCAACATCATCTTTATTTCTTGAATGCTCTGCGTATACATTGTCTGTAAATCCGCTTCCGTCCAGTGACATTGCATACGAAGGCTTTTCTAACTGATCTTTTTTTGAGGGCCCTGACACTATCCTTCCTTCTGCCTCCATGCCTGAAAGAATTGAATCCTGGCTGGTCTTATGACCGGTAATCGTCTGAAAGCTAATGTTCATTCTGCGCCTCATTTATCTGATTTAATGCAACTAAAAAGGTGATGAACATATCGTTCATCACCTTCTATTTCGGCTTATGCTTTCTTTTTCTTTAGACCGGTTTTCTTTGGAGCCTCTTTCTTCACAGTCTCTTTTTTCACGGTTTCTTTCTTTGGGCTGTCCTTCTTTGGTGTCTGGAATACAAATACTTCAGCACCATAAGGTGGAAGATCAAAGGTTATGCTGTAGTCTTTGTAGTCACAAAGTCCCTTTTCAGCCTTGATCTTAGCAGGAACATTGCTTCCATTTCCGCCGAAGCTCTGATCCGCACTATCCAAAAGATGAGTATATGTTCCGTCAAATGGAACACCTACCTTAAAGCCCTTTCTCTCCATTGGTGTCATGTTAAGCACGAAGAGAATGTTATCTTTTCCGTTGGCAGCCCTTCTGTAGAAGCTGTAGGTACTGCGCTCCTTATCGTCGGCATTGATCCACTCAAATCCGCCCCAGTCATTATCCACTTCATAAAGAGCCGGGTACTTTCTGTAGAGCTCAAGAAGCTTTCCAACGTAGGCCTTCATTCCCTTGTTGAGGTCATTCTCCAGAAGGAACCAATCCAGCTCTCTCTTCTCGCTCCACTCTCTCTCCTGGCCAAAGTCCTGTCCCATAAACAGAAGCTTCTTTCCGGAGTGTCCAAACATATATGTATAGCCGACCCTGAGGTTTGCATACTTATCTACCTTATATCCGGGCATCTTCTCCACCATTGAGCATTTAAGGTGCACAACCTCATCGTGGGAAAGAGGAAGGATATAGTTCTCTGCGCTGTTATAGCTCATGGCAAAGGTCATCATGTAGTGAGCGCCCTGCCTGAAGTATGGATCAAGCTTCATGTACTCGCAGAAGTCATGCATCCATCCCATGTTCCACTTGAAGGCAAAACCAAGGCCATCATCCTCCGGAGGAGCTGTAACCTTAGGCCAGGCTGTGGATTCTTCTGCAATGGTGAGAACATGAGGATATGAGCCTCTTACCACACTGTTGAAGTGCTTGAAGAACTCGATAGCTTCAAGGTTCTTATTATCACCATACTTATTAGGAACCCACTGTCCGTCCTTCTTGCCATAGTCAAGATAGAGCATAGAAGCAACAGCATCCACTCTAAGACCATCAATATGGAACTTACGGATCCAGTAAAGAGCATTGGCAATAAGGAAATTCTTAACCTCTGGCTTTTCCAGATTGAAGATCTTTGTTCCCCAGTCAGGATGTTCTCCCTTCCTTGGGTCTGGATGCTCATAGATACATGTGCCGTCAAAGCAGGAAAGACCAAACTCATCAGGACAGAAATGAGCAGGAACCCAGTCAAGGATTACTCCTATTCCTGCCTTATGAAGCTTGTTCACAAGGTACATGAAATCTGTAGGCTCGCCATATCTTGCTGTAGGTGCATAATACCCTGTTACCTGATAGCCCCAGGAGCCATCGAAAGGATGCTCAGCAATCCCAATGAGCTCGATGTGGGTATACTTCATCTCCTTGAGATACTCAACAATCCTGTCGGCAAACTGCCTGTAGGTGTAGAATCCATCCTCTGTTCCGTCCGGATGTTTCATCCAGGAACCGATGTGGCACTCATAAATAGCGATGGGCTGACGGTTGGGATCCTTTCCCTTTATGCTGTCATACCACTTCTCATCTGACCATTTGAAGTTTGAAAGATCTGTGGTCTTAGATGCATTTCCCGGACGGAGCTCAGCATAGTTTGCATAAGGATCTGCCTTGTAGAGCTTTCTGCCGTCCTGAGCAGTGATAAGATACTTGTAAAGCTCACCAATACCAACTCCCGGAATAAAAATAGTCCAGATATTGCCGGTCTTGGATCTCTTCATCTGATGGGCATTCTCATCCCATCCGTTAAAATCTCCTACTACATGTACATCAGCTGCATTGGGTGCCCATACTGCGAAGAAGAAACCCTTCTTTCCATTTTCTTCTGAAGGATGTGCCCCTAGCTTATCATAGATGTCATAGTGTGTTCCCTGACCAAATAAATATTCGTCATCCTCGGAAATAAAAACCTTTTGACTCATTTTAGCCCCCTAAAAGAAATTATTAGTCATGCATAAAGTCTTTTTCTCTAAGTATTATCATATCATTTTCGTCGTACCTTTTGCGAACTAAAACGTCAACCAGGTGTCCGACGGTTCTCTTTTCCGCGTAATATATAGCGTCGTCAACAATATCTTTTACCTCAGATACTGTTACGTCGTGGTCAAGAGTCTGTCTCTCGGAGATCCTTGTGTGAAGCGCCAGGATTCCAAGATTATCGATGGCATATTCCTTTTCAAGAGCATACTGTCTTGCGTAAGCAACAAGGGAGTCATCGTCCAGAGCCTCAATATCAACGCGAACGTTAAAGCTCTGCTTAAGGGACGGATTCTTATCAAGGAATCTGTCCATATCCTCTTTGGTGTCCTCCATGACTATAACAAGACCCTTGTTCTCTTCCTGAAGGATCTTAAGTAGCTCACTTACTGTCTCCTGATCCAGATCTGCTGCTCTCTGAATAATGAGTGCGCCGTTGGCAAGCTTGTCAAAGATTCCTGCTGTGCTCTTCTTGTTAAGAACATTGGCAGTGATCTTGGCTACCTTTCCGCTGAAGTTGGAATCTGATGCCTGCATGGCCTTAATAAGTCCCTTTGCCAGGTTGACAGTTCCAGCCCCCTCTTCACCGGTAACAACGGCATTTCCTGAAAACGGATCCATGCTAAGGTTGTCGATAGCATTGATGATCTGCCTTCTGGATTTCTTATGATGTATATAAGGTCCGAAGAGCTCTTTTTCCTCGGGAGTCATGGTCCTTACGCGCTCCTCAAGCTCTCGGTTTCCAATATGCTTTTTCTTGGCAGGTTTATTCTGCTCAGTTTTTTGAGGTACAGGTGGCTTTGCCGGTGCGCTCTTTTTAGCCCTTTCCTCTTCCTCTTCCTCGTCCTCATCATCCTCATCGGAATCATCAGATTCGTCTTCCTCTGAGTCATCTTTGGAAGGAATTTCTTTAGCAGCTTCTTCAGGTGCTGCCTCCAGTTCGCTAGCTTCTACTACTTCTTCAGCCTTTGCGACTTGTGAGAGATCTGCGGTTGCAGAAAGGTCTGCGTCCTCAGAAGGCTCCTTATCCTCTTCGGCCTCTTTAGAAGGCGCTGTCGCATCAACTTCCGCTGCGGCTCTTGCAGCCTCAGTGATGTTCATTGTAATATCTCCTGCTGCCAGAGATTCAGCAACTGCCTTAAGGCTCTCTGTTACTGCTCCTGCTTCTGCAGCAGTCATTGCGCCAAGATCTTCGCTCTCTTCGCCGACGCCGAACCTTTCTGCCTCATCCTCCTGGTACTCCTCAGCAGATCTGGGCTGAGCACCATCCTGTTCGATAACCTCATCGATGGCGGCGTTTATCACGTCTTCTCTCTTAACGCTCCAGTCGCCTCTGCCTGAGTATCTCTCATGACGGTCCTTCTTGATGGCGTCAGTAATAGCTTTCTCTATCTTCTCCTGGAGACCAGACCTTGTCTTTACATCAAAGTCAGCAAACATGTCGCCGGTCTCGTCAGCAACTCTCTTTTTAACAGACTCAAGCTGCTTCTGCTGCTGATTCTTCTTGAACTGTTCCCAGTTGTCAAGGTACTCAGCGATGCTGATCTGGCCTGTTATCTGCTTCTCAACTTCAGGCTCAGGCTCTACAGCAAGGCTGATCTGGCCGTCTGATTCCTGAGAGAGCATATTCTCAAAATGTGAATGCATCTGATAACTTGCATTTGGATGGATAACAGCGCCCGGAACCTCGTCCTCTAAAGGCTTCTCCTCATAAGAGAATGCCTTGAAAGGCTGGATAACAGGATTTGGCTCTTTCTCCTCGACCTCTTCAGCCTCTTCCTCAGAATCAACTGCTGTTGCCATAATAGCGGGCTCAGAGGGAGCCTCCATTACCTTTTCCTCACCAAGTATCGGGCCATTCCCGCCATACTTGATGTCTATGCCCATCTGGGGCTGTGTATCAAAGAAAACTTCCTGCATTCCTGCAGCTGCCATATCCTCAGTGGATGTTGATACAGGAGAATAAATGGTGGTCTCTGCCGGAACCTCCTCATGCTCTTCTTCCTGAATTGTAGCGTCCTCGGCTTCCAGCTCGCCTGTATCCTCAAAGATCTCCTCTGTTATAGGCTGTACTCCACTTTGAACCGGCTCCTCCTGGGAAACAGGCTCAAATACCTTGGTGTCAGAATCATCTTCACCCAAAGCTTCCCTAAGGCTCTCTGCCAGGGACTCCTGAAGATTTACTGTGTTGAATGAACTAACGTCGTATGAAGGCTCTTTTATCTCACTGATATGAGGATATACGATTTCATCAGGATCTCTTTCTACCGGCGCTTCCTGCGCTGCTTCCTCATAAGGTTCCTCTTCTGCCTCAGGTGCTACTTCAGGCTCATTAGCAGCAAAAGAAACTTCTCCCGGAACAAACTCCCTGGTCTCATCCAGGTCTTCCTCTATCTCTTCGCCTCTTGCTCTGGCCTCATTGTAGGCTGCAATGTCAGCGTCAGTAACCGGTGGCATCTCTTTAGTAGGCTGCTTGATCTCAACAGTTCTGGTCTCATCCTTACCCACTTCATCCTTCTCATTGACAAAGGATGGATCAACCATTCCGCCGTGTTCCTGCTTATATCTGATATAACGATCCTTCTGCTCCGGTGAAAGGGGCTCGTGAAGCTGCTTCAGCTCCAGAGCCTTCATAACATATCTTCCCTCACCAAACCAAAGGAACATCTCGTCGCATTCTTCAATGCACTCTGTAGTAAGACCTACCCTGTGATACAGATAGGCAAGCTCGTATGCCCATCTTTCACGGTAATCGTGCTTCTTAAACTCCTCAAGAACTGCAATTCTCTCTTCAAGGCTTACTTCCTGTGCCTCGTAGAGCTTGTACTGAAGGATGTATCTTCCTGTATCCCTGGGAGCAATCCTTACAAATTCCTTATAATACTCCACGGCCTGAACAAACTCGCCCATCTTGATTGCCAGTTCGCATAATGAATATACAATAGGACGGCTTGTAGGGTGTCTGTCATAAGCCATAAGGAGAACGTCTTTACTCTCCGTATAGCGTCTGTTTATCTTATACAGGTCACTGATGGTACAGAGCATACTGATACTCTTTACTCTTTTCCAGTCAATGGTGTCTGCTATCTTAACTGCTTCGGCAAATCTGCCTTCCCCAATCAAAGCCTTTATTTCATCGGCTCGAATTTTATATTCGACTTTATCCAAAATATCTACCTCTTTGGTGCAAAAAATACAATATCTAGTAGTTAGTTTAACATAGCACCCCTGCTTTGTAAAATATCAGAAAGCTCTGCAAACTGCTCAAGACTCAGTATTTCGCCCCTTGCTTTTTCATCAATCCCCATTTTAAGAAGCGCATCCTGTACCTCCTGTCTTGAAACTCCCAAAGAAGGGTTGTTTGACAGTGAATTGGACAGGGTTTTTCTCCTCTGGTTAAAGGATGTTCTTATGATCTCAAACATGTACTTCTCATCCTTAACCTTTACTGATGGCTCAAGAAATCTTGAAAGCTTCACCACTGCAGATCCTACCCCTGGCTGAGGAATAAAGCTGCTTGGTGGTACATCCATCACAGCCCTGGCATCTGCATAAAAGCCTACTGCCAGTGAAAGAGAGCCGTAGTCCTTGTTTCCGGGAGGCGCTGACATTCTGTCTGCCACCTCTTTTTGCACCATGACTGTTACGCTTTCTATGGGCGCTCCGCTCTCAAAAAGCTTCATGATGATAGGTGTCGTGATGTAGTAAGGCAGGTTTGCCACAACCTTGATGGGCTTGCCTTCATTATTCTTATTAACGATCTCCTCGATATCCACCTTAAGGACATCCTCGTTGATGACCGTCACATTATTGTATTCAGAGAGTGTGTCGGAAAGGACAGGAATAAGGGTCTTGTCAATCTCCACAGCCACAACTTTCCCTGCTGCCTCTGCCAGGTACTGGGTAAGGCTTCCGATTCCGGGTCCGATCTCCAGTACACAGTCCTTATCCGTAACCCCTGCTGCCTCCACAATGCCCTCAAGGACGTTACTGTCTATAAGGAAGTTCTGTCCAAACTTCTTCTTGGCACTCATGTTATATTTCGCAAGTACCTCTTTTGTACGGGCAGCATTACCTAGATAAGCCATACATTTCCCTCGCATTCTTTTCTGTGATCTCTATTACTTCCTCCGGGCTTATTCCCTTTATCTCAGAAAGGGCCTCCACAACCAGTGGCAGGTACAAGGAACAGTTCCTCTTGCCCCTGTAAGGAACCGGCGCCAGGTACGGACAATCCGTTTCTAAAAGAATCTTCTCCATGGGAAGAGCCTCGGCCACCTCTTTTAGCTTTCTGCCGTTCTTAAAGGTAAGAACACCGCCTATTCCAATATAGAATCCCATATCAGCACATTCCTGGGCTACTTCCCTGGAATATGAAAAGCAGTGTACCACGCCTCCTATCTGGCCGGCATTTTCCTCTCTCATAATAGTAAGAGTATCAAGAGCCGCTTCCCTTGAATGGATGATAACCGGCTTTTTTACTTCCCTTGCCAGCTGGAGCTGTCTCTTAAACCATTTCTTCTGGATCTCATGGTCCGGTTCAGGCCAGTAATAATCAAGACCGATCTCACCGATGGCGACACACTTTTCGTGAGCGCTCATCGCCTTAAGTTTCTCAATGTTCTCTTCGTTTAATTCTGCGCTGTCACTTGGGTGCACTCCAACAGCTGCATAAATAAAGTCATACTTTTCAGCCAGGGCCAAAGAGCTCTCGGATGAAGCCATGTTAGCCCCTACATTTACTATATTGCCGATCCCGGCTTTCTTCACTTCGCCAAGGAGCTCTTCTCTGTCTATATCAAACTGCTCATCATCATAATGGGCGTGAGTATCAAAAATCATTTTACCTCCAAAATAAGGTTTAACCCCGATAAAATAAGGACTTCACCTCATATAATTTATCACAAAAATAAATTTTTTGCATTTTTTTTAAAAAAGTACTTGCATTTCTTTTCTGAGCGTAGTAATATATCACTTGTCGCTGAGACATGCACCGCTAGCTCAGTTGGTAGAGCACCTGACTCTTAATCAGGTTGTCCAGGGTTCGAGACCCTGGCGGTGCACGCCGAGTACTGTTTTCGCAGGTATAACCTGTGGGGATGGTACTTTTTTTTGCGCGTAAAGTGAACCATGCAGATATAAAAATGAGGTGACAGATGGGAGCTTGCTCACATTCTGACACCTCTATTTTTATTTCTATACGGCGAACGCCGCGACAACGAGGAATTTGCGTAGCAAATTTCGAGTCTGTCGGCATGGTTCACTTGTGAATTTCGAGTATTGCGTGACTCATGAGTCTGTCGGCATGGTTCACTCGTGGATTTCGAATCTTGCGTGTCTCACTTATCTGTCAGCACTACTTACTCTTCAGCGCCGCCCTCAAGCATCTGCTGCATTGTTTTCCAGCCCAATACCGCACACTTTACTCTTGCAGGCATATGAGCCACATCCTGTAGCGCAGCAGCCTCATCAAGGGCCTCTATGCTCTCCTCATCTGTGATTTCACCCTTTATCATTCCCATGAAAGTTCCGGCAAGCTTAATAGCCTCATCCTTCTTCTTTCCAACAATCTGGTCAACCATCATATCAACTGAAGCCTGCGAAATAGCACAGCCTGATCCCTCATAGCCGCCATCTACGATAATATCTCCGTCCAGCTTAAGGCTAAGTGTAATGTCATCTCCACAGCTTGGATTTACACCCCTAAGGACCAGATCAGGGTTCTCAATGGTCTTCTTGTGCACAGGATGAAGATTGTGCTCATTAACGATCTCACGATATAACTGCTTAAGCTCCATAGCCCATGACCTCCCTTACCTTTGAAAGCTTCTCAAGGAAGATTTTTACCTCTTCCTCAGTATTATAGAAATAAACGCTGGCTCTTGCTGTTGAGCCTGCTCCAATAAACTGCATAAGTGGCTGTGCACAATGATGTCCGGCTCTTACGCATACCTTGTCATCATTAAGTACGGAAGACAGATCATGAGGATGTACTCCATCCATTACAAATGTCACGATTCCGCAGTGCTTAGCAGGATCCTCTGATCCAAACACCTTAATATATGGCAGCTCCTTAAGCCCCTCCATCAAAAGAGTAGTAAGCTTAAGCTCCTGAGCCTCTATAGCCTCAAAACCAACCTTCTGAAGGTACTTAATAGCCTCAGCAAGACCTACTGCGTCTCCCGCATTAACGGTTCCTGCCTCAAACTTATGTGGCAGCTCAGCGTAGGTTGCATCCTCTCTGGTAACGTACTCTATCATCTCTCCGCCGGTCAGGAATGGATCCATCTTATCTAGAATAGCTCTTTTACCATAAAGAACTCCTATTCCCATGGGCGCCAGCATCTTGTGGCCGGAAAAAGCGAAGAAATCACAGTCAAGATCCTTCACATCAACTTTCATGTGAGGAGTGGACTGGGCTCCATCAATAACTACAACAGCACCCTTGGAGTGAGCGTAGGCAGTGATCTCCTTAACAGGATTGGTCACACCAAAGACATTTGAAACGTGGCCAATGGCAACGATCTTGGTCTTATCTGTGATCTTGCTCTCGTACTCTTCCTTAGTAAGGGTTCCATCCATGGTGGGCTCCAGATAAACGAGCTTTGCGCCCTTCTTTTTTGCCACCATCTGCCAGGGAAGCATGTTGCTATGATGCTCCATGACGGTTATTACTATCTCATCCCCCTCCTGAACGTTGGCCATTCCATAGCTGTAGGCCACCAGATTAAGGGACTCTGTGGTATTTCTAGTAAAGATTATCTCCTCGGTGGAAGCTCCTCCGATAAAGTCTGCAACAGTCTTTCTTGCGCCTTCATATCTGGCTGTTGCCTCCATGCTCCAGTCATACAGGCCCCTTAAGGGGTTTGCATTCACAGTCCTGTAGAACTCGGAAACTGCCTCCATTACCTGCTTGGGTCTCTGGGAGGTAGCAGCGTTATCAAAATAAATGTACTCGCCGGAATCGAAAATCTCGAAATCCTTGCGAAACTCGCTGAGTGTACTCATTATTTCTCCTCAAACAACAAATCAAACAATGTTCTGAATGTAATACTGGATCTTCTGCATGATCTCAGCATCAGGAATCATTCTGGCTACGCTCTCAAGCCTTGCCTTGATCATGATCCTCTTTGCCTCGTCCTCTTCTATGCCTCTGGTCTGCATGTAGAAAAGAAGGTCCTCTCCAAGCTGACCGATTGTGGCACCATGTCTTCCCTCAACGTCCTCTTCCTGACAAAGGATAACAGGCATGGTCTTATTAACTACATTATCAGATAAAAGAAGCGCATCCTCCTGCTCGTCACCTACAGAGCCTGAGCTTCCGTTCTTGAAATCAATTGTTCCTCTGAAGGACTTCTTAGCATCATCCATAAGAACGCCCTTAAACTGCATGGAGCTTTCTGTCTTTTTGCCTCTCTGATCAGCCACATAGTTCATATCAAGGCTGTGATCTTCTCTGCAAAGGTATCCCATATTGCTGTTAAATACAGACTCTTTTTCTGAAAGAGTCACATATGCACTGCTCCAAACCTTACAGCCGCCAAGCTCCAAAGTTACCAGGTTGATCTGGCCACCCTTGAAACAGGCGCCTCCGATATCATCAAAATGAACGTAGCCATTTCCCAGGGTCTGAGTCTTAACAAGATTGATCTTAGCACCATCCTCAGCAAGAAGTCTTGTGCTTACACCCTGAAATCCTGACATTTCCTTATCTGAAGTATATGCCATGATAACAGTTACTTCAGAATCCTTCCTGGCATGGATCACCTGAGATGAAAGACTGCCCTTGCCATCCTCACAGTCATAGCGGATGATAATAGGCTTTTCTACCTTTACTCCCTCATCAACGGTGTAAACATCTGTTGTGACACCCATACCGATCATGAGATCATCAACATCTGCTCCCATTCCTGTACGAATAGCCTGGGATGCATCTCTTGAGGATGTATCGCCATTTGGAAAAACTGTATTCTCCTTAGGAGCAAGGATCCTGTCCTTGTTTTCTAAAAAGAGCTTTCCGGCTTCTTCGAAGGATACTCCTTCTTTTAAAGTTACTCCTGCCGGTATCTCTTTTACCTTAGGAGAACTCAAAGTTTCTATATTTAAATCACTTATCTGAAGGGCGCTGTCATTTACATGCAAAAAATTGTATGTGAGAACCGGCAGCACATTTACCTTCATATTCAAATCTTTGCTCATCTGTTTACCTCTTTATCAGCCATTTCCGCTCATCTCAAGCTTGATGAGATTGTTCATCTCGACCGCATACTCCAGTGGAAGCTCCTTTGATACAGGATTTGCAAATCCACTGACGATCATGGCCTTAGCATCCTCTTCGCTTATGCCTCTGGACATGAGATAGAAAATAGCATCATCACTGATCCTTCCGATCTTTGCCTCGTGTCCCACATCTGCGTCGTTGGTACGGATATCCATTCCGGGGATAGTATCTGCCCTTGAAATGCTATCCAGCATAAGTGAGTCACAGGATACTGATGCCTTCGCTTTCTTAGCTGAATTCTGGATTATTACACTACTTCTGTAGGTACCGATTCCGCCGTCCTTTGAAATGGACTTGGTGTTGATAACAGAAGAAGTTCTCTCTCCCTGATGAACAACCTTTGCTCCGGTATCAAGGTTCTGTCCCTTTCCGGCAAAGGTGATTCCGGTGAACTCCATCTTGGAGCCCTCGCCCTTAAGGATTGTCATAGGATAAAGGTAAGAGGTATGTGATCCGAAAGATCCTGATACCCACTCCATAATACCGTTTTCCTCAACAATTGCTCTCTTGGTGTTCAGGTTATACATATTCTTGGACCAGTTCTCGATAGTTGAATATCTGAGTCTGGCATTCTTTCCAACATAAAGCTCAACGCAGCCGGCGTGAAGGTTAGCCACGTTGTACTTAGGCGCAGAACAACCCTCAATGAAATGAAGATCTGCACCCTCATCTACTATAATAAGTGTGTGCTCGAACTGACCGGCGCCAGCAGCATTTAATCTGAAGTAGGACTGAAGAGGTATCTCAACCTTTACTCCCTTTGGAACGTAAACGAAAGATCCGCCTGACCAAACTGCACCGTGAAGAGCAGCAAATTTGTGGTCTGTTGGAGGAACCAGCTTCATGAAGTGAGTCTTTATCATATCTGCGTACTCACTTCTAAGAGCACTCTCAAGGTCTGTATAAATAACGCCCTGAGCAGCAACTTCGTCCTTTACATTGTGATATACAAGCTCAGAATCGTACTGAGCACCAACTCCTGCAAGAGATTCTCTCTCTGCCTGTGGGATTCCAAGTCTTTCAAAAGTATTTTTGATGTCCTCAGGAACATCCTCCCACTTACCCTTCATGTCAGACTTATGTCTTACATAAGAAGAGATCTTGTCCATATCGAGGCCTTCAATACTAGGGCCCCAATCAGGAACCTTTATCTTATTGTAAAGATCAAGACATTCTAATCTGAAGTCCCTCATCCAGTCAGGGTCATTTTTCTCCTCGGAAACCTTAAGAACAGTCTCCTTAGTGAGACCCTCTGCCATACGGTAGAAGTCCTTCTCGCTCTCTACATCCTTAAAATCATATAAGCTGCGGTCAATATCCGCTACAACCTGCTTATTTTCCATGTTTATTCAGTTCCTTCATACATAAATAAGTCTTTCGCACGCCCATTAAAGTTGCCTTCGGCAAAGGGGCATGCTCACAATTGCATCATTTTCTCACGCCCTCAGCAGCCTGTGCTTCGGGCTGTTATTTACACAAACTTTTCAAAACCGTTTGCATTGATCTCATCAACAAGGGTTCCGTCACCTGTGTGTACAATGTTTCCCTTTACAAGAACATGAGTATAATCCACGTGAAGTGACTCTAAGATCTTTGTGCTGTGAGTGATAATAAGGAGTGCTCCGTCCTTTTTCTTCTGGTACTCCTGGATACCCTTTGATACAGTACGAACAGCGTCTACATCAAGACCAGAGTCTGTCTCATCAAGAATTGCAAACTTAGGATTAAGCATAAGAAGCTGAAGGATCTCAGCCTTTTTCTTCTCACCACCGGAAAATCCTACGTTAAGATCTCTGTCTGCATAAGACTCATCCATAGAAAGAACCTCCATGGCAGCCTTTAAGGACTTCTGGAAAGCAAGAAGCTTAACAGGAGCACCTGTCTGTGCGTGATATGCATTTCTTATAAAGCTTCCAAGAGAAATTCCCGGAACCTCATAAGGATTCTGGAAGGATAAAAACATTCCTGCCTTAGCTCTTTTATCTGTAGAAATATTTGTGATATCCTCTCCCTCGAAGAAGATATTTCCACCTGTGACACAGTAGTGTGGATTTCCCATAAGAGTAAATCCGAGTGTGGACTTTCCTGCGCCGTTTGGTCCCATAAGAACATGGGTCTCTCCTGGCTTAATATCCAGGTTAATATTATGAAGAATAGGTAATTCATTATCTATTGAAACTGATAGATCTTTTACCTGTAACAACTGGTTTTCTGACATTTCTATTTCCTTTCTAAAAATAAATACCGACAGTCTTCACAAAGTTTACCACAAAACCTCTTGACAATCTACAATAAGTTCAGTAAAATACTTTCTTGTCAGCACCACGCGGGTGTAGTTCAATGGTAGAACACCAGCCTTCCAAGCTGGATACGTGGGTTCGATTCCCATCACCCGCTTAAATGCTTATTTTTTTGTAATTTTTCTAATTGCAAATGGTTTGCATTTGCAACGCCTCAACCGCGAAAGGAGCGCAAAATGGAACTCATACTTGATATCGTACTTGACGCAGTTATAGACTCCGTAAAAATACTGCCCTTTCTGTTCATCACTTACCTGATCATGGAATATCTTGAGCACAAGACTCAGGAATACACTTCTTCCATAGTTCAGAAGACAGAGCATTTTGGTCCTCTACTCGGAGGTGTTATCGGCATCGTTCCTCAGTGTGGCTTTTCTGCAGCAGCTTCAAACCTCTATGCCGGAAGAGTAATTACTCTTGGAACTTTGATTGCCATATATCTTTCAACCTCTGATGAAATGATACCACTTCTTATATCAGAACAGTTCCCTGTGGGGACCATGATAAAAATTCTCATTATCAAGGCAGTCATCGGTGTTATTGCCGGCTTTATCATCGACTTTGTTGTTCACATACATCATCGCTCCAAAGGCAGAGCTGATGAGGATCCGGTAAGGATCAGCGAGCTTTGTGAAAAGGAGCACTGCCACTGCGACGACGATGATGATGATCACCACGGCTTTTTGGGAATTGCCCGTTCAGCCTTTGTCCACACATTGCACATCTTCCTGTTTGTACTGGTGTTTACCCTTATCCTGAACGCAGCCATTGAGATCATCGGAGAAGCAAGACTTTCATCACTTTTAAAGACCAACCCAATTGTGAGCCATATTTTAGCAGGTCTCATCGGCCTTATCCCCAACTGTGCTCCTTCAGTTATCATCACTGAGCTTTACCTTGATCACATGATAACCCTTGGAACCATGATGTCCGGTCTTTTGGTTGGGGCAGGCATCGGTCTTTTAGTGCTTTTCCGTGTAAACCCTGAAAAGAAGGCCAACATCAACATCGCCATACTTCTTTTCGCTATAGGAACCGTAACAGGACTTATGATCGACCTTCTTGGTATAACCATCTGATCATTTTGAGGGAAAAGATATGAGTAATAAGATTCACGCATGTTCATTTGATGAAATAATAGAAAAAAACTGGCCTGAAGGGGTAAAGAAAACCCGCCAGAGAGTAGATGTCTACAAAGTCTTATATGAAGCCAAGGCTCCCCTTTCAGCAGCAGAGATCTTTTCAGCATTAAACAGTAACTCGGCAAAAGAAATGTACGCCTTCTCCACAGTCTACCGAAATCTTTTAGCTTTTGAGAAGGCAGGAATAGTAGTAAAAAATGTCCTGTCCACCGAGGACAACGCTCTTTATGAACTTAAGCAGGGAACCCACAAACATTACGCTGTATGCCTTTTGTGTCATACCAAGATCCCAATTAGCACCTGCCCTCTCCACGAGATATCCCATGACCTTGAAAAATCTCTTCCTGACTTCGAAGTCACAGGACATCAGCTGGAAATATACGGATATTGCAAAGAATGTAAGAAAACCCTGGCGCAGTAAAGCGTCAGGGCTTTTTTATTCAAAAGGGTTCTCATTATAGAAATCAAGCAAAAGAGATACCACATGGGTGTAGCTTACTTTCCCGGAGGAGACACCGTTCGCCTTAAGGTTGGTATCCACAAAGGTATCTGCTGCCTTCTTAACTGTCTCCGTGTCAAAAATGGCATTGTCCTCAACCTTCTTCCAGGCTTCATCCGTAAGGAACTGGTTGTCATACTTCACAAGGTCGGTGATCTTTACATGGGAATCGTAAGTCTCCTTATCCACCGCCTTGTAAAAATCATTGTTCACATAGTTCAGAACTCCCAAATATCCGCTGTACTCAAACACCTGATCCTCCGACTCTATGCAAGATAGAAACCCCAGGAAATTGGCCTCGTCCTCATAGATATAACCGTGGGTGTGGGCCAGCTCATGGCACATGGTAAAGGGCTTATTCATTATGTACATGTCGTCATTATAATTTGCTTCCATGGAAAAAGGAAAATAGTACCCCTGCATGTACTGCTGGCTCATAAAGCCTGAAAATGTCAGTGCCTTTGGAGTAGCGTAAAAGCCATCAAGTCTCTTTTGCCTGTCAGAAATACCCAACATGGACTTTTTGGCCATCTCCTTCATATCTCCCTGGTATACCACATTCCCCTCACTGTCCCGGGGCATCTTAAGAGAAAGCTCATTACACTTCGTGACTATAAAGTCCCTAAGGGCTGCCAGATCCTGAAGATCGTAAGACTCCTTTGTATTTTCAGCAACTGTAATGGGAGTGCAGTGATACAGCACAAAGCAGTTAAGGGACATAATTGTCACTACCACCGCCACTATCACCGGCAGGATCTTCCACAGGAAGAACTTCCTAAGGACAAGGGTTATTAAAAGAGCTATCACCAAAACTACCAGCACCACCAGCATTATCTCACCTACTGAAAAGGGGAAGAGGCTGGTAAATCTGCTGTAGCCCTCTGTCAGTTTTGGGAATATATTGTCCGTATAATAATCAGAAAAGGGCCTGCTGATCCACGCTGCTGCATTGAATAAAATACTCAGTATCAGCATGATGGAAACAGCCGCCCATTTTAATCCGTTCTTTTTCATAGCTTTATCAGTTTTCTGTAGTTTCAGTAGTTTCTGAAGATTCTGATGTTTCTGATGATTCTTCGCCGCCAGCCTCACTTCCGTCTAAAGAAAGTGTAATGTTATCCTTCTTAAACTCCTTTAGGTTTGCACAGGATATGTTATGATCCGTTCCTGCTTCGTCCGTTACCACAAACTCCCATTCACCGCTGTCTGCGTAAACGTCCAAGGTCACTCCCATAAGTGAGTAGCCATTAAGCAGCGAAACCCCATCCTTTAAATAGTTGTCGCTGTAAACATCTCTTGTCTTGTCATGAAGAACTATTTTTGAAAGATCATGGCCTGTCTTGTTTATAAAGAAAACCTCGACTTTTTTGTGCTTTGCCTTTTCTTCCCTGTCCTCAGTCTCAACCTGAAGAACCTCCGACATTTCTTTTCCCATGTTCTGATAACTGTCCGTAATCTCAGCCACCGTAGGTAGAAGCTCGTCGATTTTCTTGTCGTTCATCTTAGTAAAATCTATTGCCTCAATTTCAGAAACCTTCCCGGAAAGCTCATCCAGCTTTTGCCTGTTGGTGCTGTCAGTTATATCAAGATATGTCTCCTCAGCCGAGTCCCTTGCCTGCAAAAGAAGTGTCCTTGCTTCCTCTGCCTGAGCGAGCTTCTCATCAGAAGGGCCACAGCCCACAAGTAATAAAGCTGAAATGGCTGTCACTATCGCTATCTGAAACCCTTTGTTTTTCATAATACCTCCATAGAGTGAATATTCATCCTATGTCAATTATACGGACTGAGCTGTTAATCGTAAAGAAGTCCCAGATATGTTAGAATTAAATAAACTCGGGAAAGGAGCAAATTAGTATGAAACTTCTTTTGGCAGATGATGAAAAAGAGCTTTCAAATGCCCTGGTGGCTATTCTTAAACACAGTAACTACACCGTGGATGCAGTCTACAATGGAACAGATGCTCTGGACTATGCACTGACCGGAGACTACGACGGTATTATTCTGGATATCATGATGCCTGGTATGGATGGCATGGAAGTCCTAAAAAAGATCAGGGACAAAGGCCTATCAACACCGGTGCTGTTCCTTACTGCAAAAACTGAGGTTGATGACCGCATCAAGGGCCTTGATCTTGGAGCTGATGACTATCTTCCAAAGCCCTTTGACATGGGCGAGCTCCTTGCAAGAGTAAGAGCCATGCTCAGGAGAAAAGAGGATTTCGCTCCTTCTAATCTCACCTGTGGGAATCTTACTTTGGACAGGGCAGGTTATGAGCTTTTTACTCCTGACCATGAAAAGATCCATCTCTCAAGCAGAGAGTTCCAGATGATGGAGATGCTGATGACATCTCCCGGAAGGATCATTTCAGTAGACAATTTCATGGACCGTATCTGGGCAGATGGAGAGGCCGACGTAAATGTCGTCTGGGTATACATCTCAAACCTTAGAAAAAAACTGACTTCCCTTGAGGCAAGCTGCGAGATCAAAGCTTCCAGAGGAGTAGGTTATTCCATAAACGAAACCACTTAACAAAACCGAGGTACCTATATGGTCAATAAACTTCGAAAGAAATTTGTTATAACCGCCATGCTGTCCCTTCTTGTTATCCTGGTGATCATGATAGCCGTGATCAATCTGGTAAACCTTCACCAAATGACCAGGGACGCTGATAATCTTCTGACAATGCTGTGCGACAACGATGGCTACTTCCCGGGTATGCTGGATAATAAGGACATGTTACCTCCGGGAGTCAACACTTCAGACAATCCTACCGAAGGAAATTCTTCAGATAACCAGGACCCGTGGCGTAAGAAAAATGAGCCTGACTTTAAAAACTCCTCGGATCCTTTCGCCTTTGACGCTCTGAATAACATGCGTACCATGGAGATGCCTTATCAGGCCAGATATTTTTGGGTGAAATTTTCTGAAAATGGAACAGTTGCAGATATTGATGTGAGTCACGTGGCAGCCATCGATGAAGAAACTGCCACAACTTATGCAACCGATGCCTATAACAGTTCCAGGAAAAAAGGCTTTCACCGTTCCTACAGATACAAGAAAGGAACAACCTCTGATAACCTCACCATCATTATCTTTTCTGATATAAGTGGTTCTCTGATAAATGTATATAAACTCCTGGGCCAGTCTCTTCTTGTAGGGGCATGCACTCTGATAGCCATGTTCATTCTGGTATTTCTTTTCTCTGGACAGGCTGTGGCTCCTGTTGTTGAGTCCCTTGAAAAGCAAAAGCGCTTTATCACAGATGCCGGGCATGAGCTGAAGACACCTCTTGCCGTTATCTCCGCAAATGTCGATGTTCTGGAGTTAGAGTCAGGAAAGAGTGAGTGGTCAGCCAGCATCCGTAATCAGGTCAAGCGCATGAATTCCCTGGTTAAAAATCTTTTAACCCTGTCCCGGATGGACGAGGAGAGAATGCACGTTGTTTATTCAGACTTTGACATGAGCGCTGCCATAAAAGAAACTGCTACTTCCTTCGAAGCCCTGGCTGAAGCAGGGAACAAAAAGTATCATATGGACATCGAAGAGGGGATACACATCACCGGAGATAAAAACTCCATAAATCAGCTGGCAAGCCTACTTTTGGATAACGCCATGAAGTACTCCTCTGATAAAGGCAGCATCAATGTAATGTTATCAAAAGACAAGAACATCGTTTTTGAGGTTTCGAACACCAGCGACTGTATCCCTTCCGGAAATCTTGACCGGCTCTTTGACAGGTTCTACAGAGCTGATTCTTCAAGAAGCAGAGAGACCGGTGGCTATGGTATCGGTCTTTCGGTAGCAAGAGCCATTGCCATGTCCCACGGCGGAAATATAGAAGCTCTTAAGGACGGTGACAGGATCATAAGATTCGTTGTAACCCTTCCCAAGGTCCTTCCAAAGAATCTCCAGAAGACAGGAAAATAACATAAAAAAATAAGACCATCAGACAACTTATCCGGATCTGATGGTCTTTTTATTTCAAATATTAGTTAATTCCAATTAGAGCTCGTCGCTTTTGATCGCTACAGGTCTTGAGCAGCAGATCTCAAGATTTCCGTTCCTTTGTCTCATCTCATCGATCATACCCTTTGTAGATGCCTTGCTTCTCATAATGATGCTGTAGCTAAGCTTATAAAGGCTTCCCATTCCTGTAGTCCTAACTTCCAAAAGCTCTGCCTTTGTTGTGTATCTTGCAAAAATGTCATCGAAGATTCCTTCAAAATCCAGCCCCTCCGGAACTGTGATCTTAACCGTCTTTTCTTCCTTAGCTCCGCTTCCAAAGCCGCTGCTTGAAAGAATAAGGTTTGCCAGTGTGATGATAACAACGAATAGTGCTGCGATTCCAACATATCCCATTCCAGTAGCAAGACCTGCTGCCATTGCCAGGAAGATGCTGGTTATCTCTTTTCCTGATCCGGGAGCTGAACGGAATCTTACAAGTGAGAAGGTTCCTGCCACAGCTACACCTGCACCGAGGTTACCATTAACCAGCATGATCACCATCTGAACGATAGCGGGTAATAGAGCCAGCGTAATAATATAGCTCTTTGAATAGGTGTTTTTTATTGTATACATAAAGCCTATGAAAATTCCGATGGCCAGTGAGCACAGGGTAGCTATCATAAATGATGCCCCTGTGATAGTGCTGTTTTCAATGATAGTTCCAAAAAGAATATTTGCGATAGACATGTTTTTTCTCCTTTTCTTAAACCGCAGCGCGGAATAATGCGATCTTTTCTGTTTCTCTTTCCTCTTCCCCTACTGCCTTTCCATACATATACTCCACATATCCCTTCCCATATTTTGAGAAGGAAGTCTTTCTTATGTTCAGCTCATCCAGTATTCTTGCAAGCTCCATTGACATGGCTCCAGCAATCTTTAGCTCCATCAGGTGCTGTCCCGGAAGCAATATGTCTTTTCCCCTGTTGCCTTCCTTGAGACTAAGCTTATCTGTACGCCATCTGATGTTAGTATCAAAGGTGATCCTAAGGTCCGGATCCTCTATGCCTGCCATCGCTATCCTGTCATAGGATATGGCCATTGCCGGGCGGATTCCCTTGTAATACTGAAGAAAGTAATCAATCTCGTCGGATATCTGAGATCTCTTTTCTATGGGCTTTCCGTTTACCAGGTAGTCTATTGCCTCACTGTAAGGCATCGATATCCTTCTTTTATAGACAACTCCTTTGTACTTTTTCTTGATCTCAATAAAAGCGTTTGTGTCATCTTTAGCCGTTCCGTAAGTACGAAGCCTTAGCTTTTCCTTGTAGATTGGCTTATCCAGCGATCTTTCGATGAGCTTAAAATCCGGTGTGTCAAAATATATGTTTAAGATGGATGTTTTCCCGTAGCTGTCGATGGCTGCCATATTTTCCAGTCTCTTCATAAGCTCGGTATACTGCGTATCATCCAACAGATATTTCACTTCTATTCTTTGAAATACATCTTTAAAACCTGCCATTTTCTGCACCTTTCCTTTCGGCGTTTCTTTATCTTATGGCATCATTCTAAAAGGGTTACCTAAAAACAACCTAAATCCCAACACGAAAATTAAAAAAAGTCGAAATTATGATATACTAAATATAAGTAACACCGCTTTAAAACTAAGATTTCGAGGAGGTGTCCATGTATAAAAAAGGGGATAAGGTTATAATTCTGGATTACAGTGGGAAGCCACTTAATCCTGCGGTAGTTGCAGAAATCGAAGAAATTTACGGTCCTGACAGAGTCCGTCTTCACTTGCCGGATAATGGCTGCTGTCTCGAATTTGTAGACCGCTTCGAAAAGATTGATGACGAGAAGTACCACGAACTGCTGCACAATGTTAGGGAGAGGGAAAAGACACTTGCAGTTGATCTTCAGCTGGATATCAGAAGATTTGCTTCCAAACATCCAAAGAAGAGAAAAGATGAGATCTTCACAGTCTTTAACCAGGACAAACACTATGTATCTGTCCTTAATGCCTATGCTGGAAGAGTTCAGATGTACGGAGTGGAAAATATCAACGAGCGCTTCTTATATGAATATAAGGATGCCCTTAGAGGTATAGTAAGGACCAGAACCTTCTTCCACGACCTGGATGAGGACATTCCAATCCCGGTTATCGATCAGTGATTGTTTTCCCTACAGTAATGAGCCCCCATTCCAAGAAGTATGAACATATATGGGGTCGATACAGTGGTGGAAAAAGAAACTAAAGAGTTTAAGAAGTACGCAAATACAGGAAGTGCGCAGATTATTGCTGCGGACTTCCTTTTATTTTGGAAATAGGCATACAGACAACTTCCAATAAGAAACAGATAAGAGCACAGTCCCAGGAGTCCTCTTTCTATCAGTATGGTGAAGGGCTCACAGTGAGCATTGGTCAGCACATCCCCCTTGAATACATTAAGAAGCTGCTCTGCAATCTCCGGATGAGAGTATGCATAGCCATAAAAGCAATCCTGACCAACTCCAACCATTTTCTGCCAGGGGGAAAGCCCCTTATATAACTCAAGAGAAATGCTCCAGATAACTCCTCTTCCGTTCCCAAATTCCAGACCAAAGCTATCTGAAAACCAGAGTATCAGCGCAAATACCCCCACGATCATTAAAACAACCGCAACTTCCAGTATCAGCTTTCCTCTCCATTTGCTCTTTATCTCCTCCAGAAATCTTGAGAGCCTGTATAGGAAAAGAGCTGCTGCCACCATAACAAGACCCCAGTGCCCTTTTGCAATTGTAAGTGCCAAAGAGTTCTCATAGGTGTAAAACCTTCCGACAAACAGCATAAGAAGGCACACTATTTCCATGGCAAGTCCAAGGATCAGGAGCTGCAAAAGAAATCTCTTAAAGCCGTCTCTTATCTCCAGGCTCACAAACAAAAGAAGTAGATATGCTCCGGCAATTACAATAAGTCCGCTATCGCTCCCCTGCAAAAGAAGCGCCACAAGCCCCGTAAGTGTATATGCCCCGGCCAGAACAAAGCTCCTTGAAAAGAGCCTTCTGGTATAACCTACTCCTATTCCCAAAGGCACGAACACAGACATAAATCCCACATACCAGTTGATATTCCCGATAGTTGCCAGGAAACTACTGTTTTGCCCGTAGATATCCACAGGATATATCCCAAACCTGTTTAGGCTCCCCAGCACAAATTCCATAAGAGGCGCTACCAGCGCAGCAGTAAGGACATATCTGCTCATCTTCACTTCCCTGAAACCATAAAAGCTTATTACCATAAAAAGAACTGAGAGAAATCCGCATCTCCATCCCTCAAGCCCCAATAAGCTTACTATTTTATCTGAGGAAAAAATGAATGTGATCACATTCGAAAAAAGAAAGAATAGGGCAGCATAGTCCGTAAGTCCCTCTGCCCTTACTTTAGAAGGTATCTCTTTGTTATTGACCAGAATAAATCCAAGGGAAAATAAGCCGGCAATGACCATAAAGGCTACGCCTTTGGCCTCTCCCAGCATGTAATAACCATCCTTCATGTACACCGGAAGAAAGGCACATATTACGATAAGATATCCCCAGGTCAGGTACTTTTGCAATTCGTCCCCCCTTATTTCAAAGCTTCGTAAGAAGCTCTTTTATCTCTTTATTATCCGGCAGGATCTCAAAAGTTACCCTCTTTTTAGTCCCCGGATGTCTGAAAGAAAAGCTGTAGGCCACAAGACAAACAGCCTTATTTTCTATCTTCTTAGAGTACTCTATGCTCTCACTGCTTCCATATTTCTCATCCCCGACAATAGGCATATTTCTTGAAGAGAGCTGAACTCTTATCTGATGGAACCTTCCTGTAAGAAGATGGATGCGCAAAAGAGATGTCTCATTATTTTTAGCTATTACCTCGTATTCCAGTTTTGCCTTTTTCACATCTCCGCCAATAAGGCGCACTTTTTCTCCGGAAGATAAAGTAACTGCCCCATCTGACAATGACGCTGCTTCCTCATCAGATATTGCTAAAGCAAGTCCTGTGTCTTCCCGCCTTATAAGATTGTCGTTCAATGCTCCTTTATCTTCTTTAGGAGCTCCATAGCAAAGGGCATAGTAGTACTTATCGGTCCTTTTCTCCTTAACCTGTAAAGCTATATCCGATGCTGCCTTCTTATTTTTTGCAAGGACCAGTACCCCTTCAACAGGCGCATCCAGCCTGTTTACAGTAGCAATATAGGGCGGCAAATTTCTTTGCCGCCCTGCTTTCTCACTTCTTTGTTTACGTGCAAGGTAGTTCCTTGCAGCACTTACAAGGTCCATTCTTCCGGCGCCGGCTCCTTCTGTAGCCATGCCTGCCTTCTTGTGGCATACCAGAATATCCTGGTCCTCGTAGATATACTCAACCAAATCAGCCATGATCAAACCTTAAATCTGTATCCTACACCCCAGATAGTCTCAATATACTGTGGATTAGATGTATCATATTCAATCTTTTCACGGATCTTTTTGATATGAACAGTTACTGTTGCAATATCGCCAATGGAATCCATGTTCCAGATCTTACGGAAGAGCTCTTCCTTTGTGAACACGTGGTTAGGGTTCTCAGCAAGGAAAGTAAGAAGATCAAATTCCTTGGTTGTAAAGCTCTTTTCCTGATCATCTACATAAACACGTCTGGCAGTCTTGTCGATCTTAAGACCACGGATCTCAACGTAATCGTTGTTCTCATGTCCTGAACCAACAAGTCTTGAATATCTTGCCATATGTGCCTTTACACGAGCAACAAGCTCTGAAGGGCTGAAGGGCTTTGTGATATAGTCATCCGCACCAAGTCCCAGTCCTCTGATCTTGTCTATGTCGTCCTTCTTGGCTGATACCATAAGGATCGGCACATCCTTTTTCTCCCTGATGTGTTTGCAGACCTCAAATCCGTCCATCCCCGGAAGCATAAGATCAAGAATGATAAGATCAAAGTCTTCCGCAAGGGCTGTCTGAAGTCCTGCATCCCCAGTGTTTTCGATTGCTACTTCGAAGTCGCTAAGCTCAAGATAATCCTTCTCAAGGTCAGCAATCGCCTCTTCATCCTCAACAATAAGTATTCTACTCATACGCCCTCTCTGCCTTTCTAGTGTTTTATGTTGATTCTGTTGTATGTTCTACTGTTACAGTATCAGATCCGTCCGCATACTCCACATACTTCCTCAGTACGAAGTGCATACAGGTTCCTTCCCCTTCATGGCTTGTGGCCCATATATATCCGCCATGATCTTCGATAATCTTCTTTACAATGGAAAGTCCGATTCCGCTGCCTCCCTGTCTTGAGTTACGAGAGGAATCCGTCCTGTAGAATCTGTCGAAGATATTTGGAATATCCTTCTGGGCTATGCCCTTTCCGTTATCCTCCAGTTCTACTCTGACAGAATCAATCTCGTCAAGAAGCCTGATATCAATCTGTCCTGTTCCATCGTCTCTTCCCAGATACTTGACGCTGTTGTTCACAACGTTGTTGATTACCCTCTTTATCTGCTCCGGGTCAGCCACGATCACCGTATCCGGTGCTGTCAGGTTGGAGTAGTTGAGCTTTATGTTCTTGCTCTCAAGGTCAGCTCCAATCTCATCAATACAGTCTCCAAAGTAATCCGCCACATTTAGCTTGGCAAAATTATAAGGAATCCTGTTGTTATCAATACTTGAATACAAGGTAAGCTCATTAATAAGGTTGTTCATGTCATTAGCCTTGCTATTAATGATCTTAATGTATTTCATCTGCTTGTCAGGACTGTCGGCAACTCCCTCAAGAAGTCCCTGAGAATAGCCCTTTATGGCAGTTATAGGAGTTTTCAGATCGTGGGAGATGTTACTTATAAGCTCCTTGTTCTGCTTCTCTCTCTCAATCTTCTCCTCAGCGGATTCTTTAAGCCTGAGTCTCATGTCCTCGTAATTACGGTACATGGCTCCAATCTCGCCTTTTTCTTTTATATCCGTCGGCAGGATGTAATCAAAATTACCATCCTGAATATGCTGCATTGCTATGTTTAATTCATCTATGGGTTTAAAAAAGCTTCTGCCGATCCACCAGGTCAAAAGCAGACTTGTCAAAAGAAGTATCAGGAAAACTGCTATACTCATATAAATGATTAGGGACGTGGAAAAAGCTGTCCTTATACCTGATACAAAATAAAGCGATCCTTTGGAACCATCTGAAAAATGAAAGTCTATCTGTCTGACCAGAAACTTGGAGGAAGTGTAATAAATTCCTTCAATGTTATTGCCGAAGCCCGGTAGTTCATTGATTACCGCCTTCGCTCTGTCCCTGTCGGCAACATAATATATTTGATCTCCCTTTTTTACTAAGATAAAGGAATATCTGGACTCTATCTTGGAATCAAGTTCCTCTAAAAAGGCTTCATCCTCAAGAATAAAGGGATTATAGATCATATTGATGGCGATTTCTTTTACCAGCTCATCGGTCATCTCGGCAAAAGTACCACTTGGATCAGCTACCATTCCATAATCAACAAAAGAGCTATGCTGTTGAACCTGCTGTTTACTGACAAGATAGCGCCCCAAAGCCAGGTATGTACCAAAGGCAAGGATAAGCGGAATGACCACGATCGCCAATGACGTAATTATCAATTTAGTACGAAATCGCATTGTGTCCCCCTATGCCTTACCTTAGTATAACATATTTTCGAAACTTAAGACATTTTTTATGGTTCTTTTGCTTGATATGCTCTAACTTCTCTGCTACACTTTAATGCGAATTAAAAAACGTTTTCCTAAAGATAAAGCGGAGGTTTGTATAATGATCAATTGGAACAATCTCGATACTCTCAGTTCTTTTAACGATCTTTCAAAGGTTTCAAAGGTTAACCTTGTGGAAGCAATGTCAGGAGACAACGGCGCTAAGCGTGTAAAAGAGTACTCAGTACCTATGGCAAGTGGTCTTTCATTTAATTACGCTGCCAAGGAAGTGGACGACAACATCTTAAAAGCACTTGAGGCTCTCGCTGCTGAGGCACAGCTTTCAGAAAAGTTTGAAGCTCTCTACAACGGCGAAGTTATCAACACAGGCGAAAAACGTAAGGTTCTTCACCAGCTCACAAGAGGCCAGCTTGGTGGCAAGGTTGAGGCTGACGGAGTAGACAAGAGAGAGTTCTATGTAAAGGAACAGAACAGGATCGCTGAGTTTGCAAAGAAAGTTCACTCAGGAGAGATTGCAAACGCAAAGGGCGAGAAGTTCACAACAGTTGTTCAGATCGGTATTGGCGGATCAGACCTTGGTCCTAGAGCTATGTACCTTGCTCTTGAGAACTGGGCTCATAAGACCGGAAACTTTAAGATGGAAGCAAAGTTCATCAGCAATGTAGATCCTGATGACGCTTCTGCAGTTCTTAACGGGATCGACGTTGAGCACTCAATCTTTATCCTGGTTTCAAAGTCCGGAACAACACTTGAGACTCTTACAAACGAGTCCTTCGTTATAGATGCACTTAAGAAGGCAGGTCTCGATGCTTCAAAGCACATGATCGCTGTTACATCAGAGACTTCACCTCTTGCAAAGAGTGATAACTACCTTGAAGCTTTCTTCATGGATGACTTCATTGGCGGCCGTTATTCTTCAACTTCTGGAGTTGGCGGAGCAGTTCTTTCACTTGCTTTCGGTCCTGAAGTATTTGCAAAGTTCCTTGATGGCGCAGCAGCTGAAGATAAGCTTGCAGCTGAAAAAGATCTGCTTAAGAACCCAGCAATGCTGGATGCTCTCATCGGCGTATATGAGAGAAACGTTCTTGGCTATGACAGCACAGCAGTCCTTCCTTACTCACAGGCACTTAGCCGTTTCCCTGCTCACCTTCAGCAGCTGGATATGGAGTCAAACGGAAAGAGCGTTAACCGCTTCGGCGAGCCTATAAATTATGTAACAGGACCTATCATCTTTGGTGAGCCAGGCACCAACGGACAGCATTCCTTCTACCAGCTCCTTCACCAGGGCACAGACATTATTCCTCTTCAGTTCATCGGCTTTAGAAACAGCCAGCTTGGAAATGATGTCACAATTCAGGACAGCACAAGCCAGCAGAAGCTCTGCGCTAATGTAGCAGCCCAGATTGTTGCTTTTGCCTGCGGAAAGAAAGATGATAACCTTAACAAGAACTTCAAGGGCGGACGTCCTTCAAGCATCATCATCGGTGATGAGCTTACACCAGAAGCTCTTGGCGCACTTCTTTCACACTTTGAGAATAAGGTTATGTTCCAGGGCTTTGTTTGGAACATCAACAGCTTTGATCAGGAAGGTGTTCAGCTTGGTAAGGTCCTTGCAAAGAAGGTTCTTGCACATGAAACAGACGGAGCTCTTGCTGAGTACAGTAAGCTTTTAAACATCTGATAAAAGAAATTTCAGAAAAGAAAAATGGGAGCAACGATCCTTTGATCGAAGCTCCCTTATTTTTGTCTTGGATTAAATGAGATTAAAGTGATTTGATCATCTGGAGAACCAGCGCTGCACAGTCGTGAGCAGCTTTTTTCTCAAACTCCGGATAGTCCATGATATCTGAACCATCAGCCTTGTCAGAAATAGCTCTGATGATAACAAATGGAAGATCATTCAGGTAACATGCCTGGGCAATTCCAGCGCCTTCCATCTCTACGCACATTCCGCCAAAGTCACTGATAATAGCGTCCTTAACTTCTTTTTCAGAAATGAACTGATCGCCGCTGCAAACTCTTCCCTCAAAAACACCCAGGTCAGGAGCTGCAATTTTGATAGCCTCTTTTGCCTTTCCTATAAGTTCTTTGTCAGCAGGAAATGCCTGAACTCCAAGCTGAGGTATCTCACCCTTCTTATATCCGAATACAGTTGCGTTAACATCATGGTAGCAGGCATCAGTAGAAAGAACTATGTCTCCGATATTGATCCTGGCATCCAAAGAACCGGCAGCACCTGTGTTAAGTACATGGGTAACTCCAAAGGTATCATGAAGGATCTGAACACAGATTCCTGCATTAACCTTACAGATTCCGCTTCGTACAACCACAACCTCTGTGCTTCCGATGGTTCCTTCAAAGAACTCCATTGAAGCCTTCTTAACTGTATTTTTTACATTCATCTCGCTCTTTAGAGATTCAACTTCAACCTCCATAGCGCCAATAATTCCAATTTTCATGAGTTTCTCCTGTAATTATGAATCGAAGAACTGACGTCCATCTTCTGTTACAAGTCTCTCTGCCTTTGGATATTCAAAGATCATAGGATCATTTGCATTCTTCTCAAGATAATCTGCAAATCTTTCAGCATACCACTTAGCCATCTCAAGGTTATGCATACGATAGTTACCGCAGTTTACAGCAAGAGCGCCGGGAACTTCCTCAGCATCCTTTACTGATTTGAAAGCCCTAAGTAAAAGATCGTGGATCTCTTTTGGAGCCTTTGAGCCTTTAAGTATAAGGTAAAAACCTGTAAGACATCCCATAGGTCCCCAGTAGATTACCTGATCCTTCCAATCAGGGTCGTTACGAAGGAAGGTTGCAATGATGTGCTCTAAAGAGTGCATAGCAGCTACATCAACTGCAGGCTCTACGTTAGGTCTTGTAACTCGTACATCGTATGTTGTTACGATCTGATCACCAAGCTGATCCTGTCTGCTTATGAAAATTCCGGGAACGATCTTGGTGTGATCTACTGAAAAACTAGGTATTAAATCCATTCTTTTTCTCCTTTTTTAATCTTAGTCCCTGGCTGTATTATGGAAAACATCGTAGGAATCCTTAAGGAAGCCCTTGATATTTTCGTAGTCACGGTTTGCTATTGCTGTATACAGTGTATCCACTAAGAACAGCTGGGCAAATCTGGAGCTTGTTATGCCACTCTTTTTATCAATCTCTGGAGAAGTGGCAAAAAGCACGTGATCACAGCCTGTGGTAAGAGCATTGTTACCAAGCTTTGTAACTGCTATTGTAGCAGCTTCTCGCTCTTTTGCAATATTAAAAAGCTGCATTATTTCGGTATTTTTGGCATTATCAGAGAAAAAGATTGCCACGTCCCCCGGCTTGATCTGGGAGACGGTCATAAGATTCATGTGATGATCCTGATTGAATACGGCATTATAGTGGATCCTAAGTAGTTTACAGTACAGGTCATAGGCTGCGACACTGGCTGTACCAACACCAAATACCTGTATCTGATTAGCTTCAACAATCTTAGTTACAGCATCACTAAAGGTTCCGGCATCAAACAATCTGTAGGTAGTCTGTACAGCCTGAACCGATGTGGCACAGATATTATCAGCAATAGACTGAAGGGATGTGTATTCGTTTACATCCTTAAAGGCCACCTTTGGTCCACCCTTATCTGCCTGCTGAAGGTTAGTATTTGCCTCAGCATAATAAGCATTCTTCAGATCCTTTAATCCATCATAACCAATGGCTTGGGCAAATCTTGTCCAGGCAGCCTGTGTTGTTCCCGACATAGTGGCAAGTTCTTTTATGGGATACTGAAACAAGGCGTCTTTGTTTTCAAGAACAAAATCAGCAACAAGCCTTTCAGAGGTAGGCAGTTCATCATAATGACTTTTGATTTTTTCACTGACGATATTCATATACTGTAGCCTCCATTAAAAGTTTTCTCCCCATACACTTAATAGTATATCGCATATTTCTGTGCTATATGAAATAAATTTTCAAACATTTGATTAGGTGTTTATTAAATCTTTCTAAACTGTGATTCTTTTAATTCTCTTTGTGTTATTCTGAAAGAGGCAAACGAAATAGTGTATTTTTATACATGTAGCTCGTGTTTAATGAAAGGAGATATTTCTATGAAGTGGGTATGTCAGGTATGTGGTTACATTCATGAAGGAGATCAGCCACCGGAGTTCTGCCCAAAGTGTAAAGCTCCAGCAGAGAAGTTCACAAAGCAGGAAGGCGATAAAGTATGGGCTTGTGAGCATGTATTAGGCGTTGCCAGCAGTGCTCCCGAAGATATCAAGCAGGGTCTTAGAGAGATGTTCACCGGAGAATGCTCAGAGGTTGGTATGTATCTGGCAATGGCAAGAGTTGCCATCAGAGAAGGATATCCTGAGATTGGTGCTTTTTATGAGAAGGCTGCCTGGGAAGAGGCTGAGCATGCTGCTCACTTTGCTGAACTCCTTGGAGAAGATCTCACAGACTCCACCAAGAAGAACCTTGAGCTTCGTGCAGAAGCTGAGTATGGTGCTACTCAGGGAAGAGCTGATCTTGCTAAGAAGGCAAAAGAGCTTAACCTGGATGCAATCCACGATATCGTTCATGAGATTGGTAGAGATGAAGCCAGACATGGAAAAGCATTTGCCGGACTTCTTAAGAGATATTTTGGATAATTCCATAAAATTATTAAAGGGGCTGTCTGACGACAACCCCTTTTTTGATGCGTATTATTATGAATTCATTGCCTGTTCGATTGCATAGGAAAGCTGATCAGGACAGGAGGTTGGCTTAAATCCGCATTTTATCCCGCGAAGCTTAGCTATAGCATCCTCTGCCTTCATTCCCTCAACCAGCTTTGAGATACCCTGAAGGTTTCCATTGCAGCCATTTGTAAACTTTACATTTCTAACGATCCCGTCTGTAACCTCAAGATCTATCTGGGTTGAACAGGTTCCTTTTGTCTTGTATGTCATTTGTTCATTTCCTCTTTTATTATCCTTATGATTGTATCTGTGGCACTGTGTAAATTTGAATTACACATAGCCTCGACGTATTTCTCCCTTGTATTGTAGAGCTCATAAATAGTCTCGCACAGGATGTCCTCATCAAGTTCATCGTTGTCAATGACCATAGAAAAGCCCTGCTGCTCAAAGGATCTGGCATTGAGCATCTGGTCTCCACGACTGGCCTTTGTGGACAGTGGAATCAGAATATTAGGTTTTCTAAGTGCCAAAAGCTCACAGATTGAATTAGCTCCCGCTCTTGATACCACGATATCTGCCATGGCGAAGATGTCCTTAAGCTCATTCTTTACATATTCGAACTGCTTGTAGCCAGGTACGGAAAGCTTTAAGTTGTCCATCTTCTCTTTTCCGCAAAGATGAACTATGTTGAAGTGTGGAAGAAGCCTTGGAAGAGCATAACGAACAGTCTCGTTAACAGACTGTGCTCCCAAACTTCCGCCAATTACCATAAGAACCGGCTTGTCATCCTCAAATCCGCAGATTCTTTTTCCTTCTTCTCTTGAACCCATTCCCAGTTCTTCCCTGATAGGAGTTCCTGTAAGAACCGCCTTTTCCGCAGGAAGAAGCCTCATGGTCTCCGGGAAGTTACAGCAGATCTTTCTAGCACCTGTCATGCTAAGCTTATTGGCAAGTCCGGGTGTCATATCTGACTCGTGAACAATATAAGGTATCTTTAAAGCGCCGGCTGCTCTTACAACCGGTACACTGACATATCCGCCCTTTGAAAAAACTACGTCAGGCTTGATCCTCTTAAGCAGAGCCCTTGCCTCGGAAAAGCCCTTGAGAACCCTGAAAGGATCTGAGAAATTCTTTGGATCAAAGTATCTTCTAAGCTTTCCTGTGGCAATCCCAAAATATGGGATGTTGTAATCTTCAATAAGCCTCTTTTCTATTCCGTTATATGATCCAATATAATAAATCTCAAAGCCTTCTTTTTTAAGAGCCGGAATAAGCGCAATGTTAGGTGTTACATGCCCAGCGCTTCCTCCGCCTGTCAGTACAATTTTCTTAACCGGTACTTCACTCACGTTAATTACCTTCTTCCAAACTTATTAGTATTCTAGATTAGTATATCATTATTTTTATTTATGGTTAAATCTCATTCTTCTATGATTTCATGGTTCATCAGATCCTGCTCTTCATAGGGCACAATATAAGTACTTTGCACTTCGTCAGAAAATGCCTTTACTCCGTCTAATACTTCTTCGTAATTATCCAGAGTCATCTCATACTCACCATTAATTATCTGATCCAGCATAAGTCTGTTGATCTCCGGTGAAAAGTGGATTGTATCCATGTAATTGTCAAGATTCGTGGTCACCTCAGGCTCGTTCTGGAAGCAGAATATCCTAACATTGTCATACTGAAGTAAAGCCTTCGTCATCTCTTTTTCGCAGAAGATTATAGCATCTGTTTCTCCGCTCCTGTAGCTCATGTCCCACCAAAGCATTGAATAAGCAGGATAGAAGAATATGAACTCTGTATCAGGATGCTCCTCTACCTCTTTTGTTAAAAGAGCTATGTTCGCCGTAAGGTTATCGATGTAAGCATCTTCAGGAAGCATTTCTTTTACTTCATTTGACCTGAAATACAGTCCCAGTGCCATTTCCGGACCAAAGCTCTTCCACTTGGCCCAGTTATAGGACAGATTCTCATTATAGTCCCCAACATAGGAGCTGGCAACCTGATAGGGAATCTTTTCCAGAAGCACGTCTTTATTAAAAAGATACTTTATGTCATTAAAGGGATTTTTATCATACAGGTACATTGGGCAACCTGTAGATTCGTAGGTAGTTACTGCCTCTCCATATAGTGAAGAGGGGTCAATATTGTAAAACACATACTTCAGGTCGTGGCTTTCGTAGGCCACATCAAGCAGGTAACACAGATCTGCTGTAGCACCGTAGGACCTGATTGCCTTTATGGCATTTACATCAAAGGCCTCGTTATACCAGGAATTATCATTGTTTTCCATAACAGAAGAACCTACAATCAGTGCGTCATAATCAAAGTTCCTCAAAGTTCCAACACACTGATACTCCTTATCATTGAGCACTGCCTTAAGTCCAAGCCATGGTTTGTGGTAGTGATAGAAGGGGTCAAATACAAAAACAATTCCTGCGATCAGCACCATAAGTGCCAGAATGATAACAAGGATGCGCTTTATGAAATTTGCTGATGAATTATTTTTATCCATTAGTTACTCGCAATCAATACTGGAAATAGATAAAGGTACTCACATCTGAAAGTGATATGAAGGACCAGATAAATACTATAGCAAGCCCAATTACTTCCCTGGTCTTAAAGGTGGTACTTTCTACAATCTCCTTTGTATTCCTCCTGGTCATGATAAATCCTGAAACAGCCAGAAGAACAATAAGTGTCACCATGTATACCAGATTTTCTCCCCAGGAGATCCCCAGCTGGGAAAAGAGCTGTCTAAAAATGTAATTTTCCGGAATCTTAAGCTGGGATGCTGTCCTATAAAGGAACCCCGGATAAGTCCAGAAAAAGAACTGTTTAAACATCTGAATGGCATAGGTCATATCCTGGGATCTGAAGAACACCAACGATACAATAAACATGAAGAAAGTCAGAGCATTTCCCACTGCCCTTGGAACCATGAAAAATGGCTTTTCCCTAAGGAGATACTTCTTTGGCCTTTTAGAAGGATCATCTTTACTGCCATCATCCACTCCGATAATTCCAAGATCATCCCATACCACTAATAGTCCCTGCATCAGTCCCCAGCAAATATAGGTCCAGCCGGCTCCGTGCCACAGACCACTAAGGACAAAGACTATAAGAACATTGATCACTGTACGTATCTTTCCTTTTCTGCTTCCTCCAAGTGGAATGTAAACATACTTGATAAAGAAGCGGGAAAGAGTCATATGCCAGCGCTGCCACAGCTCTTTTGCCGTTGCAGCCTTGTATGGCGAATTAAAGTTAACCGGAAGCCTAAAGCCAAGCATCATGCTGACACCGTTTGCCATGTCACAATATCCGGAAAAATCCAGATAGATCTGGAAGGTGTAGGCCAGCATTACTGCGATTATGGTCAGGGTATCCATGTAATAGGTGTAGTGGAAACCATAATTAACTGAAAGGGCCAGTGTATCTGCCAGGATAACCTTCTTTCCAAGTCCGATGATAAAGCTCATAAGGCCTCTGGCAAAGGTATCGCTGTTAAAACTTCTAAGGCTCTTGTCCTTGAACTGATCTATCATCTCCTTGTGGAAGGCAATAGGTCCCTGAATAAGTTTAGGGAAATATACCGTGTACAGGCAATAATCTAAAAATGAGTAGTGAGGAGCTTCTCCTTTGGCTCTGTCTGCAATAAAAGAAATCTGACCAAAGGTAAAAAAGCTGATACCTATAGGCATTAATATATCTTTTGCCGTAAGGGTCTTACCTGTAATAAGGCTTAAGTTGTCCAGGAAAAATCCAAGATATTTAAGGTAAAACAAAAGACCAAGGTTAAAAAGTACTCCAACAATCCGGGCAGGCTTTCGTAAAGCCGCATTTCTTTCCATCAGGTAGCTAAGGCCATAGTTAACTGCAAGGCTAAGGATCAGCGTCAAAAGAAAGGACGACCCGAAGGAATAATAGAAATATAGCGACATTAATGTCAGAAAGACATCTGCCAGGGTATTCTTTTTTGCCCTGTTTAAAATATGCCAGATGACAAGAAGCACTGGCATAAAGATCAAAATAAAATTAAAGGAATTAAAACCCATTATCTGTCTCCACGATTAAAACTCACGAAGAGTATACCATACTTTGGATTATTAGGAAAAAAATGTTAATATAGTATTACACTTTTGGGGAAGAATGGAGGACTATATGAGCCTAAAAAATACACTTGTCAGGCTTTCTGCTGCCACAGCATTCTTTGGTGGTTTATTTGCCTTTAGTAATTATGTTTACAAGGTTTCGTCTGTTCCTCACACTCATACGGATGAGGACGATGCCAGTCAGGACATAGCAATCACCCAGGGTAGAAAGTTTGTCAGAAATCATCCGGACAGACAGGATGTTTACATTACTTCAGTTGATTCCTTAAATCTTCATGCAAGCTTCATTCCGGCAAAAGAACCTTCGGACAAATATGTAATTCTGATCCACGGAATATGGGATAATCACGAAGCCAACGGTATCTATGCAAAACACTACCTTGAAAAGGGCTATAACTGCCTTCTTCCGGATCTTAGGGGCTTCGGTCAAAGTGAAGGTTCCTATATCGGATATGGTCTTGATGACAGACTGGATGTGAAAGAGTGGATAAACTGGGTAATCCAAAGAAACTCTGAAGCCCTTATCCTCCTTCACGGAATGTCCATGGGAGCTGCCACAACCCTTATGACCACAGGTGAATATCTTCCTGAAAATGTGAAGGGTGCCATCGCCGACAGTTCCTATACAACGCTTCCTGAGGAATTTGCCGGAACCTACAAACAGTTTAAGGGTTCTATCATTCCAACTCCTATTGCCATCGGCATTATGAGGATAATGATCAGGATCCGTTCAGGTTTTGATATCAACGATGTAAGACCTATCGATGCTGTAAAAAGGTCTGTAACTCCAACACTTTTCATCCATGGCGACGATGATAAATTTATTGATCCCCATATGTGCTCAAGGCTCTACGAGGCAGCCAACTGTGAAAAACAATACTGCATGATCCTTGGAGCAGATCATATTCAGGGAATAGTTGTAGATCCAGTAAATTACTGGGCTAAAGTGGATAGCTTTACAGCAAAATACATGGTATAAGTCATATAAAAACCTTCCCCTCTGCTATATGCAGAAGGGAAGGTCATTTTTATTTGAGTATTATTCCGACAGGGCAGTGGTCTGATCCAAGTGCTTCCGAATAGATCTTTGCATCCTCTATCTTTGGCATCAGGTCTTTTGACACTACAAAATAATCTATTCTCCACCCTGCATTCTTAGCTCTTGCCTGGAATCTGTAGGACCACCAGGAATAAGCACCCTCAAGGTCCGGATAAAAATATCTGAAGGTATCAACAAGGTCTGAAGCAACAACGTTATCAAACTTTGCCCTCTCCTCGTCTGTAAATCCAGCATGTCCTCTGTTGGGCTTTGGGTTCTTTAAGTCTATCTCCTTGTGGGCAACATTTAAGTCTCCACAGTATATAACAGACTTCTTCTTTTCAAGATTCTTAATGAATTTAAGGAAATCATCTTCCCATACCTGTCTGTACTCAAGCCTTGAAAGGTCCTCCTTGGCATTTGGTACATATACAGTCACAAGGTAGTAGTCAGGATACTCAGCCGTTATCACTCTTCCCTCATGATCATGCTCTTCAATCCCCATTCCATAGGAAACTGAAAGAGGCTTTTCTTTTGTGAAGATAGCCGTTCCTGAGTAGCCCTTTTTTTCAGCATAGTTCCAGTACTGTTCATAGCCCGGAAGATCCAGCTCAATCTGCCCTTCAGAAAGCTTTGTTTCCTGAAGACAGATCACATCAGGGTTTTCCTTGTCCATAAACTCCTGAAAACAACCCTTTGAAACACAGGCTCTAAGCCCGTTTACATTCCATGATACAAGCTTTTTTCCCATATTATCACATATTTCCTTTTATTCTCTGAAGGCTCTCATCTGTCTCTTTCAGCATTTCACGAAGGGACAGGTTTTCTTCATAACCGAACTGACAGATTGAATACTGAAGATGGTTGATGTATCTGTTTGCCTCAGTAAGAAGCCTTGTGTTCTGTTCGGACATGCTTTCTCTTAGGGTCTCTGCCTTTCCTTCATCGTCTGTAACGACTATAACAGCAAACTCATCGCCCCTTATTCTGCCATAGATACTATCACCGAATACTTCCTCAAGTATTTTGGATACTCTCTTAACAGCTCTGTCTCCCTCTTCATGGCCAAACATGTCATTGATCCTTTTAAGGGAATCCATGTGAATATATGCAACTATGGCATTCTTTCCGGGAGCAAAGTTTTCTTTCAAAAGGTCGTAGGCTTTAGCAAAGAAGCCTCTCCTGTTAAGACCTCCTGTCAGATAGTCCTGATCTCCAATATGGTCAAGAACAGAGTCATCTCTTGCCAGCTCCTCTTGAACTTCATAGAGCTCCTCTGTGGTTCTTTCAAGCTCTTTTTCAAGATATGAAAGTCTTGAAACTCCAGTAACAATGTTTGTTAAGTTATCTAAGAAGTGGTCTACCAGCTGCCTTTGGTCAAACTCAGAAATCATAAGTCCAAGCTGATATTCATCAACATACAGATCTCCAAGAATTAACGTCTTCGGTCCTGACTTAGTAAATGAAGAGATTATCTTGTCTGTGGAAAGAGAAGCATTTTCATCATCAAGTTTTTGCTCCTTTCCGTCTATTACAGCAGTCTTTATGCTTATACTTTCAGGTTTTTCCCAAGGATATTTAATGGTATTCCTGATTTTTTTGTCGTAAATAAGGATTGCGCTATTTAAAATTCCATCCTTAAGTGACATTGAAGAAAAGATTTTGTAAGCATCTTCTTTCTCATATTTTCTCAGGAAAAGAAGCTCACTTATCTTTGAAATTACCTTCATGGCAATCTCATCAGATACTTCCTCAAAATGGAAGCTTTCTGGTGACTGCGTAGAAGTAGGCATCTCGTGGTTCTGTCCGTAGAACACTGCTTCGCAAACTGCCTCATAGCCAAGCTGCTCAAACTGATCCTTTTGCGTCTGTGGTGCTATCACAGACGGGAACCCTTCCTGTTCAGAAAGAGTAATAACAGGCGCCTTCTTAAATTTCTTTAAGAAGGCCTCCTTTTTGAGTATGGTGGTTCTGGAAGCAATTCTTTCAATATCAACGATCAAAACGTCAAAATCTGAAGTATCTGCATAATCAAACAGTGCAGAATACTGGTACTCGTAAGGATTATCTGAACCGGATTTATCCGGGATCAGATACTTGCCGGGAATTATCACAAGGGAAACTTCCTTGTCACTGGCTGCCTTACAGGCTCCTATACAGATTTTTTTGACTTCCTTATCTTCCAGTTCTGATATAAGCAGTCCGATGTTCATAGGCCCCTCATCCTTTGTTACATCAAAGAGAATTCATCATTCTTCTGTTATTTCTTCAATGTCATCAATGTTGTCGATTTCTCTTTCGCCATCGGAGATTTTCTCTCTTACCTTGGCAATCTTTGCTACAGTTACACCCTTGTCAAGATTGATCATCTTAACTCCTGATGTTACTCTTCCGTGAACAGAGATATCATTCATTCGAAGCTGGATAATAATTCCGGCATTTGTGATCATCATGATCTCATTGTCGTCATTAACAGCCTTTACTCCGACAACGCTTCCTGTCTTCTCTGTTATCTTGTAGCACTTAACGCCCTTTCCACCTCTGAACTGGCTGTGGAATTCTTCAAGTGTTGTTCTCTTACCGTAACCATTCTCGGATACAATTAGAAGTGAATCACCCTGAGTATCTATCTGCATTCCAACAATCTCATCTGTGTCGTCAAGCATCATACCTCTTACACCGATGGAAGATCTTCCTGTTGAACGAACGTCAGACTCATCAAAGTGGATACACATTCCGTTCTTGGTAACAAGGAATATCTCTGATGCCTTCTTAACGGTCTTAACCTCAATAAGCTCATCGTCATCGCGAAGATTGATTGCTGCAAGACCTGTCTTTCTTACATTTGAGAAGTCAGTGATAGGTGTCTTTTTAACAGTTCCCTTCTTGGTTACCATGAAAAGACTCTTTTCCTCATCCTCAAATCCTGTAACAGGGATCATAGCAGATATCTTTTCTCCAGGTGCAAGCTGAAGAAGGTTAACTATGGCCATTCCTCTGGATGTTCTTGATGCCTCAGGAATCTGGTATGCCTTAAGTCTGTATACTCTTCCTGTATTGGTAAAGAACATTACATAGTTGTGGGTTGTGGTCATAAGGATATCTTCAACAAAGTCGTTTTCGATTGTTGTTATACCCTTAATACCCTTTCCACCACGGTTCTGGGACTTAAAGTTATCAATGGACATTCTCTTGATGTAGCCAAGATTTGTCATGGCAATAACTGTGTTTACATTTGGAATAAGGTCCTCTACCTCGATATCAGAATCGTCATGACCAATCTGTGACTTTCTGTCATCGCCGTATTTATCTGAAATCTCAGTGATCTCAGTCTTGATTACTCCAAGAAGAACCTTTCTGTCTGCAAGGATTGCTTTGAGTTCTTCAATCCTCTTTAAGAGCTCAGCGTGCTCCTGTTCAAGCTTGTCTCTTTCCAAACCTGTCAGAGTACGAAGTCTCATATCTACAATAGCCTGTGCCTGAACATCTGAAAGTCCGAAGCGGCTCATTAACTGTTCTTTGGCTATAGCTACTGTTTCACTGCCTCTGATGATCTTAATAACTTCATCAATGTTATCAAGGGCAATGAGTAATCCCTCTAAGATATGATTTCTTTCTTCTGCCTTATTGAGGTCATACCTTGTTCTTCTGGTTACAACCTCTTCCTGGTGCTTGATATAATGAGTGAGCATCTCAGTAATGCTCATGATCTTAGGCTGATTATTTACAAGAGCCAGCATGATGATTCCGAAGGAATCCTGCATCTGAGTGTGTTTGTAGAGCTTGTTAAGCATGATGTTAGGATTAACATCTGATCTGAGCTCAATAACAACTCTCATGCCTTCTCTGTCTGACTCATCTCTAAGGGCTGTGATACCATCAAGCTTTTTGAGCTTAACCAGCTCAGCGATCTTAGCAATCATATTTGCCTTGTTAACAAGGTAAGGAAGCTCAGTAACAACGATACGATTCTTGCCGTTTTGCATTGGCTCGATATCTGTAACGGCTCTTACTACAACCTTTCCTCTTCCTGTTCTGTAAGCCTCTTCAGCTCCCCTTGTTCCTAAGATGATACCACCTGTAGGGAAGTCAGGAGCCTTGATGATCTCAAGGATCTCATCAACCTCTGTCTCTCTGTCCTCTAAGATGCGATTATCGATCATCTTTACGACAGCTTTAATAACCTCACGGAGATTGTGAGGTGGAATGTTTGTAGCCATACCTACTGCAATACCGGTAGTACCATTTACAAGAAGGTTTGGATAACGGCTGGGAAGTACTACAGGCTCTTTTTCTGTCTCATCAAAGTTAGGAGCAAAATCAACGGTATCTTTTCCAATGTCCGCTGTCATCTCCATGGAGATCTTTGTAAGACGAGCCTCTGTATATCTCATGGCAGCTGCTCCATCACCGTCAACGGAACCAAAGTTTCCGTGACCGTCAACAAGACAGTATCTCATGGACCAGGGCTGAGCCATATTAACCAAAGAACCATAGATAGAGCTGTCACCGTGAGGGTGATATTTACCCATGGTATCGCCGACGATACGGGCACACTTACGATGTGGCTTATCCGGACCGTTGTTCAGCTCGATCATTGAGTAAAGGATTCTTCTCTGAACAGGCTTAAGACCATCTCTTACATCAGGAAGGGCACGGGATGCGATTACACTCATGGCATAATCGATATAGTCCGCTTCCATTGTCTGTCTTAGATCAACCTCTTTTATTCTGTCCGTGGTTGTTTTGTCAAAAACATCATCGGGCATTTCGTTGTTGTTTTTGTTATCCATTGCGTCTCCTCAATTATTTGGATATATACGGATTTCTTCGCTGCGCTTTCGAAATCCTACAACCGTTCGGAATTCGACAAATATGTCTACTTCCTCATGGTCGTTCAGTCTTCATAGTCACAATTTATACCATGTAAACATGATAAATTGTGACCATGAATCCTTTATATATCCAGGTTTTTAACGAACTTAGCATTCTTTTCGATGAACTCTCTTCTGGGTTCAACCTTGTCACCCATTAGTGTTGTAAATGTTACATCTACGTCTGATTCAGCTTCTTCATCAATGTTCACACGAAGAAGAACTCTTCTCTCAGGATCCATTGTGGTCTCCCAAAGCTGCTCAGGATCCATCTCTCCAAGTCCCTTATATCTCTGGATCTTATTGTTCTGGTCTCTTCCAACATCTGAAAGGATCTTGTTAAGCTCCTCATCACTGTAGGCATACCAGACTTTTTTGTTCTTCTCAAGCTTATAAAGAGGTGGCTGAGCAAGATATACATGACCTTCTTTGATCAGCTCCGGCATAAATCTGTAAAGGAAAGTCAGCATCAGTGTTGCAATATGCGCACCATCTACATCGGCATCAGTCATGATTATAATCTTGTCATAACGAAGCTTATTAATGTCAAAGTCATCATGTATGCCTGTTCCAAAGGCAGTTATCATAGACTTTATCTCGGTATTTCCATAGATTCTGTCTACTCTTGCCTTTTCAACGTTAAGGATTTTTCCTCTAAGTGGAAGAATAGCCTGTGTAGCACGACTTCTTGCTGTCTTAGCTGATCCACCGGCGGAATCTCCCTCAACAATAAAAATCTCACATTTTGATCTGTCTGTTTCAGAACAATCAGCAAGCTTTCCGGGAAGACCAAAACCATCAAGAGCTGACTTACGTCTTGTAAGGTCTCTGGCTTTTCTTGCTGCATCCCTTGCTCTCTGGGCAAGGATGGCTTTTTCAAGAATCTGCTTTGCTACGCTTGGATTCTGCTCAAGGAAGTAAGTGAGCTGCTCACCAACTATGCTTGCAACAGCACCTCTTGCCTCTGAGTTTCCAAGCTTTTGCTTAGTCTGGCCCTCAAACTGAGGATCCTCGATCTTAACACTTATAATAGCAGTCAAACCTTCTCTGATGTCTTCACCTGAAAGGTTCTCCTCATTGTCTTTTAACATCTTGTTAGCTCTTGCGTAGTCATTAAATGTCTTGGTAAGAGCAGCCTTAAAGCCCTCAAGGTGTGTTCCACCTTCAGGAGTGTTGATGTTATTAACGAAAGTATAGATACTCTCTGTATATGAATCATTGTGCTGAAGGGAAACTTCAACCTGAACATTGTTCTTATTTCCCTCAAAGTACATGATATCAGGATAAAGAGAAGTCTTGCTCTTATTCAGGTACTGGACAAATTCCTTTATTCCACCCTCATAGTGGAAGGTCTGAACAATAGGATCTTCACCTTCTTCAACTCTAAGGTCCTTTAAAGTGATCCTTAATCCCTTTGTAAGGAAGGCCATTTCCCTGAGTCTTTGCTTAAGAATGTTGTAATCAAAAACAGTTGTCTCCTTAAATATCTCTGCATCTGGCTTGAAGTATACCCTTGTTCCTGAATAATCCATGGGTGCTTCGCCAACTTCCTTAAGGGAATAGCAAACCTTTCCCCTCTCGTAGCGCTGCTGATATACCTTTCCACCTCTGGTAACCTGTACCTCTAGCCACTCGGAAAGGGCGTTAACTACAGATGCTCCAACGCCATGAAGTCCACCGGATACCTTGTATCCTCCACCGCCAAACTTTCCGCCGGCATGAAGAATTGTAAATACAACCTCAACACCGGTAAGTCCTGACTTATGGTTAACGTCTACGGGAATACCACGACCATTATCCTTGACAATGATGGTATTATCCGCATTGATAGTAACCTCGATGTGATCACAGTAACCTGCCAGAGCCTCATCTACTGAGTTATCAACGATCTCATAAACAAGATGATGCAGTCCTCTGCTGGCTGTTGTACCAATGTACATACCAGGTCTTTTTCTTACCGCTTCAAGTCCTTCAAGAATCTGGATTTGATCGGCGCCATACTGAACTTCTTCGTTACCCATCTCTTACTCCTTAATTTTCGCTACTTACTGTTCCGTCAGTAACCTTGAACAGTTTATCTATCTCAAATCTGTTATTAACAAATTCATCAAGACCGGTACATGTGATAATGGTCTGAATATCTCCTATGGTGTTTAGAAGATAATTTTGTCTGTTGCTGTCCAGTTCAGACAATACATCATCTAAAAGAAGTACCGGATTTTCCTTCTTGGATCTTTTTACAATCTCTATCTCAGAAAGCTTAAGAGAAAGAGAAGCTGTCCTTTGCTGTCCCTGGGATCCGTATTTTCTTATGTCTATTCCCTCAGGTGCCCCAATGATAAAAGAAAAATCGTCTTTATGGGGGCCTACTGTTGTCTGCTTGGTATAGATATCTTTTTTACGAGCTGCAATCAGCTTCTTTTCCAGGTCATCATATTCTACATTTGGCTCATAATAAACAGAAAGAAGCTCTTTTCCACCTGTCAGTTTCTGATGGATCGGGCTTATTATCTCATTAAGCTCTTTGATGAATTTGTCCCTGGCTTTGATAATGACAGATCCGTATTCACACAGCTGTTTATCCTGAACATCTAAAAGTACACTGTTTTCAGGATGGTCATACAGATCTTTAAGAACTTTATTGCGCTCAACTACCAGCTTGTTGTACTTAGAAAGACTATTAAGATATATATGATCTAACTGACACAGCTCCATATCCATGAATCTGCGTCTCTCTGAGGGACCGTTTTTAATAATACTCAGATCTTCAGGGGAAAAGAAAACTACATTAAGCCTTCCGATAAGGTCTGAAGCTCTTTTTATCTTCTGACCATCAATAGCAATACCCTTTGATCTGTTCTTGCGAAGGTGCATATCTACCCTATATTCGGCATTATCCTTCTCCAGGATAGTCCTAATATGGGCTTCTTCCTTTCCAAAGCCAATTATTTCCTTGTCTTTGCTTCCCTTGTGGGACTTGGTTGTTGCAGAAACATATATTGCCTCAAGGATATTGGTCTTTCCCTGGGCATTATCGCCATAAAGAATATTTGTACCGCGATCAAAATCTATCTTTAGATTGTCGTAGTTTCTGAAATCGGCCAGTTCTAATGACTTAATTATCATTTTTCTATCTTTACCTGTACGCCGTTAAATTCCAGAATGTCACCATCGTAAAGCTTACGGCCTCTTCTTTCTTCTTTTTCTCCATTAACTTTAACAAGACCGGCCTGAATGTCCATCTTTGCATCAACACCTGAACTTTCAAGACCAGCCTTTTTAAGGGCCTGACCCAGCTTTATGAATTCATCCTGTTCTCTAAGTTTAACTATTTCCATGAATAATCCTTAATATCAATCAACTGTAGTAAAGTTTACCGGAAGTACGAGGTAGATATATGCTCCATCCTTGTCTCTGATAAAGCAAGGAGCTTTAGGGTTAACAAGGTAAATATCTACAGTCTCATCCTCTATAACACGAAGAGCATCAATGAGGAACTTAGGGTTAAAGCCAATCATAAGATCCTTACCCTGTTTCTCAATGTCTATAACTTCATCCATGCTTCCAATTGTTGAATTGATCTTCAGCTCCATTGTTCCATCAGTTACAGAAACAATAACTGGCTTCTTGTCTCCCTCTTTTACAAGAAGGGTTGCACGGTCAATACACTCAAGGAACTCTTTTCTATTGATGGTCATCTTTGTCTCGTAGTCACTTGAGAGCATCTGATCAATACTGAAGTACTCACCTTCAATAAGACGTGATACAACAGTAGTATTCTCAAACTCAAAAAGAACATGCTTGTCTGTAAAGTAGATATCAACCTGTTTCTCTGTGCTGTCACTTAAGATCTTACTTATCTCACCAAGAGTCTTACCTGGAACTATAACCTTCTTTGAAGGATATGATCCTGAAAGCTTAACTCTCCTGATAGAAATTCTATGTCCATCCAAAGATACGAGCTTTAAATTATCTCCGTCTACCTCAAAAAGCTCTCCGCCCATCATCTTGTTGGCATCGTTTTCTGCAATAGAGAAGATAGTCTGCTGAATAACATTTCTTAAAGTAAACTGTGATACTGATACTCCATCAATCTTTTCAATAGCTGGAAGATATGTGAAATCATCTCCCTTTCTTCCAATAAGATTGAACTTAGCCTTACCACAGCTTATTGTTACCTTGTTACTACTGTCTGATTCAATAGTTACATCATTATCAGGAAGCTTTCTTACAATATCTACAAATATCTTAGCGTCAATTGCTATGAAGCCTCTCTCAATAATATTTCCTTCAACAACAGTCTGTATTCCAAGTTCCATATCATTAGCAATGAACTTGATGATACCTTCTGTTGCATCAACAAGTATACATTCAAGAACTGACATGGTAGTCTTAGAAGGAACAGCCTTTGATACAATCTGTAATCCTGTTACAAGATTAGACTTAGAGCAAACAAATTTCATTTTAAATGAGTACTCCCTTCAGACAAAACTTTTGTAAAATATATAAAATAATTATTAATAAATAATAAAAACAGTATTAATAGATGTTGATATGTGTAAAACCTATTCTATTATACAATCTGTGAGGCTTTTTTACAAATTTTTATGTGTTGATAACAAAAAATTAGATGTTGAAAATGAAAAAGTTATAAACAAGGCAAATTTAAGTAAAAAAGGGTGGAAAAAGTTATCCACCCTCAATCAACATTTTATCCTCATCAAAACCACAATGATTTTAAAAAGTTATCCACAATATGTTGGTAATTTATAAAGAAGGATTGAGTTTCTTCATTATAATATCAAGATTTCTGTTAAGGTCATCATCGTAACCTGTCATGTTTTTGATCTTATTGATTCCACTCATTACTGTAGTATGGTCCTTCTTTCCAAGGATCTTACCGATTTCTTCAAGAGAAGCATCAGTGTGTTCTCTGCAAAGATACATGATGATCTGTCTTGGAAGAACTATCTCAGCATTTCTCTTCTTTGAAACAATGTCTTCTTTTCTGGTTCCATACTGTTCACAAACTGTGTCAATGATCAGCTGTGGAGTAATAACCTTTGAAGTATCAGGATAAATAATATCCTTTAAGGCCTCCATTGCGTTTTCCAGAGTGATGTCAACGTTCTTAAGCTTAGAAAAGGCAATTATCTTTGTAAGTGCTCCCTCTAGCTCTCTGATGTTGGACTTAATATTTGAAGCAATATAGTCTATTACATCATCACCGATCTTACGTCCATGAGTTTCGGCGTTCTTTCTAAGGATAGCAACTCTTGTCTCATAGTCAGGGGACTGAATATCAGCTATAAGTCCCATCTCGAATCGTGATCTGAATCTCTCTTCAAGGGTTTCCATCTCTTTAGGTGGCTTATCAGATGAAAGGATTATCTGCTTTCCTGCCTGATGAAGTGCATTAAAGGTGTGGAAAAACTCCTCCTGAGTTGATTCCTTTCCTATAATAAACTGAACGTCATCGACCATAAGTACATCAACAGTTCTGTACTTCTCACGAAGCTTTGACATATTCTCAGCTCTGGAACTTCTGATGGATTCAATTACTTCATTAGTAAACTGCTCTGAAGTTACATATAAAACCTTGGCCTGTGGATTATGCTCAATAATGAAGTGACCTATTGAATGCATAAGGTGAGTTTTTCCAAGTCCCGGTCCACCATAAAGGAACAGAGGATTATAGGATATTCCTGGAGACTCAGCAACAGCCAGGGCAGCTGAATGAGCAAACTTATTGTTACTTCCTACAACGAAGGTATCAAATCTGTATCTTGGATAAAGATTAGCCTGTTCGTAGTTAACATTAGATGAATACTGGGATTCTTCAGTTTTATCAGAAGTATTTTGAGCTGTTTCTTCATTATTAATAGTGTCTTTCTTTAAAATAAAAGAAACGTCCACCATTGATTCTAAAAATTCTGAGACAGCAACTCTGAAGAAGTCTGCGTAATGATTTACTATATAAGTTAATGAAAATGGATTATCTGATGGAATAAGGACCTTAACTGTATTGTTCTCAAAGCCGTAGACTGTGAGAGGATCAATCCAGGTCTTATAAGAAATATCAGTAATACCTGATTCATTCTTAATGGTATTCTTGATAGTTTCCCAATTTGAGCTTAGTTTCTCGGTGATTTCTGTAGATGATTGCATATAAATCTTTCCCCAACACACATAAATTTAGACTTTTTCTATTGTATATTAAACATCTTTAAATATCAAACTTAGAGAAATTGTGGAAAACTTTTTTTATTGACAAATTTAAAAGGGTTAAAAAAAAGCTTTGTGGAAAATTAGTCTATTATCCACCTTAACCTATCTACCGTTATAAATGGCTTAAATAAGCCATTTGTTGATAATTATTAAAATTTTATATACTAGTTTTTCCACAAAAATAACAAAAAATGTGGATATCTTTTCCAAAAAAATATTAATTCACAAGTTATCCACAAAATCAACATTTTGCTGTGGATAATTTTTTATTACACAATATATTGTCGTAACTTTTTTTAAAAAATATTATGCAATAAAAACCTTCTATTAATGGCTTGACCAAGCCATTTTTATTTATTATAATTATAAAGATTTTTTCCACACAGGATGTAATCAGTTGATAATTTTGAGAAGATTACTTCTCATTTAACAGACCTTTAATGGTTTATTTTGTTTAAGAAGGAGGTGTTTCCGCAATGAAGATGACATTTCAGCCTCATAAGCTCCAGAGAGCCAGAGTTCACGGCTTCAGAGCAAGAATGGCTTCAAAGGGTGGCAGAAAAGTTCTGGCTGCTAGAAGAGCAAAGGGAAGAAAGAGATTATCTGCTTGATCATTTAAGAGGATAATTATTTAAGGTCACATTTATGTGGCCTTTTTTCATCTTTTTGATAAGTTAGAAAGGATGGAAAGATGCTTTTTTCAGATTCAATGAAAAAAACAAGTGATTTTCACAACGTTTACGAGAACGGCAAGAGTTATGCTAATAAGTTCATAGTTATTTATGTGTGGAAAAATGGCAGTTCTTCTAATAAAGTTGGGATATCATGTAGCAAAAAAATAGGGAACAGTGTTGTAAGGCACAGATTTGCAAGACTTGTTCGAGAAGCTTACCGACTACACGAAAATGTATTCAATAGTGGTTTGGATATAGTAGTCGTTGCCAGAGCCTGTGCAAGAGATGCAGGTTATCACGATATTGAGGATTCTCTTTTAAGCCTGGCAGGGAAGGCCCGCATAATGCAAAATGGCGGTGATTGAGATGAAAGAGATTTTAATCTTTTTGATCAAATTGTACAGAAAGTACATTTCTCCATTAAAGAGAACAAAATGTCCGTATATTCCGACATGTTCACAGTATGGACTAGAAGCAATAGAAAAGTATGGAGCCTTAAAAGGGGGACTTTTAGCAATCTGGAGAATACTTCGTTGTAATCCTTTTTCCAGTGGTGGATATGATCCGGTTCCATAAGTTTTAGAGGAGGTTCAAATTGACGGGAGTTTTACTTACCCAGTACCAGGGTAAAATTGTAGGACCAGTAGCATGGGTACTTGGTCATCTTATGAATGGTATATTCAATGTTTTGAATGCAATCGGTATTCCTAACATTGGTCTTTCTATCATTATCTTTACTATTGTTATTTATCTTTGTCTTCTTCCACTTACTTACAAGCAGCAGAAGTTCTCTAAGCTTCAAAGTAAGATGAGTCCTGAGCTTAAGGCCATTCAGGATAAGTACAAGGGCAAAAAAGACAATGATTCCATGATGGCAATGCAGCAGGAGACAAAAGAGCTCTATGCAAAGTATGGTGTATCTCAGACAGGAAGCTGCTTACAGCTCCTCATCCAGATGCCTATCCTCTTTGCTCTTTACAGAGTTATCTACTCAATGCCTGCATACGTTACTATTGTAAGAGATGCATTTTCACCTTTAGTTGAAGATCTTATGGCAACTACAGGAGCTGCAGAATTTTTACAGACACTTTCTGCTGCTAAGATGTACTCAAAGCAGTTTACCAATGATGCATTTGTTGCAGGAGATACTTCTTATATAAAGAACACTTTCATTGATGTTCTTAATAAGGCATCTTCAGCTGACTGGGAAGAGCTTATTAATCAGTTCCCAAGTCTTACTTCTTCAATCGAGAATACACATGCACTTCTCAATAAGTACAATAATTTCCTTGGACTTAACATAGGTGATACTCCTATGTACATGATCCAGACTGCATTTGCTAGTAAGCAGTTTCTTCTTCTTATCGGAGGAATTCTTGTTCCTGCATTAGCTGCACTTACTCAGTGGATCAACACAAAGCTTATGCCTCAGCCAGCAAATAATGGCAAGGTTGACCCTAATGATCCTACAGCTCAGATGCAGCAGTCCATGAAGACTATGAATATCATGATGCCTATCATGTCAGCATTTTTCTGTTTAAGTCTTCCAGCAGGTATGGGTATTTACTGGATTGCCGGTGCTGTTATCAGATCTATCCAGCAGATTGTTATCAACAGACACATTGATAAGATTGATATTGATGCTGAGATCGCTAAGAACACAGAGAAGTATAAGGCAAAGCTTGAGAAGCAGAAGACAACACGTCAGATGAGTCTTTATGCTAATCTTTCTACTAAGAGCAATGATCTTTCAAGTGGTTCTTCTTCAAATATCAGCGAAGCTGAGAAGGAAAAGAACATGAAGAATGCTCAGGACATTTATTCAAATAAGAATATTCGTAAGGATTCTCTTTTAGCTAAGGCTAATATGGTAAAGGATTTTAACGAAAAGAATAATAAGTAATCTTATGGGAGGGTTTTGTTAAAATGGAATATAGAGAGTTTTCCGCAAAGAATGTGGATGATGCTATAACAGAAGCTTGTGAAGCTTTAATGGTAACAAGCGACAGACTTGACTATGAAGTAGTTTCAAACGGTTCTTCCGGATTTCTTGGAATAGCTTCAAAGCCAGCAGTTATCAAAGCAAGGATCAAAGATGAGAATGCACAGGCTGAAGAAGTTAAAGTAGAAGAGAAGAAAGAAGAAAAGAAGGAAGTTAAAAAAGAGGTTAAGGCTGAGACAAAGGTTGAGGTTAAAGAAGAAGTAAAGTCAGAACCTAAGGCAGCATCTAATGTTAACGGAGATGAACTCGTTGCTAAGGCAAATGCATTCCTTGCTGATGTATTTGGAGCAATGAAGATGGAGGTAAACCTCAATACAAAGTTCAATCCTGAAGATAACATCTTAAGTGTTGAACTTTCCGGAGATGAGATGGGAGTTCTTATCGGTAAGAGAGGACAGACTCTTGACTCACTTCAGTATCTTATTTCTTTAGTTGTAAATAGAGATACTCAGGATTATATTCATGTTAAAGTAGATACAGAGAATTATCGTGAAAGAAGAAAGGCTACTCTTGAGAACCTTGCAAAGAATATTTCTTATAAGGTTAGAAAGACAAGACAGTCAGTTGCTCTTGAGCCTATGAATCCTTACGAGAGAAGGATCATTCATTCAGCTCTGCAGAACGACAGATATGTTACTACTCACAGTGAGGGTGACGAACCTTTCAGAAGAGTAGTTGTTACTTTAAAGAAATAATCTTTTGAAGATGACACACCCCTTAAGAGTTCCTCTTGAGGGGTTTTGTTTAGGTAAAAAAACTATGAGTAATGTACTAAATTCATTTAATGATGACACCATCTGTGCTATTGCCACAGCCATGTCCGATGCAGGAATAGGAATAATCAGAGTCAGTGGGAGTAAGGCTCTTTCTATCTGTGATAAGATCTATCTTTCACCTAAAAAGAAGCATGACCTTCTTTCTCATGAACCTAATTCCATTAAATTCGGATATATCTGTGATGGAAGTGATAGTGAGAAGATCATAGATGAAGTTATGATCTCATATATGAAAGGTCCCCACAGTTATACAAGGGAAGATGTAATTGAGATTAATTCTCATGGTGGAATGCTGGTGATGAATGAGATCCTTTCACTTCTTCTTAAGAATGGTTGCAGACTTGCTGAACCAGGTGAGTTTACAAAAAGAGCTTTCTTAAGTGGAAGGATTGATCTTGCCAAAGCTGAAGCTGTCATGGATATTATCAGTGCACAAAATAATTTTGCACTTGAAAGTTCCAGAAATCAGCTCCAGGGAAATGTCTCTGATAAGGTTAAGGATCTTAGAAAAGATATCCTTTATCAGATGGCTTTTATAGAATCTGCTCTTGATGATCCTGAGAACTATGACCTTACCGGTTTTCCGGATAAGCTCCGTAGTATTATCCTGCCTATGATCAGCAGTATTGAACAACTTCTTAAATCTGCTGATGAAGGTAAGATCCGTAAGGATGGAATCAAAACTGTTATTATTGGTAAACCTAATGCCGGAAAGTCATCTCTTTTAAATTCACTTTCAGGAAATGAAAGAGCTATTGTTACTGATATTGCAGGAACAACAAGAGATACTATCGAAGAGACAGTAAGACTTGACGACATTATTCTTAATCTTATTGACACAGCCGGTATCAGAAGCACTGAAGATCTTATAGAGAAGATAGGCGTTGACAAGGCAAAAGAAAAGGTGGCTGACGCTGATCTTTGTCTTTATATCTTGGATTCTACATCAATGATAGATGAAGAAGATAAGGAAATAGCAAGACTTTGCGCTGATAAAAAGACCATAGTCATATTAAATAAAAATGATCTTTCCGGTGATATTAAAATAACTAAAGATATCCTTCCTATGCTGTTTTCAGATATTGATGTGGACACATTACCGGTTATATCAACTTCTCTTTTGAATGGAGAGGGTGTTGATTCTCTAAAGCGCGCCATTACTGAACTTTTCTTTAATGGAGAGATTGCTCCTAAACAAGAAATATATATTACTAACCTTAGACATAAGGATCTTTTGATGAAGACCCTTGATAGTTTGAAACTAGTTATTGATAGTATAGATAAACAGCTATCGGAAGATTTTTATACTGTTGATCTTACAAATGCATACTCCTATTTAGGTGAGATCATTGGAGTCGAAGTAGGAGATGATCTTGTAGAAGAGATATTCTCTAAATTTTGTATGGGTAAATAATAAATGATGGAAGTTCGTGAAAAAACAGATGTAATAGTTGTTGGTGCCGGTCATGCTGGTTGTGAAGCAGCACTTGCATGTGCCAGATTGGGACTTGAGACAATTATCTTTACTATGAGTGCAGATAATATTGCCTTCATGCCCTGTAACCCTCATATTGGTGGTTCTTCAAAGGGACATCTCGTAAGAGAAATTGATGCTTTGGGTGGAGAGATGGCTAAAGTCATTGATAAGACTTTTCTTCAATCCAAGATGCTCAATACTTCAAAGGGTCCGGCTGTTCACTCATTAAGATGTCAGGCTGATAAGATGGAATATTCAAAGACCATGAGAAAAGTATTAGAATCTCAGGAAAGGATTACCATTAAGCAGGCTGAAGTTTCCGAGATACTTTTTGAAGAGGTCACTGATCCTGAACTTAAAAAGGAAGGTTATCTTAGAAAAATTACCGGAGTTAAGATTTTTTCCGGAATGATCTATGAGGCTAAGGCTGTTATTCTTTGTACCGGAACTTATTTAAAGAGTAGATGTCTTACAGGTGAAGCAATAACCTATAGTGGTCCTAATGGTCTTTTACCTTCTAACCTGTTATCTGATTCTCTCATCAAAGCGGGTATTGAACTTAGAAGATTCAAGACAGGAACACCTGCCAGGATGGATGGTAATTCAATTGACTATTCTAAAATGGCAGAGCAGTTTGGAGATACACCTGTTATTCCATTTTCATTTGATACTGATCCAGCAGATGTTCAGAAACCCCAGGTTTCATGCTGGCTCACATACACTAATGAAAAAACACATGAAATTATACGAAATAACATAGATAGATCACCGATATATGCCGGTATCATTGAAGGTATTGGTCCAAGGTATTGTCCATCTATTGAGGATAAAGTCGTTAAGTTCCCAGACCATGAAAGACATCAGGTATTTGTTGAGCCTGAAGGTACTTATACTAATGAGATGTACATTGATGGTATGAGTTCTTCCATGCCTGAAGATGTTCAGCTTGCTATGTACAGAACAGTACCTGGTTTGGAAAACTGTAAGATTGTAAAGAATGCATATGCTATTGAGTATGATTGTCTTTGTCCCGGTCAGCTTAACCCTACATTAGAGATTAAAAATGTAAGAGGATTATTTAGTGCCGGTCAGTTTAATGGTAGCAGTGGTTATGAAGAAGCTGCTGCTCAGGGACTCTATGCTGGAATTAATTCTGCTATGCAGATTTTTGGAAAAGAGTATCTGACTATCGACAGGTCTGAAGGCTATATTGGTGTTCTTGTGGATGACCTTGTTACAAAGGAAAACCTTGAGCCATATAGAATGATGACATCAAGGGCTGAGTATAGGTTGCTTCTCAGACAGGACAATGCAGATATTAGACTACGTGGTAAAGGTCATGAGGTTGGACTCATCAGTGATGAGAAATATGAAAAGCTTCTTGAAAAAGAAAGACTTATTAAAGAAGAGGTTGATAGATTAAAAGCAACTTCTGTTGGAGCTAATTCAAGGATTCAGGATTTCATGGAGAGGAATGGAAGTACTCCACTTAAAACTGCAACTACTCTTGCTGAACTTATATGTAGACCTGAACTAACTTATGAGAACATCGCTGAAATTGATCCTGATAGAACATTACTTCCTGCTGATGTAGTTGAACAGGTTGAGATTACCATTAGGTATGAAGGATATATTAGTAGACAGGAAAGACAGGTAGAACAATTCAAAAAACTTGAAAAGAAATTAATACCTGCTGATATTGATTATAATGATGTCTCAAGTTTAAGACTTGAAGCGAGACAGAAACTTGAAAAGTTCAGACCGTTTAATATAGGACAGGCTTCCAGAATTGGTGGAGTTAATCCTGCGGATATTTCTGTTCTTATTATTTATCTTGATTCTGTCATGAGAGGAAATACTAATGAGAACTAAGTATGCTAAGATGCTTAATGATTTTTCTTCACTGGGGATAGAACTATCTGATAAGCAGCTTGAACAATTTGATACATATTATCAGTTACTTATTAAGTGGAATGAAGTTATGAATCTTACTGCTATCACTGAGTTTGATGATGTATGTAAGCTTCACTTTGTTGACAGCATATCCAGCTATAAGTTTTTTGATTTTAGTGCATCGGATTATTCTCTTATAGATATTGGAACAGGTGCTGGTTTTCCAGGTATTCCTCTTAAGATTGTTTTTCCTAATCTGAAAATTACTTTATTGGATTCTCTTAACAAGAGACTGAACTTCCTTAATGAGGTTATAGATTCTATTGGACTTAATGAAGAAGGTTCTATTGTGACTTTACATGGAAGAGCAGAAGATCATTGTAAGTCTTCCGGAAATTCTTTGAGAGAGAGTTTTGATATTGCTGTTTCCAGAGCTGTTGCTAATATGTCTACTCTATCAGAGTATTGTCTTCCTTATGTTAAAGTTGGTGGAAAGTTTATAGCATATAAGAGTGAGAAAGCTCAGGATGAACTTAAGTCTGCTAAGAGTGCACTTCATCTTCTTGGAGGAACACTTTCATCTGCTGAGGAATTTCTTTTACCGGATTCTGATGTTAGTAGAACCATCTGTATAGTTGACAAGAAGAAAAAAACTTCTAAGAAGTATCCACGTAAAGCAGGGGTTCCTTCTAAACAGCCTTTATAATTAACCACAAGTTATAGATTTTCTTTATTGTAATGTTTCACATGAAACATTATTTTTTGAAACAATTCAGACTCAAAATTTTGTTTTTATATAATTTTATAATACAATATATTGAAATGTTTCATGTGAAACATTATAGACATAATAAATTGATTACATTTTGAACACAATTTATCATACAACATATTGTTTTGAATAAGTAGATATGTAAAATAATAAAAAAGAAATAAACACTATGATAATTTAATGCTATACTTGTAATAGACTTTTATTAGGTAGGAGGAACAATGGGAAGAGTTATAGCAATTGCGAACCAAAAGGGTGGAGTTGGAAAAACAACAACTTCTATTAATTTGTCTGCTGCTCTTGGAGAGCAAGGCAAAAAGGTTCTTGTTATAGATACAGATCCACAGGGTAATACAACCAGTGGACTTGGTCTGGATAAGAATGAACTTGAGAATACAATCTACGAATTATTCATAGGCGAAATATCTACTGATCAAGCAATCACAAAGGAAGTTGCCGAAAATGTAGATATCATACCTTCTAACGTAAACCTTGCAGCAGTAGAGATAGAACTTATTGATGCTGATGACAAGGAATTTATCTTAAGAAATGCAATCAGCAATGTAAAAGATAAATATGATTTTATAATCATTGACTGTCCACCATCTCTCAGTATGCTGACAGTTAATGCTATGACAACAGCTAATACTGTACTGGTTCCTATACAGTGTGAATATTATGCATTGGAAGGTCTTAGTCAGTTGGTACATACAGTTAATCTTGTAAAAGATAGATTAAACCCTGAATTGGAAATGGAAGGAGTTGTATTTACCATGTTCGACTCAAGGACTAATCTTTCTCTTCAAGTTGTAGAAAATGTAAAAGAGAATATTGAAGAAAATGTTTATAAAACAATAATTCCAAGAAATATAAGATTAGCAGAGGCTCCTAGTTATGGTCAGCCAATAAATGTTTATGAACCTAAGTCCGCCGGAGCAGAAGCATATAGGCTACTGGCAAAGGAAGTAATAAAGAGAAAATTTGACTAATTGTTGGAGGAAAAAATGGCACCAAAAAATACAAAAAGAGGACTTGGCAAGGGACTTGATGCAATGATCCCTGCCAAGGTTTCAAATAGTAAGAAAGAAATACCTACAGAGCAGCACATCGAGGGACAGATAGTACAGTTAAACATAACAAAGATAGAACCAAACAGAAATCAGCCAAGAAAAACATTCGATGAGGATGCACTTTTAGAATTGGCAGATTCAATCAAACAGTTTGGCATTATAAATCCTATCATTGTAACAGATAAGAAGGATCATTATGAGATAGTTGGTGGAGAGCGTAGATGGCGCGCAGCCAGAAAAGCAGGACTTGAAGAAGTTCCTGTAATAATCAAGGATTTAAACGAAAATGAAATAGCAGAGATAGCTCTTATTGATAATATACAAAGAGAAGACATTAATCCTATTGAAGAAGCTCTGGCATATAAAAAACTGATTGAGGATTTTGGATATACTCAGGATGTTGTTGCTGAAAAGGTTTCAAAAAGTAGGGTTACAATTACTAACTCTCTTAGATTATTGAAGCTTGGTGATAAAGTAAGACAGATGGTAATTGATGGACTTATTACTACCGGCCACGCAAGAGCACTAATCCCAGTAGAAGATTTAGAAGAGCAGTATGTATTAGCTCAAAAGGTATTTGATGAAAAGTTAAATGTTAGAGAAACAGAAAAACTAGTTAAAAACTTAGGAAAAACATCTCCTAGAAAGAAAACCACACCAAAAACCAATCCAAGTATCGATGCAGTTTATTCTGAAGTATCAGAAAAGTGTAAACAGGCGCTAGGTACAAAGGTAGAAGTGATTTCTAAAGATGATGGAGTTGGAGTTATTCAGATCGAGTTCTACAGCAACGATGACCTTGAGAAGATCATCGGAAGACTTTGCAGAGAATAATATAGATAGTTGGGGGCAATATGAATAGCGGAATATTTAGTGCAATCGGATTAGGAAATCTTGATCCGGCAATCCTGTTTTTTGTTTTAATAGCACTTGTTATTGTACTCTTTGTGCTTCTTTTAATCCAGGGAAACAAATTCAAGAAACTGGAGAAGAAGTATAATAAGTTCATGAAGGGTAAGGAAGCTGAGTCACTGGAAGATGAGATAATAGGTCTTTTCCATGACAACAGAATGATAAGAAGCGAGAACGAAAAGAATAGGAAGGACATTATCGATATCAACAAGAGGCTTAACCACTCCTTTCAAAAGATTGGCCTTGAAAAATATGATGCCTTCAGTATGAATGGTGGTAAATTAAGTTTTGCTCTTTGCATGCTTGATGAAAATGATAATGGATTCCTTCTTAACTCAGTTCACAATTCAGATGGAATGAATTATTCTTATTCAAAGGCAATAAATGCCGGAGTTGCAGATGTGGAGCTTTCAAAAGATGAAAGGAAAGCACTGGACAAGGCACTTTCAAGCACAACAAGATAAATAATATTTAGTGGAGGAGATCAAAATGATCGACATTAAGTTTTTAAGGGAAAACCCAGACGTAGTAAGGGAAAATATCAAGAAGAAGTTTCAGGATGAGAAGCTTCCACTGGTTGACGAGGTAATCGCTCTTGATGAGAAGAGAAGAACCAATCAGCAGGAAGCGGATGAGATCCGTGCTCATAGAAACAAGATCTCAAAAGAGATCGGTGCGCTTATGGCACAGGGCAAGAAGGAAGAGGGAATGGCACTTAAGGACGAAGTTGCTAAAGAGGCAAAGCGTCTTGAAGAGCTTGAAGCAAAGCAGAAGGAACTGGATGAGGAAGTAACAAACAAGATGATGATCATTCCTCAGATCATTGATGAGTCAGTTCCAATCGGTAAAGATGATTCAGAGAATGTTGAGATCCAGAAGTACGGTGATCCCGTAGTTCCTGATTTTGAGATTCCATATCATACAGATATCATGGAGAGCTTCTGTGGTATTGACCTTGATGCAGCAAGAAGAGTTGCAGGTAACGGTTTCTACTACCTGATGGGAGATATTGCAAGACTTCACTCAGCTGTTATCAGCTATGCAAGAGATTTCATGATCGACAGAGGATTTACATACTGCGTTCCTCCTTTCATGATCCACGGAAATGTTGTAGCAGGTGTTATGAGCTTCCCTGAGATGGAAGCAATGATGTACAAGATTGAAGGTGAGGACCTTTACCTTATCGGAACCAGTGAGCATTCAATGATCGGTAAGTTCATTGATCAGATTATTCCTGAGGAAGAGATGCCAATGGCACTTACAAGCTATTCTCCATGCTTTAGAAAAGAGAAGGGCGCTCATGGTATTGAGGAGAGAGGTGTATACAGAATCCACCAGTTCGAAAAGCAGGAGATGGTTGTAATCTGTAAGCCTGAGGATTCAAAGACCTGGTACGACAAGCTGTGGCAGAATACAGTAGACCTCTTTAGAACTCTTGATATTCCTGTAAGAACTCTTGAGTGCTGCTCAGGTGATCTGGCAGATCTTAAGTGCAAGAGCTGCGACGTTGAAGCATGGTCACCAAGACAGAAGAAGTACTTCGAGGTTGGTAGCTGCTCAAATCTTGGAGATGCTCAGGCAAGAAGACTTAAGATCAGAATCAAGGGCAAGGATGGAAACTATCTTGCTCACACACTTAATAATACTGTTGTTGCTCCACCAAGAATGCTTATTGCATTCCTTGAGAACAACCTTCAGGCTGACGGAAGCGTAAGAATTCCAGAAGTTCTCCGTCCTTACATGGGAGGAAAAGAAGTTCTCGTTCCAACAAAGAAGAACTAAGAATTATGCATAAATTTTTGAGAGCAGTTGGATTTTCAAAAATTAAAGACAGAAAAGAACTCACAAGTTTGATCACCAGTTCAATTCAGAATGCTCAGAAGCGCAACTATGTTACAAACAACGAAAACATGATCCTTGCAGAGTTTGCCAGAGATTATGCTGATGGTATCGGAATTGCAGTCTGTGGAGAATTTGATGATGATGATAAGTTTATTTATGAATACTATTATCCTTATCTGATTCCAAGCGCAGTAAGTACTGAAGAAGATCTGAATGTTGAACGACACGCAGCCACCTATTCCTATGCAGGAGTGTGCAACGAGCCCAGACTTGGAGTTACACTGATCTTTTATCTTCAGAATATGGTTCCATACATTAAGTATGAGAATGAGGGCAAGTTCCCAATAAGGGGAACGACCTTGAGCCTTTCAGCTCTTTCTGTAAAGGGACAGATAATGATGCCCATTGCAAAGACTGAAGAGGAAAAGGAAGTAGCCAAGAAAAAGATAAACTATCGTAACAAACTTATAAACAATGCCAGAAGGGGAGATGAGACAGCAATCGAATCTCTCACTCTGGATGATATGGATCTTTACACAACACTTTCCAAGAAAATCCGCAAACAGGATATCTATTCTCTTGTAGATACATACTTCATGCCCTATGGAGTTGAGTGCGACCAATACTCAGTACTTGGGGAAGTGCTGGAATCAAAGAAGGTCATAAATCATTTTACCGATGAAGCTGTCTACATCATGAAGATCGATTGCAACGGAATAGAGTTTGATGTTTGCATCAACGAAGCAGATCTTCTAGGTGAGCCGGCTGTCGGCAGAAGATTTAAGGGAAACATCTGGATGCAGGGCGTGATAAACTATCCAGAATCAAATTAAAGGAGAAAAAACATATGGCAACACCACACAACAGTGCAGAAAAAGGCGATTTTGCCAAGACCGTCCTCATGCCTGGGGATCCACTCAGAGCAAAGTTTATTGCAGAGAATTTCCTTACTGACGTTAAGTGTGTTAACGAAGTTAGAGGAATGCTCGGATTTACAGGTAAGTATGAGGGAAAAGAGGTATCGGTTATGGGACACGGAATGGGTATCCCTTCTATCGGTATCTACACCTATGAACTTTTCAATTTCTATGATGTAGATAACATCATCAGAGTTGGAAGTGCCGGTGGACTTCAGGATGACGTTAACGTAATGGACATCATCTTTGCTATGGGTGCTCACACAGATTCTAATTATGGATTCCAGTTTGGACTTCCAGGAACCTTTGCACCAACAGCAAGCTACAAGATCCTTGAGAAGGCAGTTTCAATTGCCAAGGAGAAAGGAGTAACTTACCATGTTGGTGATGTACTTTCTTCAGATGCTTTCTACAAGAAGTGCAACGAAAGTGAGCTCTACAGAAACTACGGTGCTCTTGCTGTTGAGATGGAAACACCAGCTCTTTACATGAACGCAGCAGAGGCTAAGAAGAATGCTCTCACAATCCTTACCTGCTCAGATCACCTGTTCAAGACAGAAGAGCTCACAGCAAAAGAGCGTGAGACCAGCTTCACTGATATGATGGAGATCGCACTTAAGACAGCAATTGCGCTTTAATTACTTAAATTAGTTACAAAGTACATCGGCGCTGTTTACCGCAGCGTCGATGACGTTCTGTACTATGATGGGCAGAGCTACTACCCATATTTTATTGTAAATACTTTTTTCCTTATTCACTTTTCTTGATCTTTCCGTCCTTAATAAGGAGCTTTTCTGTTGCCACATGATCCACAAAAGTCTTGTCGTGGGATACGAAAAGAAGCGTTCCTTCATATTCTACCAGAAGTTTTTCCAAGGCCTCAATAGAAGGAATGTCCAGGTAGTTTGTGGGCTCATCCAGTATTAGCAGGTTTACGTCCGACACAAAGAGCATGGCAAAGGACAGCTTCATTCTTTCCCCACCCGACAGCTCTTTTGCCTTCTTTCGGATATCTCTTTCAGTTAAAAGAAGTCTCGCCAGTATGATACGTGCTATGCTCTCGGACTGGATGCTCACATCCCTTACATTTTCAAGAACAGTCTTTTCCATATCTATCTGGGACATGTTCTGTCTTGCGTAGCCTATCTTGGCTCCCGGAACCACATATACTAACTCTCCCTTGTCGATAAGCTCGATCAGTGTAGTCTTTCCTGCTCCGTTCTCACCAACAAGAGCAACCTTTGACCCGTTTCGTATCATAAAGTCAGCATCATCAAAGATAAGCTTGTCATCATAACCAAAGGTAAGATGCTCACCTCTTATAACAATGGGATTCCTCGGCGGATTAGTCAATCTGAAATCAGGTCTGGCAACCGGTTCCTCCTTTGGCTTTTGCTTAACCTCCATGTGCTCGATGCGCTTTAGGACATTCTCAGCACTCTTTTCCATGTTACGAGCCTTGTCCTCCGGCTTTCTGTTTCCGCAAAGGGCAATGGCTTTAGCTTCGCTGGCTGAGATATTCTTTGGTTTTTTCTCAATGGACTTAGCCTTGGCTTTCTTTTGCCGATAGACATTTGTTAACCTTTGTTTTTCAGCCTGGTAACTTTCGTACTCGGCATATTCTGTCTTTCTTTGCTGCTCCTTTTGTTCCAGGTAATCATCGTAATTTCCATTATAAAAATGGAGCTCGCCAAAAGAAACCTCTACGATCCTGTCACATACTTCATTTAACAAGGATCTGTCGTGACTGATAAGGACCATAGATTCTATCTCTATAAGTCTCTTTTTCAAAAGCTCAACACCGGCGCTATCCAGATTTGATGTGGGCTCATCCAAAAACGCCACAGCCCTTTGACTTGAAAAGAGCTCTGCAAGTCTTATTCTGGTATCCTCACCTCCGCTGACTTTCTCCTGCCACATCTGGTCGCTGACCCCCATCTTCCCTGCCTCGGTATAATCAGTATCGAAATATGAGTTTCCGCTTCCAAACTGCTCAAAGTAAAACGGGATACAATCAAGCTTAACGCTTCCGGACGAAGGCTCTATCTGTCCGGCTAAAATCCGCAAGAGAGTTGTTTTCCCGGCTCCGTTCATTCCAACTAATCCAACCTTTTCTCCCTCATACAGATAGAACCTTTCAAAATCCAGAACTGTCTGTTCGCCATATATCTGTTTTATATTTTCTGCACTGATAAGAATTTTCTTAGACATGTCACACCTCCTTTCGAAGGAATCTGATTACATATTTCTATTATAAATTGCTTTAACGTATTTCTTGTTTCCACCGATGATCACAATAGCTGCCACAACTGCCAACATCTCAAATAGCAAAAGAACTGCTCTTTCATCGAGATACACCGTAAGAATACCAGCCATCAGCTCTGCAAAAAGTGTTCCGGCTGTGCTAAGCACCTGAAAAGCACCGTTAAATCTGCCTTTCTTTTCATCGGGAACATAGCTCTGAGTTGAAGATATCCTTATGGTGTAGCTTGTGACTCCTCCAATTCCAGTCAGGAAGGAGAGGACCATGGCAACTGCCACAGGAGTATAAAGATATAATCCCTCGCAGATTCCCAGCATTATGTAGACCACAAGAGCTATGTAAAACTTATATTTTGTAGGCAGCTTTTTTCTGTAATGGAACCATCCGCCAATACCTCTTCCCACAAATGCCATTCCGAATATGCACATAAAGAGATACTCTCCATTTGGAAAATTACTCTTAAAGTAGGGAAGGCATATTACATTAGATGCTCCCCCAGCGATATTGCTAAACAGGAAGTACAGTGCAATTGCCAGAAGTCCTTTTTCGGAAAAGAGATATCTAAAGCCCTCTTTGATATCCACAAGTATCCTCTGCACATGACCCAGGTTTTCACCTTCTATCGACTTCTTTTGCTTTTCAATGTACTTTTCCTCTGCCTCAATGCGCATCTCCAAAGTTGCAGCAACAAGGAAACATACGGCATTGGCCATCATAAGTGGCCCCATACCAAACATGTTGTAAAAGAATGTGGCCACAGGAACCATGAAAACTGCCAAGGTCTCAAGCACACTGGCTATGGAATAGGCTTTTGAGTAATTTCCCTCCGAGATCAGCAGTGGATAAAAACTGTCATAAGCCACCATATAAATGCTGCTCACTGATCCAACTGTCAGGCTAAACAGTGCAAATATTGGGAAACTGAACCATCCGCTGGTAAGCAGAATTGCCATGAGTAAATATAATCCGCCCATCATAAAGTCTAAAGTGTATATCATCTTTTTCCTTGAAAACCTGTCAAGGATAGCTCCTGAAAAAATGGGAACCAGAAGCTGTGGTACAGTATAGGTCATAAGGTATATGGCATAGAGCATGGTTGATCCGGTAAAATCTAGGACCATAAGACTCATTGCAAAGCCAGCCATACTGTTTCCAAGCATTGAAACTACGCTGCCAATTGTTATTATGGTAAAGTCCCTTGTCCATAAGGGGTTCTTGACCGTTAATTCTTTTGAAATTTCTTTTGATAAATTTGTTTCCATTATGTCCTCCTAAGCAAGTCAAAATAATAATTTCGCGGCAATAAAAAATCCGCCTGCGTTACGCAAACGGATTCACTAAATCATATTACTATACCCTGAGCCTGCCTTGAAAACAAAGGCTTTATCTTAGAAAACGGGCTTTATCCCACAAAAAAAGCACCTATTCCCGGTATCAGAATATGCAATAAATGACATGATCCACAACATAAGAACAAACATTGTCCTTACTACTAAGCGCAACGCAATAACCCTTTCGGGCAAGTGTTTTACTTATTGAATCAATATCACCTACGCAACATCCCTCTCTACCTCCGAATTGTGCTTGGAAACTTACTAAATTTATATGTAACACGTTTGCCTGGATTAGTCAACCCGGTGATTTGAAGAAACATTATTTTGTGGTAATATAGTAGGCGTTGTTTAGAAAGAGGTAACATTCAATGAATAATATAAAGAAAAAGATACACAAGCCTGATACTGTTCTGACCATCGCCTGGGTACTGGCGATAATCTCAGCTTTTTTTGTACATCCCGGAAAAGAGTATCTGGGATATATTGACTTTAGGTCTCTTGGAATCCTTTGGGGACTGATGGTAATAATCCAGGGACTTAAGGAAAATGCAGTATTTGAAAAGATTGCCGGAGTTCTTTTATCAAAGGTAAAAAACGGATGGCAGCTTTCTGCTGTACTGATCTTCATGTGCTTTATTGGAAGTATGCTGATCACTAATGATGTGGCGCTGATCACCTTCGTTCCCTTTGCACTTATGATCCTTCATGACTGCAACAGAGAAGATATGATGATCCCAACGGTAGTACTTCAGACTGTGGCAGCGAATCTTGGTAGCATGCTGACTCCTATAGGAAATCCTCAGAACCTTTATCTCTATGGCCTTACAGGTATGGGACTTGGGAAATTTATCCTGACACTTCTTCCTTACAGCCTTGTTTCAGCACTCCTTTTGGTTGCAGCTCTTTTTCTCTTAACGCCTGACAGGCAAAAGAGCCTTTCCACCAGCAAGGATTCAGTTATCACCAGCAACTTTGGAAGTAAGCGCCAGATCATAATCTATGGCGTGCTTTTTGTGATAGCTCTTTTATCCGTTGTAAGAATCCTTCCCTGGTATGTGTTTGCAATCATAGTGCTTGTAATTGTTGGCGGAATGGATTTCAAGATCCTTTTCAGAGCTGACTATATACTGCTGCTGACCTTTATTGGTTTCTTTATCTTTACAGGAAACATGGGAAATATTGGTGCCATAAGCTCTTTTCTTCAAAGGGTACTAAGTGGAAGGGAGTTTGCAATTTCAATTGCCTTAAGCCAGGTCATCAGTAATGTTCCTGCTACATTGATGCTCTCAGGATTTACCACCAATTACAAAGACCTTCTTCTTGGAGTTAATGTTGGAGGACTGGGAACACTTATTGCATCCATGGCATCGCTGATTTCTTATAAGGCCTATAGTAAGGAATATAGAGAAAACAGCGGCAAATACCTGTTGGTATTCACCGCTGTTAACGTAGTATTCCTTATTATTCTGGTTTGTTTTGCACTACTTTTAGGTCGCTGAATCAGGCCTTAACAGGAACCCAGATTTCTGAGTAGTAGTCAGGGTCCTGAGTTCCAAGCTTGTACTTGGTCTCGTCGGTGTAAAACTCAATGTTGAATCCTGCAGCGATCTCATAGTTGCTGGCAGGGAGCCACTCATTAAATACTTGGGTGTTGACGTCCTGAAGAGCCTTTGGCATAGCGCCTCGGCAAGGGAACACAGCCCAGGTGTATTCTGGTATTTCTTTTACCTCATAGCCCTTTGAGGCTGCCAGGTCTTCGTTATAATCATCTGCGATCATGTAGCGGAACTCATCTCCGGGAACTTCATCATCAAGGCAAACGCCATACATCCCCATAAGCTTGTTATCACTGCCAGAAAAGACTTCATCCCAGAACTTGGGGATTGTTGTGTAGCCATCTCCATAACCGATTATCCTTGATACGCCCATTACCTTAAATGCCAGTTTCTTTTCAATTCTGTACTCCATTGTTTTTCCTCCGTATAATGTCAGTTTGATATGCAGTGGTGCAAAGGATTTTATATTCGCACCATTCGTCCTTACATCAGTTGGGGTACTTCCATGAAATCTTGTAAACGCCTTGGTGAAGCTGTCTGCTGAGTCATAGCCGTACTTCATTGCCAGGTCGATCACCTTGATGTCTGTAGAGAGCAGTTCTTCTCCTGCAAGGGAGAGCCTTCTCATTCGAACATATTCACCAACGGTTAGTCCGCACAGCATGGAAAAGCCCTTTTGGAAATAAAACGCGGATGTATTCACTTCCTTGGCAATCCTGCCCACCGTCAGATCTTCAGTGATGTTCTCTTCAATAAACCTTATGGCGTCTTCAATGATCTTGCTCCAGTTCATAAATAACCTCCAACTTGATTGTAACTTTAGTATAGAGGTCTTGTACATACTGTTCCCGACAAAAAATGCTTTCTTTTGTCGGCAATAGTAGTGTACGAAGAATAATCCGTAAATAACGATCATTGTCGCCATGTTCAAACTCGGAAGCAGAGCTTCCTTCGTCGCGGGCTGGCGGAGCAGAAAAAGACTACAAGCCATGCACGAACTCGGAAGCAGAGCTTCCTTCGTCGCGGGCTGTCGCCATAGAAAAAGACCACAAGCCATGCTCAAACTCGGAAGCAAAGCTTCCTTCGTCGCGGGCTGTCGCCCTATAAAAAAGGATACATAAAAGCTCTCTCGTGAGTAAACTCCCGTCGAGCTTTATGTATCCTTTTTTGCATGGCTTGTAGCCTTCGCGAATGTTCCCGATGCGATTCGAACGCACGACCTTTCGCTTAGGAGGCGAACGCTCTATCCTGCTGAGCTACGGAAACATGCAATAAGTATATTATCACAAAGATGGTGTTAAATCAAGGCAGACAGGGCAGGAGGGAGGCTTTGGAATTACAAAGTGCAAAGGTTAAGAAAAGTGTAGTAAAATATAGATATGTTGATATCGTAAAATGGTATGTTTTCTTATAGGTGGCTTATGAGAGATAACAGTGCAACTAATCAAAAATCTCTGACCGGGAAAAAGAGTGAGAGCCTGCTCTTTAAGTTTGGCGTGGCTTTTGCGGTATTTACTGTGGTTACACTGGTCCTTGGAGGAATTGCAACATACAGACTCCAGGAGAGGATCTATGAGCAGAGGATAGAGGATAACGTCAAGAATCTGTCAGAATATCTGCAGGCTCTGATAAAAGCTGATGGAGAGGACTTTATCCAATATCAGGAGTATATGAAGGAGCATGGGGACGAAGTACTTATCCCTTTTGATTTTGACGGAGATTACCTGCCGGCGCTGGACAGGTATCAGAAGCTTTTTGCTGAGCAGTACCCGGGAAAAGTCCTGGGCTATGATATCTCTTTTGACGAGCTGTCTGATGAAGTGAAAAATGCCTTTGCGGTTTATACACATGAATACTGGCTTTATGTGTTTGAGTCTGCGACTAAAGTGTTCGAAGTGGACTACACCTACTATGTAACATCAACAGGTGAGCCTTATCATATGTACTACGTCATAGATGCTGTGCGAGAAGAAAAAATTGTTGATGGCAAGTCCTGCATAAATGTTTGCATGGACATTTATGAGGCTGCGGACCGATTCCCTGTTATGTGGAAAGTATGGGAAACAGGAGAGATACTTCCAGAGCATGATGAGGTAAGCAACGAGTACGGACATGTATATACCTACTATTATCCGCTGTATATATATGGGGAAAAGATGGGAATCATCGCCGTTGATGTGCCAATTTCCTCAATCAATGCTACAATACTTCGTAATACTCTTATTCTTATAACCACAATGGGATTCATTCTTATAGTAGGCGTAATTCTTACCCTCGCTTTCATGGAGAGGAATTATATTGCAAAGCTGGAAGCCCTGGTAACTAACATCAAAAAGTATACAAAGACCAAGGATCCAAAGATTGCCCATGTTATCGAGTATGATGCCAGAGGCGGCGACGAAATCTCAGCCCTTGCGAATCATACGGCAGAAATGATGCTTGAGATGGATAAGTTCATGAAGCATCTTAGCACAGCCACCAACGAGCTGACGGAGACCAGAAGGCAGGCCAGCGAGCTTCAGGCCCTGGCCAACAGAGATGCCCTTACCGGTATCAGAAACAGAAGCGCCTACGAGGATGAGATCAGGAAGCTTGAGTGGGATGTGGCTGGAGGAGAAGATAAATTCGGTCTTGCAATGGTAGACCTTAACAATTTAAAGGCCATCAACGAAGAGCACGGACACGACAGCGGAAATACCGCGATAAAAGAGCTGTGTATGCTGGTTTGTAATGTATTCAAGCACTCACCGGTATTCAGAATTGGTGGAGACGTATTTGCCGTTATCCTGAAAAACAGCGATTATGAGAACGTAGAGAAACTGGTGGAGGAACTGTATGCAGAGATAGACAGGCGCCTTGCAGATGACAGTCTTGAACCCTGGCAGCGGATTTCTGCGGCTATCGGAGTAGCTCTTTTTGATCCTGAGAAGGACTTCACCGTATCAGATGTGTTTAAGAGGGCTGACACAAACATGTACAAACGAAAAGAGGAAATGAAAGCCCGGGAAAGTAACAGTTAATGAACATTTTCATTGATCAGACAAAACGACTAATAAGAATAGTGACAATTCTGACGGCAGGAGCAGCAATGCTTCTGCTTTCGTCGTGCGCAGGAACCGAGCGTCAAAAAGCCATACAGGAGCTCTCCGAGCGTTACAATGTCCCTGAAGAAAAGCAGCTCATCGTCTACACCTCCCACAAGGAAGAGGTGTATCTGCCGATAATAAGGGAGTTTGAGAACAGGACCGGAATCTGGGTGGAAATTCACGCAGGTGGTACGGCCGAGATGCTCTCTCAGGTAAAAGAGGCTTCGGCAATCGGTCAGTGCGACATTATGTTTGGAGGCGGAATCGAAAGCTACGAGGCCCAAAAGGATCTTTTCACTGCCTATGAGACAGCGGGAAAAGAGAATCTGGACCCCAATTACGTTGACGCGGATGATTTCTGGACTCCCTTCACGGAGCTACCTATAGTTTTTATCTACAACCAAAAACTCGTATCCTATTCAGAGGTCCCAAAGACCTGGCAGGAGCTGTTTGACGACAAGTGGAAGGGCCAGATCTCTTTTGCTGATATAACAAATTCCGGAACCAGTTATACCATTATCTCCACCATGGAACAGATATTTAACGAGAGCGCTGAAAGCCTGGTGCCTAGGTTTTATGAGCAGTTGGATGGAAAGGTCTTAAATTCCTCAGGTCAGGTTATACCTAAGGTTACAGACGGAACCTATCTCATAGGGATAACCCTTGAGGAGACAGCAAGGAAAGCCATGGATCAGGGCGAAGACATAGACATGGTTTACCCGGAGGATGGGACCAGCGCAGTTCCCGACGGCTGTGCCATGGTAAAGAATGCGCCACACAGCTATAATGCAGGAAAATTCATTGATTTTGTGGTGGGATACGACACCCAGAAATATGCCCAGGATAAGTTCTATCGAAGGTCAGTAAGAAAGGACCTTGGACAGTCCATGGGAAACACCATAAATCTCATAAAATTTGATGTTCAGAAGTCTGCCAGAGAAGAGGAAGAGGTCTTTTCTCTCTGGAATGCCCTTAGAGGGCAGGAAGGAGAGTGAGTATGGGATTTGTGAGACAGTCCTTTAAGAGGCAGATCTTCGTAGTATTCCTGGCAGTAACTCTTTTCCTGGTCATCTTTGGTGGAATCCTTACAGTTCAAGGCTTCCAGGCAAGGGTGGTTGCTGACTACGAGAGGATGGATGCCCAGCAGGAAGAGCTGGTATCCGGAAGGGTTTTGGATCTTCTGGAAAGATCTGAGGCAACCCTTGATGCCATCTCCCAGAACGAAGTGCTTAGGAATTCCTTTTTTAAGGGAAGAAAGAATTCACTGGAAATATATTCAAACCTTTATGAGGTAACTCAGGATATAAGGACCTTCTCTGTGGTGGATCTGTACATCGGAAGCAGATGTATGTACAGCACAAGAAGTGGTTACAAGTCAGATCCCCTTCCTGATTATTACTCGGTTTTGTATGATGCCAAAAACAGCGGCGGAAAGACAGTTTATGCCCTGGATCCGGGAAATGCTTCGGAGTCCGGTGCAGCTCTTTTGATCGCAAGGCGTATCGTAAATAAGGATGAGCCGGGATATGCGGTAATAAGGATTGAGCAAAGCAGTCTTAAGGAGCAGCTGGGAGGAAGCTTAAATTCAAGGGATGGCTTCATGCTGACCAACGAGCATTTTAGGCCATTTTGCATGATGGGTACAACTCAGGATGGAACAGTTCTTTCGGGGATCAGGAGAAATCTCTTTTCCGGGCAGCTATACAATGCGGGATTTGAGAGCAATATCTATATCACACCAATGGGAGACACAGGGCTCCTTAGTGTTTATGTCACACCTCCTGCTTTGGACGAGACAGCTGTAAGGGCAGGCTATCAGATCATCTTGTTGTTGGCAGTTATAAGTGTTATAGTCTGTCTTGTTGTGGCAAACAGGATGAGTAACTACGTTTCAAAGCCCATAGCTACTCTGGCAGCAGGAATGAAGCGCTTTAGAAAGGGTGACTTTGATGCCAAGATAGAGCTGGAGCGTGAGGATGAGTTCGAGCAGCTGGCTGTTGGTTTTAATAAGATGACAACCAAGCTGAAGGAAACCATGGAAGAGAGAGTGGCTGCAGAGAGAAAGGTCAACGAGACCAGGATCGAGATGATGCAGGCTCAGCTTAATCCTCACTTCTTGTACAACACTCTTGATACCATCAAGTGGGTGGCTAAGGCCAATCAGGTGCCGGAGGTTGCCACAATGTCGGCTTCACTGGCAGGGATCCTTCGGACCAGCATCTCCCAAAACCAGTTCGTGAAGCTCTCTGAGGAGATAAAGCTCATCGAGAACTACTGCGAGATCCAGAGGATCAGGTTTGATGACAAGTTTGATATAACCATAGATATTCCTGATGAGATAATGGAGGCCATCATCCCCAAGCTGATATTACAGCCGATAGTTGAGAATGCCATAATACATGGAATGGATGAGATGGAAAACGGTCACATATATGTGGCAGCCATAAGGGAAAAGGGCACTGATGACAAACCGGACCTTTTGAAGATCTCAGTTCAGGACAACGGAAAGGGCATTAGCGATGAGATGCTGACAGCCCTTAACAATGATGATCCCGAGACCTTGAAGGGACATCTTGGCCTTAACAATGTAAATACCATCATCAGACTCTACTATGGCAAGGAGTATGGAGTGCTGGCTGTAAGGCCCTCAGGTGGCGGAACAGTCATGATCGTAACTTTGCCCTATTCGGAAAAAGAGCCAGTAAGAGCTGATGATAAGACGACCATAGATACAAAAGGTGAGACATGACAAAGGTTTTGATAGTTGACGATGAGAAATACGTGAGAATGGGAATAAGGAGTGAGACCGACTGGGCCCTTATCGGGTGTGAGGTTGTGGCAGAGGCTTCAAACGGGGAAGAAGCTCTTTTAATGGCAGACGAGTTTCGCCCGGACCTTGTGGTATCTGATATCAGAATGCCAAAGATGGACGGCATTGCTCTGGCAGAAAAGCTCCTTGAAAAATATCCCGGGACCAAGGTTATATTCCTTACTGCCTACAATGAATTTGAATATGCAAGACAGGCCATAAGGATCGGTGTCTCGGATTATCTTTTAAAGCCCTTTCAGGACGGCGAGTTGGAGGCCTCAATTCAGAGGCTTCTGCACCTTCATCCCAATGCTCCCGCCTCGTCAAAAGAGCTTGAGGAGAAGCTTATACCTCTTAAGAAAAAGGAAGACATTTCCAATAGATACGTTCAGACAGCCATAGCCTATATTGAGGAGCACTTTGCTGAGATGGACTTTTCTGTGACTGGGCTTGCCCAGTCTATGGGAGTCAGCGACGGACACATAAGCAGGCTATTTAAGGCAGAGACAGATGTGAGCATAAACAACTATCTCACCAAATACCGCATCAGAATGGCCATGGACTATCTTAAGGATGTCCAGGTGAAGGTATACGAGGTTGCAGAGAAGGTTGGATATCAGGATATTGCATACTTTTCCAACACCTTTAAGAAGCTTGTGGGTCGCACCCCGTCTGACTATCAGACCAAGGGTCTCATGGAATGATAAGAAATTTATAAATAAAATGTTAAAAATTTACAAATAATATCAGAATTGTCTTCTGCAAATAAAAAACTGATACAACTACAATGTAGTTAACATGAAACAGCGTGTTAACTACATTTTTTTGTGCACGCATTAAAAGGAGGGTTAAAAGTGAAAAAGAAAGTATTATCTACAGTCTTAGCATTCACAATGGTTGTATCTGCTCTTGCAGGTTGCGGAAGCGCAGCAACAGGAACAACAACTACATCAGACACTCAGCAGACAACATCTGATGCCGGAACAGCTACAGATAACACAGCAGCTGCAACAGCTACAGAGACAGCAGCTCCTGCAGCAGAGCTTACAGGAATCGATGCCATCATCGCTGAGGCAGAAACAATGTCAATGGAAGAGCTTGCAAAGAAGGCTATCGAAGAGTCAAACGGCAAGACCTTCTACGGCGTAGGAAACTCCAGCCGTGGTAAGTCAGCACTTCCAGTATTCATCGAGTACTTACAGTCAATCGATCCATCCTACACAATGGAATTCGAGTGGCAGCAGCCAAAGAACAACAAGATCTTCGAGCAGCTCACATCTGATTCCCTTAAGAGCGAAGGCACATTTGCAATGACTCTTATCCAGGATGGTAACCAGATCCAGTCAAAGATGGTTGACACCGATATCCTTAAGACATTCATTCCTAAGGAGTGGGCAGAGGCTAACAGCACAACAGCTGATGCGTATACAGGATTCCTTCCACTTCAGACACTTAACAAGGTATTCATGTACAACAACAACGGCTCAGCTAAGTTCACAAACTGCTGGGACTTCGTATATGAAGGATCACATCCTCTTTTCATGGGTGTTGATTCTGAGATCGTAGGAAAGAACTTCCTTATGATGCTCACAGAAGACAAGTACGCTACATGGCTTAAGGAAGCTTATGATAAGCTTGATGACACAAAGAAGGCATACTTCGAGCCTACAATCCAGGCAATGCAGGCTGATGCTAACGACCTTGGTCTTGGCGCAAACGGCGCTTATGCTCTTGCATGGATCAAGCTCTGGGTTAACAACTATAACGAGCAGACTGATGACGGCCCTATCTGCAACACACTTGTAGATGCTTCAGCTAAGGATCAGTCAGGACTCCTTGTTTATTCAAAGCTTCGTTCAGTTGAGGAGTCAGCTACAGTATCAGTTAACAACATCGACGTAGCAGCTTATCAGGATGGCTACACAGGAATCGGCGGATACGGTTACTGCCACTACCTGTTCCTTACAAAGAACTCTCCACTTCCTTGGACAGCATGCGCATTCATCGCTTACATGACATGCACAGAAGCTGGTTTCGAAGCTTGGGGTAAGGACATGGGCGGATACTCATCCAATCCTAACGTAGCTAAAGAAATCGAAGATAAATTCCATCACTCACAGGGTGGCGGAGATGAGTTCCCTGCAAAGAATGACCGTGGATATGACTGGTGGACAACAGACGGCGAGCTCGTTCTCGAGGATCCTGTTTACTGTTCAGAAGTTTCATTCTCAGTTGGTAGCTGGATCGACGTGCTTGATCACTATGCACCAGGCGAGTGATAAAAGTAGATTTTCAGGTCACAAGGGCTCATGAAGCCCTTGTGATTTTTCAAAGTAACCCCAAATAAAGGGATGCTCAAAGGAGACAACATGCAGACAATCGCAAAACCAGACAAAAGTGCGATTTTCAAGAATAAGGTAAAGACATGGTTTTCCCAACCTCAGAACATTATACTTTTGCTGTTTGGGATTGTTCTGACCTTCAGTACGGTCGCACCTATCGTCGCAATCGTTAAGGATACCTTCAGTATCCATCCCGGAACCATTGACCAGCACTTAACCGGTCGGGTTACAGGATACACAATAGTAAACTACATAGATCTTTTTACCAGCAGACTTGCAAAGACAAATCTCTGGTTACCTCTTTTAAACACAGTAATTCTTTCAGTATTAACCTGCCTCATTTCAATCCTGTTCGGTGGACTTTTTGCTTTCCTGGTAACAAGGACTGATATGAAGTTCAAGAAGTACTTAAGTTCAATCTTCATTTTCCCATATATCATGCCTCAGTGGACACTGGCTGTTGTTTGGCAGCACATGTTCTACTCAAACAAGGTTACGGGAACTTCAGACGGGCTTCTTGCAGCTATTTTCCATGTTTACTTCCCCCACTGGTGGTGTCAGGGCGTGTTCCCAAGTGCCATGGTTCTTGGCCTTCACTACGCACCCTTTGCTTACATCCTCATCGGCGGAATCTTCAAGAACATGGATGCAAACCTTGAGGAAGCAGCAACAATCCTCGATACACCAAAGTGGAAGATAATGTTTAAGGTAACACTTCCAATGATCAAGCCTGCGATCCTTTCAACGATCCTTCTTGTTTTCGGAAGCGCAATGGGAAGCTATCCTGTTCCTCATTACTTAAACCTTACAACACTTTCAACCAAGTACATCTCCATGAACAGTAAGTACACAGGTGAAGCTTCTATCCTGGCCATCATCATGATGGTATTCGGAGTGCTGATCCTTGGTATGAACCAGATGAGCTTAAAGAGCCGTAAGAACTACACCACAGTAACAGGTAAGTCCGGTCAGCTCACAAAGCTCTCCATCGGAAAAGCCGGAAAGTACATTGTGGGAATCATCTTCATAATCATTACTTTCTTTACAAGTATCTGGCCAATCCTTCTGTTCGCACTGGAGACCTTCCTGCCTAACCCAGGTGACTACAGCTTCCTGTACACAGGAAACCTGGCACACCTGACAACAAAATGGTGGGTAACAAACGAGAACATTACAGAGAACGGCATGTACGGTCAGCCCGGTATCCTGTACAACAACACAATCTGGCACGCCTTCTTCGGAACCTTGTTCCTGGCAGTTGTCTGTGCACTTATCGCAGGAACAATCGGTACACTCATCGGTTATGCCGTAGCTAAAAAGAGAAGAAACAAGTGGGCAAACTACGTAAACAATGTGGCATTCCTTCCTTACCTTATGCCATCAATCGCAGTTGGTGCAGCCTTCTTCATCCTCTTCTCCAACGAGCACATCAATCTGTTCAATACATATACACTGCTGATCATTGCAGGTGTAGTTAAATACATACCATTTGCTTCCAGGAGTTCCCTTAACTCCATGCTCCAGATCTCCAACGAGCTGGAGGAAGCAGCAATAATCATGAATACATCATGGATAAAGAGAATGACAAGGATCATCATTCCGATCCAGAAGTCTTCCATCATAAGCGGATATCTTCTTCCATTTATGACCTGCCTTCGTGAGCTGTCATTGTTCCTGCTTCTTTGCACACAGGGCTTTATCCTTTCAACAACACTGGACTACTTCGATGAGATGGGTCTTTACGCATTCTCAAGTGCCATCAACCTGATCCTCATCGTTACGATCCTGGTATTCAACACATTAGTAAACAAACTGACAGGCGCAAGTCTTGACAGTGGCATAGGAGGAAAGTGATCATGCCGGAAATAATCTTAGAAAATATAACAAAGCGCTGGGGAAAATTCTTTGGTGTAGACAATGTAAGCCTTAATATCCCCGACAATTCTTTTATCACACTTCTGGGACCATCAGGCTGTGGAAAGACAACAATCCTTCGTATGATCGCAGGACTTGAGACTCCAACTGAAGGTCGTATCACCATCGGAGACAAGGTGGTATTTGATTCAAACGCAGGAATCAATGTGCCTGCCAACAAGCGTAAGGTTGGATTCCTTTTCCAGAACTACGCCCTTTGGCCAAACATGACAGTTTACGAGAACATCTCTTTTGGTCTTAAGAATATCCATGAGGAGATGCCTGTACTGGACGTTGAAGCCAAACAGACAGCTGACATGGTCAGAGCCCTTGCTAACGGCAACAAGGTAAAAGAGATAATAGAGGAATGCAGGGATAAGAACGGAAAGCTTGACGAGAACAAGGCATACGTTAAGCTCATCGACAACTACAACCTGTCAATCTATACAGCAAAAGAGCTGTTTGGAATAGGGATACATACAGCAGCAGATCCAACTGTGACTGCAAAGACAAAGCTTGCTGAGTACGAGAGCAAGCTTTCAGGAATTAAAGCCCGTTATGAAAAAGAGGGAAAAGCACTTAACGAGAAGTTCGAAGTAACAAAGAACGGACAGGTAGTACTGGAGAACAGAAAGCTCTCCAAGGAAGAGATCGACTCAAGGGTCAGAGCATGTTCAAGGATCGTTAAGATCGGAATGTTCATGGACAGATACCCTGCAGAGCTTTCCGGCGGACAGCAGCAGAGAGTTGCCATCGCCAGAACCCTTGCTCCGGAGCCACAGGTTCTCTTCATGGATGAGCCACTTTCAAACCTTGATGCAAAGCTTCGCCTTGAGATGAGATACGAGCTCCAGAGACTCCATGTAGAGACAGGTTCAACCTTTGTATACGTAACTCATGACCAGATGGAAGCTATGACACTGGCAACAAGGATCTGCCTTGTAAGTAACGGTGTTCTTCAGCAGTACGCAGCACCACTTGAGGTTTATAACAGACCTTCAAACCTCTTTGTTGCAGACTTCGTTGGAAATCCTTCCATGAACTTCGTAGATGCAAAGGGAACTCAGCAGAGCGACGGAAGTATTGCAGTTGACATCCTTGGAGGAATCAAGGCAAAATTTGTTCCTACAGAGAAGATAGATCTTGTAAACTGGCGTGAAGAAAGAGATAAGGCAGCTGCTGACAAGGCTGAGTTTGAGCGCCAGAGACTCCAGCAGAAGGGCGCTGTTGAAAAGAGCAACAAGGACGAAGTATTTAAGTACCATATCCAGAAGGTTGAGGAGCAGGATGATTCCATCATGGACGAGCCTGTGATCACTGATGAGGACTTCGTAATCGGAATCAGACCTGAAGCAATCGATATCGATGCAAATGGTAAGATCGACACAACTGTTTATGGCGCAATGCCTACAGGAATGGAGTCAACTCTTAAGCTCAAGGTTGGAGAGTTCCTTCTTACCAGTGTTATCTTTGGTGGCGTGATCTATCAGATCGGTCAGGAAGAGAAGATCAATATAAGTGGAAAAGACATTCTTCTCTTTGACAGAAGATCAGGAAAACTCATTTGTTCAGGAAGCCTTGAACTGTAAAACGCAGCATTTAAGTGGTAAGATAGATAGGTAAAACTATCTATCTTACTTTTTTGTTGGGAGGATTGTTATGGAAGACAGGCCCTTTGGTAGAAAAAAGAATGTAGGCACAGGAGGATCCGGCGTCCACAAAAGAGGCGAAGCCTTAAGTGGCGGCCCTGTGGGAAGTAGCGACGATCATGCCCCTGGAACTCCATCCGGCGGCGCTCCCTCAGGAGGTGGCCCTCAGAGATCCCGTGGAATGAGCCCTATTATGCTTATAGTAATTGCCCTGGTTGTTATCCTTGGAGGTGGTGGCGGACTGACATCATTCCTTGGTGGAGGTCTTGGGGACACAGATACCCAGTCTGATTATGGTACGGTCACAACTCAGACCCAGCCTCAGACTCAGACCAGTACCAGCACCGGAACAACAGGAAGCTCTTCAATGAGTTCAGGTATGTCCATGCTTGGTTCACTTCTTGGAGGCGGCTATGGTTCCTACACCGGTGCAAGCAGCGGAGCAAATGCAGCCTGGAGCGATACAGCCAATACCGGCAAGCTTGACACTTCTGTTTCTTCAGCAGCAAGGGAGAAAAGAACTGTCATAAAGGGTAACGGTCAGGATATCGTAACGATCATGGTATATATGTGCGGAGCTGATCTTGAGTCCAGAAGCGGAATGGCTTCAAGGGATCTTCAGGAGATGCTTGCTGCAGACCTTGGTGAGAATATCAACCTTATTGTTTACACCGGTGGAGCAAAGCAGTGGCAGAACAATGTGGTATCAAGTAAGACCAATCAGATCTATCAGGTAAAGAATGGAAAGCTTGAGCTTTTACAGGATAATCTTGGAAATGCCATTATGACTAAGCCCGAGACGCTTTCCGGATTCATCGGCTGGGCAGCTAATAAGTTCCCTGCTAACAGGAATATCCTGATCTTCTGGAATCACGGCGGCGGATCAACAGGCGGATATGGCTATGATGAGAGATTCCCTACAGCAGGTTCCATGAGTCTTGCAGGAATCAATAAGGCCCTTAAGGACAGCGGAGTTACCTTTGATTTTGTGGGCTTTGACACCTGTCTTATGGCAACTGTTGAAAATGCCCTTGTGGTTTCAAACTATGCAGATTATCTTGTTTCCTCAGAGGAGACAGAGCCTGGTATCGGCTGGTACTACACAAACTGGCTCACAGCCCTTGGAAAGAACACTTCCATGGAGACTGTTCAGATTGGCAAGAACATAATTGATGATTTCAGCCAGGCTTGTGCACAGCAGTGCCCGGGACAAAAGACCACTCTTTCTCTGGTAGACCTTTGTGAGCTGTCCCAGACAGTTCCTGCAGAGCTGGCAGACTTTTCCAAGGACACATCAGAGATGATAAACTCAAACGACTTCCAGGCAGTATCAACTGCAAGAAGCAGTACCAGGGAGTTTGCAACCTCCTCCAGGATCGATCAGGTTGACCTTGTAGATTTTGCAAACCGCATGGGAACTAAGGAAGCAAAAGAGCTGGCAGAGGTATTAAAGAGTTCCATCAAATATAACAGGACCAGCTCCAATATGACTAATGCCTATGGCCTTTCCATCTATTTCCCTTATTCAAAGACCAACAAGGTAGACACAATGGTTGATACCTATGAGGATATCGGAATGGATGAGGACTATGCTAAGTGTATTCAGAGCTTTGCTTCCATGGGTGTTGCCGGACAGGTTGCATCAGGCGGTACAGGAAGCGCTATGCCATCACTATTTGGCGGAATGAGTGGATCCTCTTCAGGAAGCTCAGCCGGATCATCAACAGAACTGGTGGCTCAGCTCCTTACAACCTTTATGTCCAGTGACTTTAGCTCTATTTCAGGACTTACTCCATCAAATACTTCTTTCCTTGGAAAGAGCCTTGATATAGAAAAAGCTTCTGAGTATATAGCAAGTCATAGCTTTGATTCTTCAGCCCTTACCTGGACCACCAATGAAGAGGGAGATGAGGTGATAAGTCTTTCCCCTGAGCAGTGGGCAATGGTAGAGGATCTTCGCCTCAACGAGTTCTATGATGACGGCGAGGGATACTTAAATCTTGGTCTTGATAACATTATGGAGTTTGATGATAAGGGAAATCTCATCGCTCAAAGCGACAAGACCTGGCCTGCTATCAATGGACAGATTGTTGCTTTCTACACTCTGGACATCCAGGGAACAGCAGATGACTACTGCATTTCAGCAAGAGTTCCCTGTGAGCTCAATGGCGACAGATGCAACCTTATCCTTGTATTTGATTCAGAGCATGAGGATGGCTATGTGGCCGGAGCTTGTTACGACTACGTAGAAGGTGAGACAGACACTATCGCAAAGAACCTTGCAGAAATAGTAGAGGGTGATGAGATTGATTTCATCTGCGACTACTACACATACGACAAACAGTATCAGGCAAGCTACTATATCGGTGACACCCTTACAGTTAAAGGGGATATGTCAGATATGGTGATCCAGAATCTCCCTGTGGGAGACGGGGATGTACTTATGACCTACAGATTCACAGATATCTATGGTCAGAACTACTGGACAGATGCACTTACATACTAATGAAAAAAGGCAGGACCCGCAATTATGATGGGTTCTGCCTTTTCTTTACTTTCCGTTGTTTCTTTTTCATGTCTTCCACATCCTCAGGGGATATGAATCTGCAGGTCTTTACCACGTATAGGTTTCCGTTTTCAGCTTTCTTAATCCGGACCTTCGCCTTCATGAAACCGTGCATATCGCAGTAGGCCACGGCATAATAGTGTTTGCCGTTTGGAGAAAACCACTTTACCTGCCTTTTGATATTCTTGTGGCATAGGTAACACCTTGTACTCATGACTTCCATGTTCTCAAGAACATCTTCCTTACTGTTAAACTCTCTGGAGATATATTTCTCGTAGTTGTCAAAAACTATGTGGATCTCCTGGCTCTTGGTCTTGGGAGTGACATAGGTGTCAAAAGAGACTTTGGTCAGTATTCTTTCATTGAAGGTCTGAAAGATCTTAGCTGTGTATTCAGCATCTGCCAAAGCTCTGTGAAAAGGAATACCTTTTTCAAGGTTCAGTTCGTCTATTGCTGCTTCCAAAGAACGTCGTGATCTTCCATCATCATAGGCAAGGCTATATAATTTTTGCACGTCATAAAAGGCCAGAGGTCTGTCAGATAAAAGAGGCAGTCCAAAGAAATCCAGGTTTCTCTGGAATTCTGTAAGGTCAAGTGGGCCCCAGCTACAGAACTTCGGATCCTCTCCACACCAGGAAAGGAAGTCTTTTGCAGCCTTCTCAAAGGTATCTCCCTTGTCCAGATCCTCCATAGAAAGATGAATAAGCTTACCGGTTATGCGATGCATGTGCCGATGAACCTGTGGTTTTATCAGACAGGAAAACTCTCCGGTCTTTTCCCTTTTTTCATTAAGTTTTACGGCGCCGATCTCTACAATCTCAAAGGTAAGAGTCTTACCATTTTGGGTGACCGGAGCCTCTCCCTGGTTCCATTCCAGGTCAAAAACGATGTAGTTGCTCATAGATTAATCATATAAGCTGGAAAAAATTTTGCAACAGGGTATTGACATTTTAAATTGTGTACAATATGATTGTATACAGAGACAAGCGAAATGAGATAAATATGCAAGTATCATGCTTGCATGAATACATGCACATTTATCCCATTTCATTTGGCGAGTATCGCCAACGAGGAAATGTTTACATTTCCGAGTCTTGTCTATGTATACTCACAAAACATATAAGGAGGAAAGAACATGAGCTTTTATGATTACACTGTAACTGATGCACAGGGAAATGATTTTTCTTTAGATAACTACAAAGGAAAGGTTGTACTCGTAGTTAACACTGCAACCGGATGTGGATTTACTCCTCACTACAAGGATATTGAGGACATGTATGAGAAATTCCACGATCAGGGCTTTGAGGTTCTTGATATTCCCTGCAACCAGTTCGCAGGTCAGACACCGGGAACAGATGAAGAGATCCACGAGTTCTGCCAGCTTCACTACAATACAAAGTTCCCACAGATGAAGAAGTCAGATGTTAACGGCGAGGGACAGCTTCCTCTTTTTGCTTTCCTTAAGAGCCAGAAGGGCTTTGAAGGATTTGGAAAGGGACCAAAGGCTCTTGCAATGAACGTTATGCTCAAGAAGATTGATAAGGATTACAAGAACAATCCTGACATCAAGTGGAACTTCACAAAGTTCGTTGTAGACAGAGACGGAAACGTTGTAGCACGCTTCGAGCCAACTGAAGATATGAAGAATGTAGCTGGCTGCGTTGAGAAACTCCTTTAATTTTGCTAATACTCTCCTTTCATAATACACTAAACATTTTCCTTTGAGATACTCCTGATCTTGGATTACCGTCCGAGATTAGGAGTTTTTCGCTTGCTAGAGTATAATGTTTTAAGAAAATCGGAGGTGAATTTTTCGTGGAAGAAAAAAGCAGAGATTTCCTGGCGGGAAGAGTCAGGGACCTGGCAACAAGAGCATATAATAACAGCTTTGTGACGCATACTGATTTTCTGTCCGTATCTGAACTGAATACCTTCTTTCAGATTCTGGCATCAGAAGGGATTTCTGCAAATGTCCATGAGTACTGCGGAGCTAGATTCCTGATATATGGCGGCTTTGAGGATGCAGAAAGAGCTATGGTGGTTTTTCTTCCGGATTATCTGGATGAGGAAGGATTTCTTTTAGCAGAAAAGACTGAGCCCTCCGTTTTAGAATGTATCAGGATCACGCCTGTTAATAACAAATTTGCTGATGAGCTAAATCACAGGGATTATCTTGGCTCCCTTATGAATCTTGGAATCGAGAGGGACCAGATTGGAGATATTCTTTCCGGGACAAACGAAGCCTATGTATTTGCAACGAAGGAAATGTCCCAGATGATATGCAAGGAGCTTATCCGCATCAGGCATACTTCTGTAAAGTGCCAGGTAGTCAATCCTTCGGAATGTGACATCAGACCTGAGTTTGAAGAGATTTCAGGAAGTGTTGCATCTGAAAGGACCGATGCAATCCTTGCCTTTGTCTATCACCTTTCCAGGTCAGAGGCCCAAAAGCTCATTGAAAGTGAGTCGGTTTTTATTGATGGCAGAACAGCCTATAGCGGAGGATATGACCTGAAGGTTGGCGCCAGGGTTTCGGTAAGAGGTCATGGGAAATTCATCTATGACGGACCTTCCGGAACTACCAGGAAGGGAAGACTATTTGTTAAGGTAAGAAAATTTGTTTAAGCAAAGTAAAACCGGCTCAGGGCTTTGAGTGCCCCAGGCCGGTTCTTTTGATTTTAGAACTTTCCGGATTTAAATTTTCCGTGGTTGAATTCTTTTTTCCTTCGGTTGTATCTTAGTCTGTCGCTTCTGCTGGAGTGAGTTCTTCCGGAAAGGACACGGGTCAAAACGGAACCCAGTACTGAGAAGGCTATTACCAGGATGACGGCAACGAGTACCAATATTTTTACATTGATGTAAATGGTCCTATTGCTGTTTACGGTTTCTGCGCTATTTTCTGCTGATGACTTGGAGTAACATACATAGGCATTTCCTACAGGAACGCCACTGTAACTGTATGCAACCCTTGCAATGGCAGTTGGGAATTGGCTCTTTTCATCCTCAGTCAGGTCGTAAAGAATCTCATAATCCGTATCTTCTATGGATGAAGTCTTAGGAAGAATGATGGAATCTGTTCTTCCCAGCTTTAAGATAGTACCGGACCTTCCGAAGACATCATTGTCTGATTCGAAGAACAAAGAGTCATCAGGCATATATCTAAAGTCATTATCAGCCACATTTACAGCGTGGAAATTGTTAAAGCCATAGTCGAAAAGTGTTACGGTATCAGTGAACTGTGCAGGAGACTCCTCCATGAATACAACGCAGATAAGCTTTAGACCGTCCTTTTCAGCGCAGGTTACAAGAGTCTCTCTGGCAAGATCAGTATATCCGGTTTTTCCTCCAAGAATTCCCTCATAGGCAATCTCTCCGTTAATTAGTTTGTGTTTGTTGTTCAGATAGAAGTCATCGGGCTGGGTGGCTGTAGCTGTAAAGTGATATCTTGCAGTGTTTCCAACCTTACAAAGAAGCTCGTTGTTGAAAAACTCTCTTGAGATAAGGGCCAGGTCGTAGACGCTGGTGTAATGGTCATCAGCCTGAAGGCCGTTGGTATTGGCAAAATGGGTATTGGTGCATCCAAGCTCCTTGGCGCGGGTGTTCATGAGTTTAACAAAGTCAGATATGGAGCCACTTACATGCTCTCCCACGGCATTTGCCACCTCATTGGCACTGCCGACCATGATTCCATAAAGGGCCTGTTCCATGGTGATGGACTGTCCGACATCCATTCCTATATTTGAACCACCCTTTGGCACGCTGAAAACCGCTTCATTTGAAAAGGTTACTTCATCAGAAAGGCTGGAGTTTTCAACTGCTAGAAGGCAGGTCATGATCTTGGTGGTGCTGGCTGGGAAAAGTTCTTCGTGGATATTCTTTGCATACAGGATAGTTCCTGTGTTTGCTTCCATTATTATGGCTGCCTGGGCAGTGATCTCGGGACCATGGGGCCAGCCGGAAATATCGTTAGTCTGGATCGGTAGCTCTTTTCGCAGCTGTGCTTCCTGTGCATAGTCGGTAGCTGCATAGGAGGTAGTGCCAAACAAAAGGCTAAGACACACCACAAGTATAATATTTTTTAAGTATATTTTAGGAAAAGACTTCATAGTATGCTTATAATACAATACTTCCAAACTTGGGGCAAATACTGTATAATTTAATATAGTATTATTAGCAGGCAGAAAGAAAAGAAGACAAATGCGTTTACGTAACATCGCAGGGTCAAGAGAGGTAATTGCTGACAGTGCTTTTACCGTTAAGGACCCGGAGAAGAAAAAAGGCCTCTGGAAAAAAGAGGTATTTAAAAATGACAATCCAATACATATTGAGATAGGAATGGGTAAGGGGCGCTTCCTTATGGATATGGCTGCTCTTCATCCGGATATCAATTACGTGGGGATTGAGAAATATTCAAGTGTCCTTCTTCGTGCGATACAAAAGCAGGAACAGCTTCTTTTACCAAACATCATCTTTATAAGGATGGATGCGGAGGCTATAAGTGAAGTCTTCGCGCCCTCTGAAGTAGAGAAGATCTACCTGAACTTCTCAGATCCCTGGCCAAAGGACAGACACGCCAAGAGGCGTCTTCCTTCAAGAGAGTTTCTCGGAAGGTACGACAAGATCCTGGTTCCAGAGGGAGTTGTTGAGTTTAAGACAGACAACAGGGATCTCTTCCAGTTTGCCCTGGAGGAAGTTGAGCCGGCAGGATGGACGCTGGACGCCGTAACATACGATCTTCATAACGATGAGACCATGAATCAGGGAAATGTTATGACGGAGTATGAAGAGAAGTTTTCACAAATGGGCAACCCAATTTACAAGTATATTATAAGCAGAAAGGGGAGTAATTAATGGATTACACACTGAACAGTCAAAATTTTGAAGAAGAAGTTCTTAACAGTAAACTGCCGGTTCTGGTTGATTTTTCTGCAGACTGGTGCGGCCCCTGCAAGATGATGGCTCCTATGGTTGATGAGTTCGCTGAGGAGTATGAAGGGGAGCTCAAGGTAGGAAAGATTAATGTGGATCAGTCACCTGACATCGCACAGAAGTACAATGTAATGTCAATTCCGATGTTTGCATTCTTCAAGAATGGACAGGTCGTTGAGACAGCTGTTGGTGCGCTTAACAAGGCAAAATTACAGGGAATAATTGACAAGGTGCTGGCTTAATAGCCAGCACTTTTTAAGGAGAATTGTTTTGGCAGACAAGATCACGAACATAGAAGATTATCGTAAAAGAGATGTCAAACAAAATATCGATGAAAAGTCTGAACCCATAAAGGAGCAAAGGCCAAAAGAGCCGGTGACACAGGATACTCAGATTGGAAAACCGGTGACTCAAGAGACTATGGAGATCGAGATAGAAGATCCCTTTAAGTTCCTCAATGAGGAGGAGCGAGAGGAGTATATCCACGAGCGACAGAAGGCTGAGGAGGCCGAGCAGCGTGGGGAAGATGCCGACGATGAAGAGGAATATGATGAGGAATATGACGATGAGGAGTATTCCGACGAAGAGGAATCCGGAAGGGGCGTCAACATGGAGCTGGTGGTTCGAATCGCGTCCATAATCACCGGAATTGTTATTCTTCTCTTTATCGCCATGGTGGTAAAGACCAAGGTCTTCGACAGATATCTTGCTAAAGACCCTGACGAAGTACAGACGGTAGTTTCGGCAGTTCCTGCAGGATTCACAGAAAAGAATGACACAGTAGTGGTTTCAGGAGCTTCCTCTTTGAACCTTAGATCCGGTCCTGACACCAGCAGTACTATCATTACCGCAGTTAATGAGGGAACAGAGCTTAAAAGGATCGCACTAGCAGAGGATGGCCACTGGGCACTGGTGGAATATGAGGGGCAGCAGGTTTATGCCTCAATGAAATATCTGAAAGAAAAGTAAAACCACCGGTCTTTTGAGCGGTGGTTTATCGGCTTCTTGTGTGGAGCCACTTATAAAACTTATCGATAGCTTCTAAAAGGCTTTCGCTGGAACGCACACTGGTTTCAACCTGGGAGAGGATGTCCTCTATGCTGGTATCAGGTACATGCTGAGAGATTGCCAGGGCACTCTTTTCCTCAAGGGAGCGGTAGTCCATGTTTACTAGCAGGGTGGAATGTAGTTCCGATACGCAGGTGTATAGCTCAGGGTACTTCTTCCTGACGATGCTAAATTCATCAAGGATCTGCTCTCTGCATTGGAGGCAGAAAAGGATGTAAGCAGACTCCACTATTTCCGGAGGCTCAATCTCATCCTCGTAGGAGCCGTCCTCGTAGCCACCCTTGGTTGCGTAGTATTCGCAGATTTCCTGCACCAGTGCGCCTATTTTGTTGTTGTCGTAAAGCTTTTGAAGCTCATCTAAGATCTTTTCATTCATGACCTTATTGTAACATAACCAGGAGAAAAGACATATGAAGATAGGAATTTTTGATTCCGGGATTGGCGGGCTTTCCGTACTTCATGAAGCCTACCATCAGCTTCCCGGGCAGGAATTCATGTTCTATGCAGATACAGATCACGTTCCTTACGGGCTTAAGACCCCGGAGCAGATATTGGGATATGCACAGGAGATAACAGAATTTCTTTTGCAAAAAGGGGCTCAGGCCATAGTGATAGCTTGTAATACAGCTACAAGCGTTGCTGTTAAGGAGCTTCGAAAGAACTATAATATTCCAATACTGGGAATGGAGCCTGCTGTAAAGCCTGCAGTTGAAGGCACTGAAGAAAAAAGGATCATGGTCATAGCAACCCCTGTCACAATCAGGGAGGACAAGCTTAAGGACCTGCTTCACAGAGTTGATGAGGATCACAGAGTGGACCTTCTCCCAATGCCCAAGCTTGTGGAATTTGCCGAGAGGGAAGAGTTTGAGTCGGAAGCTGTTGAAGACTATATAAGGGAGCAGTTTTCACAGTTTGATAAGGATAAATATTGTGCCCTGGTCCTTGGTTGCACTCACTTTAATTATTTTAAGCCGGCCTACAGGAAGTACTTTGGAGATAATGTTCTTCTGGTGGACGGAAATAAGGGCACAGTAAGGCATCTGGCTGATGTTTTAGGACTTCAGGTTGCACCAGATGCTGATAAAGATCTTGACGAAGAACACAACATATTGTGTTTACGAAATACAGAATATTTTTTCTCTGGAAAGGAAATTGGAGAGGGAAAAACCCTGGAACACTTGAAAAGACTGCATTTGCGCCTGGAAGAGATAAGAAATATTTAGGCTTGAAATTATCAATATAATGTATTATTATATTATTGTAACCACAAGATGTTGTGATTCTTGTGGCTACTCTTTTGTTTAAGATTCTTATGTGGGTTGAAGTGAAGGAACTGGGAGGTTTTTATGAAGATCATCAAGAGAAGCGGTAAAGAAGTTACTTTTGACGGAAGTAAGATCATAGCCGCTATTGAAAAGGCCAACAACGAGGTTACTGAAGAGAAGAAACTTACAGATGGCCAGATCAGTGATATTGAAAGGTCAGTAGAGAAGCAGTGTGCATCTCTTACTCGTGCAGCCAGCGTGGAGGAAATCCAGGATATGGTTGAGGATGGCCTTATGAAGTCCGGCAAGTATGAGGTTGCCAGAAAATACATCACATATCGTTATAAGCATGCTCTTGTCAGAAAGTCCAACACAACTGACGAGCAGATCATGTCTCTTATAGAGTGCAGCAACGAGGAAGTTAAGCAGGAAAATTCCAACAAGAACCCTACAGTAAACTCTGTTCAGAGGGATTACATGGCAGGTGAGGTATCAAAGGACATCACAAAGAGATTTCTTTTGCCTGATGACGTAGTTAAGGCTCATGAGGAGGGACTTATCCACTTCCACGATGCAGACTACTTTGCACAGCACATGCACAACTGCTGTCTGGTAAACTTGGAGGATATGCTTCTTAATGGAACAGTAATCTCAGAGACCATGATCGAGCGCCCAAAGAGCTTTTCAACTGCTTGTAATATCGCAACACAGGCTATTGCTCAGATCGCAAGCTCACAGTACGGCGGACAGAGCATTACCCTTTCACACCTGGTTCCTTTTGTTGATGTCAGCAGACAGAAATTCCGCAAGGAAGTTGCTCTTGAGTTTGAGACTGCCGGTATGAAGATCAACAAGAAGCAGGTAAACGAGATCGCAGAGATGCGAGTTAAGAAAGAAATTGAGAGAGGATGCCAGGTTATCCAGTATCAGGTTATCACCCTTATGACCACAAATGGTCAGGCACCTTTCATTACAGTATATATGTATCTGGACGAGGTTCCGGAGGGTCAGATGAGAGATGACCTTGCAATGGTCATCGAGGAGATGCTCAAGCAGCGTATCTTTGGTGTTAAGAATGAAAAGGGACAGCTCATCACTCCTGCATTCCCTAAGCTCATCTACGTACTTGATGAGGACAACATCCATGAGGATTCCAAGTACTGGTACCTGACAGAGCTGGCAGCTAAGTGCACAGCTAAGAGACTGGTTCCTGATTACATCTCAGCCAAGAAGATGAAAGAGCTCAAAAAGGGCGATGTTTATCCTTGCATGGGATGCAGATCATTCCTTACTCCTGACAACGAGGCTCTCGCAGAAGGTCTTTGCAATAAGGGAAACAAGGCAAAGGCTAAGAACTATGTCGAGGGAACTCACAAGTACTACGGCAGATTCAATCAGGGTGTTGTAACCATTAACCTGGTTGACGTTGCTTGCTCATCAGCTAAGGATGAGGACAGATTCTGGCAGCTTATGGAGGAGAGATGTGAGCTTTGCTACAGAGCACTGATGGCAAGACACAACAGACTCCTTGGCACACCTTCTGATGTGGCACCTATCCTTTGGCAGAACGGAGCTCTTGCCCGTCTTGAGAAGGGTGAAAAGATTGATCCACTTCTTTTCGGTAACTACTCAACCATTTCTCTTGGCTACGCAGGACTTTGCGAGTGTACAAGATATATGAAGGGCGTATCCCACACAGATCCAAGAGGTAAGGACTTTGCGCTTAAGGTAATGCAGTTCCTTAATGACAAGTGCGCAGCATGGAGAGCAAAGGAGAACATCTCCTTCAGCCTTTACGGAACTCCACTTGAGTCTACAACCTACAAGTTTGCTAAGGCTCTTCAGAAGAGATTTGGAATTATTCCTGATGTTACAGACAAGAACTACATCACAAACAGCTATCATGTTCATGTAACAGAGCAGATAGATGCATTTACAAAGCTTAAGTTCGAAGCAGAGTTCCAGGCTCTTTCACCCGGAGGAGCAATCAGCTACGTTGAGGTTCCTGATATGAACAACAACATCGAGGCTGTTATCTCTGTAATGAAGTACATCTACGACAACATCATGTACGCAGAGCTTAACACTAAGTCAGATTTCTGCCAGTGCTGCGGATATGACGGAGAGATCAAGATCGTTACAGATACAGACGGAAAGCTTATCTGGGAGTGCCCTAACTGCGGAAACAGAGATCAGAACAAGATGAATGTAGCAAGACGTACTTGTGGTTACATCGGAACACAGTTTTGGAATCAGGGCAGAACACAGGAGATCAAGGAGAGAGTTCTCCACATGTCCAATCCAAAGATTTCCTGCTGATAAATTAGTTTGGCGAACCCGTGTAGGTATTCGCTGGGGGTTTTTGAAAAAGTATTTATATATAAAGGAACAGGGTCGGAGCTCATCCGGCCCTGTTTTCAAAAGGAGAGTCATGAAATTCGGACAAGTTTACTATAATGACGTTGCCAATGGAGTGGGCTGTAGGACAGCCCTCTTTGTTTCGGGTTGCACCCATCATTGTAAGGGGTGTTTTAATGAGGTGACCTGGGACTTTAACTATGGAGAAGATTATACAAAAGAGGTTGAGGACGAGATCATTGAATCCCTTAAGCCTGGGTACATAGATGGACTCACTATCCTTGGGGGAGAACCCATGGAAATAGTGAACCAGAAGGAGATCAGACCTCTTTTGAAGCGGATAAAAAAAGAAGTTCCAAAGGCAACCATCTGGATATACTCAGGTTACACCTGGGAGGAGTTGACGGATAAGAACAACAAGCGCTGTCACGGAGAGGATACTGAGGCTATCCTAGGAATGCTGGATGTGCTGGTGGATGGAGAATTCATAGAGGAGCAAAAGAACCTTATGCTCCGGTTCAGGGGCTCATCAAATCAGAGAGTTATTGACGTTCCTGCAACACTGGAAGCGGGAAAGATCGTTCTTTCCAAGTACAATGACAGGGATGAATCAAGATATGTGGGAGAGTAATAAGGAAAAGTAATCTTAACCGTCAGGGTTGACAACACTAGCTTTTGACTCTAGAATTTTTCTGATAAGAAAAGGAGAAATAAAATGGCAGAAAATAAGAAATTAGTTGCTGAGATCACATCAATGGATGAGGATTTCACACAATGGTATACAGACGTATGTATCAAGGCTGATCTGGTAAGCTATTCCAATATCAAGGGATGTATGGTTATAAAGCCTGCCGGATATGCAATCTGGGAGCTTATCCAGAAGCACCTCGACGCCAGATTCAAGGAGACAGGGGTACAGAATGCATACCTTCCTATGTTCATTCCTGAGTCACTTCTTCAGAAGGAGAAGGATCACGTTGAAGGATTTGCACCTGAGGTAGCATGGGTAACACATGGCGGACTTGAGCCACTTACAGAGAGATACTGTGTACGTCCTACATCAGAGACTCTTTTCTGCGATTATTATAAGGGAGAGATCCATTCATATAAGGACCTTCCACAGGTGCTGAACCAGTGGTGCAGCGTTGTTCGCTGGGAGAAGGAGACAAGACCATTCCTTAGAAGCCGTGAGTTCCTCTGGCAGGAAGGCCACACAGCACATGCAACCATGGAGGAAGCTGAGGAGCGTACACAGCAGATGCTTAATGTATACGCTGACTTCCTTGAGAACGACATGGCTATCCCTGTTGTAAAGGGAAGAAAGACAGATAAAGAAAAGTTTGCCGGAGCAGAGGCTACCTATACAGTTGAGGCTCTTATGCACGATGGAAGAGCTCTTCAGTCTGCTACAAGCCACAACTTTGGCGACGGCTTTGCTAAGGCATTTGGCATCCAGTATGCAGGAAAAGATAATCAGCTTCACTATGTATGCCAGACTTCATGGGGACTTACCACAAGAACCATTGGCGCTATGATCATGGTACACGGTGATAACTCAGGACTTGTAGTACCTCCTAAGATCGCTCCAATCCAGGTAGTTGTAATTCCTATCCAGCAGAAGAAAGAAGGCGTTCTTGAGGCAGCTTACGATATTCAGAAGAGCCTTTCAGATTTCAGGGTAAAGACTGATGATACAGACAGAACTCCAGGCTTTAAGTTTGCTGAGCAGGAGATGAGAGGAATCCCTGTACGTGTTGAGATCGGACCTAAGGACCTTGAGGCAGGTAAGTGTGTACTTGTAAGAAGAGACACAAGAGAAAAGACAGAGTGTGCAATTTCTGAAGTTCCAGCAAAGGTTGGAGAGCTTCTTGACCAGATCCAGAAGGATATGTTTGATAGAGCAAAGAAGCACCTTGAGGAGCACACCTTTGCAGCTCACAACAAAGAGGAGTTTGCTGAGGCATTCAAGGAGACCAAGGGCTTTGTAAAGGCTATGTGGTGTGGATGCCTTGAGTGTGAGGAGAAGGTAAAAGAGGAGTTCTCAGCTACCAGCAGATGCATTCCTTTCGAGCAGGAAAACCTTTCAGACACATGCGTAATGTGTGGACAGCCAGCTAAGAAGATGGTTTACTGGGGAAGAGCATACTAATTTGACTATAATAAAAAAGATGCGCGCAAGAGTTCCTTGCTGCGCATCTTTTTTATTTTCGTTATCTTGCCATCATGTGTGCATAATGCTCACGCTTGTATTCGTACATCCTCTGATCTGCAAGCATACTTACTGCGTGAGTATCTTTTTCTTCTGTTTCATGCCTGTAGGCATATCCGTAGGATACGCTGTGGTTTATCTCCTGGTCTTCTTCATCCAGGATCAAAAGCCTCCTGTCAAGTTCCCTAAGCAGACTATCAAGCTCCTCTTTTTCTATGGATTTTATGAGAACCAGGAATTCATCGCCCCCTACTCTTGCGCAGGAGCCTTTGTCTGCGAATACTGTGGCAAGGGTATCGGCAAAAGATTTAAGAAGCCTGTCTCCTGCCGGATGACCTGAGTTGTCATTAACTTCCTTTAGTCCGTTAAGGTCAAGACTGATGATACAGAAATCCTCTTTGAGCTTATTGAATTCAAACATCATCTCATCGCATCTTACTCTGTTTGAAAGTCCGGTGAGATTGTCAATGTAAGCAATTTTTGTAAGGGCAGCATATTCCTTCTTCTGAGCGAAGGAGTGGGTCATGAAGATAAAGTAGTTAAGAAGCTGCGCAAATACAAAGAAAATGGCACCTACAGGTACGGAATTGGTGAGTACAAAGCTTTGCCTGTAGTCTGCGACCTTCTGAGTCATGGCGGCGATAACATAAACGATAAGTGATAAAGCAAGTGTTATCAGTCCTGCCATGAGTATCCTTACGGCGTAGTTGCGGACCTTGCTCTTAATATCCACATATTCATAGACTATCAGCACTACAAGTCCCACAACGGCAACGAGGTAGTAAGAATATTGGAAGTGATTGATATGTACAATGCCAAAGAAGTGAAGCCCCATGAACAGCAGTGAAAAGGCAGTTGATGACAGGGTGAGTATCACCAGTACAGTGTTTTTGCTTCTCCTGTGAAGGTTCCAAATGATCATGTACATCAGTGGAACAATAAGGAACAGGAAGCAGTAACCGAAAGTGGTAGCAACCGGAGCAGATAATATGAAGTCAAACATGTCGTAGGCTGCCAGCATCCAGAATCCTAGGGCCATGGTCAGGAAGGAACAAAGGATCTGGGTGGACAGTCCTGAGGATCTCATTGAGAACAGCAGTGAAATGATCAGGAATACTGTACCGAACAGGATCAGGAAAAGACCTGTGGCGAAGGGGAATATTGCTGAGGTAATGAGGTATCTGTAAAGATCCTCAAAATCTCCCATCATAGGTGTAATGATATCGGCCTTGGTGCCATTTTCAGTGACGTATAACTTGATGAAGATTCTTTTCCCTGCATAATCAGTTGAAAGAGGGATAAAATTGTAGCCGTTTCCTACAAAGCGACTGTCTCTGGTGTTTTCCAGGTGTGCACTGGTCAAAAGATCGTTATCCAAATGGACTTCATAGCCACAGTACTGGGTCTTGAAAAACAGGTATGGGAAAGGAACCTTCATATCCGGAAGGGGCTGATCAAGGGACAGTATAATAACATCGCCTCTCGAGAAGGTTTGTCCGGTCTGGGTTCCCATGGACTCCAGATTTGTGTTAAGGAATTGCTGGTTGTGATAGGTTACTGTCCAGCCTTTTTCAAGACGTATTATCGGGTACTTAGGGGTGAAGCTGAAAAACCTGATGGACAGGAACAAAAGGGCAAGCATTATAAACAGGGCTGATCCAAGGAAGGTGAGGAGTTTACGCATTCTTTACCACCCCCTTGTACCTGCCGTTGTGGTGCTCTTTTTTCATCTCATACATTCTGTTGTCAGCAAGCATGTAAACTTCCTGGGCAGAACCTGTTGGAACCTCGTAGCTGTAAGCATAGCCATAGGAAGCGCTATACTGGAACATCTGCTCTTTTCGGTTCCAGTCGTTTATCATTGAGTAAAGATCATGGATCCTTCTGGTTGTATTTAGGGCTCTTTCTTCAGTCATGATGACAAGGAATTCATCTCCGCCCATTCTTCCGACGAGATTAGCATCCATGAAGGAGTCAGACAATATGGTGGCAAAGCCCTGAAGAAGCCTGTCACCCTCATGGTGTCCAAGAGTGTCGTTTACTTCCTTGAGCTTGTTCAGATCAAGACTGATTATGGTATAGGCAATATGCTCCTGAGAAAGCATATCCATCACCTGCTCGCACCTTGCTCTGTTAGCTAGGCCTGTCAATGGATCGGTGTAGGCCAGGGATGCGATCTTGTTCTGCATGGAATCAAGATCTGAATTATAGATGATGTAAAGTATGTAGCTTATAAGAAGGCTGGAAACCAGGAAAATTGAACCCAGAACAAAACCGTCTATAGTTGATGCCGGCTCGCCTCCTGAACCAAAGTATTTGGCATAGTTATACCGGACAATATCCACAAGTGACAAAGCCATGAAGGAAATAAGTCCAATAGAAAAAACATTTCCGGAGGTGAAGACCCAGTGTCCTTTCTCCTTCCTTTTTTTGAACTCATCCGTTACGATGACAATTGTTGAAAATACAGCTTCGGACATGGCCATTCCATGCAAAAGAACTGTGAATTCAAATATACGATATTTTCCCATAACGCATAAGAAAAACACTGTCAGAAACACGCCAATATTCCCACAAAACAGGAGCCTGAACACTTTTTTGAGTTTTCCGTGATAAACGGACATAAGATATCCAAGGATTGCTGTAGGAATGTTGTATAGTGATGAGTATTCACAGATGGTGTTGACATTGGGATTGTCACATATAAAGTCAATAAGTCCGTAGAAGGAGTAGGTATAGATGCCAAACAACAATGATACTAATCCGCTAAAGAACAGTCTGTAATCATTGTTATGGTAGACGATCATATAGGGAGAAAGCACCATGAGAACCTGACCAAGGATTATAAGGAACATCCCGGCCAAAATATTGTAGCGGTTTTTGATGATCTGACTGGACAGAAGATCGTTTCTCTCTCCAACTGTAACGGGAGAAACACCGGTAAAAGTATCCCTTCTGGAACCAGAAAGAACGATAGTCAGTTTTTTACCGGCATAATCCTGACCCAGAGGAAAGTAATTTGTCTTTTTGGGGACAGTTTTTTCGGCAAAAAGATAGTCACGGCCGAAGGAATAGATAAGTGTATCATCAAGATAGGCATCTATCATTGCATGGATACTGGTTGTGCAAACGCAGGGACTATCAAGCCCAAAATCCGGGATAGTCCGGCTGATGGTGATAACGTCACCAGCTCCGATAACGCCTACATTCGAATCAAGCAGAGAGGTTGAGCTCTGCTTAACACCATTTAAGGATATGTCCCAGCCCTCGTTAAGATCATAAATAGCGAAGTTGGGCTGAAGATAGTTTTTGGAAAAAAATAGCGCTACAACGGCTAAAGCTGACAGTAGGATAAATGCAGCAATTATCCGGTTTAAGCGCTGATAATTCCACAATTTCATATATTTATCCTCATAATTCCATATATTAAGTATATATCCTATTGCACAAAAAGCATAGAGAATTATATTATGAAGGTATGAAGATAACTATTCCAGAGAATGCAAAGATGATATTGGATACCATGCACCGGGCAGGGTATGAGGCCTACGTTGTTGGGGGATGTGTTAGGGATGCCCTTCTTGGAAGAGAGCCCGGGGACTGGGACATCACTACAAATGCCCTTCCGGTTCAGGTGAAAAAGCTTTTTAAAAGAACTATCGACACCGGGATAGAACATGGAACTGTGACTGTAATGGTGGGAAAGGAAGGCTACGAAGTTACCACCTACAGGATAGATGGCAAGTACGAGGATTCAAGGCACCCAAGCGAAGTGACCTTTACAAGAGACCTTACAGAGGACATGAAGCGAAGGGATTTTACCATAAACGCCATGGCCTACAACGATGAGGAAGGTCTCATCGACAGATTTGGCGGAGTGGAAGACTTAAACGCCAGGATAATAAGGTGCGTGGGAAGCCCCAGGGAGAGGTTTTCCGAGGATGCCCTGAGGATAATGAGGGCAGTGAGATTTGCAGCTCAGTTGGATTACGACATAGAGCAGGATACAAGGGATGCGGTAAAAGAGCTTTCTCCAAATCTTAAGAATATCAGCGCGGAGAGAATACAGACAGAGCTGGTAAAGCTTCTTTTGTCTGATCATCCGGAAAAGATAAGACTGGCCTATGAACTTGGGATAACGAAGCAGATCCTGCCGGAGTTCGACAGATGCATGGAAACTCCGCAAAATAATATCCATCACATGTACAGTGTTGGTGAACACACCATAGCAACACTTCAAAATATCAGGCCTGACAGGGTTTTGAGGCTCACAATGCTGATGCATGACATGGGAAAACCTGCTACAATAAGTATAGATGAAAAGGGCATCAATCATTACTATGGGCACGCAGAGGAAGGAAAGAAGATTGCTCATGGTATTTTTCGGCGCCTTAAGTTTGACAGAGACACCATGGATCGTGTCTGCAACCTGATCCTTTACCATGATGACAGGTTCCCTGCCACGGAAAAGAATGTCAGGAGGCAGATCCACAGGGTTGGAGAAGAGGATTATCCGCTCCTTTTTGAGATACAGTATGCGGATACAATGGCCCAGAGTACCTATATGAGGGAAGAAAAGCTTAAGCTCATAGAGGATACAAAGGCTGTGTATGAAAAAGTGATTGAAAGAAAGGACTGCACCAGTTTAAAGACTCTGGCTGTAAATGGCAGGGATCTTATTGAACTTGGTGTAAATCCCGGGAAGGAACTTGGGAAGATCCTTGGCAATATGCTAAAGGATGTGATTGATGAGCCGACCCACAACACAAAGGAGTATTTGCTAGAGCCGGAGCGCCTAAGTGAGTTCAAAAAGGATTGTTGAATCGAGGGGAAAATGAAAAGATCGAAACAATTTTACAGGACATTACCAGCTCTTTTCCTGGTGGCAGTAATGCTGGTTTCTTCGCCAAAGAGCATAGTATGGGCAGGTGAGAGCGCTGACAAGGTCAGTGTCTCTTTGATCGGCAAGTACGATTCTGCAGATACTGCTGCCATAAGGGATATCGATACTGTCAGAAAACAGATTCGTTTTCGCAATCATTCCACAGGTAAAACCTATACTTTAAACTATGACAATACCAGCATGATCTATGATGCCAGGGGTACAGCTCTTTCTGCCTCTCTGCTTGAAGTGGGACAAATTGTTGATGTGACCTTCTTAAAAAGCACCAAACATATAACCACTTTAAATGTGTCGAAGGATGCCTGGGTGGTGGAAAACACCAGAGATCATGAGCTTGTAAGGGGAGATGGCACAGCTAAGGTAAAGGGCGAGATCTACAAGATAGATGCAAGGACCCTTGTTATGGCTGATGGAGCCCTGGCTCTTGCTGAGGATGTACTTTCCACTGATACAGTTACCGTAAGCGGAATCGGAAAAGATATTTACAGCGTTATGGTGACAGGAGGCCACGGGTATGTGAGTCTTTCCTCAGATACTGTAGAGGATCACAGTCTGGTGGGCGCATGGATAGAACTCGATAATGAAGTTATCTACAAGATATCTCCCAACATGCTGCTTAGCGCTCCGGAAGGAGATTACAACCTGCAGATACTGGGAAATGGTGCAAATTACCAGTCTGAAGTCAATATCAGTCGAAACCAGGAAACGGTGGTTGACACAAGCAACGTGAACATCACAAAACCTAAGGAAGGACTTGTTACCTTTGAGATCATTCCGGATCATGCGGAAGTCTTTGTTGACGGTCAGAAGGTTTTGACAGACGTTCCACAGTCAATAAGATACGGATACCACAGCCTTAAGATAATGGCTGATGGATATATTACTCAGGATAAATATCTGAAGATCGGTACACCTAAGTCTGTCATAAGCATTGAGCTGGAAGCAGAGTCTGGATCTTCAGGATCCTCAACAACAGGCAGTACTGTCGGTGATATTGGTAATGTTGCAAGCGCAAGCTCCACTGCAAACAGCATAGGAGTCAGCGTTGGAGATGTATCTTCAATAACCAGTTCTGCTGCATCTACTGCTTCAACAGTAAGTGCCAACTCATCCGATGAAAAGAAAAAGGGCACCAATCAGGTAATTGACGGATACAAGCTTTACTTTGATAAGCCATACGGAGCAGAGCTTTACTTTGATGGGGGATATATTGGTATGATCCCCACAAGCGTAACAAAGATATCCGGAACCCATGAGGTCATACTTAAACAGGATGGATATGAGACCAAGAGCTACAGGATAAATGTTGATTCAGATGAAGTGGATTTGAATTATACCTTCCCGGATCTTGTTAAGATAGAGTCCGAAGACAGCAGCTCATCAAGCAGTGCATCCAGCAGCGCTTCATCAGCAAGTACTGATGATTCGTCAGGCAGCAGCTCTGCATCTACCGGAGATTCTGCGACTACGGGAGACTCGGGATCAGGTGGTACAGGAGCTTCAACAGATGCTTCTTCAGCGGAAACTTCGGCTACAGATGGTTCTTCATCAAAGGAAGGATCTTCAACAGATGGGGCATCCACAGGAGATACCTCCAGCGGAACCGGGGCTTCTTCCACTGCTGATACCACAACATCAAGTGAGGATGCCAGCACCGTGGCAACAAGCGGAAGCACCAATAACACAGAAGAATCAAAGGATAGTCCATCAGAAGGGGCTAGTACCGGATCATCAAATAGTAAGGAGGAAGCCACAGACGCAGCAAGTGCTGCTTCGGGCGGATGAAATGAGATTAGACAAGTATTTAAAAGTAACCAGACTTATAAAGAGAAGGACAGTTGCCAACGAGGCCTGTGATGCAGGAAGAGTACAGATCAATGGAAAACCTGCCAAGGCATCAGCTGAGGTCAAGGTCGGAGACAAGATAACCATAGGCTTTGGGAACAAGGATGTTTCTGTAGAAGTACTTGATGTTCAGGAGACAATCCACAAGGAAGATGTGACAAATCTCTACAGATACATCTGATTGACAGCCCGGAAACGGCTGTATTACAATAATTAGAGATATTAAGTGTTATTTTATTTGTGAGTGGGGTGAAATATGGCAACCAGAGCACGCTATAAAAGGCGTCGTGTTCAAAACCGGGCTGGAATTGTCTGGGCTAGCATTGTGGTGCTCATTCTTGTGACAGTAGTGTCAATCAAGAGCATCAGTCTTTTGCAGAAAGCCAATGAATTACAGGCCCGTGAGGAGACTCTCGAAGAGCAGATCGAGTATGAGAATGCTCGCAGCGAAGAGATCGCAGACTTCGAGAGATATACGCAGACGCGTAAATATATAGAGGACACAGCAAAGGAGAAGCTGGGGCTGGTTTATCCGGGGGAGATAATCTTTAAGAATACGGATAACTAGTTGATCTATGTGGCAATGACGCAGACATCATTACGTTGTTCGTATGGGGTCTGCGTTTTTATATGACAAAAAGAGCTATGGACGAGTTTACAGAAAAGGTATTGAATTTCATAAGAAAAAACAACATGCTCACCGGTACAGAAACTGTGGTGGTGGGCTTTTCTGGTGGCGCGGATTCCACAGCTTTATTAAATGTTTTGTGGGATATTAAAGATATCCTTGGCATAAAGGTTTATGCACTCCATGTAAACCACGGGATACGAAAAGAAGCATTTGAGGATGAGAGCTTTTGCCAAAGGTTCTGCGAAAGCCGCGGCATTGAATGCAAAATTGTCAGTGTAAATGTACCTGAAATGGCAAAAGAGCTTAAGCTCACTGAGGAAGAAGCCGGAAGAAAGGTACGGTATGAGGCCTTTAATGAGTATGCCAGGGACCTTGGAGCGCAGTATATCGCTGTAGCACACCATGAAAATGATGTGGCGGAGACACTTCTTTTGAACCTTCTTAGGGGCACAGGACTACATGGAGGCAGCAGTATAAGGCCGGTCAGGGACAATATAATCAGACCCCTTTTATGTGTGAGCCGAAGTGAGATTGAGGAGTACCTGGCAAAAAGAGATATCTCTTTTTGCACGGATAAGACAAACCTTGAAAATACCCACACGAGAAATATTATAAGGAACACCATAATCCCTGCGATGGAAAGGGACATAAATCCAAGGAGCGTGGAGCATATTGCAAGGGCAGCAGCGTCTTTTGAAAAGGCAGATGAATTTATCAGAGACTTCGCAAAAAAAGCATATGAACGGCTGGTAACGACTGATGGGAAAGAGCTTAGCTTTGACTGCGAAGAGCTTTTAAAGGAGCCTGAGGTCATCAGGCAGAACGTGATTCTTATGTGCTTTGAAAAGCTTGTGCCCGGAAGGAAGGATATTGCAGCCGTACATGTGGAGATGGTCCTGGGACTTTTGGAGAATCTGGCTGGAACAGCCAGCGCAGACCTGCCCTATGGACTTATTGCAATACGAAGTTATAACAAGTTATCGATAGGACCAAAGGAAAACGAGAACGGGGCCTTTGACGAAATACCCGTTGAGGTAGCACCAGGCAAGGAAACTCAGATAGAAATCCCTGGTTTCGGAATGGCCACAATTGCTGAGTTTCTCTATGATGGCAAGAAGGAACCACCCCGGGAAACGTATACGAAATGGTTCGATTATGATAGAATAGAAACAGTCGCTTTTCGTACAAGGAAACCCAAGGATGTGATCTTACTGGAGCAGGAAGACGGTCTTCACAGGAAGGAACTGAGAAAGTTCATGACTGATGAAAAGGTTCCGCAGGATCTTAGGGACAGGATGGTTCTTCTTGCTGATGGAGAGAAGATATTGTGGATTCCGGGATATCGGATGGGCGACAATGCTAAAGTCAGTAAAGATACTAAAAGAATATTAGCTATAAAAATCACTAATGGAGGAAATACTAATGGCTGAATCTGTACGCGAGTTATTATCAGAGGAAGAGGTTGATCAGAAGATCAAAGAACTGGGAGAGAGAATCAGTAAGGATTATGCTGGGAAGACCGTTCATCTGGTTTGCGTTTTAAAGGGCGGTGTGTTCTTCATGTGTGAGCTTGCAAAGCGCATCACAGTACCCGTAACCATGGATTTTATGTCTGCTTCAAGCTATGGAAGTTCAACAAAGTCCAGTGGTGTAGTAAAGATTGTTAAGGATCTGGATGAGCCTCTTAAGGACAGACACGTTATCATTGTAGAGGATATCGTGGATTCCGGAAGGACTCTGTCATATCTTATCAAGATGCTTGGAGACAGAGGACCAGCTGACATCAAGCTGTGCACTCTCCTTGATAAGCCTGAGAGAAGAGTTACAGATGTAAAGGTTGATTACACAGGATTTGAGATCCCTGATGAGTTCGTTGTGGGATATGGACTTGATTATGATCAGAGATATCGTAACCTTCCTTACATTGGAGTAGTAGAGTTTAACTGATTGTGTGAAGAGTTTTGTTAAAGGGGGATAAGAGCGAAGTTGAATCGTTCAAAGAGTTTTAATTCCATTTTTGTGTTTGTAATAATCCTTCTTGTGGCTGTAGTGCTGCTGGAGTATGGAAGAGGACTGGTTAATACCAACGCCACAACCTATTCAAGAAACTCCCTTGAGAGCGACGTTACAGCCCAGAGGGTAAGGTTTGTTACTATCACGCCTAATGCTGAGACGCCCACCGGATCGGTGAGGGTCAGCTTTAATGACGGCAGCGATGACGTAGTCTTTTATTCAACAGATGTGTCGTTGATCGAGACTTACCTTTCTACCAACGGCATAAATGTTGAGGTCAAGGATGTTCCTTCAGACAATATCCTTATTACCGGAATAATCCCCATTATCGTGGGGCTTATTGTCATGGTCTTTATGTTTACGCTGTTCACCAATGCCCAGAACGCCGGAGGCGGTAACAACCGGATGATGAATTTCGGAAAGAGCCGCGCCAGAATGACCAACGGAGAGGAAAATACAATTACTCTCAATGAGGTGGCAGGCCTTAAGGAGGAAAAGGACCAGCTCTATGAGATCATTCAGTTCCTTAAAGACCCTGATAAGTTCACCAAGGTTGGAGCAAGGATCCCCAAAGGTGTTCTTTTGGAAGGCGCTCCCGGTACAGGTAAGACTCTTTTGGCAAGGGCAGTTGCAGGAGAAGCAGGAGTTCCCTTCTTTAGTATTTCCGGTTCTGACTTTGTTGAGATGTTTGTCGGCGTAGGTGCTTCCAGAGTAAGAGACCTGTTTGCTGATGCTAAGAAGAATTCACCTTGTATTGTATTTATAGATGAGATTGATGCTGTAGCAAGAAGACGTGGAACCGGAATGGGCGGCGGACACGATGAGAGGGAGCAGACCCTGAATCAGCTCCTTGTTGAGATGGATGGCTTTGGAGTAAACGAAGGCATCATTGTAATGGCTGCCACAAACCGTGTGGACATTCTTGATCCGGCTATTTTAAGACCCGGACGATTTGACAGAAAGATCACTGTTCAGAGACCTGATGTTGGAGGAAGAGAGGATATCCTCAGAATCCATGCAAGGAACAAGCCTCTTTCAGATGATGTGGACATCAAGCAGGTGGCACAGACCACAGCAGGCTTTACCGGAGCAGACCTTGAGAACCTCCTCAACGAATCTGCCATTAATGCAGCAGTTGATGACAGACAGGTTATCAGACAGGCTGATATCAACAAGGCCTTTATTCAGGTGGGAATTGGTACCGAGAAGAGAAGCAGGATCATATCAGAAAAGGACAAGAAGATCACTGCTTATCACGAAGCCGGACATGCGATCCTTATGCATGTACTTCCGGATGCAGGTCCTGTACACACCATTTCAATAATACCTACCGGTCTTGGAGCAGCAGGCTATACAATGCCTTTGCCTGAGAAGGACGAAATGTTCCTTACTAAGGGCAAGATGCTTCAGGATATTATGGTTTCACTTGGCGGAAGGATTGCTGAGGAGATAATCTTTGGAGATATCACCACTGGCGCCTCCAGCGATATCAGAAAAGCTACCCAGGAAGCCAGAAGTATGGTTACCAAGTATGGAATGTCAGATAATATAGGCGTTGTGAGCTACGATGACAACGAGGAAGATGTATTTATCGGATATGACATCTCACATTCCAAGAAGCATTCAGAGCTTGTGGCAGGCGAGATCGATAAGGAAGTAAAGAGCATTATCGACAGATGCTATCAGAAGGCAAAAGAGGTAATCCTCCAGTATGAGGATGTTCTTCATAAGAGCGCAGCGCTTTTAGTGGAGAAGGAAAAGATCGGAAGAGAGGAATTTGAAGCTCTTTTTGAGGATCAGCCCTCTGCCGAAGACCTGAATGTGGAAATATAATTGTGCAATATTCACAAAAACTATCAGCTGTTTTTGACAAATTTGTGAAGTATTAGTCTTTACGCGGGTATAGGCGGGTGCTAGTATAATAAGCGTAACCCCCCAATACATTATATAGTTTTTTGCTATACCCCATAAGAAAGAAATACCTTCTCTAAAAAGACAGCTTACCCGCTGTCTTTTTTGCTATACTCAGATATTTAAAGGAAACGATATGAATTACGATGCTTTATTTCACGATATGACCTTGGACTACCTAAGGCCTGCCGAGCCGGATGTTGGGCGTATTACTGATTTCAGATTCAGATGTGCCCAGTCAGAAGCAAGCCAGGTTCTTTTGGTGTGGGGACAGGAACATCGGAAAATGAAGCTTTCCGAGACAGACAATGGATTTGATTATTTCGATATTTCAGTAAATATTGGTAAGGATCCCTTCAGATACTACTTTGAGATAACAGGCAAGGATGGCAGCTTTATCCGCTATGACAAGCGAGGACCGGTTCACGACATTTTTGAGAGCATGAAGTTTGAGGTAATACCTGGCTTTTCAACTCCCGCCTGGGCAAAGGGTGCAGTAATGTACCAGATTTTTGTAGACAGATTCTGCAATGGGGATGAATCCAACGATGTAATGAACGGGGAGTATTCTTACAACGGCCTATCTGCAAAAAAGGTAGATGACTGGAACCAGTATCCGGACCCAAAGACCGACTTTTGTGAGTTCTATGGTGGTGATCTTGCCGGAGTTATCAGTAAGCTTGATTACCTTCAGGACCTGGGAATAGATGTCATTTATTTTAATCCTCTTTTTGTATCTCCATCTTCACATAAATATGATATTCAGGATTATGACCATATAGATCCTCATTTCGGAAAGATTATTGAGGATGACGGTGATATACTTCCTCAATTTGAAAAGAGCAACAAGAAGGCTTCCAGGTATATCTCCAGGGTGACCTCAAAAAGGAACCTTGAGGCCAGCGACGAACTCTTTGCCAAGCTGGTGGAAGAGGCCCATAAAAGGGATATCAAGGTAATCCTGGACGGAGTATTTAACCACTGCGGATCCTTTAATAAGTGGCTGGACAGAGAGAGAATATACGAGGATGCCAGGGGATATGAGAAGGGCGCCTATATTTCCGGAGAAAGCCCCTATAGAAACTACTTCTCTTTTTCCAGAGATCAGTGGCCCTATAACGGAAACTATGATGGATGGTGGGGCTACGACACACTTCCAAAGCTTAATTACGAGGGCTCAAAAGAGCTTGAAGATTATATAATCGGTATCGGAAAGAAATGGGTATCTGAGCCCTACAACGCAGATGGCTGGAGACTTGATGTGGCAGCAGATCTGGGACACTCTGCGGAGTATAATCACCGTTTCTGGAAGAGATTCAGACAGGAAGTCAAAAAAGCTAACCCTCAGGCGATAATCCTGGCGGAGCATTATGGTCCTGCCAGAGAATGGCTTAAGGGAGGCGAATGGGACACTGTCATGAACTATGACGCCTTCATGGAGCCACTTACCTGGTTCCTTACAGGTATGGATAAGCACAGTGACGAGTTTAAGCCAATCCGTGTGGGAAATGCCAGGGAGTTTTTTGACACGATGCTCTATCAGGCAGGAGAGAACTTTTCCATGCCATCTCTCTACACCTCAATGAACGAGCTGTCAAACCATGATCACTCCAGGTTTTTAACAAGGACCAGCCAGAAGGTTGGAAGATGTGACACCCTTATGTCAGCGTCAGCAGATACCGGAATTAAGAAGTATCAGATGAGACAGGCTGTTATAGTGCAGTTTACATGGCCGGGAGCGCCAACTATCTATTACGGCGATGAGGCGGGAGTTTGCGGATTTACCGATCCTGACAACAGGAGAACCTACCCATGGGGCCATGAGGACAAGGAGATGATCCGTTTCCACAAGGAGATGATCAGGATCCACAAGGCCTGCCCTGAGCTGAAGACCGGTTCAATAAGGGAACTTTACGCAGAGAATAACATAATCATATACGGAAGATTCAACAGAACTGCTGCAATAATAGTAGCTATAAACAACAATAGTTTTGAGGTTACAAGGGACATACAGGTATGGCCACTGGGTATTCCAAGGAATGCAAAGTTCAAGCAGCTTCTGGTTTCAGATGGAACCGGATTTGATACTGCACCAACCACAAAAACTGCTAAGGACGGCGTTATGTGCCTGACAATGTCAAGGAACACAGGTTATGTTCTCAGATACAACAGTTTCGAGGCAGTAAGTGACGAGGAATTCTGGTCAGACAACTTCTTCAAATTCGACTAAATATGAGGTTCTTGCTTTATTTTTCAAAGCAACGAGTATATAATATCTTTAACTATCAAATCTACGAACAAAGGGGAGAAACAAAATGTTAGTATCCGCAAAAGACATGCTTGTAAAAGCAAAAGAAGGCCACTATGCAGTTGGCCAGTTCAACATCAACAACCTTGAGTGGACAAAGTCAGTTCTTTTAACAGCTGAAGAGCTTAAGTCTCCTGTAATCCTCGGTGTATCTGAGGGTGCCGGCAAGTACATGACAGGCTTCACAACTGTTGCAGCAATGGTTAAGGCTATGGACGAGAGCCTTGGAATCACTGTTCCTGTAGCTCTTCACCTTGATCATGGTACATACGAAGGATGCTACAAGTGCATCAAGGCTGGTTTCACATCAATCATGTTCGATGGTTCACACTATGACATCGAAGAGAACGTTGCAAAGACATCAGAGCTTGTAAATGTTTCTCATCAGCTTGGCCTTTCAATCGAGGCTGAGGTTGGTTCAATCGGTGGCGAAGAGGACGGCGTTGTTGGTATGGGTGAGTGCGCTGATCCTGATGAGTGCAAGAGAATCGCTGATCTTGGTGTAGATATGCTTGCAGCAGGTATCGGTAACATCCATGGTAAGTATCCAGAGGGATGGCCAGGACTCAGATTCGACGTTCTTGATGCTATCCAGCAGAAGACAGGCATTATGCCACTTGTTCTTCACGGCGGCACAGGAATTCCTGCAGACATGATCAAGAAAGCTATCAATCTTGGCGTTTCAAAGATCAATGTTAATACAGAGTGCCAGCTTTCATTTGCTGATGCTACACGTAAGTACGTTGAGGCAGGCAAGGATCTTGAAGGCAAGGGATTTGATCCTCGTAAGCTTCTTGCTCCTGGTGCTGAGGCTATCAAGGCTACAGTTAAGGAGAAGATGGAACTCTTCGGATCAGTTGGCAAGGCTTGATACGGAAAATAAAGAATTTCTTTGGAAGGGTAGAGCCACCGGCTTTACCCTTCTTTTTTACTACTAACATCAGGGGGACAATATGAATAACGAGCTTACCAGAAAAGACATTGAAGACATGGAGGCAGAAATCGAACACCGCAAAGTGGTTGTGAGAAAAGAGCTTTTGGAGCATGTAAAAGAGGCAAGAGCTCATGGGGATCTGTCTGAGAACTTCGAGTACTACGCAGCTAAAAAAGCGAAGAACCAGAATGAGAGCAGGATCAGATTCCTTGAGAGGATGGTAAAGACTGCCAGAGTCATTGATGACGAGTCCAAGGAGGACGAGGTTGGAGTCAATAAGACGGTAACCTTAAGGATGGAGGATGACGGCTCTGTAGAGACCTATAAGATCGTGACCACCATGAGAAAGAATTCTCTAAAAGGTCTTATAAGCATAGAATCACCACTTGGCAAACAATTGCTTGGACATAGGGTGGGTGAACGTGTTACTATTACAGTAAGTAATGAAATTTCGTATGATGTTACCATAACGAATATTGAGAACACCGGTTTGACAGAAGAGGATAAGATAAGAGACTTCTAACAGATGGAGGATACCTATGCCTATTCATGTATTTCAGCCCGTTAACCCAGAAGAAGTGGATGAAGGACCATTTACCTTTGATGGCGGAAAGATGCTGGTGACAGCTGCCAATGGAGATAAGGTCAATTCTACTGCCTGCTCCTGGGGCTGTGTTGGTTATCTATGGGGTAAGAGAGTTGTCATTGTTTATGTGCGTTCCAGCAGATATACAAAGGAATTTCTTGATGCTTCCGGAGAGTTCTCCATAAGTTTTCTTAACAAGAATGACTACAGGGGAGCATTAAAGTACATGGAGGCTGTTTCCGGCCGCGATGAGGACAAGATTGCAGGGGCAAGGCTTAACGTAAATTATTACGAGGGTATCCCTTTTATTGATGAGGCAGATAATGTCATCACCTGCAGGGTACTCTATAAACAGCTGTATGAAAAAGAGGGTTTTATAGACGATTCCATAGTGGATGAGGTCTATAAAGATGGTGATTATCACTATATGTATATTGGGGAGATAACAAAGATACTGGTAAGATAAGCGGACTTTCGATTTTCTTATGAGGGAACAGATGAAAGGCGTTAAGCTAAGGAAGATCTTTGTAAGTATCATTTCCACAATAACAATCATGACAGGTGCGCTTTTGGGTTCATGGTCCGGTAAAGCGAACTTGTCTTTTGCTGCGGTAAATACCGAAAATAGAGACAATATTATTCGTATAGGCTCCTGGTACACCCAGGAGGATCTGAAATATCTAAAGGCCTATCTGGTCAAAACATTTCCTGATTACAAATTTGAATTTGAATATATTGCAAAGAGTAACTATGAGCCCATTATGGACTCAAAGCTTTCCTATAAAGGGGCTCCTGACATAATCTATGTGGACCAGGAGATGGCAGAAAAGCATGCAAGGACAGGTTATATCCTTAATCTGACAGATATGTGCGGTGATTTTACAGATGAAGGAAGGTTGGCCTTTGAGTATGGAAATGCAGTATATGCTGTGCCAAACACTTCCCAGTTTGTGTGTATTTATTACAATAAGGACCTTCTTGAGAAAGCAAAGGCGCCCATACCGGTTTCTTTTGAGAGTTTTTTGGCAAGTTGTGATTACCTTAGGCTTGTTGCCGGAGTTCAGCCTGTAATAGCAAGCCTTGAGGATCCTTATGATGTGGCTGACAGTGCCCTGGGCGTTCTTTCTGCCAATTACTTCTCTACCGACAGAGGAAGCGGCTTTGGAGGTAGGCTCCAGTATGGAAGGACAACCTTCCAGGAAGAGCTGCACCCTTATATGGGTGACTGGGAAGAACTACTTACCCATATGATACTTACCAAGAAAATGTATGTCATCGATAACAGGACTGCGGTGGAGAAGTTCGTGGGAGAACAGGCTGCCATGATAGTAGGAGGTCCGGATATCTATAAGGCTGTCATTGAAGCCAACCCTGATATGAATATTGGTACACTACCTTTCTATGGCACAAACGGAGCAAGAAAAGCTATCATAGGTGGCTGTGATGTGGGTATAGCAATAAACGCAAACTCCATGAACCCTGAAAGGGCAAAAGAGGTGGTTGAATCACTTACTACTTACGAGGGTCAGATGGCTCTTTGGAAGGACAGGCCCGGAAGTCAAACCTATCTAAAGGATACTTCATTCAAAAACGGAGATGAATTCAGAGGCATAGAGAGCTGCTACAGAGACGGACTGGTATTTACGCCCTGGATGGACTGGAGTTTTGAACTGAATAAGCAGGTTCACTATAAACTTGGCAGAGAGCTTCAAAAGGTGCTCCTTAACAGGGAAACCATGGAAGACGCATTTGATAACGTTGATGCACTGGTAAAAGACATACTTCAAAACGGATGAGGCAAGAAAATATGAGTAGAATTGGCCGATTTAGCTATGCAGACAGCATAAAGAAAACCCTTATCAGGACTATTACAGCTCTAATTGTTATCCCTATCCTGATTTTGGGTACCTATTCCTATCTGGTTGCAAGAACTAATCTTATTAAGCAGACCAAGATTGCCATGGAAGGTAATGTTGATGTTATTTCCCATGGAATAGAAAGTAATGTCAAAAAAGAAAATGACGTTGTAAAGTTCTTTTCCTATGAAGATTCCTTCAGAAAGGCCCTTGAAAGAGGACTGGTAGATCCTTATACACTGACGGAAGAGCTGAACGACACAATTGAGCCTTTGATCTGGTACTACCTAAGTAGTGATACCAATATTGAATCTATCGCTATTTATACCCATCTCATTGAAGAAAAACACATGGGAGATTTCCTTTTGCAACCTGAAACAGACAAGGAAAAGGAATGGTATGAGCTCTCCAATGAGGAATATGCTGCTACCTGGGTCACAGATGGTGAGGGCGGCGTTTATCTGATCAAAGCCCTGGTGGATTCTGCAACCTCTTCAAAGCGAATCGGAATGATAGCTCTAAAAGTAGATGAAAGAACCTTCTTTTCCATTGTCCAGCAGTCAAATTATCTTGAGAACGGTCTAATTATCCTTGATAGCGAGGGAAACGAGATCAACCATAGAGAAATTGAGGATTCCGACCTGGATAACAGGATAGTTGAGCATATCCAAGGCGGAGACATAAAATCCTTTGTTACTACAAATGATTACTTCCTCTGCCCCTCGGAGCATACAAGCAACGGATGGACGCTTTATTACTATATTGACAGACGTGAGATTACTGCAGATGTTTTCAAAATATTGGCATCTGTCCTTGTGATTGCAATAGCTCTTTTCCTGGTGGCCCTGTTCATAGGAACAGCATTTGCCAATAATCTTAGCGGACGTGTAAATAAGCTGACAGCAGTGGCCGGAGAGATCACCAGAGGTAATTTCTACGTAGAGGATGTTGACCTTCACTCTGATGAGATCGGTCAGCTGGCCACCTCCATGAAGGAGATGGCAGATACGCTCCTTAAGATGGTGCTTGAGATCGACAGGATGAACCAGGAGCAGCTAAAGCTCAAGGACAATGACATCCATTACAGAGAGTGGCTCTTCGATTTTGTGGTTGAAAACAATAACGATATTCTTGCTGTGGTAAATGAGGGCAGCTTTGAGCCAAGCTTTATTACCGCCAATGCAGAGGCGGTTCTTGGAATACCTCTTGATGAGCTAAAAGCTGATATAAGGAATGTGGTCAAGGCTCAGCGTGAGGGTGAAGACAGAAGGCTTAATGACGTGATCACAGAAGCCATGGAGACTGGCGAAGAGGTGGTACTTGAAGAGATCCGGTTCGCCAATGTGAAGACCAATGAGCATCTGTATTATCGTGGAATCATAGTATGTACTATAGATGATGGCGGTAAGAGACTTGCTGTGGCTCTCTATGACAGAACTCAGGAGATCAGAAGGAATCATACTCTTCAGGAAGCGCTTAATGCTGCGGAGACAGCCAACAAAGCTAAGACGAGCTTTTTGGCAAATATGTCCCATGACTTCCGTACTCCTATGAATGCCATCACCGGCTTCAATCTGCTTATTGAGAAGCATGCAGATGAGCCTGATAAGGTAAAAGAGTATACTCATAAAATATCACTTGCATCCCATAATCTTCTGGCTCTGCTCAACGATGTTCTTGATATGAGTAAGATCGAGAGTGGAAAGACCACGCTGGATATCCAGGAAATGCCTTTGGGTCTGGTGCTTGAAGAGATCAATTCGGTTATCAGCTTCCAGGCTAAAGCAAAGAACCAGGAATATATCATGAAGGCTGAAAACATTCAGCATGATGTATTTATGGGAGACAAGCAAAGGATCAATGAGATCCTGATGAATATTCTTGGAAATGCCATTAAATATACTCCTGAAGGAGGAAAGATTGAGTTTACTATCGAGGAGTCTTCCTCATCCTCAGAGGGCTTCCAGAATTTGAAGTTTACAATTGCCGACAATGGTATCGGTATGAAGCCTGAGTACAAGGACAAGATCTTTGATGCATTCTCGAGAGAGGAGAAGGGCGCCACAAAGACTATCCAGGGAACAGGACTTGGCATGGCCATTACAAAGAGTCTTGTTGAGCTCATGGGCGGAACTATAAGGGTTGAGTCTGAAGAAGGAAAGGGAAGTACCTTTGTTGTTAACCTTCGTCTTAAGGCTGTGGATCTGGAGGAGGTTGATTTCTGGACCGCCCATGGAATCAGATCGCTTCTTGTGGTAAACGATGAAGAGAAGGTATTTGAGGCTCACAGGAACAACTTTGCCAATGAAGATCTGGATGTGACAGCAGCTTACTCTGGATTTGAGGCGATTAAGTTCATTGATGAGCTGGCAGAAGAAAACAAGCATTTTGACATGATGATCATAGATGATAATATCAAGGATATGACTCAGGCCGAGCTTATAAAGAATATCAGAGCCAAGAGTAAGAGCAGTAACAGCCTTATCATTGCTGTGACATCCCTTTATGATCAGGTTCAGGATGAGATCATGGCAGCAGGAGCAAATGAGCTTTTGCAAAAGCCTGTATTCCCGTACATCCTGAAGCAGACTATAAAAGAGCTTACTAATGTAGTAGAAGAAAAAGAAGAGGAGGTTAAGAATCCTCTTGAGGGCATGAAGTTCCTTGCTGCCGAGGACAATGATATCAATGCAGACATCCTCACAGAGCTTATGGATATGTACGGAGCTACTGTTACCCGTGGCGTCAACGGACAGGAAGTGGTTGAGATGTTCAAGGCTGCCAACGAAGGTGATTACGATATGATCCTTATGGATATCCAGATGCCTGTCATGAACGGATATGAGGCAGCAGCTGCCATCAGGGCGCTAGACAGCGAATGGGCTCACAGGATACCTATCATAGCGATGACAGCCAATGCTTATGCAGATGATGTTCAGCAGGCCTTTGATGCAGGAATGAACGCCCATGTTACCAAGCCTATTGATATCAGAGTTGTGGAAAAGACTATTTTGGAATTTAAGAATTAACGTGATAAAATAAATATACGCGCAAATAACAGTATCGGGAAGGAGATATTCATGAAGGGACTTAAAAAGATTACTGACGGAATTTTCTGGATTGGCGGTAGTGACCGCAGACTTGAGAGATTTGAGAATATTTTTCCTATACCCGAAGGGGTGTCTTACAACAGCTATTTCGTTGATGATGAAAAGACAGCTGTCTTTGATACTGCTGATGTAACTGTTGCAGATCAGTATATTGAGAATCTTAAGGAAGCTTTGGGCGGAAGGAATCTGGATTATCTTATAGTGCTCCACATGGAGCCCGACCACTGCTCATGTATAGACAAGGTTATAGCTCTTTTCCCTGAGGTTACAGTGGTTGGAGGAAAGCAGACCTTCGTATTTATGGAACAGTTCTTCCCGGAGGCTAAGGACTATAATCGTCTTGAGGTCAAGGAAGGGGATACTCTTTCAACAGGAGCGCATACCTTCAGCTTCATTGCAGCGCCAATGGTTCACTGGCCGGAAGTTTTGTTTGCGCATGATGAGGCATCAAAAGCTCTTTTAACTGCTGACGCATTTGGTACATTTGGGGCTCTTGATGGTGGAATATTTGCAGATGAGTATGATTTTAAAAAGGATTTCCTTGATTCTGCAAGAAGGTACTATGCAAACATTGTCGGAAAGTACGGTCCTCAGGTCCAGGCAGTGCTTAAGAAGGCGCAAGGACTGGATGTTCAGATGATACTTCCACTTCACGGACCGGTATGGAGACAGAATCTGGACGAAATTTTAGAGAAATATCAGAAATGGTCCACCTATGAATCTGAAGAAAATGGTGTTATAGTAATATACGGTAGCCTTTATGGTCACACGGCAAGTGCTGCAGAGGCAGTTGCTTCTTCCCTTAGAGAAAAAGGGGAAAAGGGCGTGAAGGTCTACGATGTATCCGGAACCGACGTATCATACCTTATCGGCGAGGTTTGGCGCTGCAGACGAATTGTTCTCATGTGCCCGACCTATAACAACGGAATTTACACTCCTATGGAGAACTTCCTTAGCGACATGGCGGCTCTTGGAGTGAAGAACAGGGTATTTGCTCTGGCTCAGAACGGAACCTGGGCACCTGTTACCGGTAAGCTTATGAGCGAAAAGCTGTCACAGCTTCAAAATGTGACAATTCTGGAAAACATTTTGACTATCAAAAGTGCGCTTCATGCAAAGGATGCAGAAGCACTTAATAGCTTCACTGATGCTATCGTTAACGCGTAAGTGAAAGTATGTGGAGGTTTGTTGTGAGAAAAAAGTGTGTGATGAAAAGAGTTCTTGCCGGCATTATGGTTTTTGCAACTGTAGCACTGGCTGGTAAGACATCTGCTGTAGTGGGAACAAATGCTACTGTAGCAGAGGCAGCAGGAAGAATAGTGAAGATCAATTCCTGCGTTATTTCAGGTGGAAACGTGGTAGTGGATGTTTCTTCTTCTTCCCTTCCATCTTCCGATGACGGAAAATATTATCTTTATGCCGATGAGGTTTATCAGGATGGAACAGTTGGCGAAATAGTTGCTACTACTGACAGATCGCCAAATGCTTCTTTTACCTTCCCATTAAACCACTATCAGCAGGGATCAAACCTTGATAAGAAATTCCTTGTTGCAGTTAAGAGCGGCGGATCAATGGTTCAGGTCAGTGATGAGCACTACATTACAAACCCTGAGGCTATTGCCACAAAGACTGCAGGAAGAAATGACCATGGAATGAAGGGAATCCTTCCTAACAGCGCAGATGCTGCTACCTTCAGAGACCTCGGAGTTGCTCAGATGGTTTACAACCTTTACATGGGCGATATCGTTGGACCTGGAGATGGCTCAAATGTGATTCCTTTCTCATACAATGGAGTGGACTATCAGTTCAACGGAACTGCTCTTGCACAGTATGACGGATTTGTTCGCTGGTGCAGCTTAAACGGCTTCCAGCTTACCATGACAATCCTCAACAACAAGACAGAGGCAGGCGCTGACCTTATCCATCCTCTTTCAAGGGATGCACATGTATGTCCCGGATATGCCATGAACACAGATGAGGATGGCGGTACACAGCATCTTAAGGCTATCGCTGCTTTTCTTGCTCAGAGATACTCAGGCGGAACCTACGGAACAGTTGATAACTGGGTTGTAGGAAACGAAGTTAACGCAAGAACTGAGTGGTACTACTTGAATTCAACAAATATCGAGCTCAACGTTAGTGAGTACGTAAAGGCCTTCCGTATCTTCTACAACGAGATAAAGGCTGTTAATGCTAATGCAAGGGTTTACACCTCCTTCGATCAGGAGTGGAACAGAAAGTCTAACCCTGGATGCTTCCTTTCAAAAGAGTATCTGGACAGATTTAATTACTACATGAACCGTGAGGGTAACATTGACTGGTCACTTTCATTCCACCCATACAATGCACCTTTGTATGATCCTTATGCTTGGAAGCAGCAGTCACAGTATGTAAGCACAAAGCTTACGACTCCTTACATCACAATGGAGAACATTTATCTTCTGACTGATTACATGTGCCAGGCTTCATTCCTTGCACCAGGTGGAAAGGTAAGAGACATTTCTCTTTCAGAGATTGGATTTACATCAAGCTTTGGTGAGGATGCTCAGGCAGCATCAATCACATATGCTTACACAATGGCTGAGAACAATCCATACATCTCAAGCTTCATTCTCTTTAGAGAGACAGATGATGCCCACGAGATGGAGAGCCACATTGCACAGGGACTTAAGAACCTTGATGGAAGCAAGAAGATGGCCTATGACTTCTACAAGAACCTTGGAACAGCCAATGCAGCTACCTACAAGGCACAGGCATCTCAGATCATTGGACAGGATGTGGATGCTCTCGTTACAAACAGAACCTTCTTATCAAGAGGCGGATGGTTCTTGAACGACTGATAAAAGATACTATTGATACGGCGTATCCTGCTTGGGGATATGCCGTATTTTATTCTTTAGCTTTTTTGAAGTTAAAGTTATAATGAATTAAGTAATTATTATTTTGGATGGAGACAGGTATGGAAAGAAATAAGGAACTGGAGACACTCCAGAAGATCACTAACATGCAAAAGGACCTTCTGGGAAGCTTATATGGGGATTTTTTCTCGACAAATGATGCATCGAAGCCTTCTGATAAGCCACAGGTTTCAGAGCCCGAGAAAAGAGCTGATGAAGCAAATGAGACTTCACAAAAGGATGCAATGACAAGCGCCAACGAGGCTTTAGAGGAGGCAAAAGCTCTTTTCGCTAATGGAGGCGGAGCCCCGGCACCTAAGGAAGAGGAAAAACCTGCTGAGCCAGAGGAAGACCCAATGGAGACCCTTGAGAAGCTCATCGGTCTTACAACTATCAAAGAGGATGTAAAAGAGCTTACGGCTTTTGTTAAGGTACAGAAGGCAAGGCAGGAACAGGGGCTTAAGTCAGTGCCTGTATCTTTACACCTTGTGTTTACAGGAAATCCCGGAACAGGTAAGACAACCGTTGCCAGGATAATTGCTCAGATCTATAAGCAGATTGGAGTACTCTCAAAGGGACAGCTGGTGGAGGTTGACAGATCAGGACTGGTTGCAGGATATGTTGGCCAGACAGCTATTAAGACCCAGGAACAGATTGCTAAAGCAAAGGGTGGAGTGCTCTTTATCGATGAGGCATATGCACTGGCTCAGAAAGATGATGCTTTTGGTCAGGAAGCAATAGATACGATCCTCAAGGCTATGGAGGATAACAGGGATGACTTTGTTGTAATTGTTGCAGGATACACTGAGCCAATGAAGAAGTTCATTGACAGCAACCCGGGCTTAAAGTCAAGATTCAACAAGTACATTGAGTTCCCTGACTACAGTATCGATGAGCTTGAACAGATCTTTGACATGAACTGCAAGAAGTACGACTACAAGGTTCAGGAGGATGTGAAGCACCAGATCAGGGCTCTTATCACCTCCAAGAAGATCGAGAATATAGATAATTTCGCTAATGCAAGAGAGGTAAGAAACCTATTTGAGGAGATCATCACAAATCAGGCTAGAAGGATTGCATCTATCGAGAATCCTACTGAAGAAGATATGATGACGATCACTTTGGATGATCTGTTTGATGCAGTGGACAAGCCTAAGGAAGAAGAAAAGGCTAAAGATAAGGTTCAGAATGAGACAGAGACTCCATCACAGGATAGCGCCAAGGAGTCTGAAGAGGAAGGCAGCATCAACTGAATTCACTTGAAGAAGGGGATTACTGCATGAGGCTCATCGATACTTTTCCTACGGATAGAATTGGAGATTTTGAATACCGTATAGGAAGGATCTTTCCTTTCGGAGCCACATTAGATGGTGACGGCGGTGTCAATTTCAGCATTTACTCCAAGGAGGCAACAGGATGCACACTGGTGCTTTATCGGCATGGGCAGAAAAAGCCGCTGGTAGAGATTCCATTCCCGGAGAGCTTCCGTATAGGAAATGTTTACACCATGAGAGTCTATGGGATAAACATGGACACCATGGAGTATGGCTACAGATTCGATGGGCAATATGCACCTAAGGAGGGACTTTGGTTCGATAAAAACAGAGTTCTTCTTGATCCTTATGCCAAGTCCGTATCCGGAAGATCAGTTTGGGGGAAAAAGAAGAAAAAGGATGAGCAGGTACCCTTCAGGGGACAGATCATCCGTGAAGATTACACCTGGAATGGTGACAAACCTCTTGAAAGAGAGCTGCAGGATCTTGTCATCTATGAGATGCATGTACGCTCATTCACCCAGCATAAGAGCAGTGGAGTCAAGCACAGGGGAACCTATGCAGGTATGGTGGAAAAGATACCCTACCTTAAAGAGCTTGGAGTAAACTGCGTAGAGCTGATGCCTATTTTCGAGTTTGATGAGTTAGAAGGCTCCAGAAAATACAATGGCAAGGAGCTTGTTAATCTTTGGGGTTATTCTACAACCTGCTTTTTTGCTCCCAAGGCGGGATATGCTGCTTCCGCTCCCTTTGGTATGGAAGTGGATGAGCTTAAGAATCTTATAAAAAAGCTTCACAGCAACGGAATCGAGGTAATCCTCGACGTCGTGTTTAATCATACTGCAGAAGGCAACGAGAACGGACCTTCTATTTCCTACAGGGGAATTGATAACAGGACCTATTATCTTTTGACCCCTGAGTGGCATTATCTTAACTTCAGTGGCTGCGGAAACACCATGAACTGCAACAATCCTGTGGTAAGGAACATGGTAATTGACTGCCTCAGATACTGGGTGTCTGCTTATCATGTCGATGGCTTCAGGTTTGACCTGGCGGCTATTTTGTCCAGGGATGAAAATGGTGCACCAATGATACATCCTCCGCTTCTGGACAGCATTGCCCAGGATGCAGTGCTTGGAAAGAGCATCATTATAGCAGAGGCCTGGGATGCCGGGGGACTATATCAGGTCGGTAGCTTCCCTGGACATAAGAGATGGTCCGAGTGGAATGGAAGATATCGTGACTGCTTAAGGCGTTTTATCAAGGGTGGCGCTGAATGTGCGCCGGAATTATTCCAACGCATAAAAGGCTCTGAGGATCTTTACGGAGAAAGAGGAGCCTCAACCACAATTAACTTTGTTACCTGTCATGACGGATTTACCTTAAATGATCTTGTTTCCTATAACGAGAAGCACAACGAGTCTAACGGCGAGGACAATAACGATGGCTGTAATGATAACGACAGCTGGAACTGCGGAGTAGAGGGAGAAACAGATGATCCCGAAATCCTTTCCCTGCGACAGCGTCAGATGAAGAATATGCTTAATATTCTTTTGACCAGTCGCGGAGTTCCTATGCTCCTGTCCGGGGATGAGTTTGCCAACAGCCAAAGTGGCAACAACAATGCCTACTGTCAGGATAATGAGATCTCATGGCTTAACTGGGGAGATCTTTCAAAGAACAAGTGCCAGTATGACTATGTAAGAAGACTTATTGCCTTCAGAATGGCGCATCCGGTACTTAGGGCTACCGATTATAATTTCAGCCATAATGGAACCGGTTATCCGGAACTATCCTTCCATGGCCTTGGTGCATGGAACCTGGATCAGTATGCGCCCACACTTACCTTTGGCTACATGTACGCCGAGGACCATGAAAAGTACGGAACGAAGGAAGACTGCTTCATATATGTGGCAGTAAATGCCCACTGGGAGTGGCATAGCTTTGAGCTTCCCATTATTCCTGAGGGTATGAAGTGGGGAATAGCTTTTGAATCCTCCGGCATCTCTTTTGACGAAGGATCAGAGAACTTTGAAATAGACCAGAGCGTATTAAATCTTGGTCCTAGATCAAGTGCAATACTTGTGGGTAGAAATCCGGGTAGAAAAAAGACAAAAAAATAAGAGTCTGAATCTCTTCAAACCCTTATAAATAGGGAATCGGGGCGACGTGATTCGAACACGCGACCTCTGCGTCCCGAACGCAGCGCTCTACCAAGCTGAGCCACGCCCCGTGGCTGTTGTGCCGACTTACCTATTATATTTTAAAATATTATCTTTCGCAAGACCTAAGAAGCAGTATATAATTGACGTATATCAGTATTTCAGGAGGCAATATGCTGACGAAGGATGAGATTTATTTGCAGTATAGAGACAAGGTCTTTGGATATGTGAAGAACCATGTCAATTCCATAGAGGACGCTGAGGATATTACCAGCGATATTTTTGTGAAGATCTATTCCAAGCTGGACACCTATGATGAGAGCAAGGCAAGTATTTCCACCTGGATATATTCAATGACCAGCAATACTGTGATAGATTTTTACAGAACAAACCACATTCACTCGGAGATTCCGGAGGACCTGACAGATGACGGAAGCTCAGTTGAGGATGAGGTTTTAAACAGTGAGTCCCTAGAGCGGTTAGCAGAGGCGCTGGAGAAACTTCCGCAGGAGCTTGTGGATATTATTGTTTTAAGGTATTATAAGGGTCTGACACTTCAGGAAGTTGCCAAGAAGATGAATCTCTCCTATGGTGTTACGAAGCTGCGTCACAGAGAGGCTTTGGGAAAGCTTAAAGATTTGTTATGATTTTTTCTGCCATAATTCTTTCTGGCTCGTATAAATTTGCAGAAAGAAAATGATGTTAGTGTTTTATGGAGGTAACCATGGAGAAGATTTTGTCAAAGTTATTTGATTATCAGAAATATGAGAGTAATCCAAGGTTGGATAAACTGATCAAGGGTGTAGAGGAGAGATATCCTCAGGAGATACAGGCACTTTCAGATGATGAGCTTGGAAAACTTAATGCAGCAGGCAACACCAATATGCTGTTTGTTAAGAAGGAAGATAAGTAATTTCCGAAGGACAACATTAGGATAAAGTAAAACCCCAGATAAAATCTGGGGTTTTTTTATTACTTCTCGTCGCAGACCTGGAAGATCACGAACTTTAGATAGTATGAGGCTGCTCCGCCCCAGAGGATTGGATGGTCCTTGGCCTGCTGCCTGAATTCCACCTGACGAAGACGCTTATGGGCATCTCTGGCTGCATCTGCAATAGTTTTAAGGAAAAGAGCTTCATCCATAAAGTGAGAGCATGAACATGTGGCAAGGTAACCACCGTCCTTAACAAGCTTCATTCCGCGAAGGTTGATCTCCTTATAACCTGTAACAGCTTTTTTGATAGAAGCTCTGGACTTGGTAAATGCAGGAGGATCAAGGATCACCACATCAAACTTCTCCCCCTTGCTCTCAAGATCAGGAAGAAGGTCAAAGACATCTGCGCACTGGAAGGTAGCTACTTTTTCGAGGCCGTTCAGGGCGGCATTTTCCCTTGCCTGCTCGCATCCAAGATCTGAAGCATCAACGCCAAGTACTGACTGTGCTCCACCGGCAGCAGCATTAAGTGCAAAGGAGCCGGTATGTGTAAAGCAGTCGAGAACTCTTTTACCTTTGCAAAGACCACGTATGGATTGGCGATTAAACTTCTGATCCAGGAAAAAGCCTGTCTTCTGGCCGTTCTCAACGTCTACGTAGTACTTAACACCGTTCTCTTCAATCATTACCTTTGTATCAAACTTATCACCGATAAAGCCCTTGGTCCTCTCAAGGCCCTCAAGCTCGCGTACCTTGGCGTCGCTTCTTTCGTAGATACCACGGATCTTGACGCCGTCCTTTGCCATAACCTCTTTGCAGCAGTCAAGGATAAGGTTCTTCATTCTGTCAGTTCCAAGAGCCAGGGACTCGATTACAAGGACGTCAGAAAACTTGTCTATGGTTATGCCAGGAATGAAGTCCGCTTCGCCAAATACAAGCCTGCAGGAGAGCCTTGTGAGCTGATCTGCTAAGGCTTCCTCCTTGGAAAGACCTGCTGCAGGCTCAAGATACTTTGCCATATAGTCCGCCATTACAGCCTTCCTGTATTCCCATGCATCCTCTACTCGTTTCAGGATAAGCTCCTTAGATACAGGATTCTCCTTTTTTCTGGACATCATACGAACCCTAATCTTGGAGTGTGTGTTTATAAATCCGTAGCCCAAAAAGAAGCCGTCGAAGTCATCAAGCTCGATGATATCACCGTTTTCAAAGCTTTCCTCTACCTTGTCTATCTCATTGTCATAGATCCAAAGTCCGCCGGCTTTAAACTCACGGCCCTGGCCTTTTCTAAGGATCACTTTTGCATCAGCTGTTTTGATCTGTTCTATATTTCCCATAAATTTAGGTCACTCCTTGCATTCAATTCAATAAAAATCAAAAATATATGTTGACAATACATTAATTATATTCTAAAATCAATTCGTTGTCGCAATTATTATCTGTGACTTCAAATGCGATAGTGGCGTAGTTGGTAACGCGCGACCTTGCCAAGGTCGAGACCGCGGGTTCGAGCCCCGTCTATCGCTCTTTTCATCAACACAAGCAAGCTTTTGCTTGTTTACATATATGCGATAGTGGCGTAGTTGGTAACGCGCGACCTTGCCAAGGTCGAGACCGCGGGTTCGAGCCCCGTCTATCGCTCTACAGTAGTAAAACCCCAGATTTTTATCTGGGGTTTTTGTTATTATCAGTCGAGAACCAGGTCGTCGCCACTGTATTTAAGTGGCTTAACCTTCCACATCTTGTTGGATATAAGATCTACCAGTGCAAAGAGATCCGGATGGTTGCTTAAAAATTCTATGAGGGATTCAGGGGAATGGCGAAGTCTAAGGAGGGTCAGCACCAGCTTTGGTCTGCTTCCTATGAGTTTCATTATAACTGCGTGGTTGGTTATAAAGTCTGCTATTCCAACCATATCTGTACTAAAGCCATTCTGACTCAGTATTTCTTTTACTGATTCCACCATCTCAGGCTTCTTACCCTTGTATCTGAAAATAAAGGCAATGAGCTGAGCTGAACTGTCTGAGTACCTTTCATTTGCAAAGGTATCGATTATCTTATCAGTATCGCCGCCCTTTGCATTTACGATAACGTTACCCAGCATATTTGCCACGTTCTCTCTGGTGGACATCTGTACAGATCTGATAAAGCTGTTGAGCATTTTATCAAGGTCTGTCATTTTTTTATCCTGCTTTGGCGCTTTCCAGACGCTCATTCCTCCGATATCATCGTAAAAGACAATTGCATTTGCGCAGTGATTTTCAGCAAAACCCAGACGTCCGAAGTTTGTTCCAAGGTAGAACTGCTTTTTACCTACATCGTTTAACAGGATGTTTACAAAGTCGCTCTCTGCGATGATGTTCAAGATCTTGCCCCGGTTCTTTTTTATCTGGAAAGCATACTTTTGAATAAACTCATCAGAAAAGCCCTGACCGTCAAAGGAAAAGCAGCTGTCCACCCTGTCATCCATGATGGTTATAAACTTTGATTTGTTTCCGCCCTTGGAATGGCCGGTTACCGTGATCCTGTCATAGCTATCAAGATCCAGGGACCTGAACCAGTTAAGGGCATTACTCTGATAAACAGTGGGAACCTGATAAAGACCTGAAACATTATCGATCCACTCAGCATCGCTCTGGGTCCCCTTAAAGGCAACGATAGCCTCATTATAGGCCGGGTCATATAAGAGCACACTTCTTCCGCCACCGGCGCTGTCGCTCTCATAATGAACCTGAAGAATGATGATGTCCTTTAAGTGCTGGTTAGGCCGTATTGCCCACATGATCTCTTTATACTCAGCTCCGGTAACGCCTGTGCTGTATTCCTTGTCATTCTCTATCTGGGCAGCGTTTCGAAGGACGCCATTTACAAAGTCCCCAATAGTCCTGGATTCCTGACTAGTGGAAAGAAATGTTCCCCTGGGGCCACCGAGGTTTTCGCAGTAGAGAAGATTGTTGATAAGTACTATTTCTTCAATTGTTAAATTGCTAGAAAGATTATCACCCATACAATACCCCACAATACCTTTTACTCAAGATACAAAGTGTCAGAAAAAAGCCTGTCTTTGGTCAGGTCCCCCTCGGAATCCTTTACCACAACGATGTAGACATCGCCCTTTATCTTTTCAGTTAAAAGAGCTTTCTCAACCGATGCAGATACATCCTCATATTTTTTGCAGTCAAGCTTTGAACCGTCCAGGAAGATCTTGATGTCATTTCCTGCGCGGATAACGCCTTTAAGTACATCACTGGCTGAAATGTCCTCTCCGTGCTGACTTCCAAGGCTCTCCCAGAAGCCGACGGTTACTTTTACTACCGGAAAGCTGTTCTTTGTAAGGATTTTTTTGATTTCATCGGCCATTTCATCCTTAATTATCTCCCCGAAAAAGTCATCCCTGATCTCAAATTTGCCATCCTTTTCTTCTGCAGTGGCAATGAAGGCGCTGGCTCTGTCCAGACCTGCAACCTTGTAATACCACTCGTTGTGCTCTCGTACAGTACCTGATTTTGGCTCACAGCCTGTGATTTCAAAGGTATAGCTGGGATACTTTTCTTTGAAATAGCCTGCAACGGCTCGCATCTCTTTTAACAGTTCCATGTCGGCCTCGCAGAGCTCACCCTTCTCAATTTCTTCAGTGTGGAAAGTAATCCCCGATAAAACATTCTTTTCTTCTTTTGTAAGTTCCATGTTGTCCTCCCGTGAATGAAAATGTTAACCGGCTTTGCAATAATCCAGTAACTGTGTCTTTGTTATTGGCTTTGAGAAATAATATCCCTGGTAAAAATCAACTCCAAGGGCCTGTAATTTTTCAACATGTGCCTTGGTTTCTACGCCCTCAACCAGGATCTTTCGCTTCATCTGCTTTATCATGTGGATGCAGTTTTCAAGGATGATCTCGCCTCGCTCACTCTTGTCTGAATCCCAAAGAATGCTCTTATCAATCTTTACGATGTCAAAGTCCAGAGTGAAAAGAGAGTGCATATTTGAATAGCCTGTTCCGTAGTCATCCATAGAAAACTGGAAGCCGTGCTCCTTTAGTCTCTTTATGACGTCGCTTAAGAGTTCATAGTCGCTGGCAGATACAGACTCGGTTATCTCAAAATTGATAAAGGATTTTGGAATGCCGTATTCATCAACGATCCCAATAATGTGGGAGACAAAATCATCTCGCATGCACTGAAGGACGGAGAGATTGACGTTGATGCAGTCCATACCCATGCGCTGTGGCTCTCCGCTCTTTATAAAGGCGCATACCTGCTGCAATACAAAATCATCTATGTCGTCGATATAGCCGGTCTGTTCGGCGATAGGGATAAACTCGTCGGGATAAAGCTCTCCAAGGCCCTGGTCGTGGAGCCTTATGAGGGCTTCTGCCCCATGGAGCTGAACACCGTCAGTGCAGTAAGTGGGCTGGTAGTATACTTCAAACTTGCCCTCTGAGAGTCCCTTTGTCACAACCTCTTCTACAGCGGATCTCCTCATAAGGAACTGAAGGTCATCGTGGGTTAAAATGGTGTTTTCAACATCCTTTGGCACAGGACCGTCGATCATGTACATAAGGGTATCGATGCTGTTAATGCTTGTTGGAACCTCAGCGGTCATTATTACCGGAGAGAGCTTTATCGGAACACCATGGACCGTCCACTCAGACTGGAAGCGGTTGTAAATCCGCTTGGCTATTCCGAGAACATCTTTTTTACCCTTCTGGTATCTGTCGTACTTAAGAACCAGCACCATAGTATCGGGATTTGGGTGATAGATGCTGCTTCTGTCAACCAGGGTCTTTAGATAGTCTGAAATTTGCACCAGCATCTGATCAGTGTAGGAAAGACCGGTAATCCTGCTGATCGCATCCATATTTGTCATTTTGAGGCAGATGACATTTATGATATGCTTCCTGGCAAGGAGGCTTGTAAGGTCCATCCTTAAGGCATTTCTGTTGTAAACGCCGATCAGTGTGTTAAGCCTGTCATCCTCGTTTTCAACTGTGAGCATAAGCCCCATGAGAGCCAGACCTTCGCAGAACAGCTCGCTTTTTACACCGATATAGATAAACTGCATCACTACACCGAAAAGTGTTACGCAAAAGAAATATACAAGGGCATATCTGTTTCTTTTCCGGATGGTATTCCAGGATAGTAAAAGGCATCCGGTTGCTACGATCATGTAAGCCAGTGAGATGAGGTACAGCACTACCTCTGCCCAGTTCCTGACAAACTGCATATTTGAGTTATAGTAATACACGTATCCGGTTAAGGGGTTAGTGATAACGAATAGCTCAGAGATGATAAACGGGATCATTCCCAGGAATTTTATTATCTGGGGGTTGAAAGAAAATGAATCTGTGACTGTCATCACATAGTTATACAGGGAAGGCGCCAGTGCGATATGGACCAGGAAGTAGATGAACTGTGAGACCAAAATGCATTTAGAAAAAACAGGCACCAGGCCCATGAAGGTCTGAAATATTTCAGTACATATACAGGTTACGGAATTGATTATGACAATATAATTCATGATGAGAAAGATCTTGTTCTGGCCAAGATCAGTTCTCTTTTGAAGTCTTGTAAACACGATGGTTGTGAGACACACCAAGAAAGCTGCACAATAAAATGCAACATGAAAAAGCATATCGTACATCATATAATTACCCCCAACAGGCGCAGCATAGAAACTGCAGCCAAGACTAACAAAAAATCGTTCCCAACTGTCATTATACCGATATCTAGCGGTATATACAATTAAAAATGTTTGGGAAACCGTAATATCAAAAACAGTTTACGCAAGACTTGATTGTGCACAAGGCAAAAGGGTGTTAGAATCGTGGGAGTGAATTTAAATAGTTCACGCTCACTTTTTTATATGGAGGATTCTGGATTTATGACAGACTATAAGTTACTTGCTGCGCAGATAAGGTCACTGGCAGAGGATGAGCCCCACTACATTCCGGTTATGTCCAATGCTTCAGCTCTTTTAAATGAGAACATGGAGGATCTTAACTGGGCCGGCTTTTACATAATGAATAAAGGGTCTCTTATGCTGGGACCATTCCAGGGAAAGGTGGCTTGCATCAGGATAGAGCTTGGTAAAGGGGTCTGCGGAACAGCAGCTTTGAGGGATGAGACTCAGCTGGTAAAAGACGTGCACCAGTTTCCGGGGCATATTGCCTGTGACAGCGCCTCTAACTCAGAGATTGTGGTTCCTATCCACAGGGATGGAAAAGTGGTGGCGGTTCTTGATATCGACAGTCCAAGCCTTTCCCGTTTTGATGAACAGGATAAGGCAGGTCTTGAGGAATTTGTTAAGGCTCTGGAGGAGATAACAGATTTTTCCGACATTCAGGAATAAAAAAATTTTTGGCAGCTGCAAACCCTGCAGCTGCCTTGTTTTGTGCCATTTTCGCTTTTGCCATTAGGCGCGTTGAAGGAGAAACGGTTTAAAGTGCTAAAGTTTTTGTTGACATATACTGGGGTGAACACTTAGTATGGTTAATATACATCAATTGTATACATGTATGTGACATTAATTTTGAGGAGGATAATTGGTATGAAGAAAAAGTTATTGTCTATCGTACTTGCTTCAGTGCTTACTATGAGCGCAGTTGGATGCGGAAGCTCAGCTGTAAGCGGAGTAACTGAGCAGACTGGCGAGACACAGAGTTCTACTGACACAGCAGCTCCTGCAGATCAGGCAGGAAGCGAGGCAGCAGGCACAACAGATGCAGGAGAGGCTTCCACAGAGGACCTCAACGTAATGCTTGAGACTCCTGTTGAGTCTCTTGATCCACAGCAGGCAACAGACGGAACATCATTTGAGGTTATCGCTGATTACACAGATGGCCTTATGCAGATGGACGCAGACGGACAGGCAGTAAACGCTATTGCCCAGAGCGTTGATGTTTCAGAGGATGGTCTTACATACACCTTCCATCTTCGTGATGACGCTGTATGGAGCAATGGTACACCTGTAACTGCAGCAGATTTCGTATTTGCTTGGCAGAGAGCAGTAGATCCTGAGATTGCTTCTGAGTACTCTTACATGCTCAGTGACATCGGACAGATCGTAAACGCACAGGAGATCATCGACGGAACAAAGGATAAGAGCGAACTTGGCGCAACAGCAGTTGATGACAAGACTCTCGAGGTTAAGCTTAATGTTCCTGTCAGCTATTTCCTTAGTCTTATGTATTTCCCAACATTCTATCCTGTAAACGAAGAGTTCTTTAACAGCTGTGCAGATACATTTGCAACAAGCCCTGAGACAACTCTTTCAAACGGTGCTTTTGTTCTTGACGACTATCAGCCGGCAGCTACAACAATCCACCTTACAAAGAATGCTGATTACTATGATGCAGCAAAGGTTTCTCTTGCTGGTCTTAACTACCAGGTTATCCAGGATTCACAGCAGGCTCTTATGAGCTACCAGAACGGTGACCTTGATACAACACTTGTAAATGGTGAGCAGGTTGATCAGGTTAAGGATGATCCGGCATTCCAGGCAATCGGTGCAGGTTACCTCTGGTACATCAGCCCTAACATCTCAGCAGTAAAAGAGCTTGATAACCTCAACATCAGACTTGCCATCACAATGGCACTTAACAGAGAAGCAATCACAACAGACGTACTTAAGGATGGTTCAGCTCCTACATTTACAGCAGTTCCTCCTCAGTTCGCAGCAGGCCCTGACGGATCAGACTTCTCAGCAAACCAGGAGATGTTCTCAGACATCTGCAGATATGATGCTGATGTAGCTGTAGAGAACTGGAACAAGGGTCTTGAGGAGCTGGGAATCACAGAGCTTACACTTACAATGATCCACGACGCTGACGATGCACCTATCAAGGTTGCACAGGTTGTTAAGGAGCAGCTTGAGACAACACTTCCAGGTCTTACACTTGAGCTTCAGCAGATGCCTAAGAAAGAGCGTGTACAGCGTATGCAGGAAGGTGAGTTTGAGATCGCCCTTACACGTTGGGGCCCTGACTATGCTGATCCTATGACATACCTTGGAATGTGGATCACAAACAACTCAAACAACTATGGTCTGTGGAGCAATGCTGAGTATGACAAGATCATCGATGAGTGCACAACAGGCGAGACAGCTATGGATGCAAAGGCTCGTTGGTCAGCACTTTACGATGCAGAGAAGATCGTAATGGATGAGGCTGTTATCTTCCCTCTCTACACACAGTGCAATGCAGAACTTATCTCAACAAACGTATCAGGAATCGAATTCCACCCAGTAGCTCTTAACAGAGTTTATAAGAATGCAGTAAAGAAGTAATTCTAAATCTGAAGAGGTTTATGCGCGAGGGTGAGCAGGAAGTTTACCCCCGCGCTTTCTCTTTCAATCAAATTGGGGTCATAATGAAAAAATATATATTAAAAAGAGTAATAACCGCATTTTTTACACTACTTGCAATTACACTTATCTTATTTATTCTGATGCAGCTCATGCCGGGCTCACCATTTAACGACGAAAAATTAAACGACGCACAAAGGGCATCGCTGTATGCAAAGTACGGCCTTGATCAGCCCATTGTGGTGCAGTTTTTTAAATATGTTTTCAACATGTTCAGGGGAGATCTGGGCGTAAGCTATAAGATTTCCAAGAACACTCCTATAACCCAGCTTATTGCCAGCAGACTTCCAATCTCCATAGGTGTTGGATTTGCTGCAGTACTTATCGGATCGGTAGTAGGTCTTTTGCTGGGGCTTCTGGCAGCCTTCAAGCACGACACAATCTGGGATACTCTGGCAACCATTATTTCAGTAATCGGTGTGTCAGTGCCCTCCTACGTGTTTGCTCTGGCACTATCCTATCAGTTTGGATTTAAGCTCAAGTGGTTCCCAATGCTGTTCTCTGCAAAGGACGTCATAGGATCCAGCGTGCTTCCGTCCATATCACTGTCCATGTTCACCATGGCATCCATAGCAAGATTCACCAGATCAGAGATGATAGAGGTTCTTGGTTCAGACTACATGCTTCTTGCAGAGTCAAAGGGACTTTCAGGAAACAAGCTGATCTTCAGCCACGCGCTTCGAAATGCCCTGATCCCCATCATTACTGTTCTGGCACCACTGGTTGTTGACCTTATGACAGGATCTTTGGTTGTTGAAAAGATCTTTTCCATCCCTGGAGTTGGTTCCCTTTTGGTAAACGCTATCCAGTCCAACGACTACAACGTGGTCATAGCACTTAGCTTTATCTATTCAGCAATGTACATCGCCATCATGCTGGTGGTTGATATTCTTTACGGAGTAATAGATCCAAGAATCCGTGTGGCAAAGGAGGGAGATTGATATGGCAGCAGAAGCAGTAGTAACAGAAAAAACTCCATACATCCCAACTGATGCGGATTTTGTATTAAAGGGCGATAAGGCGGGTATTGAGGTTGATTCAAACTTCGCCTCCCAGAGCTTCTGGAAGGAAGTTGTGGCAAGGTTTGTGAGAAAGAAGAGCGCAGTAATGGGACTTGTATTTGTCCTGGTGATTTCCTTCTTTGCTTTCGTCGGCCCTTCCATGAACGAGTACACCTATTCAGGACAGAACCTTTCACAGAAAAACCTGGCGCCAAGAATACCTGTCATTGAGTACACAGGTCTTTTCGACGGACATGAGAACATCTCAACCACTTCAGGCACGAAGATGGTCAACTACTATTTTGAAAACAAGCTGACAGATGTGTTCTACTGGTTTGGAAGTGACAATTTCGGAAGAGACATCTGGACAAGAACCTGGTCCGGAGCTCAGGTATCACTTATTATCGCAGTGGCAGCAGCCATCATCGACATGATCATCGGTATGAGCTATGGTCTGATTTCCGGATACTTTGGCGGAAAAGTGGACATGGTGATGCAAAGGATCCTGGAGATTGCAAACGGTATCCCAAGACTGGTTATCGTAACCCTCCTTCTTCTCGTGTTCAAGCCCGGAATGCTTACGATCATTGTTGCTCTTATGCTCACTGAGTGGGTAGGCATGAGCCGAATTGCCAGAGCCGAGATGCTGAAATTAAAGGAACAGGAATTCGTCCTTGCTTCCAGAACCCTTGGAGCAGGCAGCATGCACATCATTTTCAGCGAGGTTCTGCCAAACATCATTGGACCTGTTATTACACAGGTAATGTTTTCCATACCTACAGCCATCTTCACAGAGGCCTTCCTTTCCTTTGTTGGATTGGGAATCCCTGTACCAAGGTGCTCACTGGGATCGCTGATCTCAGAAGGCTTTAACAGCTTTACGACCCATCCCTATCAGATAATTCCTCCGATAGTGATCATGGCACTTTTGATGCTGAGCTTTAACCTGGTGGCTGACGGACTTAGAGAGGCCCTTGATCCCAAGTTAAAAGAAATGTAAGGAAGACTAAAGATGACTGAAGAAAAGAAGCGAGAAAAAATTCTTGATATCAAGAACCTTGATATCACCTTTAAAACCACGGCAGGCGATGTTCACGCCATCCGCGGGATAAATATCGATCTGTTTCAGGGAGAGACTGTGGCTATCGTTGGTGAGTCCGGATCAGGAAAGTCCGTAACCATGAGAGCTGCCATGGGAATCCTGGCAAAGAACGCAGTGGTCAACAGCGGAGAGATCATTTACCGCTACAGGGACAATGTGGGAGGAATCGACTACAACCCAGATGATGATGCCAATGCAACCTGGAAGGAAGCAGATATCCTTAAACAGGACAAGAAGTGGATCAGAAAGCACATCAACGGACGAAGGATCGCCATGGTGTTCCAGGATCCCATGACCAGCCTTGACCCAACTATGACCATCGGAAAGCAGATCATGGAGGGAATGATCTGGCATTACCATATTGATAAACAGGACGCTTATAACAGGGCAGTTAACCTTCTTAAGGAGGTTGGTATCGAGGATGCTGAAAAGAGAATGAAGCAGTACCCACATCAGCTCTCAGGTGGAATGAGACAGAGAGTAGTTATCGCAATAGCTCTTTCCTGTAACCCTGACCTTCTTATCTGTGATGAGCCCACAACAGCTCTTGATGTAAACATCCAGGCTAAGATCCTGGAGCTTATCAAAAAAGTTCAGAAGGAAAGAGACATTGCTGTCATCTACATCACCCATGACCTGGGCGTTGTGGCAAAGGTGGCAGATTATGTAAACGTAATGTATGCAGGAAAGATAGTAGAAGTTGGCAACATCAATGAGATCTTCTATGATCCAAAGCACCCTTATACCTGGGGACTTTTGTCAGCTATGCCTGACCTTGGAACTGATGATGACAGGCTTTACACTATTCCCGGATCACCTCCGAACCTTCTTCATGAGAAGGAAGGCGATGCTTTTGCACCACGTAATGCATATGCACTGGAGATTGATGATAAGCTTGAGCCACCTATGTTCCAGATCACAGAGACACACTCTGCTGCTACATGGCTTCTTGACCCAAGGGCTCCAAAGGTTGAGATGCCGGTTGAGATTAAGACCAGAATAGAAAGAATGAAGAAGGAGGCGAAGGAAAATGGCAGCGAATTATAATGAAGCCCCCCTTCTTGAGGTGGAGGGATTAAAACAGTACTTCCCCATAAGCTCCACTTATACAGTAAAAGCTGTGGATGATGTAAGCTTCAAGGTTTATCCAGGTGAGACCTACGGCCTGGTAGGAGAATCCGGATCAGGAAAGTCTACTATCGGAAGAAGTATCATAAGATTGTATGACCCTACCGAGGGCAAGATCTCTTTTGCAGGAATGGACATAAGCGGAAAGATGTCCAAGTCCACAAAGGATAAGCTGAGAATGCAGATGCAGATGATCTTCCAGGACCCTATGGCTTCTCTTAACCCCAGAAAGAAGATCAAGGATATCATCGGAGAAGCTCTGGATGTAAATAAGCTCTACAACACCAGGGAAGAGAGGGACAGAAGAGTAGAGGCTATCCTTCAGAAGGTTGGTCTTGCCAAAGAGCATGCGGATCGCTATCCCCATCAGTTTTCCGGCGGACAGAGACAGCGTGTCGGAATAGCAAGGGCTCTGATCCTGAACCCTAAGCTGGTTATAGCAGATGAGTGTATCTCTGCTCTTGACGTTTCAATCCAGGCCCAGGTGGTTAACCTTATGAAGGATATCCAGGAGGAGACAGGGGCAGCATATCTTTTCATTGCTCATGATCTTTCCATGGTAAAGTACATCTCCGACAGGATCGGAGTTCTGCACCTTGGGCACCTTCTGGAGACAGGAACTACGGATGAGATCTTCTCAAATCCCATCCATCCTTATACAAAGAGCCTTCTTTCTGCAATTCCTATTCCAAATCCGGAGCTGGAAAAGAACAGGATTGCCCTGAATTATGACTATAAGACCTCGGGGCTTGATTACACCAAGGGCACAGAGCACCTTGTTGGTGGCACTCACTATGTAAAGTGCACCGATGAGGAATTTGCAAGGTTTATGGCTGGGGAGCAGTAATCTTTAACGGTCTACATAAAATTTACTTGCACCATTAGGGAAATAGTAGTATTATGTGAACGTTAAAATCTAATAGAAAAGCTATGACGAAGACAGTAGGCTCTCCCAAAGCCACAGAGAGCTGCCGGTTGGTGAAAGGCAGTGCGATTAAGAGATGACTGAAGATCACTTCTGAGCTGCAGGATTGAAAATAAAAAGTAGATCCTGACGTACTCCCAGCGTGATTGGGAAGCGTATTCAACCGGAGCTAAGCTCACGGCGCGTATGTGTAAACAGGTGGTATAACGAGAGTAAATTATTAGCCTCGTCCTTTTTACAGGACGGGGCTTTTTTTCCGTGTGAAGCAGAGCCATGCAGTGATGTGCAATGTGTGCTGGCACACAATTGTACATCAATATATGGCGAGCAACACGAACGAGGAAATGCGTAGCATTTTCGAGTCTGTGTCTGCTTCATACGGACCAAGAAAGGAGATGTCAATGTACACAAAAGTCGAGACCGACATGAATTTTGTCGGAAGAGAGAAAAAAGTTGAAGAGTTCTGGAAGAAGGAAGACATATTCCAGAAGAGTGTTGATACCCGCAGCCAGGGTGAGATGTATATGTTCTATGATGGCCCGCCAACAGCTAACGGAAAGCCACATATCGGACACGTTCTTACCCGTGCCATTAAGGATATGATCCCAAGATACCGTACCATGAAGGGATACACAGTTCCCCGTAAGGCTGGTTGGGATACTCACGGACTTCCTGTAGAGCTGGAAGTTGAGAAGATGCTCGGCCTTGACGGCAAGGAGCAGATCGAAGAGTACGGAATGGAGCCCTTCATCAAGAAGTGTAAGGAATCCGTATGGAAATATAAGGGAATGTGGGAGGATTTCTCAGGAACAGTTGGTTTCTGGGCTGACATGGATCACCCATATATCACCTATGATGACAACTTTATCGAGTCTGAGTGGTGGGCTCTTAATGAGATATGGAAGAAAGGTCTTTTGTACAAGGGTTTCAAGGTAGTTCCTTATTGCCCTCGTTGTGGAACCCCTCTTTCATCTCACGAGGTAGCACAGGGCTATAAGACTCTTAAGGAGCGCACAGCTGTAGTTCGTTTCAAGGTTGTAGGAGAAGACGCTTACTTCCTGGCATGGACAACAACACCTTGGACACTTCCTTCAAACATCGGTCTTTGCGTAAACCCTGATGAGACTTATGTAAAGGTTAAGGCAGCAGACGGCTACACATATTATCTTGCACAGGCTCTTGCTGATACAGTTCTTGGATCTCTTGCTAAGGAAGAGGGACAGGCAGCTTATGAGGTGCTTGAGACATACGTTGGTACAGACCTTGAGCACAAGGAGTACGAGCCTCTTTACCAGTGCGCTAAGGATGAGGCTGACAAGCAGCACAAGAAGGCATTCTTCATCTACTGCGACAACTACGTAACTATGTCAGATGGTACTGGTATCGTACACATCGCTCCTGCATTCGGTGAAGACGATGCAAGAGTTGGTCGTAAGTATGACGCTCCTTTAGTACAGATGGTTGACAGCGAAGGACGTCTTAAGCCTGAGACTCCTTTCGGCGGATACAGATGTAAGCCTACTCAGAAGGAAATGGATGAGGGTGCAGTAAGTGCAGATCCAGAGGTACTTAAGGATCTTGATGCAAGAGGACTTCTGTTCTCCGCACCTAAGATGGAGCACGATTATCCTCACTGCTGGAGATGTGGAACACCACTTCTTTACTACGCTCGTTCTTCATGGTTTATCAAGGTTACAGAGGTTAAGGACGACCTTATCCGCAACAATAAAGAGATCAACTGGGTTCCTGAGTCAATCGGTAAGGGAAGATTCGGTGACTGGCTTGAGAACATTCAGGACTGGGGTATCTCCCGTGACAGATATTGGGGAACTCCTCTTAATATCTGGGAGTGCGATGACTGTGGTCACCAGCTTTCAGTAGGATCAAGAAAAGAGCTTGCTGAGCTTTCAGGAGATCCATCTGCTGAGACAGTTGAGCTTCACAGACCATACATCGATCAGTTTGAGATCACCTGCCCTAAGTGCGGCAAGAAGATGCACAGGGTAAAAGAGGTTATCGACTGCTGGTTCGATTCAGGAGCAATGCCATTTGCACAGCTCCACTACCCATTTGAGAACAAGGAGCTCTTTGAGAAGCAGTTCCCTGCTGAGTTCATTTCAGAGGCTGTAGACCAGACAAGAGGATGGTTCTACTCACTCCATGCTGAGGCAACACTTCTTTTCAATAAGCCTGCATTTAAGAACGTTATCGTTCTTGGACTAGTTCAGGATGAGAACGGACAGAAGATGAGTAAGTCAAAGGGCAACGCTGTTGATCCTTTCGATGCTCTTGAGAAGTACGGTGCAGATGCAATCAGATGGTACTTCTATACAAACTCTGCTCCATGGCTTCCAAGCCGTTTCTCCGGAGACGCAGTTATGGAGGGACAGCGTAAGTTCCTTGGAACACTTTGGAATACCTATGCATTCTTCGTACTTTATGCTAATATCGATGGTTTTGATGCGGCAAACTACAAGCTTGAGCTCGATAAGCTTACTGTTATGGACAAGTGGCTTCTTTCAAAGCTTAACAGCTGCGTAAAGGCTGTTGATGAGAACCTTAACAACTACAGAATTCCTGAGGCTGGTAAGGCGCTTGATAACTTCGTTGACGAAATGTCCAACTGGTATGTTCGCCGCAGCCGTGAGAGATTCTGGGCTAAGGGAATGGAGCAGGATAAGATCTCTGCTTACATGACTCTTTATACAGCACTGGTTACTGTTGCTAAGGCAGCAGCTCCTATGGTTCCATTCATGACAGAGGAGATCTACCAGAACCTTGTTCGCAACAGCTTCAAGGATGCACCGGAGTCAATTCACCTTTGTGACTTCCCTGTAGTTGATGAGTCACTCATTGATACTAAGCTTGAGAAGGACATGGAGGAAGTTCTTGATATCGTAGTTCTTGGACGTGCAGGCAGAAATGCAGCAAACATCAAGAACCGTCAGCCTATCGGACAGATGTATGTTAAGGCTGAGCAGACTGTAGGCGAGTTCTACACAGATATCATCAGAGAAGAGCTCAATGTAAAGAGTGTTGAGTTCACAGATGACGTAAGGAACTTCACAAGCTACAGCTTCAAGCCACAGCTTAAGACTCTTGGACCTAAGTACGGCAAGAACATCGGAGCAATCAAGGCATACCTTGAGGGTCTTGATGGAAACGCTACAATGGATGAGCTTAACACCAACGGAAAGATCAAGTTCACAGTAAATGATGTGGATGTTGAGCTTGTTAAGGAAGACCTCCTTATCGAGATGGCTCAGAAGGAAGGTTTCATTTCTCAGGAGAACTGGGGAATCACTGTTGTCCTTGATACAAACCTTTCAGAGGAGCTCATCAAAGAGGGCTTTGTACTTGAGGTTATCAGTAAGGTTCAGACCATGCGTAAGGATTCAGGCTTCGAAGTAATGGATCACATCAAGGTTTCTCTTAACGGAAACGACAAGCTTGCTGAGATCGTTAAGGGCAGTGAAGCAGCTATCTCAACAAAGGTTCTTGCAAACGAGATCGTATACGGCTCAGATGTTGCAAATGCAAAAGAGTGGGATATCAACGGCGAGAAGGTTACAATCGGCGTAGAGAAGGTCTGATAGCTTTTTTAACTAAATAAACAACTTAGAATTCCGGAAGGCAAAAAACGCTTTCCGGAATTTTTTTTTGCTAAACTTTTTCTGCTCAAAAGCCGATATAGAAATCACAGGATGTGCATTAGAGGGAACAGGGATGGTCGTACAGCATAATTTTTTAGCGATGAATTCAAACAGGCAACTTGGAATAACGACTGGCATTCAGGCTAAGTCATCTGAAAAGCTGTCCTCAGGATACAGAATCAATCGTGCAGCAGACGATTCCGCGGGGCGTGAATTTAAGGAAAGAACCAGGGGCATCGATGAAAATGAAGATTATGCCATTACTTTTAAGCTGGAGAACATAGATGGGTTTGGTGGAGACAACGGAAGGAATATTTTGGGACTAATATCAGATCGTATTATGGTGCGTTGCAAAACCGCCTTGAGCATACGATAAGGAATCTTGATAACGTGGTCGAGAATACATCGGCATCGGAGTCCCTTATTAGGGACACGGCTATGTCTGAGGAAATGGTCAGATATTCCAATAACAACATACTTGCTCAGGCCGGGCAGATGATACTGGCTCAATCGAATCAATCAAATCAGGGAGTATTATCTTTACTCCAGTAAACTCTCTTTCTGAAAATGAAAGAGAGTTTTTTTATGCAATCTATTACTGAAATTAAGTTTCTTGTCGATATAACTTATGACTGCAAGGATGTGGTGGTTATATGCATGGATGCTTTAAGGAGGCGCCTGGGTAGTCGGGCATGGTGATAGAAGGATCTTGGCATGGTAATACAGCATAACCTTTCGGCGATGAATTCTAATAGACAGCTTGGAATAACGACTGGGATACAGGCCAAGTCGTCTGAGAAGTTGTCTTCTGGTTATAAGATCAATAGAGCTGCAGATGATGCAGCCGGCCTTGCTATTTCCGAGAAAATGAGAAGACAGGTAAGAGGACTTAATCAGGGGTCTGAGAACATTCAGGATGGAATCTCCCTGCTTCAGGTGGGTGATTCTGCTCTGGTGGAAGTTCAGGACATGCTTCAGCGCATGAATGAGCTTTGCATTAAGGCGGCCAATGATACCCTACAGTCTGTGGACAGAAGCTATATTCAGCAGGAGATAAATCAGTTAAAAGAGGAAATAGACCATATTTCGGCAACAGCCTCATTCAATGAGAGACTTCTTTTTGATGATCTGTTCCCCGGGGAAAAGAAATATAAGAAGCTCTCGGATGTTATCAAGTCTTCAGCAGCAGAGACAGGAGGACTGACAGAAGCTTTCCAGAAAAATGGCAGATGGTATCCGGCAGCAAATATGGACCTTACCGAAGTAGATGCAAATGTGGTGAAGGCGTTGGATGGAAAGGGTTTTTCTTTCACCTGTGCAGCAAGCTGTAGTGAGGTTTTCGAATTTTCTTTTGACACATCAACTTCCAGCAGCAGAATAGAGGGATCTACTCAGTATAGTAGAGGAACCCATAAATACATTATCGGAATAGCAGACTGTAAAAACGGCGAAGATATCGTTGATAAGATCTTTGAGTTTGCATACAACAATCCATTAAATGGAATGCCAGCCTCCAAAATGGCGGAAATGTCTGCAACTTCAGTGCCTGTAAGCCATACAAATACTATTGAAAGGACAGGTCCTGCTAAATTTGTTCTGTGGGGGAATGTAGGCGGTGGATATCCCACGGCTGATGGGGCAAAAAATCATACCTTTAGTCCCGGAATGGGAAGGGTAGACTGCTCCTCTATGGACATTAACATTGAAAGTGAGATTCGTGACCTCTGGATCCAGACCGGGCCGGAAATAACCGAGGGCCTCTATCTTACCATCAATAGGATAAACAGTGAGGTTGTTGGTGTAAATGATGTGGATGTCTCATCTCATGAAAATGCTAAAAAGGGAATCGAGAAGGTAAAAACTGCCATTATCACGATCAGTACTGAGAGATCGAACCTTGGAGCCCAGCAAAACAGATTGGAGCATTCATATAAGAACAACAGAAACATAGAAGAGAACACACAGGCAGCAGAATCAAGAATCCGTGACACAGACATGGCTACCGAGATGGTCAGATACTCCAACAGTAATATCCTTGCCCAGGCCGGACAGTCCATGCTAGCCCAGGCAAACCAGACAAATCAGGGAGTTTTGTCACTTCTTCAGTAAAAAAATTAAATTTTTGTTAGTGAAATGCAAATTGAAGCCGATATAAATATTGACTTGCTAACCAATAGCGAAGGGAAAGCCTTATGGTAGTACAACATAACCTATCCGGCATGAATGCCAACAGACAACTGAATATTACAACTGGTATTCAGGCTAAGTCGTCTGAAAAGCTTTCCTCCGGCTACAGGATAAACAGGGCAGCAGATGATGCAGCAGGACTTGCCATATCTGAAAAGATGAGACGTCAGATCCGTGGCCTTACCCAGGCATCTTCGAATGCTCAGGATGGAATTTCCTTCGTGCAGATTGCAGACGGAGCACTTCACGAAGTTCATGATATGCTGCAGAGGGGAAATGAGTTGGCTGTTAAGGCTGCCAACGACACCCTTACTTCTATAGATCGAACCTATATCAATGCAGAGATAGTAAAGCTTAAGGAAGAGATCAATTCTATAGGTGGAAAGACAACTTTCAATGAAATAAGGATCTTCCCTGATAATGGAGCTTCGATTTCCGAGATGAATGAAGCCCAGAAGGAGCTTGCAAAGAAGATCTCCAGCGAGTATGTTCCAACAGCTATATCACAGATCGTTAGTAAGCTAAGCGGTTCTGTCGGTGGGGCGCTCAACACTCTTGCAGCTAATCCGCCTTCAAAGGATGCCTATGGAATGGATCTTAATATTTCCTATATTGATGGCCCGGGAAACACTCTGGCCTATATGCAGTCGGCTTTTGATGCAAATAATCCCGGTTATGATGAATTTGCTGCAGGCCAGCTCCTTATGAAAGTTGACTCCGATGACTTTTCGTCAGCTAATATGAGCGATTCACTTAAGCAGGAATTCGAGTCCACCATAGCCCATGAGCTTATGCACGGAGTTATGGATGTGCTTATGCCTGAGGGGATGTACAGAGAGGATACGGCAGATAATGATGCAGGAAACTTCCCTAAATGGTTCGTAGAAGGTACTGCACAGCTGGTGGGCGGAGGTTTTACCACCAATTGGAATGACGGAATTATTAAGATTGCTAACAGTTCTGCTGATGACACTCCAAAGACCAATGCAATTAAGTCATATCTGAACAATGGAACATTTACTATTGGTGGTGCTACTTACAAGTATCCCGGTGCATTTACAGTGGATGACAGACCTTATGGCCATGGATATCTGGCCTGTGCATATCTGTGCCAACTGGCAAGTTCAGCCGGAGTAGCAGGAGCAGTTACGCAGGAAAGCCTGATTGAAGGCGCAAACAATATTTTCAAAGCTCTGATGGCAAACGAGAATGAGTATAAAACCAACGGAAAGTCTGCCAGCGTTAAATCCTTTGAGGGAGTGATCAATCAGGTTATTTCAACTAGCGGAAAGAACTTAAGCACTGTTAAAAACGAAATAGACAACGGCAGTGATGATGCTGCAGCCTTTGTTTTAAAGCTTGCCAATGCAAGTAAGCCAGTCAGTGGTAATATGTTTGGAGCAGGATCAATAGTTGCAGATTCCTTGAATTCTCCCTATGTTCTTGGATCGACTGCTACATCAGATCAGCCAATGTACGTTAAAAATATTGATTCTTCAGGTTCAGATGAAGCTGATAAGACAGTTCTTTACCTCCAGGTAGGATCTGAGACTTCATCCATGAACCAGATTGCATTAAAGAGATATGCTCTTTCTGCAGCAGCTCTGGGAATGGAGCAGGCAAACACTCTTACTCATGCTGATTCCCTGGAAGCAATTACGCAGTTTAAGGCAGCTCTTATTAATGTAAGTACCATGCGTTCATATTACGGTGCTATGCAGAACCGTCTTGAGCATACGGTAAAGAATCTGGACAACGTTGTAGAGAACACAACATCAGCAGAATCCAGGATCCGTGACACCGACATGGCGGCTGAGATGGTAAGGTACTCCAATAACAATATTCTGGCTCAGGCGGGTCAGGCAATGCTTGCTCAGGCTAATCAGACAAATCAGGGAGTGCTAAGTCTCCTTCAATGATGTAAAATGAATAACAACCTCTGTGCAAAGGCGCGCAAAAGCCGGCGTACAGAGGTTTTTTAATGCCTTAATGCCGCAGTTTACGGATATTTTATAGAATTGTGCGATAATATGCGGTAAAATAGTAAGGTAAACTTGTTTTTCCGAGGAGGAAGCGTTATGAAGAAAAAGAAACTCTCTTTTGACAAGGATCTGTTCAAGAGAAGCGTCCAGTACAATGTAAAGACTCTTTACAGAAAGACTATGGATGAGGCAACTCCACAGGAGCTGTATCAGGCTTCAGCTTATGCCATAAAGGATGCCATTGTTGACCACTGGATGACAACCCAGAAGGCAGCAGATGAGCAGGATCCAAAGATCGTTTACTACATGTCCATGGAGTTCCTTATGGGAAGGGCATTTGGTAACAACCTTATAAATCTCCAGGCCTATAAGCCTGTCAAAGAAGCTCTCGACGAACTTGGAATAGACGTAAACCTCATCGAGGATCAGGAACCGGATCCGGCCCTTGGCAATGGTGGTCTTGGTCGTCTTGCAGCATGTTTCCTTGATTCACTTTCAACCCTCGGCTATATGGCCTATGGCTGCGGAATCCGTTACAAATACGGTATGTTCCGTCAGAAGATCAAGGATGGCTACCAGGTTGAGGCTCCTGATACCTGGCTTGAAAACGGTAATCCCTTCGAACTTAGAAGAAATGAGTACGCCAAGGAGGTTAAGTTTGGCGGCTATGTAAATATGTACACCGACGACCGAGGCAGAACTGTATTTAAGCAGGAAGGCTACCAGGTTGTTAAGGCTGTTCCATACGACCTTCCTATCGTGGGCTATGGAAACGGCGTGGTAAACACTCTTAGAATCTGGGATGCTGAGCCTGTACAGTGCTTCCAGCTGGATTCCTTCGACAAGGGCGACTATCAGAAGGCTGTTGAGCAGGAGAATCTCGCAAGCCAGCTCTGCGAAGTCCTCTACCCCAACGACAATCACATTGCAGGAAAAGAGCTAAGACTTAAGCAGCAGTATTTCTTTATCTCTGCTTCAGTTCAGACGGCATTAAAGAGATATTTAAAGAGACACGATGATATAAGAAAGTTCTATGAAAAGGCTGTATTCCAGCTGAACGATACACATCCTACAGTTGCAGTTGCAGAGCTTATGCGACTTCTCATGGATGAGTACTATCTCAATTGGGATGAGGCCTGGGATGTGACTTTGAAGACCTGCTGCTACACAAACCACACCATCATGGCTGAGGCCCTTGAGAAGTGGCCGGTAGATCTTTTCCAGAGACTTCTTCCTAGAATCTATCAGATCGTTGATGAGATCAACAGAAGATTTGTTGACCAGATCATGCGCCAGTACACAAATTCTGCAGGAATCGATGTGCAGGCTAAGATCAGAAGCATGGCTATCCTCTATGACAACCAGGTTAAGATGGCTCACCTGGCAATTGTAGGAGGACATTCTGTAAATGGTGTTGCCAAGCTTCATACAGAGATCCTTGAAAAGAGAGAGCTGAAGGACTTCTACGAGATGATGCCCGAGAAGTTCAACAACAAGACCAACGGTATCACCCAGAGAAGATTCCTCATGCACGCAAATCCGCTCCTGGCTGACTGGGTAACAGAAAAGATCGGCGATGGCTGGATCACAGACCTGTCAGAGATGTCCAAACTCAAGGAATTTGTTGATGATAAGAAGGCCCAGAGCGAGTTCATGGAGATCAAGTACCAGAACAAGAAGCGTCTGGCTGCTTATATCAAGGAGCACAACGGCATTGAGGTTGATCCTAAGTCCATCTTTGATGTACAGGTAAAGAGACTTCACGAGTATAAGAGACAGCTCCTCAACATTCTTCAGGTTATTCATAAATACAACGATATCAAGGCTCATCCAAGCAAGGACTTCTATCCAAAGACCTATATCTTTGGCGCAAAGGCAGCAGCCGGATATCTTACAGCAAAGCTTACCATCAAGCTCATTAACTCTGTAGCTGATGTGGTTAACAATGATCCTGATATTGCAGGAAGACTTAAAGTAGTATTCATCGAGGATTACAAGGTTTCAAATGCAGAGCTTATCTTTGCTGCAGCTGATATTTCAGAGCAGATATCCACAGCAAGTAAGGAGGCATCAGGAACCGGTAACATGAAGATGATGCTTAACGGTGCAGTTACTCTTGGAACACTGGATGGTGCTAACGTAGAGATCGTCAACGAAGTAGGTGAGGAAAATGCCTTCATCTTTGGACTTACCTCCGAGGAGGTTATGGCTTACGAGAAGAACGGCGGCTACAATCCTATGGATATCTACAATAGCGATCCTAATGTTAAGTCAGTTCTGGATAAGCTTGTGGATGGTACCTTCTCATCAGACAGAGAGCTGTTCAGGCCGCTCTACAATTGCCTGCTTAATACTGTTAACTCCAACAAGGCAGACCAGTACTTCATCCTGAAGGACTTTGAGGCTTATCTTGAGGCCCACAGAAAGATCACTGATGCCTATGCAGATAAGAGACGCTGGGCTAAGATGTCCATGCTGAACACAGCATGTTGCGGTAAGTTCTCTTCAGATAGAACTATTCAGGAATATGTGGACGAGGTTTGGCATCTGGACAAGCTTCAGATTGAAGTTAAATAAATCACAGAGTGCATTAAAATGGGGCAGTACCTTTTATTACGGGTACTGCCCTTAATTGCTGGGGATATTTCTTTAGTTTGGATCGTTGGATTCCAGGTGGCGCTCTTCAATGAGTTTTTCCACCTGCCGAAGATGTTCTTTATTTCCAGCATCTGTATCGCTCTTTGGAAGAGACTTTCTGTAGGCTGAGGGAGACATCTTTTTCTCCTGCCTGAAGGCTTTTGAAAATACTAGAGGGTCCGAATAGCCACAGGATATGGCGATTGACTCGATGGGAAGCTGTGTCAGCTGCAACAGCTCCTGAGCCTTGGCGATGCGATAGCTTGTCAGGTACTGTTGAGGAGATATCCCAAGGGTCTTTTCAAAAAGAGTGTACAGGTAGCTTCTGTTGATGCAGACATAATTGGCGATATCCGTGACCTTGATGGGGTTGCAGTAGTTGCTTCTGACGTAGGCCTGAGCTTTGGTGACATAATTGTTGGCGCTTCCGGAGTCGCTCTTTTGGGTGACGCTTATTCCGGAGGCTATAACTGAAAGGAACATGGAAAGAAGGCCGTTTCTTCGAAGTACATCCTCTACACTGAAGGTGTTGTGGTCCATCATGTCTTTTACCAGGTCATAGATGGTAGCTGAGTCCTTGGATTTAAACACCGGCTGCTGCAGTGAGAGGCCAAGCTGCGAAACGATTGCCTCAGCTCTTTTGCCTCCAAAGCCCACCCAGGCATAGGTCCAGGGATCCTTTTCATCTGCGACGTAGTAAGCAAGCTCGTCCGGGACGATAAGAAAGCCGTAGCCTTCCTTTAGTGGATAGCTCTTTCCGCCGATGGAGAACTTGCCTTTGCCGGAGAGGCAGTAGTGGATCATGAAGTGGGGCTTTAGGGCCGGGCCAAAGCTGTGACCGGGCAGAGTCTGTGAAAGACCGCAGCAATACACGTAAAGATCATCAGATTCTTCTGTGTTGAACAGGAGTTTATAGGCTTTTTCCATGGTTTGTCCTCGTGATAATCATGTTTATATGGAAATTATACGCATTTAGAAGCCCCCAGACAATTGTATTTTGGGGCAAATTAAGGTAAAATGTAAGATGCATTTTGAGCATTAAACTCAGGGTGTGAAAGGGAAAAAGAGTTGCAAAACGATATTCAGGATTTTTTAAAAGCGGGAAACGAAATTTTAAACAGTGTTTCCAGTGCAATAGACAGAAATGATTACAGCACGCTTCATGCGGATGTGAATAAAGCGATCAAATCCGTCACTATAGACAGAAAGACCATGTACGCCAGCAAGATGAACAATGGCGCACCCATGAGAGCTCAGGCTCCAAGGCAGAAGGTTTATCCATTCCTTGAAAAGAGGATAAGCAAGTATCTTGGAGTACCTCAGATGGCTGCATCAGCGGCTTTCGGAGCATTTATGTTAATGGATTGCCTGGGACTTCTTCTCATTGGTTCCTGGCCGGGAGCAGCTGTTACGGGCGCTATTACAGCTCTTTGTGCACTGGCATTTTTCAAGGGAAAACAGAAGTTTGACCTGGTTAAGAAGTACTATCAGTACGGAAGCGTCTTAAAGGATGCTGAGTACTTCAGTATAACGGATCTTGCAAGGGTTTTAAGGAGCCGTGACAAGACAGTCCTTAAGGATATCAAGGACATGATCAAGCTGGGATTTCTTCCAAGGGCGAAGCTGGACAGGGCTGAGACCACCTGTATGATCACTGACAGGGCCTACGATCAGTACCTTGGAGCTGAGAAGGACAGGGAAGACAGAGAAGCGAGAGCTATTGCTGATAAAAAGAAGGCAGTGGAAGAGGCCAAGGCAAGAAATGCTGAGTACGAAGGACTTCCTACAAAGGCAGTTGAGATACTTGAGGAAGGAAGAGAGTACATCGTCTTCGTAAGACAGATAAATGATGTTATTCCTGATACAGAGGAGCTTTCAAACAAGCTTTACAGGCTTGAAGAGATAATGAACAAGATCTTTGCTCAGGTTAAAAAAGATCCATCCAGTGCAGATGAGCTTCACAAGCTTATGAACTACTATCTGCCTACCACCAAGAAGCTTTTAAATGCTTATGTTGAGCTTGATAAAATGCCTGAGGTTGGAGAGAACATCACTCAGACAAAGCGCGAGATCGACGATGCTATTGATACCATAAATACAGCTTTTGAAAGTCTTTTGGACAGCATGTTCCAGGATATGGCCTGGGATATTTCTTCAGATATCTCAGTTATGAAGACCATGATGGCTCAGGACGGACTTACCGTTGAAGGTCAGGGCATGGCATCACAGATGCAGTCAGCCGGAGGCCCTGCAGTGGCTTTCCAGACAGAGCCTGAAGCTCAGGCTCAGGGGCAGTATCAGACAATGCCAGAGAGTAAATAATTATATAAAAAAGTATTAGGAGGATGATATGGGAGCAGAGTTAGAGTTCGGTGAAGCACCGGTAGCACCATCACTTGAGTTTGGGGCAGCAGCTCAGACCCAGGAAGCACCTGCAGCAGAGGCTGAGAAAGAGCAGTCAAACGGCAACATAGCTATGGAGGCTCAGCTTACAGCTGAAGAGCTTAAGCAGGTTGAGGACTTCAGTAAGCAGATCGACATTGCCAACACAACAGGTATTATGAACTACGGTGTAGGCACTCAGAAGAAGCTGGCTGATTTCTCAGAGAAGGCTATTGAAAACGTAAGAACCAAGGACATGGGCGAGGTTGGTGACATGATCACAAACCTTGTTACAGAGCTTAAGAGTTTCGAGATTGATGAGGATGAGAAGGGAATCAAAGCTCTTTTCAAAAAGAGTGCTAACAAGCTTGAGGCCCTTAAGGTTAAATACAGCAAGGCTGAGACCAATGTTCAGGCTATCAGCAATGAGCTTGAAAGACACCAGGTAACTCTTCTTAAGGACGTTGAAGTTCTTGATAAGATGTACGACCTGAATCTTAACTACTACAAAGAGCTTACAATGTACATCCTGGCTGGTAAGAAGAAGCTTGAGGAAGAGAGAAGTACCACTCTTGTTGAGCTTCAGAAGAAGGCTGAGGCTTCAGGACTTCCTGAGGATGCTGAAGCAGCTAAGGATTTCGCAAACAAGTGCGACAGATTTGAGAAGAAGATCTATGACCTTGAGCTCACAAGAACCATCGCTATGCAGACAGGTCCTCAGATCCGTATGGTACAGTCTTCAGATACAATGATGGCTGAGAAGATCCAGTCAACCATCGTTAACACCATTCCTCTTTGGAAGAACCAGATGGTCATCGCTATGGGCATCGAGCACGCTACACAGGCTGCTCAGGCTGAGCGTGAGGTTAACGATATGACCAACAAGCTCCTTAGAAAGAACGCTGATGCTCTTAAGGTTGCTACAATCGAGAGTGCAAAAGAGGCTGAGAGAGGAATTGTTGATATCGAGACCCTCAAGCACACTAACGAGTCTCTTATCACAACTTTGGATGAAGTCCTTAAGATCCAGACAGAAGGTAAGCAGAAGCGCCATGAGGCTGAGGCTGAACTTGCTCAGATCGAGAATCAGCTTAAGGATAAGCTTATCCAGGCAGCTAAGAGCTGATATAAATAATAAAATGATTGATAGCCCGGGACTACCTGTCTAAGGAAGCCCCGGGATTTTTTTGACGACTTATTTTTAACATTTTGACAGGTTGTTTGAACAAAGTGGTATGGAAAAAACAGGGGATAAAGTTTATGATAATGGCAACAAACAACACTTTATTTCTGTATTTCAGGAGGGTTATATGATCGATCAGGAGATGAAAAAGACAGTTCTTGACAGCTTTGAGAAGGTTTATGGAAAGAATGATAATGTTAAGGCTTACTTTGCACCGGGACGAGTAAATCTTATTGGTGAACATACAGATTATAACGGAGGACACGTTTTCCCCTGTGCACTTACAATCGGAACTTACGGAGCAGCAGCTAAAAGAGATGACAACAAGCTCCGTTTTTACTCAGTAAATCAGGACAGACTTGGAGTTGTTGAGACTTCCCTTGATGATCTTAAGCCCTACGACAAGGCAGGCTGGACCAACTATCCAAAGGGAGTTATCTGGGCATTTGAGAAAAGAGGCATGAAGCTGGACAAGGGCTTTGACATGGTTATCGACGGAAACATCCCTAATGGTTCAGGTCTTTCATCTTCAGCATCTTTAGAGGTTCTTACAGGATTTATCTTAAGAGACCTTTATGGGTTTGAAGTAAGCAACCAGGATCTTGCCATTATCGGACAGTATTCTGAGAACAACTACAACGGCTGCAATTGCGGAATCATGGACCAGTTCGCTGTTGCCATGGGTAAGGATAATAATGCTATTTTCCTTGATACAGCCGATCTTTCTTTTGAATATGCTCCAATCAAGCTTGAGGGAGCAAAGATCATAATCGCCAATACTAATAAGAAGCACAAACTGACAGATTCCCAGTACAATGCAAGGCGCAGCATGTGCGAGGAAGCTCTTGCTATCCTTCAGAAGAAGGTTGATATCAAGGGGCTTGGCGATCTTTCTATCGAAGAGTTTGAGGCTAACAAGGATGTTTTGACAGATCCTGATATGCAGAAAAAGGCAAAGCACGCTGTATATGAGAATCAGCGCACTATCGAGGCGGTTAAGGCCCTTAAGGACGGAGATCTTGAGCACTTCGGAAAGCTCATGAGACAGTCCCACGAGTCCCTTCGTGATGACTACGACGTAACAGGCGTTGAGCTTGATACCCTTGCTGAAGAGGCATGGAAGATCCCAGGAGTTATCGGTTCAAGAATGACCGGTGGTGGATTCGGAGGATGCACAGTTTCCATCGTAAAGGACGAGGCCATCGAGAACTTCAAGAAGACTGTAGGCGAGAACTACAAAAAGAAGATCGGATACGATGCAACCTTCTACACAGTAGAAATTGGTGGTGGCCCGGAGGTAATCTGAGCGATATAAGGATTCAAGGTCACAACAGGAGGAAATATCATGGAAGCAGTCAGCAAACTTGTTGCATATGGTGTTAAGACAGGCCTTATTGAGAGGGAAGACATAATCTATACCGTCAACTCTCTTCTTATAGAGCTGGGGTTGGATGCAACAGACATTGAAGTAGCAGATGTGGAAGCACTTGTAGAGAAGGTGCCTTCCGATGAAAAAGAGCTTTCTTCTTATCTTGAGAGTGTTCTTAAGGAGCTTTGCGATTTCGCGGCAGAAAAAGGCCTTATTGAAAGCGACAGCGTTGTATACAGAGATCTCTTTGACACAAAGCTCATGGGCGTAATGACAGAAAGACCCAGCGCAGTAATAAAGAAGTTCAAAGAGGAGTATGCCAAGAGCCCGGAGGCAGCTACAGAATATTATTATAACTTCTCCAAGAATACAGACTATATAAGACGCTACAGAATTGCAAAGGATATGAAGTGGATCGCTCCCACAGAGTACGGCGATCTGGATATCACAATTAACCTCTCAAAGCCTGAGAAGGACCCTAAGGCTATTGCAGCTGCAAGAAATGCAAAGCAGAGTGGCTATCCAAAGTGCCAGCTTTGCTGGGAGAACGAGGGCTACTCAGGAAGAGTTGATCACCCGGCAAGAGAGAATCACAGGATCATTCCTGTAACTATCCAGGATTCAAAGTGGGGATTCCAGTATTCTCCATACGTTTATTACAATGAGCACTGCATAGTATTTAATTCAAAGCATATCCCAATGAAGATCGAGCATGGCACTTTCTGCAAGCTCTTTGATTTTGTAAAGCAGTTCCCTCATTACTTCGTGGGATCAAATGCTGACCTTCCGATTGTTGGAGGATCTATCCTTAGCCATGATCATTTCCAGGGAGGACACTATACCTTTGCCATGGCAAAGGCTCCTGTGGAGAGAAGCTTTACCGTAAAAGGCTTTGAGGATGTTAAGAGCGGAATCGTTAAGTGGCCTATGTCAGTTATAAGACTGTCTGCTCCGGACTATGAGAGAGTTATTGCCCTTGCTGACGTTATCCTTGAGAAGTGGAGAGGATATACAGATGAGGCAGCCTTTATTTTTGCTGAGACTGACGGTACACCTCATAACACCATCACTCCTATCGCCAGAAAGCGCGGAGAAGACTACGAGCTTGATCTGGTACTTAGAAATAACATCACTACTGATGAGCATCCGCTGGGAGTTTATCACCCACATGCCCAGCTTCATCACATCAAGAAGGAAAACATCGGCCTTATCGAAGTAATGGGACTTGCTGTACTTCCTGCCAGACTTAAGGAAGAAATGGCAAAACTTGAAGAAGCTATTATTGCAGGGGCTGACCTTAGGGCGGATGAGGTCCTTGAAAAGCACGCTGATTGGGTAGATGAGTTTAAGACCAAATACGACAGCATTAATAAAGAAAACATCCATGAGATCATTCAGAAGGAGATCGGCATAGTGTTTATGCACGTTCTGGAGGATGCTGGAGTTTACAAGAGAACCAAAGAGGGCCAGGAGGCCTTTGACAGATTTGTTAAGACCATAGGATAAATAAGAGCCGGGAGACTGTACTTTTGCAAGCTCCCGGCATTACTATTAGTATTTATGCATTTACAGCTTCTTCCTTGTAATCAAGGAGATTCAGGATCGTGTTACGACTCAAAGAGTTAAGGCCCTTGGCGATCGGAATGAGACCATCAAGTTTTTTTTGGATCTCTGACTCGCTGTAGCCGAGCTTGGTCTGATACAGGTCAATTAAGAGTCTGTAGGTTCCGGTTATATCAGTTCTGGTCTTTATGGCGAATTCAAGGACTTTGGTTGCATCTTCATAGCGCCCCACATCATAAAGCTCTTTTCCCCACTTTTGAAGAGAGCATACAAGGGCGGTGTAGTTCTGGTCGTACTGGGAAAGAACAGTGATATTGGCTGTCCCATACTCCAGCTTAAGGTCCGTGTTGGGAATACCTGTGAGGTTGACGATCTTCTCGTCCTTAAGAGCCATAAGTTCATCTTCGGCACTTTGTAGCGTTGGATTTCCATCGGCAGTTCCGAAGGGAAGAAGGTCAAAAGGAATATGGACATAGTCCAGAGTTTCAAGGCTCTTTTTGCGGGTGTTGTTGGCCTGGGATTCTCTTGCCCAGAAATCTTCTTCACGCTGTTCCGTCTTTCTGGAAACGCGACGCATGTTGATGTTCATGAATATGCATAACAATATGAAACTTGCTAAAAAGGGGAATTTCATCTATAATATCCTTTCAGTAAATTCGGTCACATTTACATAATATCACAGAGGAAGTATTATGAAAAAATATTTTCAGGGGTTTGTTGTAGCTCTTTTGCTGGCTCTTACCATTCCCGGCAGCAGAGTTTATGCGACAGACGCCAGGCAGATTGCCAAAGGAGTAAATATCGGAACTGTCGATGTGTCAGGCCTTAGTATAACTGATGCGGAAGCAAAGGTTTCTACATATGTTAATGAGCTCTGCGAACAGCCCATCACACTTACAGCGGGCGAGGGAAAAGAGCTTTCGTTTACCGGAACTGATATTGGCCTCTACTGGAGTAACACAGGCGTAGTAGAGGACGCATACGCACTGGGACACCAGGGCAATATTTTACAGAGATACAAAGCGCTCAAGGATCTTGAGCATAACACACATACCTTTGATATTGTGTACGGATATGAAAAAGAGGCTCTTCAGGAAATAGTAGCAAATTGTTCCAAGGAGTTTGATCAGGAGACCATCAATTACACCCTGACCAAGACAGCAGACGGATTTGTGGTATCTGACGGCCAGTCAGGATATCTTGTGGACCAGGAGGCATCTCTTTCTGCCATTGACAGTTTCATTCAGACAGGAATGGGCAAAGGCAGCAATGTGGTTTCCCTGGCAGTTAAGGTTGACGAGCCAAGAGGAAGCTACGATGAACTCTCCAAGGTAAGAGATGTTCTAGGAACCTTTACTACAAGTTATAAGACTTCAGGTGCATCAAGAAGCGCCAATGTAGCTAACGGCTGCAGACTGATAAACGGATCAACCATCTATCCCGGAGAGGAGTTCTCCGTACTTGATACTATCACTCCATTTACAGAGGCAAACGGTTATTTCCCTGCCGGTTCCTACTTAAATGGTCTTGTTGTTGAGAGTGTTGGCGGAGGAATCTGCCAGGTTTCCACTACTCTTTATAACGCAGTTCTTTTGTCAGAGCTTGAGGTTACAGAAAGACACAACCACTCAATGATAGTAACTTACGTGGAACCTTCAGCCGATGCAGCTATTGCAGAGTCCGGTGGAAAGAACTTTAAGTTTGTAAACAGCACTCAGGCACCTATTTATATAGAAGGATACACTACTTCAGATAAGCACATTACATTTACCATCTATGGTGTTGAGACCAGGGACCCATCAAGAAAGGTGTCCTATGAGAGTGAAGTCTTGGAAAAGACTCCTGCTTCTGCAGATCAGTTTGTGACAGATCCGTCATCAGCTCTTGGTTCTGTTAGCACCCAGTCAGCACACCTTGGCTACAAGGCTCAGCTTTGGAAGATCGTCACAGAAAACGGTCAGACCACCAGAGAAGTTGTAAATAGCAGCAACTACAAGATGGTACCGAAGATTGTTACTGTTGGTACTGCCGGAGCAGATGGAACACAGATGGCCCAGATCCAGACAGCCATTGCCACAGGGGATGTAGCTACAGTTAAGTCAGTTGCCGGAGCTTTGGCAGCAGCCAGAAATGCCGCAGGTACTGATGGTGAAGAGGCAGCAAATCAGGCAATCAACGATGCAGTAAACGCAGCAAATGCTCAGCTTCAGCAGCAACAGGAAGCAGCACCTGACATGGAGAGTGTTCAGACAGACGGCTGACAGACTTTGGAGAGTGGATGAGAATTGGTAAGATAACTGAGAATGCACTTAAGCGCTCAGTTTTGAAGCAGATAAGAACCGAATATAAAGGAATTGAAAGCGCAGCTGTAGGGTCAGACTGCGCTTTTTCTAATGATAAAAGGGCATTTAGTGCCATATGTCCTGTCACGGCGGACATTTCTAACCCGGGCTTTTACGCTGTCATCAAGGCAGCAAACAGCCTGATTGCGCAGGGAATACAGCCGGATCACGTTACGCTTTCCATCCTGTTACCTGCGGATGCGGAGGAAAAGACCCTTAAGACCATTGTAAGTGATGCGATAGAAGCCGCCAGAATATGCGAAACCACCTACGCCGGAGGACATACGGAAGTCACGGAGGCGGTGAACCGGGCGATAGTTACGGCAACGGCAGTTGGGTATGAGAGGACTGTTGCTTCGAAGGAGGAAGGCTCCGAAGCCGTTGTTGGAAAGGCCGGGAAGAAGGCGGACCTTGAACATGGCGTGAGCCCCAAGCCACGAGCGGGACAGGACCTTGTGATCACCAAGTGGATCGCTCTGGAAGGCACTGCCATGCTTGCGAAGGAAAAGCAGTCTGAACTTGTCACCAGGTATCCTGCTCCCTTCATAGATGGGGCGGCAGATTTTAGGGATTTTCTGGACATTCGAAAAGAAGCGCAGGTAATTGCACAGCTAACCAGTAAGGCGACATCCGGACAGAATTTGGATGCTGATACGGCCACGGGCACCGGTGGAATTTCCGTCCACGACCTGTCATCGGGAGGCGTTTATGCAGCTCTCTGGGAGATGGCTGAGCGAGCGGGATGCGGACTTAGAGTCGACTTAAAGAGCATACCTGTAAAGCAGGAGACTATAGAGATCTGTGAGTTTTTTGAAGTTAATCCATATCAGTTAATATCTGGTGGATCTCTTTTGATCGCCTGTGATGACGGTGAAAAGCTGGTAGAAAGCCTTGAGGAAGCCGGTATCCACGCTGCGGTAATTGGAAGCCTTAAGGAAGGCAATGACCGTATAATTGTAAACGACGATGAGGAGAGATTTTTGGAACTTCCACAGGCAGATGAGATTCACAAGGTTTTGTAGTGTATAATTAGTATTTATAAAAATAGAAAAGGGGAGAAATGAATGAACACAAGACAGGAGATACTTAACATAATCGAGAAGAACAGTCGCATCGATGTTCATGAACTCAGTGTTTTGCTGGGGGCGGAGGAAATCCTGGTGGCCAATGAGCTTAAGGCCATGGAAGAAGAGGGGATCATCTGCGGTTATCACACAATGATAGACTGGTCCAAGACTGATATAGAGAAGGTAAACGCCCTTATCGAAGTAAAGGTTACACCTCAGAGGGGCCTTGGCTTTGACAGCATAGCTGAGAGAATATACAAATATCCCGAGGTTACAAGTGTTTATCTAATGAGTGGCGGCTTTGACCTTATGGTTATCCTTGAGGGGAAGACCCTTCAGGAGGTAGCTGGCTTTGTGAGCAACAAGCTTTCTACTCTGGACACTGTCCTTAGCACAGCAACACATTTCATCCTTAAGAAATATAAGGACCACGGAACTATTCTTGATAAAAAATATGAAGACACAAGGGAGATTGTTTCACCATGAGAAACCCTATTGGAAAAAAGGTAGTAGATATAAAGCCATCGGGTATCAGGAAGTTCTTTGACATCGTCCTTGAGACTGAGGGAGCTATTTCTCTTGGTGTGGGCGAACCAGACTTTGACACTCCCTGGCATATTAGAGATGAGGGTATCTATTCCCTTGAAAAGGGAAGGACCTTCTACACATCAAACTCCGGACTTAAGGAGCTTAGGTGTGAAGTATCAAACTATATAAACAGAACTCAGGGTGTCAGCTATGACCCCATAAAAGAGATATTCATCACTGTAGGAGGTTCTGAAGCTATTGACCTGGCCCTTCGCGCTATGGTTGACCCGGGGGATGAGGTCCTTATTCCTCAGCCCAGCTATGTATCCTATGAGCCCTGCGCTATTTTGGCTGACGCTGTACCTGTGATAATCGAGCTTAAGGAAGAGAATGACTTCCGCCTTACTGCTCAGGAGGTACTTGATAAGGTTACCGACAAGACAAAGATACTGGTTCTTCCTTTCCCCAACAACCCAACAGGTGCGATCATGGATAAGGAAGATCTTGAGGCTATAGCAAAGGTAGTCATTGAAAAGGATCTTTTTGTTATCTCCGATGAGATTTACAGTGAGCTGACTTATAGTGGCAAACACGTATCAATTGTTTCTCTTCCCGGAATGAAGGAGAGAACAATCCTTATAAACGGATTTTCCAAGGCCTATGCCATGACCGGCTGGAGACTGGGCTACGCCTGTGGACCTGAAGAGATCATGGCCCAGATGGTAAAGATCCATCAGTTTGCCATCATGTGCGCTCCAACAACCAGCCAGTATGCTGCAGTGGAGGCTCTTAGAAACGGCGACGCTGACGTTGCAATGATGCGTGAGCAGTATAATCACAGAAGAAGATATCTGTTAAATGAGTTTGAGCGTATCGGACTTCCATGCTTTGAACCCTTTGGAGCCTTCTATGTATTCCCAAGCATCAAGAAGTTTGGCATGACCAGTGAAGAATTCTGTACAAGACTTCTGAAGGAAGAAAAGCTTGCTGTTGTTCCAGGAACTGCCTTTGGTGACAGCGGAGAGGGCTACATAAGAGTGTCCTATGCATACTCTTTAGAGAATCTTAAGGCTGCTATGGAAAGACTTGAAAGATTTATATCAAAGCTTTGAGCATATTTAGTATTATCTAAAGCCTCCTGCTTTTTGTGATAAAAATGCACAAAAAGCAGGACTTTTTTTGTGTAAATCAATGAATATCTAAACTATTTCATGTATATCTAAAATAATCATTGACACTGTGTTTTGGTGAAATTAGAATTTACATAGAGCCTGGAATGGTAACATCAGGCAAAAATCAGGAGAAAATACTGGAATGAATGGTAATACAGAGCTTAAATATTTCGAACCATGGATACTTCAGAGGGCAGATCCATACGTATACAGGCATACTGACGGAACTTATTATTTCACAGCTTCCGTACCGGAATATGACAGGATTGTCTTAAGGAAATCTGATACTCTGCAGGGACTTTCAGATGCTCCTGAGACGGAAATCTGGCATAAGCATGAAAGTGGCCCCATGAGCATTCACATCTGGGCTCCGGAACTCCACTTCCTTGATGGAGCCTGGTATATATACTACGCCGGAGGGGATAAGGACAATATCTGGGAGATCAGGCCCTATGTGCTCCAGTGTAAGGACGAAGATCCAATAACAGGAACCTGGACAGAGCTCGGAAAGATCCAGAGAGCTGACGAGGATGAGTTTTCTTTTGAAGCGTTTTCACTGGACGCCACTATTTTCGAAAATAAAGGTGAGAGATACTACGTTTGGGCAGAGAAGGTCGGCGTTGGAAGGCAGATAAGTAACCTTTATATTGCTAAGATGCAGACCCCATGGAAGCTTTCAACCGTACAGGTGATGCTCACTACTCCCGACTATGACTGGGAGAGGGTTGGATACTGGGTAAATGAAGGTCCTTCAGTTATTAAGCATGGCAACAAGCTCTTTTTAACATATTCAGCAAGTGAAACAGGAAAGGCTTACTGCATGGGCATGTTGACGGCAGATATGGACAGCGACCTTCTTGATCCAAGGAGCTGGACTAAAGAAAGGTACCCTGTGCTTAAGTCTGATGAAACAAAGGGAATTTATGGTCCTGGGCACAACAGCTTTACTGTGGACGAGGAAGGAAGAGATATATGCGTCTTCCACGCAAGAAATGAAGAAACGATAGAGGGGGATCCTCTTTACAATCCCAACAGACATGCGAGACTTATGCCTGTTAAGTGGGATGCTGAGGGAAGGCCTGTTTTTTCTTTTGAACAGGGAGAATAACAATGAGAAATAAGCTTTGTAAATATATGGCAGTGGGGATGAGTGTATGCATGACTCTTTTGGCAGCAGGTTGTGGAAATGCCGCGGAAGAGGCCTCTTCACTGCCGGAGGAGATTCCAATGGAAGAGATTGCAAAAGGCTCGGTTAATTCAGGGGCTTCACTTCATGATCCACAGGTTATCCTTGGGGATGATGGCACCTATTATTGCTACGGAACCCATATGACAGCTGCAACCTCCACTGACCTGATGAAGTGGAACACCTGGGCTGATGGTGTGAATGGTTCCAATAAGATTTTTGACAACGTGATAGCTGAGCCCTTCGAGGCTTTTTCTTTTGTGGGAAAGAATGATCAGAATGGTTACTCTGTGTGGGCTCCCAGCGTGATCCACAATAAGACCACCGGGAAATACATGATGTATTTTTGCACCACTTCATCATATATTAAGTCCAACATTGTGATCGCAACCTCTGACAATATTGGCGGACCTTATCACTACGAAAAGACCATCATATATTCAGGCTTCACCAAGAAGGATCTGGATCAGACTAATTTTTACGACATCCTTGCGGATGATGCGGCAACTAAGAACAGGTATATAGCAGGCGGAGCTTACAACAACCAGCTCTGGCCAAATGCCATAGACCCGGCCATGTTCTATGACAAGGATGACAGGCTGTGGATGGTATACGGTTCCTGGTCTGGCGGCATTTTTGTACTGGAACTTGATAAGGAGACGGGAGAGCCTATTCATCCTGAGACAGATGACGATAACGAGGTGGATGCATACTTTGGGAAAAGGGTTATCGGTGGTTGCCACCATTCTATCGAGGGCCCATACATTCACTATGATAAGACAACAGGATACTACTATCTGTTTCTTTCCTATGGGAATCTCCAGGCAGATGGCGGATATCAGATAAGGGTGCTCAGGTCTGAGAATCCTGACGGTCCCTATGTGGATTCTATGGGACAGAGCCTTGGAATAAGGGGAGACCTTAACGCCTACGCAGATTATGGTATAAAGCTTATGGGCAATTACACTCTGCCCAGCCTTAATGTTACATACATGGCTCCGGGCGGACAGTCGACCTTTGAGGGAAGTGACGGAAAGCTTTATATCGTGTACCATCAGAGATTCAAGAATAATGGCGAGTTCCACTCTGTAAGAGTTCATCAGATGGCCATGAATGAAGAGGGATGGCCCTGTGTATTCCCTTTTGCAACAAATGGTGAGAGCCTTTCCGAGACGGGATACAAGCAAAAAGACATAAAGGGAACCTTCTACGTTCTTGACCACGGACTTGAGATAAACAATCTGGTGAACGAGACAAAAGAGTGTCACTTTGAAGATGGACAGATAACGGGTGGATTGACCGGCACCTATGAGGTTTCGGAAGGTACAAACTATATTACTATTAGTGCTCAGGATGTAACCTATAAGGGCATTATGGTAGAGATGACAGATGAAGCAGGAAACAACACCTTATGCATCAGTGCAGTTGGTGATAACAATCATTCAATATGGGGAGTAAGATATGGCAAAACTGGTGATCAATGAAACTAAGAAAAAGGGCAGGATCGAACCCGAGGTATATGGACATTTCTCGGAGCATCTTGGAAGATGCATCTATGAAGGTCTTTATGTTGGGGAGAATTCTGATATTCCTAACGTAAATGGAATGAGGAGCGACGTTGTAAATGCGTTAAAAGAGATAAACGTACCTCTCCTTCGCTGGCCCGGCGGATGCTTTGCTGACGAATACCACTGGATGGACGGTATCGGGGATAAGTCAAAGCGCAAGAAGATGATAAACACTCACTGGGGCGGAGTAATGGAAGATAACAGCTTCGGAACCCACGAGTTTATGGAGCTTTGCAGACAGCTTGGATGTAAGACCTACGTAAATGGTAACCTGGGAAGCGGAACTGTTCAGGAGATGAGCCAGTGGGTTGAATATATGACCTTTGAGGGAGTATCTCCCATGGCAGACCTGCGCAAAGAAAATGGTCACGAGGATGCATTCCAGCTGGACTACTTTGCTGTAGGTAACGAAAACTGGGGCTGCGGCGGTAACATGACTCCCGAGTACTATGGTAATCTCTATCGTCGCTATCAGACCTACCTTCGCCAGTACAATCCGGATAAGAAGTTCAAGAAGATTGCCTGCGGAGCAAATGTGTCAGACTACCATTGGACAGAAGGTGTGCTTAAGACCTGCTTTGACCATTCTCCTGAGCATGAGCATGGTTTCATGGATCTTATTTCCCTTCACTACTACGATATGCCTCTTGGCTGGGAGCCTAAGGTAAGTGCTACAGAGTTTGATGACGAGCTTTGGTACAAGACCCTGAACAGGGCATATTACATGGATGAGCTCATCGTAAGACACAGCGCGATCATCGATCAGTATGATCCAGATAAGAAGATCGGCCTTGCAGTCGATGAGTGGGGAACCTGGTACCAGGTAGAGCCTGGAACCAATCCTGGATTTTTGTATCAGCAGAACTCTATTAGAGACGCTCTTGTTGCAGGTATTACCCTTAACATCTTCAACAAGCACTGCGACAGAGTAAAGATGGCATGTATCGCACAGATGATCAACGTGCTTCAGTCCGTGATCCTAACAGATGGCGCTCAGATGATAAAGACTCCTACTTATCACGTATTCCACATGTACCGTCACCATCAGGGTGCTGACCTTCTTGAGAGTGACATTACAGGTGCATCAGAGATCGGAGCAGATGTTGTGAATGGAAAGGTTCCGGATATCACAGAATCTGTTTCAGAAAAAGACGGAATCATCACTATCACCCTTAATAACCTTTCTGTTTCTGAGGCAAAAGAGCTTGATGTTGTATTTGCTGAAAAGAAAGATATCCAGGTTGTTGAAGCAAAGTATGTTGGAGGCGGAGACATCCACGACCACAACACTTTTGAAGAGCCTGAGAAGGTAGTTGAGAAGGAGTTCAAGGATTACTCACTTGATGGCGGCCTTAAGGTTAAGGTTCCTGCTGCAAGTGTTGTAGAGATCAGGGTAAAGTAAACCGGATCATAATAACAGAAGAATAATACAGGCCTGTCCTGGGAGCTTAACCAAAGCTATCCAGACAGGCCTATATTTGTTTGTATAGCGTTGAGCCATAGGCTATAATAGGGGTAACGTTGTGAAATAAGGAAGGACATGAACATGCCACTTAATTCAGAAGACAACAAGGAGAAACTGGCGGACACAGGCTTTATCAGCGAAAAGATCAAGCAGCGCCCTATAAACAGAAAGAAGCTTCTTCGAAGAACTGCAATTACCTTCTTTCTTGCCATTGTGTTCGGTATAGTTGCCTGCTTCACATTTCTTTTCCTGCAGCCGGTCTTTAGTGATAAGCTGTATCCTGAAGCTGAGCCGGAGAAGATCTCTTTTCCGGAGGAGACTATTCAGGACGAGCTGACTCCTGAGGAGATGTATGTGGATGACAACGCCATCCTGGAGAATGAAGTTCAGAATCTTGAGGCTTCTCAGCAGGATAAGATTGATGCTGCCCTGGCATCATACAGTTTTACTGCTTCTGATTATGGGAAGATGATGTCCTCTCTTAAGGCGGTCGCAGCTGATGTTTCATCCAGTCTTGTGACGGTGACAGCTGTGTCAAGTGATACCAACTGGTTCAGCGAGTCCTTTGAGAGCAGCGGTTCTGCGTCTGGAGTGATCGTTGCGAACAACGTTACCAACTACTTTATTGTCACTCCCTCAGCAGCAATTGCTGAAGCTGAGAGTATAAGGGTCACCTTCTGCAACGGTGCTGTAGCAACAGCGGAGATTAGCCTTTCTGACGACATTACAGGTCTTAGTGTTATCACGGTGAGAAGGGCCACTCTTACAGAGAGCACCAGGGATAAGGTTTCCACTGCAACCCTTGGAAGTTCCAATACAGGCACTCTGACGGGAATACCTGTTATTGCTGCTGGAAGTCCTATTGGAATTCAGGACTCCATATCCTATGGGATCATCACCTCGGAGAAGACAGCCCTTGCCCTTGAGGATTCCTACTATAAGCTCCTTACCACAGACATCTATGGAAGCACGAAGGGCACGGGAGTTCTCACCAATCTTAACGGACAGGTCATTGGTATCATAGACATGTCCTATAACACAGAAGATCTTCAGAACCATATCTGCGCCATTGGCATTACAGAGCTCAAGGGCCTTATTGAGGATCTTTCAAATGGCAGAAACAGAGCATATCTTGGGATTCACGGAGCAACCATTCCTGCGGATGTCCAGGAGTCTGAAAGCATTCCGGCAGGAGCTTACGTTATCCAGACAGAGCTTGGAAGCCCTGCTATGCAGGCGGGAATCCAGAGCGGAGATATCATAACCTCCATCAACGGCCAGGAGGTTGGAACCTACGAGCAGCTTGTAACAAAGCTTTCAGGGTGCTCGCCTGAGGAAACAGCCACCTTTTCAGTAAAAAGACAAGGTCCAAATGATTACATTGACCTTGAAATAGAGGCAACTTTAACAAGTGCCACACATAATTAAGTATTAGAAATGAGGATTTTTTTATGAAGTTTATCAAGGATCTTAAAACCGGAGACAGAATTGCTGACATTTACATGTGCAAGCACAAACAGTCAGCTACCACCAAGAACGGAAAGGAGTACTATTCCGTAACTCTCCAGGATAAGACAGGTACTGTTGACGCCAAGATTTGGGAGCCCAACAGTGATGGAATAGATGAGTTTGACGATACAGACTGCATCGATGTTTTCGGAGAAGTGACCAGCTTTAACGGTGCTCTTCAGATCAACATCAAAAGGGCAAGGAAGTGCCATGAGGGTGAGTTTGATCTCTCCAACTATCTTCCTGTTTCCTCCAAGGACAATGACCAGATGTACAAAGAACTCTTGGGAATTATTGGCACTATTGAGAATCCCTATCTCAAGAAGCTTCTTGAGGAATTCTTTGTAAACGATACGGATTTTATAGAGCTTTTCAGAAGATCCAGCGCGGCAAAAACTGTACACCACGGCTTTATCGGCGGACTTTTAGAGCATACACTCAGTGTTACAAAGCTTTGCAGCTATATGGCATCAGCTTATCCAATGCTGAAAAGAGATCTTCTTCTTACAGCAGCTATCTGCCACGATATAGGTAAAACAAAGGAACTGAGTCTTTTCCCTGTAAATGACTACACTGATGAGGGGCAGTTCCTTGGCCACATCGTCATGGGCTGTGAGATGGTAGGAGAAAAGGCAAGGCTTATTGAAGGATTTCCGGAGCTTTTAAAGCAGGAGCTTCAGCACTGTATCCTTGCTCATCACGGTGAGTTTGAGTATGGATCTCCCAAAAAGCCCGCTATTATGGAGGCTGTGGCATTGAATCTGGCCGACAACACTGATGCGAAGATGGAGACCTTCACTGAAATCCTTTCAAATATCACTACTCCCGGATGGCAGGGATTCAACAAATTCTTCGAGAGTAACATCTTTGAAACAAAAATGGACTGAATACCATTTATAGATAAACAAAAACAACTTTAGATTTTTGTGTAAAACGACAAAAATTTAAAATATTTAAGAAAAATCTAAAATAGATATTGACTCCCAATCCTCCTGTTTAGTAAAATTGCTGTAACAGATGTAACTTAACGCAATTTTTTAGGAGGATTTGCTATGAAAAAGAAGGTTTTAAGTGTTTTACTGGCTGGTTGCATGACACTTGGTATCCTCACCGGATGTTCAACAACAACTGTTGAAGAGGCTGGCGAGGCTACAGCTGACACACAGGCTCAGACTGACACAGCAGTTGCTGAGACAAGCTCAGAGTCAACAACCGAGACTCTCGCAGGAGAGGGAGATCAGACAATCCACGTATTCCTTTACATGCAGGAGCATGAGAAGGAAATCTACCAGAAGCTCATCGACGAGTTCGTAGAGGAGCACAAGGATCAGGTTAAGGAAGTTGTATTCGAGGTTACAACTCAGGATGAGTACAACCAGAAGATGATCGCTAACATGACTGCTAACGATATGCCTGATGTATTCTACGTAGGACCTGCAGCTGTTCGTTCTTATGTAGACAACGGCTATGTACTTCCTCTTGACAAATATGTAGACGATGCAACCATAAAGAGCATTTGGGGAACAACTCAGGAGATCTACCGCTATGACGGCAAGAACATCGGAACAGGTTCTCTCTATGCATTCCCTAAGGATCTTTCATGCTTTGCATTTGCGTACAACCAGGATCTTTTTGATGCAGCAGGTCTTGAGTATCCTGATCCGGAAAAGCCATACACCTACGATGAGTTCGTAGAGGTCTGCAAGGCTCTTACAAAGGATACAGACGGCGACGGCGAAGTTGATCAGTGGGGCGTTGCATGTGCTGATCAGTGGGGCATGACACCTATCCTTTACTCAAACGGTGTTAAGTTCCTCAACGATGACATGACAAAGGTTAACGTTGCAAACAACCCTCAGCTTACAGAGGCCCTTACATTCTACACAGACCTTACAAGAAATGGCCTTACACCTTCTGTTGAGCAGGATACAGCTCTTGGTGGATACCAGAGATGGCTTGATGGCCAGGTTGCTTTCTACGCATGTGGTACTTGGGACGTTGCAGCATTCATGGATGACGCTACATTCCCTTACAAGTGGAATCTTTGCGGATGGCCTGTAGGACCTTCAGGTGATGGAAGATCACACACATGGATGGGATCAGTTGGTTACTGCGTATCTGCTACAACAGAGTATCCTGACCTTTGCGCAGAGCTTGTTTCAAAGCTTTCAACAGATGTTGACGGACAGAGAGCAGTTTCAGGTATTTCAACTGGTGCTTCTATCCAGCTTCCTAACATCACAGAGCTTGCTTATGGCGAGTTCAAGGACGCTGTAAATTCAGGCAAGGTTCCTTACGCTTCAAACGTTGATGTAATCTTCGGATACTTTGATGGCAATGATCACTACGCAGCAGCTCTTCAGGAGACAGATTACACATACAACTCAGAGTGGTTCACACCTTTCTGGTCAGGTGTATTCAACATCAAGAACGGCGACATCGAAGTTCAGGATTACCTCAACCAGGTAGAGCCTGAGATGCAGGCACTTCTTGACGAAGCTATCGAGCTTCAGAATTCTGCTACAAAGTAATTTGGGCAAACACTAGATCATAAACCAAACAGAGCCCCTCTGTATAATTGCTGAGGGGCTCGTTTTTTAAGATTTTTCAGGGGAAGAGTAAAGATGGCAAAGAACAAAGTTAAAGTACACAGATCTGCCATGGCAAAAAGAGAAGAGCGATGGGCGTGGCTCTTTATAGCAGCTCCGTTTGTCGGATTTATGCTCTTTATGGCATACCCTATCGTGTTCGCACTTATAGCAAGTACCAGTAAATGGACCGGAATGAATTCGCTGTGGGGCAACATTGTGGGGCTTCGCAATTATGCAAAGATTTTTGCAGACTATAAGTTCTGGAAATCCATGGCTACAACCATTATCTATATGATCGGTATTCCTATCGGAATGATCCTGGGTATGCTGATCGCTATGGGACTTAACAGAGGAATTCCCGGGAAAAGACTCCTCACCACCATGTACTACGTTCCCGTAGTATCCTCACTGGTTGCTGTTTCAATTTTGTGGGCATGGGTGTTCAACTATGACTACGGTCTTTTAAATGGAATATACAAATTCCTAACAGGAATGCACGGACCTAACTGGCTCGGTGATGAGCACATGGTAAAGATTTCCCTGATCATATTTATGGTATGGAAGGGACTTGGAGGAACCGTCATTCTCTACCTGGCGGGATTACAGAATATCCCAAGAGACTATTATGAGGCGGCTATGATCGATGGAGCCAACGGATGGAATAAGTTCCGCAACATTACACTTCCGCTTCTTTCGCCTGTAACCTTCTATGTACTTATCACCTCCCTTATCGGTGGTTTCCAGGTATTCGTAGAAGTTCAGGTTATGACACCAAACGGCGGACCAAACTACAGCTCTGCGACAGTTGTATTCTATCTGTATGAAAAGGCCTTCACCAATGGCCAGCTGGGATACGGAAGTGCAGTTGCAGTTATTCTTGCGATAATCATATTCATTATCACGGCCATCAACTTCTGGGGCCAGGATAAATGGGTTAAGACTATAGATTAAGGAGGTGTGACAATGGATGTAGCATTAATGAACAAACCAAAAGCTAGTAAAAAAGATTATCAGTCTGATCACGTCACAACTCCCAAGGAGAAGGCGTTTAATGTTTTAATATTTATCCTGTTATTTCTTTTTGCGATAACAATGGTGTTCCCACTTATTTATATGGTGGCAACATCTTTTATGACAAAGAATCAGATCCTTTCCGGAACCCTTACTATCATTCCGGATCCTATCCTCATTGGAAAATACTCAGAGGTTATGAAAAAGGGCCAGTTCATAAGCGGTATCTTCAACACAATAAAGGTTGAGATCCCGGTACTTCTTATCGGTGGATTCACTTCATCACTGGCTGCCTTTGCTTTTGCAAAGATGGAATTCAGAGGCAAGAATGCTTTATTCCTTGCGCTCCTTGCAACAATCATGATTCCTTTTGCAGTAGTAATGATCCCTCAGTACGTGCTCTTTACCAAGCTTCGCTGGACAAATTCTTTAGCACCGCTGATTATTCCGGGATGCTTTGGAAATGTAAGCATGATATTCTTCCTGAGGCAGAATCTTTACAGCATCCCATCAGACCTTATGGATGCTGCTAAGATTGATGGATGTAACTATTTCAAGATCTACTATAAGATCTTCCTTCCTCTTATGAAGGGAGCACTTGGTACCCAGCTCATGCTGTGGTTTATGGGAATCTGGAATGACTATCTTGCACCAACGATCTTCCTTCGAAGCGAAAAGCTTTGGACATTGCAGGTGGTTATCAGATCCTTCAATCACTACTATGCGATACAGAGTGATTATGCCCTGATAATGGCGGCTTCAGTAATAGCAATGCTTCCAACTTTGGTATTGTTCTTCTTGTTCCAGCGCGTTATCATTGAATCAATCGCAATCAGCGGAATCAAATAATGGGGGTTGTCCAATGCTTCATATTAAATCTCTTGATGAGGGACTAGAGCTTTTTAAGGCTCTTGGCTCAGATGTCAGAGTCGAGATAATAAAGATACTTCTAAATGAAAATGCCATGAATATGAATGAGCTGGCAAGTCGCCTGAATATTACCAATGGCGCTCTGACCAGTCATATAAAAAAGCTGGAAGAATGCGGAGTTGTAACAGTTTCTTCTGAAGCATCCGGTCATGGCAACCAGAAGGTGTGCTCTGTACATTTGGACAAGATACTTATTGAACTTCAGGACAAGCCTGAGAATGAGAATGTTTATACCACAGACATCAAGGTGGGGCTGTTTTCAGATTACTGTGTATATCCTACCTGTGGTCTTGCTACAAGCACAAGGCTGATTGGAGAGGTGGACGATACCAGATACTTTGCCCATCCGGACAGGTATGAAGCAGATATTCTCTGGTTCACCAAGGGCTTTGTTGAGTATGCTATTCCAAATTTTGTTCCTTCAAACCAGAGGATAGATGAGATATGTATTTCTTTGGAGCTGAGCTCAGAGGCACCGGGAGTAAATAATGTATGGCCTTCAGATATCTATTTTTATCTGAATGATACCCTGCTTGGAACCTGGACAAGCCCAGGAGATTTCGGAGATGTTAAAGGAATCTTCACCCCTGACTGGTGGTTCCCAAACTGGAATCAGTATGGACTTCTTAAAATGCTTGTGGTTAACCACAAGGGAACCTTCATAGATGGCCTCCAGATATCTGATACATCTATCGATCAGTTCAAATTTACATCCAAGAGTGCCCTTAAGTTTAAACTGGAAGTACCGGACAGTGCAGAGCATGTGGGCGGACTTACCATATTTGGAAGGGGCTTCGGAAATTATAATCAGGACATCAATGTCAAGATGGCATATAGTCCCATTGAAATTTGAGAAGACGGAACTGCAGGTTAATAAAGCTTGCAGTTCCTTTTTTTGCGCGTAAATGATAAACTGTAATGTGGATTACTACGTAAATAAGGCATTTAATAAGGATCGACAATGAACACTAAAGCACTACGCGTACTTGAGTACGACAAGATAATAAACAAACTCACTGACCATGCCTCTTCTGAGCCAGGAAAAAAGCTTTGCAAAGAGCTGCTTCCTTCCACAGATATAAAGGAGATCAGAAAGAACCAGGAAAAGACCTCTGATGCCATAGCAAGGATTTTCAAAAAGGGTTCTATAAACTTTGGGGATAACAGGGACTTTTCCGGAACACTAAAGGCACTTAAGATCGGAAGCTCTCTTGATATGGCGGGGCTCTTGAGGCTGGCAGCTTTTCTTGACAATGTAAACAGGGTAAAGAGCTATGGAAGACCCGGAAGGGACGATGAAGCAAGGGATTCCCTTTCAGAGTCCTTTGAGATGCTTGAGCCACTTACCTTTGTATCTGCAGAGATCAGAAGATGTATTGTATCAGAGGATGAAATGAGTTCTGAGGCAAGTCCTGCCCTTAAGCACATAAGACGTGGGATAATGCTTGCCAATGACCGTATCCATGAACAACTGAACAAGATGATAAACGGGACACTTCGCACCTACCTTCAGGATGCAGTTGTTACCATGCGTGGTGACAGATACTGTATCCCTGTTAAGGCTGAGTATAAGTCTCAGATAAACGGCCTTGTCCACGATCAGTCATCTTCGGGATCAACTCTTTTCATTGAGCCGGCGGCTGTTGTAGAACTGAACAACAAACTCAGGGAGATGGCTCTTCAGGAGCAGGCAGAGATTGAGAAGATCCTGGCAGAGCTGAGCCTTTCTGTGGCTGAGCATGTGGATACCATCCGCTATAACAGCGAGATCATGACGGATCTTGACTTTGTTTTTGCCAAGGCATCCTATGCCCTTGAGATAAATGCTATAACGCCGATATTTAACGACCATCATGCCTTTGACCTTAAGAAGGCAAGGCATCCACTTATTCCCAAGGACAGAGTGGTGCCCATTGATGTTTATGCCGGTCGGGACTTTGATATGCTTATCATCACAGGACCTAATACCGGTGGTAAGACAGTAACACTTAAGACAGTAGGTCTTTTAACTCTGATGGGACAGGCTGGTCTTGCGATTCCTGCCGGGGACAGGTCAGAGCTTGCGGTGTTTGAAGAGGTTTATGCAGACATTGGAGACGAGCAGAGTATTGAGCAGTCTCTTTCAACTTTCTCGTCGCACATGACCAATACGGTATCAATCCTTGAGAAGGCGGATGAGAACTCGCTGTGCCTGTTTGATGAGCTGGGGGCAGGAACTGATCCTACAGAGGGAGCGGCTCTTGCAATATCTATCCTGAATGAGCTTCACACCAGGAAGGTAAGAACACTGGCAACCACCCATTACAGCGAGCTCAAGGTCTATGCCCTGAATACAAAAGGGGTCAAGAACGCCAGCTGCGAATTTGATGTGGAGTCCTTAAAGCCCACCTATAAGCTACTTATCGGACTTCCCGGAAAGAGTAATGCTTTTGCTATTTCCTCAAAGCTTGGCCTTTCAGATCGTATCATCGAGGCAGCAAAGGAACAGATAAGCACAGATGACAAGCAATTTGAGGATCTTTTGGCCGATCTGGAAAAGAGCCGTAAGATCATTGAAAATGAGCGCCTTGAGATAGAGCAGTACAAGAAGGAAGCTCAGGAGCTCCGTCAGCAGCTTGAGCAAAAGACGGATAAGCTGGACAGGCAGCGTGATGATATCCTTCGTGAAGCAAATGAGCAGGCAAGAGAGATCCTTCAGGAAGCCAAGGACGTTGCAGACGAGACCATACGAGTCTTCAGGAAGGCAGGCCCTAATGCCTCTATGCAGGATCTTGAAAGGACAAGGACCAGTCTTGGTCAGAAGATCTCGGACAAGAACAAGGCCATTGCCAAGAAGGAAAAGCCAAAGGAGAATCATCCTGTACTTAAGGAATCCCAGTTAAAGCTAGGTGAGACTGTAAGGATAGTGTCCATGGGGCTTAAGGGAACCATATCGTCAAAGCCCGACAAGGATGGAAATCTCTTTGTTCAGTGCGGAATCATAAAGACCAAGGCCAACATCAGAGACCTGGTTTTGGTTGGAGATGAGGATCCAAAGGCTGCAATGAAGAAGTTCTACGGAAGGAATACCTCCGGAGGGCAGATGGATCTTTCAAAGGCTTCCAATATAAGGACAGAGATAAATCTTATTGGCAAGAACAGCGACGATGCTATTGCAGCACTGGATAAATATCTGGACGATGCCTACGTATCACACCTTAATAACGTCAGGGTGGTTCACGGAAAAGGCTCCGGTATTCTTAGACAGGCAGTACATAATTATTTAAAGGGTGTGCCCTACGTCAAGTCCTTTAAACTCGGTGAGTTTGGAGAGGGTGACGCGGGCGTTACCATAGTTACTTTTATGAAGTAAGCAAGGGGGATAAATGGTTACTAAACAGAAGATTTTGATCGTAGATGATGACAATAATATTGCAGAGCTTATATCTCTTTATCTGGTAAAAGAGTGCTTCGAGACCAAGATATGTAATGATGGTGAGACAGCCATCAACACCTTTGACACCTTTGAACCAAACCTGGTTCTTCTTGATCTGATGCTTCCGGGAATTGACGGTTATCAGGTCTGCAGAGAGATCCGCACAAAGTCACAGGTGCCGATCATCATGCTCTCTGCCAAGGGCGAGGTTTTTGATAAGGTTCTTGGCCTGGAGATGGGGGCTGATGACTATATGGAGAAGCCTTTTGATTCAAAAGAGCTTGTGGCAAGAGTAAAGGCTGTTCTTAGGCGCTTTAAGCCACAGGTACAGGAGACTCCTGTGTCTGATGACAAAGTTGTCAGATACCCTGATCTTGAGATCAACATGACCAACTACTCTGTTACATATATGGGCGAGAGAGTGGATATGCCACCAAAGGAGCTGGAGCTTTTGTACTTCCTGGCTGCTTCTCCAAACCATGTATTTACCAGAGAGCAGCTCCTTGATCAGATTTGGGGCTATGAATATATCGGCGATACCAGAACCGTTGACGTGCACATCAAGCGTCTTCGTGAAAAGCTAAGCGACCACGAGAAGTGGAGACTGGCTACTATCTGGGGTATCGGCTATAAGTTTGAGGTACAGCAGTAAATGAAAAGAACTCTATATGTCAAATTTCTGTTGGCATATCTGCTTTTCGGAATATTTGGATTTGTTGTGGTAGCAACCTTCGTGTATGGCATGACCTATGATCGCCTTAGGAGGGACAAGGCTGACAGCATGTACCAGATGGCCACACAGATAGCTAACACCTATGCGGCAGATCTTTATAACAGTGAAACATCATTAGAGGCGGTTTATGGGGAGCTGACATCTCTTTCCATGTATATGGATGGTTCTCCCATATGGATCGTAAACCCATCAGGACGACTGGTTCTTGATTCCTCCAGAGCTTTGGTTCCGGGGAATGAGGTAGTGATCGATGGGTTTGATCCTACGGTAACAGGCAGTTCCTATTACACCACAGGTAATTTCTGGGGATCCTTCAGGCAGGAAATGCTCAGTGTTTTTGCGCCTATTACAGCTAACTACAAGGTACAGGCTTATGTGGTAATACATACTCCTATAGCCGGACTTCAGAGTAAGGCCAATACCCTTTTAAATATTTCCTACCTTATGCTGATAGTTCTTTTCCTGTTGTCTCTTATCATCCTGATCTTCTTCACGGAGCTGGTTTATGTGCCACTTCGCAAGATCACAACAGCTACAGAGCAGTACGCTGCGGGAAATATGGGATATGAGTTTTCTGTGGAGTCAGAGGATGAGATGGGATATCTGGCAGCTTCTCTTTCCTATATGGCAGGTGAGATTGCCCGTCAGGAGGAGGACCAGAAGAAATTCATTGCCAATGTGTCCCACGACTTCAGGTCTCCGTTGACTTCCATAAGGGGATATCTTGTGGCTATGCAGGATGGAACAATACCGGAGGAGATGCATGGTAAGTATCTGGGAATTGTTATTAACGAAACTGACAGACTGACTAAGCTCACCAATGAGCTTTTGACGCTGAACAATATAAGCTCCAAGGGCATGCTCCTTGATAAGACAGACTTTGATATCAACAAGGTCATCAGGGAGGTGGCTGAGTCCTGCGAGGGTTCCTGCAGGGATAAGCATATTGCCATTGAGCTGGTATTGACGGACGACAAGATGCTGGTAAATGCTGATATGAGTAAGATCCAGCAGGTACTATATAACCTTCTTGATAATGCCATTAAGTTCAGTCACCATGATTCTTCTATAAAGATCGAGACCACGGAAAAGCACAGCAAGGTTTTTGTATCGGTGAAGGACAGCGGAATTGGTATTCCCAAGGAAGATCAGAAGCTTATCTTTGACAGGTTCTATAAGTCAGATGCTTCAAGAGGTAAGGACAAGAAGGGCACAGGACTGGGCCTTTCCATTGTAAAAGAGATCATCAAAGCCCACGAGGAAAACATAAATGTAATAAGCACCCAGGGCGTTGGAACGGAGTTTATTTTCTCTCTTCCAAAAGCAGCAGCCATGGATGCAGAGGATGAGTAAATTATGCATATAGTTTTACATCAGCCGGAGATTCCACAGAACACCGGAAATATAGGAAGGACCTGTGTGGCTACAGGAACTTCCCTTCACCTGATCGAGCCATTGGGATTTCGTCTTGGTGAAAAAGAGCTAAAGAGAGCCGGAATGGACTACTGGGATAAGCTTTCTGTTACCAGATATATAGACTATGAGGATTTTAAGGCACAGCATCCCGGGGCAAAGATATGGTACGCCACCACCAAGGCAAAGCGTACCTACGCCGAAGTCTCTTTTGCCATGGACGATTACATAATGTTCGGAAAAGAGAGCGCTGGAATTCCCGAGGAGATACTGGTGGAAAACGAAGAGACCTGCATCAGAATTCCAATGCTGGAGGACATCAGGTCACTTAATCTGTCTAATTCAGTGGCAATAGTGTTGTACGAGGCTCTTAGGCAAAATGATTTCGCCGGACTTGAGAGGGAAGGCGAGCTTCACAGGCTGAAGTGGTCTAAGTAAAATGGACCAGAGGGATATTTATGGCTAACAAAAAAGAGATTGGTCAGTATCGTAAGGATGACATGCTGACAGTGGAAATTACAGATATTGGAATCGATGGGGAGGGTATAGGCAAGATTGATGGCTATACTCTTTTTATAAAGGATGCTGTGATTGGCGATGTGGTCAGGGCAAAGGTCATGAAGGCCAAGAAAAACTACGCCTATGCCCATCTTGAGGAGATCATTGAGAAGTCACCCTTCAGGCAGGAGGCACCATGTCCTGTTGCCAGACAGTGCGGAGGGTGCCAGCTTCAGAACATGACCTACGAAAGGCAGCTTTTCTTTAAGCAGAACAAGGTCAGGAATAATATTGTGAGGCTGGGAGGTTTTGACGAGGCCTTTGTGGAAGGCATTATGGAGCCAATCATGGGAATGGAAGAGCCCTGGAGATACAGGAACAAGGCACAGTACCCTATTGGAGTAGGTAAGGACGGAAATCCTGTGGCAGGCTTTTATGCAGGAAGGACCCACAGCATAATCCCGGTGTCCGATTGTATGATCGGGGTTACTGAGAACGAGGAGATTCTGGATGCCATTCTTTCGCACATAAAGAGCTTCCATGTCAGTGCCTATGACGAGATGTCAGGCCATGGGCTTGTGCGCCACGTGCTCATAAGGAAGGGCTTTTTAAGCGGACAGATCATGGTCTGCCTTGTCCTGAATTACGGAGCAAGAAATGGGGCTTCAGGCAGGGAGATGAAGCGTGACTTCATTCCGGGCCAGGAGAGGCTTATTGATGCCCTTGTGAAGATCCAGGGAATGACCAGCATTTCTGTCAGCATTAATACTGAAAAGACCAATGTCATAATGGGCACAGAGGTACATACTATCTGGGGCAAGGACACCATTAAGGATAAGATCGGAGATCTGGAGTTTGAAATCTCGCCTCTTTCTTTCTTCCAGGTAAACCCTGCCCAGACGAAGAAACTTTATGGCCAGGCCATAGAATACGCCGGCCTTACAGGAAAAGAGACTGTCTGGGATCTTTACTGCGGAATAGGAACCATCACGTTATCTATGGCAAAGGCAGCAGGAAAGGTCTACGGAATAGAGATCGTGCCTGAGGCGATAGAGGATGCCAAAAAGAATGCACTTAGAAATGGCATAGAAAATGCGGAGTTCTTCTGCGGAAAAGCAGAGGAGGTTCTTCCTGAGTTTTACGCTAAAGGGGAAGGCGGCTCAGCCCTTAACCCTGATGTTATCGTAGTAGATCCCCCTAGAAAGGGCTGCGACGAAAAGTGTCTTGAGACCATGCTAAAGATGTCTCCTGACCGTATCGTCTATGTAAGCTGCGATTCCGCAACCCTTGCTAGAGACCTACGATACCTTTCAGACGGCGGCTACACCCTAAAATCCATCCGTCCCTGCGATATGTTCCCCTGGAGCAGCCATGTGGAGACTGTTGTTCTTCTGTCCCAACAAAAGCCTGATGATCATATCGAGATAGAAATTAATCTTGATGAGATTGATGCTACAAGTGCAGAGACAAAGGCCACATACAAGGAAATCGAAGAATGGGTGCATAAACACTATGGATTTCATGTGACAAATCTGAACATTGCTCAGGTAAAGCAGAAGCATGGGATTATAGAAAGAGAGAATTACAATAAGCCAAAATCTGAGAATAGCAGACAGCCTGGATGTCCGGAGGAAAAGGTTAAAGCGATTGAAGAAGCTCTAAAACATTTTCAGATGATATAAATAAAAACTCGTGACTATCGGTATTTGGTGGTCACGAGTTTTTTTACGTACATTTTACCAATGTTGATAATAGATTTTACATGTATCTGCTAGCATTGCGCTAGGAGGTGCAGAGCATGTCTAAAATATGGAGTTTTGTAAATGACTTGAAGGTCAAGAAGAATCATAAAATTACAATGTTTATTTGGCTTACAACAATACTATATGGATTAACTGGCGGTTTGATATGGGGACTGATTGGAAGATTGATATTACCTGAAATAACTTGGCTATTTTGCTTTATAGGGTACCCTGCGGTGTTCATGGGACTGTTTGGCGGGGGAATCTATCTATACAATCATGAGTTCATATGATTTTTCAAGACTTTTACTGAACTTTTACATAAAGATGGTTATGGATTTTACATTAGGCGAATATTATTGTCATTGTAAAAAATACGGCGCCAAATTATGTAAGTTTAGAAAGGAAAAGAGAAAGACCAATCCTACTGTAGAAAAGATAATGGACATCTGTAATGTTTTGCAAATTACTCCGGAGCAACTTCTTACCGGTAAAGGAATTGAGGATGAAGAGGAAATTGCTGCAGCAAGTCCTGAAAGCAAATTTACGCCGGGAGATATTCAGATGATTGAAGATTATCACAATCTTAGAGAAGAACAGCAGAAGAGACTTATGGCTTATGTGGAGGCCTTGAAGAAGATAGAAAGTCTTGAAGAGATGTAGGAAAGAGTTTAAAAATTTGAAAAGGTGGTTTGCGGTCGATTTTTGCGACCACAAAAATCACATTGTTTGAATATAGAATATATGAAGTCACAATTTGTGACTTCAAAAAAGGAAATGCAAAGGGATATAGTGTTTATGAAAAATACAACAGACTTACTCACAGTTGAGTCTATTAGAAACTGTGTATATACGATACGCGGGCAACAGGTGATGCTCGACAGTGATTTAGCTGATATTTATGGATATGAAGTCAAAAGAATAAATGAGCAGGTTAAACGAAATATAAACAGATTTCCGGAAGATTTTATGTTTCAATTGACAAGAGAGGAAGTTGATTTGGTGAAGTCGCAAAATGCGACTTCACGGAATGATTCATTTTTTGAAGGGCAGGATGGTGGTAGAAGAAAAATGCCTTATGTTTTTACAGAGCAAGGAATTTATATGTTAGCGACAGTTCTTAGAGGTGAGTTAGCTGAGCAACAAAGCATTTTTATTATGCGAGCTTTTAAGGAAATGCGTCATTATATCCGTCAGAATCAGCAGTTTGTAACTCAGTCCGAAATGAGCATGGTTACTGCTAAGGTTTCAGAGTTATCTGTGCAAATGGCAGGAGCAATTGATCATCAGAAGAACTGAATAAAAAATTAAATAGTAGCTTTGAAAGCACCTGTGGGTATTTGCCCGCAGGTGTTTTGCATAGTGGTGAAGGATGCGATTGTTCATCTTATAGAAATGACTCTGTGACATGATGTTATAAAAAATACTGAGAGCATTTGCAAAATATTCTAAACGTCATAGGAATGTGAAACATGAAGAACAGGAGAAAACAGATTAAGTGCCATGATTAAATTGACACAAGGGTGGCGCAATACTATAATTGTGCCATGAGAATATTGGCACAGGAGGGCGAGATATGATCACAACAATTGAAGATGCATTAAAAAGAATCTCAGAGCTTGAGAAAGAGAATGCAAAGCTCAAAGAGGAACTTGAATATTACAAGAGCAAAAAGTTTGCTGGTAGACAGAAGCATGATGAACATTGGATGCAATCATATAACGACTTCGTGATTCAATATGAAGGTGGCATGACTATCATGGAGATTGTTGCTAAGGGTGCGATCAGCCGCCGGACTGCTTATAGGTACAAGGCGTACTACGAAGAACTGAAGAAGATGCAGGAGAAGACAGGGGAAAATGAATTACAAACTTGAGATCAAAATTTTTGACCTCAAGTTGAGTTTGAAAAATGCGACTTCAAGATTTGCGGTGCAAAAATTGTACCACAAGGTTCAAGGTGAAGAAATTCACCTTGAAAACTTGCGGACGAAAAAATCGACCGCAAACAGAATTGAGGTCACAAAATGTGACCACAAAATAATAGCTGTAAATTTAAGTGGGTGGTTAGATAGGGAGTAAGGAGTTTAATGAAAAAAGGAAATATTGGGAGAAATGTGTCTGTAATTAAGGATGCAGACGGAAACAACATTGTCATGATAAATGATATTATTTTCAAGGGAAAGCGCGGAATTAATTGGGAGGATGTTGAAGAATATCTTAGAGGTTATGTCGGGGATTTCTATACTATAGCGGATTCAAATGAAGTAGTTTATATTGGGGCGGACTTACCTGATGAATACACACATTCTGAATATACGATTATTTTAAAAGGAGCAAATGAGAAGGCCAAAGCTAATGCTACGCAAGGATTACCAGAATTAATTAGTACAGCTACCAACGTGGTGTTTACCGAGAATTCCAAGGCAAAACATAAAAAAGATGCAATGTATGGCTGGTATAAGTATGAATCAAGATTTGCATTGCCGGTATTTGGGAGTGATGGAGAGGTTGAAAGGTATAATGTATTTCATGCAGCCATGATTTTTAGACATGCACAGGACGGAAAGAAATATCTTTATGACATTATGAACATAAAAAAAGAAACGAGCAACCTTTTCCAGTCCGAAGACCTTACTCAGTAAAAAACCCATTTCTTGGTTTTTATCTTAAAGAGATTTGCGTTGGATGTCAACAATAATTTTGGAGGATTTCGTTATTATGACAAAGAAGAAAGTGGAAAGGGATGGATATATCAATTTGAATGTGAAAGTGGATCCTGAGAAGGCTTTTTTCTGGAGAAATATCCACAAATCAGTAATCCCGGGATATCATCAGAACAAGGAACATTGGAATACAATCATCCTTGACGAAACCATTCCGGATGAAGATATCAAACTCATGATTGCAGAGAGCTATGACCTTATCAGCGATTGCCCCTCAAAGAGAATATATGAGGTAGTAAAGAAGATACCATATGGTCATGTTGCTACATATTCACAGATTGCGGAACTTGCTGGGGATAGGAAGATGGCCCGAGCTGTAGGGAATGCTCTTCACAAGAACCCGGATCCGGATAGTATTCCCTGCTATCGCGTTGTGAATGCTAAAGGAGAACTGTCAGGGAAGTTTGCTTTTGGAGGAGCAGGAGCACAGGCAAAGCTGCTGGAGGCGGAAGGCATAACTGTTTCTGGCGGGAAGGTTGATCTTGATATACTTCAGTGGAAATAGTGTATTGATATCAGTACGTGATACTGATACAATATCATTGTTATAAAATAAAAAGGAAAGCGAGGTAATCATAATAATGAGTGCAAAGAGAACAGAGATTGTAACTTCATACAGAAAGAGAACCTCGGTTTGCGATTTTTAAAGAAATACCCAATATGAATCTTTTAACCGTGGCTTCTTAGTCACGGTTTTCTTTTGCCATTTGGCACTCTGTTTATAGGGGCTCCCTTTCTGTATAACCCAAAGGACTGATAACATAGAACAGAAATGGAGAATCAAAATGAATAATAATTTTTCGACAGGCAGAATTTCTGCCATTCAAAAGAACAGTTTTACCATAAGATATAAGGATAATGATATCCCTGCAAGGCTTAAGGGGAGCTTCTTTGAAGGAGAGGCGGATGAACTCCCGGTAGTAGGTGACTATGTGAACTTTATTTATAATCCTTCGGGAGAATCACTTATTGAGTCAGTCTGTGAGAGAAAGAGCTTTTTGCAAAGGCCGGATCAGGCAAAAACCGGAGTGATGCAGTATATGGTGGCAAACGTGGACTACACGTTTATCGTCACATCACTTAATGAGGACTATAGCTATAACAGAATTGCCAGATATGTAAGTGTTGTACTACAGGGAAACTCTGTTCCGGTTGTGGCTCTGACAAAATCAGACCTGTGCAGCAACTATGGAAGGTATGTAAGGGAAGTGGAGAGCATATCTGACAAGGTGCGAGTACATGCGATCTCTGCGCTATATGGAATAGGCGTTGATGAATTACAGGAGTATATGAAACCTGGTGTGACAATATGTCTCATGGGTTCCTCCGGAGCAGGAAAGTCTACCCTTCTGAACACCTTTGTAGGGGAGGAAATAATGAAGACTTCCGGAGTCAGGGAATCTGATTCCACAGGAAGGCATACCACAACCCATCGGCAGCTGATTGAACTACCTAATGGCGTATCCATCATTGATACTCCCGGTATGAGGGAGATTGGAATGGCAAACACAGAACAGGGAATCGATAATACCTTTTCAGATATTATCGAGCTGGAATGCTGCTGTAAATTTAGTGATTGCAAGCATGATACCGAGCCGGGCTGCGCTATAAAAGCAGCAATAGAGAGTGGCGAGCTTTCTCTGGAGCGATATAACCTGTATAGATCCTTGAGCGTGGAGAACATCAAAAACTACGCCAAGAAAAAAGAAATATCAAAATGGGCTAAAGCTGCAAAGAAAATGAAAAATAGATTCTAATATGACTAAACTAAAAAAGCTGCCCTCCTGAAGAGGACAGCTTTGGGTTACCATTCTTATAATCCTGAATATGCACCGATGTTAACACATTCTGATGATGTAAGGCTTGAGTTGCCCTGCAGATTCTTGTACCAGGTTACTACATAAAGGTTCTTATCATTGCCCCTGCAAAGAGCTTTGTAATTTGTTCCGGATACAACCTGTGTTGCAAGAAGAGCAACCGGATTATACATTACATCACCATTGTTGATGGCATCAAAGGAAGCTTGCGCATTTTGATCAGGAAGCATTCCTGCTTTGCCTGTGCCACGTACTACCCATGCTCCTGTTGCTCCAAATCCTAATGGAGCTCCTGTCTGGATGGATGTTACATCTATAGGAGATACTCCAACTATTGAATCGACACCCTGTGTGTTTTCATAGACAGTTACAAAATAGTAGCCGGGAACTGTGGAATCTGCAGTTGTTCCGTATACAAGGTACATATAATTTGCACCGGATACCACCTGAGTTGCCACCAGATCTAACACATTAAAGTTGTAGCCTTGATCCTGGAGCACTGTCTTGATACGTGCGCTGTCTTCATCTTTCATCATGGAAGGCGAATTGTTGTCTACAAGAGACCATCCGCCAAGTGACTGTCCCTGCATGGCTGCTTCTGACTTGAAGCCTGAAAAACCAAATACGAAAATTACTGCGCAAGCAATAGCTGCTGCAATTAAACTCATCTTTCTCATATCGCCATCTCCTTTTCTCTCTTAATAAATTAAAAATGCGTACGTAAGGATATTTCTTATCCTTATGTACGCATTATATCAGGCCATATGTCACAGTATTGTCACACAAAAACGTGTTGAGTTACGAATTCTTTTCCATCATTTCCTGAATATTCTCGTAGTCCCTGTCCCAGGATTCGTAGCCTTCCTGGCCACGACGGTCAGGAATTTCGAAGAGGCTTTTTAGCTCTTTTCCCAGGTAATTGGTAAACTTCTCGGCGCCTCTGTAGTTCAGGTGCGAGCGGTCATAAAAGTCCCTGGAGAAATCAAGGCCGATCTCATCATAGTCGTAGTTGGTACTGTTGAAATCTATACCGTTCATGGCAGCAATTTCCTTAACACGGTTGTAAACCAGCTCATCCTCGTCGTTGGTGATGTAAGGCGTTACTATTAAAAAGAGCTCTATGTTGTGCTTCTTGGTATAGTCAATTATCTTCTGAAGGTACAGCTCCTGCTTCAGGGTCATTCCGCCGCTCTGGGTCTGGCTCCAGGTGGGCTGTTCCTGACTGTTAGTCTCAAATGAAGGGGCAAAACCTTTAAAGTTTTGCATTTCGGTTTGAAGGACAAATGGGTAGATGAAGTCTTCCTTGGTAAGTTCGCTGAACCTGTCGTGATAAACTGCAATTGACGGGAAGTAGTCTCCGATCTTTTCAATTTCCACGCTGTCATAAAGCATCTGGAGCTTGTTCAGAGAAAAGCGCATGCCAAGAATGTTGGGCTTTATCCAGTCATATTGGTAATCGTCCTTGTTGTTGGCAAGGGAATAAAGATCAAGGACCATTACCTTGGGCTTTTGATGCTTGCAGAATTCTACCAGATAGTGATAGGTGATCCAAAGGGGCTGCTCAGCTCCACTGTAGTCAAAAGAAGCAATCCCATAGTCATGCCACAGTATTCCTGTGTTTATGTTGTAATGGATGTGGCTGGAACCCATCATGACAACATCGACGGTGTTTTTGGGCTGATAGTATACAGCCGTTGCCTGGGTTATACCGTGGTCGTTCTTTACGCTCATGACTCCGTTCCAGTACCAGAGTGAGAACAGCGTGAGTATTATAAATGCGATGCGAAGAATATTTTTCTTCTGCAAAAGATGCTTTCTTAATTTCATTTCCATATTAACTCCATTAGAAATCCTGATACAGGTAGTCTGCAGCGTCGTAGCCTGGTCCGTAGACACCTAAAAGAATTATCGCAAGTATCAAAAGGTATTCCACCAGATACCTGATGGCCGGCGAAACCTTATGCAGAGCCTCGCCAAAAGGAAGCTTCATCTTCAACATAAAAAGATCCATGGCAAATACAACAATTCCATAAGGTATGAGATTTAAGTCGAATTTTTTAACGCCAAGTTCCAAAGTCTGAATATCCAGCGGAATCTCACCAGTGCTAAACCTGAGCATTCTATAGATAAAGTTCAGTGCAAACTTGGTGTTCGGAGCCCCAAAAAATATCCAGGCCACAGCTACTGCAAAGGAAGTGACTATTGTGCAGAGGATGGTCTTTATCTTGGTGCTATCGCCCTTCTTTTTGCGGTTCTTTAAAAGAGTGTCAATTATGCTGTAAATCCCGTGAAGAGCTCCCCAGATCACAAAGCTAAGGCCCACGCCGTGCCAGAGACCACATACGATAAAGACGATCATCGTGTTAAGAAGCTTTCTTGGAAGACCTTTCCGATTTCCTCCCAGTGGGATATAGATATAGTTTTTGAGCCAGGTTGACAGGGAAATGTGCCATCTTCTCCAGAAGGTAGTAATATCCGGTGACAGATATGGGGCATTGAAGTTCTCCGTAAGTCTGATGCCAAGAGCTCTGCTGAATCCTATGGCGATTGCACTGTAGCCTGCAAAGTCACAGTATATCTGCATGGTGAACATGATCATTCCTAAAAAGAGCCACTGGCTGCCATAAATGTGTGGGAAATTCAAAATCTTCGGCGCATACATGGCAAGCCTGTCTGCCACCACTGTCTTCATAAAGAAGCCATAGAGTAACGTAGGAAAAGCGATGAAAATTCTTTTGTTGTCATCGTCCATATAAACCTTGTGAAGAGTCTTGATCTGAGGAAGAAGATTCTCAGGCGCCTCAATAGGTCCGCTGAGAAACTTTGGGAAGAAACACATGTAAAGAGAAAAGAACAGGATGTTTCCCTCGGGCTCCATTTTCTCCTGATAAATATCCACAATATAGGCGATTGCCTGGAAAATATAGTAGGAAAAGCCCAGTGGCATGATAAGGCTCTTAAGAATCTCGTCAGAAAAGTTCCATTTTGCCACATGCTTTAATAGGAATAATGAGGAGGCGCAAAGAATAACGCCAGTGGCCATGAAGACCTTGGCAAGAGGTCTATTTCTTTTCGTAAGGAAGCCTTCTATAAGGCCCCAAACATATATAATTCCGGAGGTTGCAAGAACCCAGTAGCAGGAGTTTACATCAAGATACGCGATAAAGGCAATACTTGCTGCCAAAAGAAAATAGGCCCTGGCCCGTCGCCTGATAAAATAGAATACTAAAAATACGGCCCCCATAAAGGCAAGGCTTTGAATGTTAAATGTCATATTATCTCCCCTTATACTCTTCCAACGACTTAGTATAACATCCCCCGATGGTCCTTTTCAAACGATTAGTTATCAGAAGGGAGCGTTACCCATATTACAGGCCTGATGGCTCCGGAGGGCTTATTTACGACTTTTTTATCCTCCAAGATCTCTCCATCCTCTGTGACAATAGGTGCATACACACTAGGAGTGTCACTTCCCTTAAGCCACCACCAGGAAGTTCGATAGCCCTTCATGTCCCATTCGTTATACTTACTCTTTTGGTTTTCGTTGGTTCCGTTTGCAAGGGCAGCAGATGTGATCTCCAGCTCCCTGTCCTTATCTGTGGCAAAAAGCTCTTTTGCATCGTCAACAGTCAGAAGGCTGATGGTTTCCTTGGTGCCGGGATCTTCAGACAGAATCCGAACTTCGTATCGGCTAAAGGCTTGTGTAGAATCCTCTGAATTCAAAAGCGCATATAGATCAGAATCTCTCCAGGAAATCTCCTCATGCTTTTGATTGTAGAAGCTTCCGGCAATTCCGTACTTGGAAAGCAGCCGAAGACTGTTACCTTTCCTGTCAATAACTATCCATGTGAGCCTCTCTGCCCCAGGCAGCAGCGTATCCGTATCAAAATGTCCGAATCTGACCTCGTCCCCCACATCAGCATTTCTTAAGGTTACAAGCTCATCTTCATATTCACTCTTTGCCAGAATAAAACGCCTCCCGGAGAAAAGAGCTATTACCGCCAAGAAAAGTACTGCCGCCAAAAGAACGGTCACCAGCATTTTTTTGCGCTTGTCATTATTTTGAAGCTTTGTCAAAAGCTCTTTTGCCTTATCAAGAAGATAGCTGTCTGCTAGGGAGAGCAGATATGCAAGAATAAAGGAGCTGATAAGGACTGCCAGAAAGAATATCGGGTCGGGATAGTTTTTGCCGCCAAAAATCATACTCACAAAGAATCCGTGGATCAGGAAGATCTCAAGACTCATGGAGCTTATGAATTTCAGTGGCTTGTTTCCTATGGTGAGCCTTCTGTTTATAAGCAGGACAAGCAGAGAAAAAAGCAGGCAGGTGATAGTCTGGATAAGCAGAGTCAATAGCGCATCTCTCTGGCCATGGAAAGACAGCTCATGATAATAACCCCTGTGGTTGTTAGTATAGATGGACTGTGAAAAGACAAGAAGAAATGCTACGCCACAAAGTGCAGTGACAATCTTATAGCTCTTTTCAAAAAAACTGTCCCAGGAATCCTTAAATCGACCGTAGAGCATGCCAAAGGCAAATGCAATAGTTGAGTTATACCACCACTCCCCCCTAAACCAACGGGAATCACCGCTATCAAGATCGTGACCACGAAGGAATGAAGCTACTATTATAAATAGAACTGTCAGCAGCATAAGGGTAAGTGCCAGGTCTTTGTTTTTCAGGAATCTGAAAAACAGGTAGAAGGCGCAATATAAAAGAACTATCTCAATGATAAACCAGCCATTGCCGTTGATGAGCGTAAGGCCAACAAGCTCTTTTAAATAAGAAGATGGCGTTCCGAGGCCCTTTACAACTTCTATGACAATGCCTGCCAGGTTGGCGACCCAAAACGGAATAAGAACAGAGAGGATTCGCCTGGAGAAAAAGTGATCCAGATAATCCGGCTTTGAGTAAAAGCTTACGATAAGGCCGAAGCCTGAAAAGAAAAAGAAGAGCGCAGTAAACAGATACCCCATGTAGTTAAGCAAAGTGATGGGGCCTTTGTAGACGTACCCATAGGAGGTCACTGTCTGGACCAGGTGGTGGAGGATGATGAAAATGCAGGCGCTTGCCCGGATCATCCTGCTCTGGGTCAGAAAATCCCTGCCGTCCCTGGTAGGTTCAGATTCCTGGCCGATGCAAAGCCTTGAAAACTCTGCCTTGTAGAAGGTGACAGCCAAAAGAGCTATGGGAAATATGAGTAAAATAAGTGAGTCTAGCGTTTGGCTTTTCATAATTATTAGTTTATCAGCTTTAGCGCATAAATAAAGGGGTAATGGCAGATTGGTGTTGATGAATGCGTGGAAACTGTGGTAAAATCGTGCAGATGTATGGCATGGGAAAGATGCCAGATATAAAGCGGCGACCCATAAAAAGATGCGGCGTCGACTAGGAGGAAGGATATGAAAGAGTTTTTAAAAAGAAAAGACATTGAGATCTCATTAAAGAGATACGGCATTGATGCTCTGGGAGCTATGGCGCAGGGACTTTTCTGCTCACTGCTCATCGGAACCATCATCAACACTGTTGGAACACAGTTCAAAATTCCATTTCTTACTACAACAGTAGCAACAATCGCGGGTTCAGATTACACTGTTGGCGGTCTTGCATCAGCCATGAGTGGTCCGGCTATGGCTGTGGCTATCGGATATGCACTTAAGTGCCCGCCACTGGTTCTTTTTTCAATGATAACAGTAGGATTTGCAGCTAACGCTTTGGGCGGAGCAGGCGGTCCTCTGGCAGTTCTTTTTGTGGCAATTCTCGCTGCAGAATTCGGAAAAGCAGTTTCAAAAGAGACTAAGGTCGATATATTGGTCACTCCACTTGTTACTATAGCAGTGGGTGTATTTTTCTCCTGGCTCATTGCACCTCCCCTGGGAAGAGCAGCAATGGCAGTAGGTAACCTTATCATGTGGGCTACAGAGCTTCAGCCATTCCTTATGGGAATCCTTGTTGCTGTAGTGGTTGGTATGGCCCTTACACTTCCTATTTCTTCTGCAGCTATTTGCGCAGCCCTTGGACTTACAGGTCTTGCAGGTGGTGCAGCTGTGGCAGGATGCTGTGCACAGATGGTAGGCTTTGCAGTTATCTCATTTAAGGAGAATAAGTGGGGCGGACTGGTTTCACAGGGAATCGGCACATCAATGCTTCAGATGGGTAACATCATCAAGAATCCAAGGATCTGGATCGCACCTACTCTTGCTTCAGCAATTACAGGACCTATCGCAACCTGCATTTTTGGACTTAGAATGGACGGCGCACCTGTTTCCTCAGGAATGGGAACCTGTGGACTTGTTGGTCAGATTGGTGTTTACACCGGTTGGGTCAACCAGATTGCTGAAGGTGCAAGAGGCCCTATTACAGGCTTTGACTGGCTCGGACTTGTACTTATTTCCTTTGTTCTTCCAGCAGTTTTCTCTCTTGCTATCCACGCGGTAGTTAAGAAGCTCGGCTGGGTTAAAGAAGGAGATCTTAAGCTCTGATACTCGTCTGACCAGGATTAACAGATTGGGGTATGGAAAGACATGTTAAATGTTCGCGTTCCGATTTTGATCATAAGTTTAGCTATAATACTTGTCATCCTGGTGGCAGTTTTTTTCCACTGGCTTAAGAACCGCCCACCCAAGGAACTCCCTATGGATGAGATGGAGGGCCATGACTTCGAGTATTACTGCGCTGATATTTTGAGAGCCAATGGTTTTATAGAAGTTGAGGTCACGAAGGGCAGTGGTGATTTTGGTGCTGACATCCTGGCAGAAAAGGATGGGATAACCTATGCTGTTCAGTGCAAATGTTACGACAAGCCTATCGGAGTAAAGGCAGTTCAGGAAGTATATGCCGGAAGGGACTTTTATGGAAGAATGGTTGGTGTTGTGATGACTAACCAATACTTCACTCAGCCGGCGGTGGAACTGGCCCAGAAGCTCAACATTATGCTTTGGGATCGTGGTTATCTGGACAGTATGGATACCAAATGAATATAATATAGTGAACAATAAGGATATAGGATTGCGATGATTGCTGGGCAACATGGCAATCTTTTTCCATCTATGAGGTGATGTTTCGATGGTACTAACCATACAGGATGATTTTGATCTTGGAAAAATTGCAGATAGCGGTCAGTGCTTCAGGTTCAATGAAGTGCCGGGTTCCGGAAGTGGCGACGCAGGAGTAGTGCATAAGCGCTATAGCGTTGCTGCGGTCAACAGACATCTGTTTGTGACAGAGCTTGGACAGGACAAGTACGAGTTTGGCTGCTCAGAGGATGAGTTTGAATCTTTTTGGAAAAGATATTTCGACCTGGATATCAGCTACAGTCAGATTCGCGGGAAGATTGACAAGAAAAAAGATCCTTACCTTTATCGTGCGTCAGAGTATGGAAAGGGCATAAGGATACTCCGTCAGGATCCCTGGGAGATGCTTATCTCTTTTATAATATCCCAGAGAAAAAACATTCCCGCCATCAAGGCTTCTATCGAGAAGCTCTGCGCTCTGGCTGGAAATGTGATCGCTGATGATCCTGAAACCGGCAGGATATATTCATTCCCGACGCCGGATAAACTGGCAGCTCTTTCCATGGAGCAGCTTTCCGGCTGCAGCCTTGGCTACAGGGACAAGTATGTTCATCAGGCGGCTCTGGATGTGGTAAGCGGAGCGGTGGATCTTTCGGCGCTTGAAAAGGTTGGCGACGACAAACTTATGGAAGAACTTCTTAAGCTTTTTGGCGTCGGCGTTAAAGTGGCCAACTGCGAGATTCTCTTTGGCTACCACAGACTGGATGCTTTTCCAAAAGATGTATGGATAAACAGGGTTCTTGAAGAGCAGTACCCACAGGGATTTCTTTTTGACAAATACGCTCCATACAACGGGGTGATGCAGCAGTACTTATTTTTCTATTCCAGAAGCATGGGATGAAAGTTCAGGCTTTCATCCCCTTTTTTGCTAAAGCAATTATGGAGGATTCTGATGTTTGAAGAGCGGATTAATTATTTCGAGATTGATGAAATAAAAGTTCCCAAGGGCAATTTTTCTTTTGTCTATGAGAAAACGCATAATGAGGAGTTGTTCAATTGCTGTCTCGAGGCGGAGAAAAACCGTTATTCAGATGTCGGGGAATCCTTAAAGCACATCAGACTGGCTATTGAACAGTTTGGCTATTATACCAGGTCATTGCAGTTGGTAGACGATCCCCAGGATGATAAAGCTATTAAGGAGACAATAGATAGTTTAGCAGCGGAATCTAAAGAGCAGAGTAGGAATAGGAGTAAGAACTTTGATGCAAGCAAGACTCCGAGAGATATGGCCAGAAAAGCGATGATGGAGAAGGAGCCAACGCTTAAGAAAAGTCAAAGAAAAGCTGTAAAAAATTTGATATTGAATCTTCCTGATGCAATACAGGAACAAATTGAAGAGATAAAAACTGCTCATCAGAAACAGGGTGCAACTGATTATACTGCGCTGTTAGATGTCCTCTACGGAATTTCATCTGATAGTTCTATGCATATAGGCGAAAAAGAAATAGAGGATGAAGACCTGACTGCTGCAGTAAAAATTTTATTTGTTGCTTTTAAAACATATTTTGATCATCCGGAGGTTTTTGCTGACAATTTATCGCCAATCAATGACTATTATAAATTGCCCGTGAAAATATTGAATCCTACAAAGGAAAAAACCGGCATTACAGAGAAAGATGTCTTTTTTACGGCTATAAATAACGAAGTTTCCTACTATCTCATCAAAAAAATCTATAGAGATGATGAAGAGCATAATTCAGAACAGCGAAATATTGATGCGATCAAAAGGCTTTGGAATGATAGCTTTGTAACACCGGACAGGGTTTTGAGAGATAGCGAGGTGATCAGGGCATGCTCGGAGGATTACCAGGTGTTTAAGCTTCCGGGAAAGCCAACTGTCTTAACTGCTTCAAGAGTGAGCCAGCTTGAGGAAAAGGATAAGAATACGATCATTAGTGATATGAAGAAGGCTATTCATTCATTACATACCGTTAATCCACCTTTACCACACAGAGGGCTGAATCCGTTTTCCTTCCTGATATGTGAAACTTCCCAGGGACTGAGGGCTGTTCTTGTTAACTTTGAGACGGTCAAGGATTTTAAAACATCTGCCTTCACTGTACATGAAACGTTGGATAAGTACTATCAAAACCTGTTTTTAGCAGGGTTTATGGCACCTGAGGTATTAGATGACAAACCTGATAAAGACTATAAAAAAGCCGATATTTATTCACTGGGAAGACTGATCCTATATATCAATACCGGTAAAGCAGCCCCATCAGAAGACTTCAAAAAGAATCTTTTGCCGGTTTTAAAAGAAATAGAAAAAATGATCGACAGGGATCCAGACAACAGGCCAACTATAGAGGAGTTAATGGGAACTTCTGTAAGTGTTAGTCAGAGCAATGTGGTAGAATATGCAGGGATCATAAATATCGGGGATAGGATAGAACAGCAGGATGGCTTATATATAGAACGTGACTGCATGAGCATGGATAATGATCATCTGACATATGGCACTCGGGTGGATGAAGATATTTGGGTTGCTGTTTTTGATGGCTTTGGCGGAAGAGAGGACGGCCGCGAGGTAACAGAAAAGGCTATAAATACATTGCACGATCTGATTCAGAATGTTATTGTTTCAGACGATGACAATGACTATAGTAAAAAAATACAGAGTGTTACTGATGCCCTTGAAAAAGAAGTGGCGGATTATATACGGAAGTATAAACTGCTGAAAGCAGGGAGTGCGTTTGCGCTGGCGGTTGTTCATGATGACCATGTATATACTGTCAATATGGGCGATTGCTCTGTTTTTCTGATTGAGGATTCAAAATCTGTTAAAATGACTAAGGCTCACAGATATGATAGATCAGTTTTGAAAGAAGGAGAGCTATACCAGTATTTGGGCGTTTCTTCCCTGAACATGAAGATCGAGCCATATTATAATCTGGAGAATTATCCGGATAATTCATTTCTGCTGCTATGTTCTGATGGTTTATCCAATTATGTTGCGGACGAAATGATCACTTCTATTGTAAAAAAACATGATGTAACATTAGTGGATAAAGTAAAGGATCTAAAGGACATAGCTGTTAAGGAAGGCGGACGTGATAATATAGCTATTGCGTTACTGGAAAAACGGAGAAACAAGTAATGGGACTACGTGAAATCTTATCGGGAATAATAGAAAAAACCTGGACGGATACAAAGGTTGTGGACTACCTGGGGCACGGCGCCTATGGGTATGTTTTTCGCTGCGTAAAAGAAGATGCTAATGTCGGCGTAAAAGATGAAGAAGCAGTAAAAATCATCCCTATTCCAATGGACGACATGGAGATTGAAGATGTTCGTCGGAAAGGAAAGGAGCCGGAAGAATACTTCAGGAGTCAGCTGGAAGGCGCAGTTAGTGAAATAGAGAAACTAATAAAGCTAAAGAGTCCCCATATAGTACACATAAATAGAAATACCACCGTCAAGCAAGAGAATGGTGTTGGATGGTACCTTCTATTCAGTATGGATCTTCTTGAAGATTTAGGGAGCAGACTAGATGAACATATAGAAGATAATAGGGCACAGGCAGAGAACATGGCAAAAAAGGTGGCGATGGATATTTGCTCTGCTTTAGAGGTGTGCGAGGAAGCGAATGTGGTTCATAGGGATATAAAGCCTGAGAACATATTTTGCTCAAAAAGAGGCGACTATTATCTTGGAGATTTTGGAATAGCAAGAAAAATGCAGCCTAATATAACCAATCTCAGTTCACGTGGAACAGAAAAGTATGTTGCCCCTGAAGTACAGACTGGGTCATATGATGGCCGTGTAGATATTTATTCTCTTGGCTTACTCCTTTATCAGATAGTTAATCACGGAAGACTTCCGTTCTATCCAAACTATCCGGCAGAATTAAGTGTGTCAAATGATTATGAGGCGCAGCAAAAGAGATTATCGGATAATGCAGTAATGCCTTTTCCGGATAATTGTTCATATGGCTTTGCAAATATAGTATTAAAAATGTGTGCATCTAAACCCGAAGATCGTTATAGGTCTGCTGGAGAAGTGATAGATGCAATTAAGGTATTAGATAATCCTAATATTCAGGTGAATTTTTCCGCAGAACAGACAAATAACATCAACATAATGAGTATTTCTACAGGTGACGGCAATGCTGCTTATTCGAATGAAGGGCAGTCTGATGTTAATATGCCGCAAATCAGACCTTCCACGAAGACAAAGCCTATTGCACTATATTCAGTCATAGCTTTGATTGTTCTTATCTGTATGATCATTTCCTCGATGAAGTTTGTAAAGTTTATTAAGAATGTTACTAACAAGAACAATGACAGCTATTCGGAAGAGACGGTTGTTCAGTCGGAGGAAGCGGAAAATACTGGAGAAATCAGTAATGATAAACAGGCAGATGCAGAAAAGAGTGAAGCGGAGCAAGCAGAAAGCGTTGAAACAGCTGCGTCAGTAAAACTCACAAGCATGGAGATAGTAGAACGCAATCATTCAAATACAGGAATATATGATACTGCAGAAGATACATTAGGTAATAAGTATAACAATGTTCTTTGTATTGAAGACTACACAAGTCCAGGATTTGCTCAGTACTATCTTGGCGGAAAGTATAAAAGATTCAGATGCAATTTTGCCTGTGATGATAGCAGCGATAATGGTGATTATCGGTTGAAGATATATGGTGATGACGAAAATGAGCCCTTATATTTACTTGACTATACAAGAGCACTTCCAGTAACACCAATAGACCTGGATGTAAGCGGAGTTGAGTTTATTACTTTCAAAATAAGTAGTGATGCTATTGAATATGGTGGAATAATATCTGAAGGGATATTCTATGTTGACGACGCGGATCTTAACACGGATTCCGCCAAAGTAGAGGAAGCTGTCAAAGATACAAAAATTACAAGCATGGCGATTGTGGAACGCAATCACGGAAATACAGGAATATACGAAAACGCAGAAGATACATTGGGTAATAAGTATAACAATGTTCTCTGTATTGAAGACTATACCGGTCCAGGATTTGCTAAGTACTATCTTGGCGGAAAGTATAAAAGATTAAGGTGCAAATTTGCCTGTGATGATAGCAGCGATAATGGTGATTATCGGTTGAAGATATATGGTGATGACGAAAATGAGCCCTTATATTTGCTTGACTATACAAGAGCACTTCCAGTAACACCAATAGACCTGGATGTAAGCGGAGTTGAGTTTATTACTTTCAAAATAAGTAGTGATGCTATTGAATATGGTGGAATAGTATCAGACGGTATCTTTTATGTTGACTAACTTATCGTGCTTTATCAGGTGTCCTGGCAATAGTTTAGCCGCTGCTTTTTTAATGATAGAATCGCATCTTCTTTAAGGGAAGCCGGCTCCAGAATTTTAACAGAACTTCCGTATCCTGCAAGCCAATGATAGAAGGACTTCATGCCACTTACTTCATCTTCATAATACAGGACAGGTTCAGATTGACCTGATATATTCTCCTTGCCTTCGTACAGTTTACCATTTGTACGGTAGGCAAGGTCTTTTTTTACTTTTTCCCATACGTTGCCGGTTTTTCTAAAGCATACCTTTACATGGGTTAGCTGTATATCATCAAAATTTCTGTTCCAGATATATGGAGCATAATCAAGTCTGTCTAATAATTCTTTATATTTTGGATCGGTTGGATCCCATTTTTTGCTTCTGAGGGCAGCATAGACCATCCTGTCCAGACGGTATGTGTATAGGTGGGTGAAATTGTCAAAACATGCAACTATGGCATAAATGTTATCGGTTGCATCATAAAGCAGACGAACCGGATATATTTCCAGGTTCGAGGATTCTTCAGTTGTTCTTGGAGATTGATAACGTATTATAACGGCACAGTTTTGAGATATGGCTTTGCTGAATAGCTGAAGTTTGTCTGTTAATGCCATGGTGTCACGAAATCTGTAGCTTTGTTTAATTGAATATGCGCTTTCTGAGTTTGTTATTTCTGATCTTATTATTTTTGAGTAGCGGGATATATAATTCAGATCACCGGCTGATACTGCGAAGGGTATATCTGAATCGGCAAAGTGGAATGGGAGTGCTGATGATATTGCGATATTGTCCAGCTCGCCGGAAACTATCTTTGAGCAAATATCATGCGTTGATAACTCCTCCGACAATTCAGAATCATCATCAAAATAAACATATCCACATTCCGGCATTGAAAAGAGGCTGGCGATATCCCTTCTGATGACTGATACCGGGATCGATAAAATGCGATGAAGTTCAGCAATGGAGCAGCCGTATTCTATGTTTTCAACTAATGTGTAATCCTTATTGGAAAAGTAGATGTAGTAGTATTGAATGCGGCGGTAAGGATCATGCAACTGATTCATTTCTCAGACTCCTCATATAAACTTAGGCTGTTATTTATGCTGTTTATGGTATCATCAACTAAATTGCTGGGGCTTATTACGACACATCGTTCAGTAAAAGAGCGAAGATAGTTCCTTAAATCTGCCAATCCTCGTATGTCATCATAATAATAAATATAGCCATCTCTTTTTTCTATTTTTGCTGTTTTTCGTTGCTTCATCAAAGTCTTGATCTTTTCTTCGACAAAATGGATGTCGTCAAAACGCAGTATTACTTTTTCAACTGGCTCTACAGAAATACTTAACATTTCCTCGAAAATAGCGTTGTATTCGCTGGAATTCCAGGCATGGTTCTCTATTACCTGTCCGTTGTGTGTGGCAGTGGTGACGTGAAGTATTCTGTCAGCATTGATAATGATATTGGATTGAGATGTGTTGTCCTGATATTCTTTCCCAATAATATATAAACAGTCTTTTTCTATGACGTATGCGATTTTTCCGACAGCCATCCTTATTGATCTCCGTCCCTTTCTGGTATCGCATAAGAAATCACAAACATTTTCTTTATACTTACATGTCCCGAAAATGCTGGTTAACACCTGATCGATATTGCCTTTCTCATATTTTTTTCCTAACGAGAGGAAAGACGGTGCCTGTTCAATAGTGGCTATTACATCTGATAGCCCTTCAAGTGTCTGTCTGAAATCATTTATGGATTTATGAAAGGGAGCAGCGCTGGGAACCAGGGAAAGATCTTTTACCAGCTTGTCAGCTTCCTCGATTTGAAAGGACTTAACGATTGGAGTTGCTGAAGAGGGGAAAATGTTTTTTGCATTTGCTTCTTTTTTTTCGCTGATCAGGCCTTCCTTGCATAAGTCATCTATTCTCGTAAAAAGGGCAGATTGTTTCAGATCGATGCTTAGCTCTTTTTCATTAAGAATATAGTCTATTAGCTGATTGCGGATGACTCGTGGGGCGTCTGAAAGATCATCGCTTAACGATGACATAATTATAAAATTCTGCCATATCTTCTTGGAAATTTCCGGGTAATCAATATCTTCATCAATATGTACTGAATAGACTTTTCTTCCTTGCGTTAATTGCTTTTCCTCAATTATGAATCCATCAGAGCGAAGGTAGTTGATATATGTGTTTACGGTTCCCTTTGAGTTTGTGTGTAATATTTCCATTATCTGTCTGGTGGAAAGCTCTTTGTTGTCTTGGAATGATGACAGTAATAATCTCTTGCGATCTTCTTTTGCGCTCATAGTAGTTGATCCTCAAATTCTCTTTTTTACGGTGCGTAGTATGGGAGGTTAACCGTTCAAAAATCATGGAATAGACATCGATATCATTATATTGTAAACTAAATCGCTGTTCAATACGGAGGAGAAAAAATGAGTAGCGTAGTAAATCTAAACTTTGAGCTGCTTAATAAGGATTTTCCAAAGATGACTCACAAAGAAAAGATGGATTATCTAAAGGATTTGGAATATGAGCACCTGGCTTTTAGAAACCACTGGGTAGGCGAAGAAAAAAAGAAAAGAAAGGACAAACCTTTACATGATGCCATTAACATAATGATGGGGCAGGAAGACGGGCTCACAGAAATTGAAAAGAAGCAGGCTGAACGATACATAGAAGAGAATCCGGATTTCAAAGCGTTTTATAACGGACTGTTTCAAGAATTATGTGAATGTGCGAACAAAAGACGTCAACGGGAGAAATTCAAAGTTTTGGATCAAGAAGAAAATAATTGAAATTTTAGGAGGATGGAAAAGATGAATATGCAAAGACGTTTAAGAATTGTAGTTGTTATGGCTGTTGTTTCAGCTCTTTTGTTTGGATGTGGAAATTCAAGTAAAGAAGCAGATCAGACACAGCGAATAAAAGAACTTGAGGCACAGGTTCAAGAATTAGAGCAATCCAAAGAACAGCCGGAAGAAACCGGGGATGAAGCTGTGAATGAACAGGAAGATGAAACTGCTGAGAATACAGTTACACAAAATTGGTATGTATATGAATGCAATTCCAAATTGTTAGATTTTAAGCCTAAGTTAGTCGAGCATCCTAATGATGGAAAGAAGTATCCAGCAATAGATACTTTTTGTATACAACTTGATGACGTGGTATTTGATGTATCTAAAGATATGCCCATTACAGTCCAGGGCTTTATTGACAAGTTAACACAAAGTGGAGCAGAAGGAGATGCATACAGCTTTTGGTTAGATGATGGGAACGAAGAGTATACCACGGAACGTCTTGCTGATGGCTCAGTTGAAATACTTGTTGCTAAAAATGGATATGGTTATTGTTCCGTAACGTTTGAGAACCCTGAGACAAAACCTGCAAGTTTGAGTACATTCATAACCAAAGACTTAAACATACGCCCTGCTAAGCCATATGATGTAAATGGTGAGGGTAAAACGAAACCTATTCAAGAAGCTCTGACATGCTCATGTTTTGATGATAAAGAATGGAATAACTATATGAATGATATGAATTCCCGCAATAAATATGCTGTCCAGAATATTTGGTATACAGGAGGCATCCGTTATGATGGAGAAATGTATTATGGCGGCAAGCTAAAATATAGTGACGCTCCTGCTTTCTACGAAAAGATGGGACTTACTGAGGTGGATTTAGAGGCGAACAGATCTGCTAAAACTGATGGCCATTATTACCTTCGCGAAGAGTATATTAAGGATATTGTAAAATATGAAGGGGCGCCACTGATCACTGGATACATAATGCCACATGATAGATATGAGGAATATGATGTAATGGCAGTAGTAAATTATTGGTGTTCTTTTGATATGAAATCTCAGGAATGTATCTATGCATCAACGGGTATAGATATCGGATCACAATTTATTGAGGAATGGGACATAGAGAATGGTATGTATTTGGAAAAAGGTCATGAACCTGCTGTGTATGATTTCTCATCAAACCCAGGGGATATAGATTATGATGCTTTCATGGATAAGGAGACTTCTTTTGATGCTTTGACAGGGCCTTATGTATTAATGAGTAATGATGATGCTGATTTTTTTGCTGAAAATATAATAAAAGATGCTTATCCGGATAAAGAAGTTAAATTGTTGTCCAGACAATCAATGGATACAGAGGGCTATGTCGGATGGATATTATATAAGTTCAGCCTTGACGATAATGAAGAGGCCATATTCTGTACCAATATCTTAACTGGCGTCTGCAGATATGGTCTTGATAGCAGCAAGGTAGAGGAAGAATATGTGGTGTTCGATCATACTTATGATAATAGAGGGTTTTAATATACGAAAATAACTGTTCAAAAAAAGTGGAATGCGTATTGATATGATTTTATTGTAAACAAAATCGTTGTTCAATACGGAGGAGAAACGAATGAAAACTATGAAAACACTTTTTTTAACAATTGTATTATCAATGTTATTCTCAACAACTGTTATGGCTTCATCCTATGAGAGTGGCCTGGATCCGGAATGGGATGCCTACATGGCTGAACGTGATCAAAAAGTGAATACCGCGAAACAAAACAAGGCAATCTACGATGCTACAGCAACGAAACTGCAGAAAAAGGTGGATTCGTTAATAGAGAAATATGAGCAGTGTGAAAATGAGGCTAAGGCACAGAGATATCTGGATGAATTGTTGAACCTTTATAATTCAACACCAGCCGAAGAGTGGGCGGTGAATTACACATTGCCATCCGGATATAGTGAATACCTGCCTAATACAGTCGTGATCAAGGTTGGATATAATTTCGACAATTACGCATTGGCGAGCGGAGATCTAAGAACCTGGATGTGGTATTTCGAAGATGGGGTATTCTATGGAATAAGTGCAAATGGATATACGGATAACATAAGATGGGGATCAACAGCAGCACGTATTGATTGGTTGATCAATCATCCCACAAGCGGCTCAATAACTTTACCAAGTGGAGAAGTATACAGCTGGGTCGGAGCAGATTGAGACAAAGTAAGTAGAACTAAACAGGAAAACCCCAGATGCAAGACGCATCTGGGGTTTCTTCATATCTCAATCTTCTACTACATATGAGTTACAGGCACACCAATAACTTAAGACCTGATCTCGACATCATAATCATCCCCGATATACTCTTTGAGGATTAGCTCGCAATCATTTTCCAGATCTGACTCGAAATCATTCTCAGCAAGTTTAATGATGTCTGCTTTGGAATCCTTATGCTTATGACTGTTGATCGCAGCACCAATTTTCCAGGGAATAAGTAGTATTGTAAATAATAATATTGTAGCTACTGTTAAACCTATAGGAAATAATATCCCCCATCGTTTTGAACCTATACTCATGTAATATTCAATCTTGTTACTATACGTTTCAACAATAGAATTCTCATTTGATACAGGCTCTGCTTTGACCTCTTCCGGGAAAGGCGCTCCACATGATGTACAAAATTTTGATCCTGCTGGGTTATCTGCTCCACATTTTTCACATTTCATAGTTGTTTCTCCTTATAGACGATCATTTATACTACTTAAGGATGCTGCTGCACTGGCCGTATTAAATGCAGTTGCAACATTTGCTGCAGCAGATACGGCAGCCAGGGAAGTCTGGTATTTTTGCTGCTGAAGGATCTGGCTCTGCATTTGTTCCATGCGATATCTGTGAAGCTCTTCCTCATAGAGATTAATGGCTTCTTTCAAATTGCTGGCTCTTCCATTTTGAAGATATGAACAAAAAGAACTAACGGCAAAAGAGTTCTGATAATTAGTTGGTACATAATCAGATATTTGGTCCCAGTATGGAGAGATTTCTGCTATCTGGGCATCTTTTATTTCCTGCAAAACACGTTCTTCTTCAATCATCAAATCTTCTGATTCTTTTTTCATAATGGGCTTAAAGTACAGATAAAAATACAGTATAGGCAGACCTATAACAGCTAACACCATAAGCCTAAGGAAAGAGGGAGGATTTGCAATCATAACTTTGATATTCAGTATGGTAAATGCAATTAAAGATACTATAGGAACCAAAATGTATATCCAGACCCTGGACGAGTAAACATTTTTTTGACGCATCTGATAATTCTTTTTTGTTCTTTCTTCCTTATCTACTAAAGCTTCAAATTTCTTTAAAGGCTCAATGAGTGGCGAAAAAACTCCAATAAGTTCTGTTGAATTATAATTTTCTAGATTGACCATTAACCATTTCTCCTTTTTTGATCACGAGGATCAGTTTCATGTGGCAATTTGGGGCACATTTAGGACATAAAAAAAGCTACTGGGAAACAGCAGCTAAAAGAACTATTTATTCGTTGGCTAACTCTTGGATTCCCTATGGTTCTATGTTACTAAATTGCTTTATCTTTGCCCATTTACTTACATTGGCTTATGTAGTATAAACAAAACTTTCTTTATTTTCAATTGGTAAATTGCATAAAAACGCATGCTTTAACATAGAACATCTGTTGTTCTGATCGAGTATCATGGGTGCAAAACGCACGCTTTTTCACGGCTATAAGTATAGGATGCAAACCGTTCAAAAAAGTTGGAATGCATACTGATATGATTATATTGTAAGTTAAATCGCTTGGGGCCCTTAGAGCAATGCCTGGTTTAATTCAGGCAATAGCTACCTGAAATATAATTTCAAATTGATAAAAAAAGATATAGTTTATGGGTTGTATTTTTTTGAATGTCAATAGAATGTTATGAGGTAGTTAAAAACATTGAATCATTATTTTTGGGAGGATAAAAAATGTCATTTATCGATGCTATTAAATCTGTGTTTTTGAACTTCAAGAATTTTTCTGGCAGAGCAAGAAGAAAGGAATACTGGTATTACACTATTTTTTCTTTAGCTGTTTTTCTGTTATGTGATCATTTTCTGGGTAGCGCTATGCTGGTGATCATAGTATCGCTTATTCTTGGGGTACCAGCTATTTCTCTTAATGTCCGCAGACTACATGATGTTGGAAAACCGGGAACTTTTTATTTCTTTGTGCTTATTCCTATAGTAGGCGTTTGGATCGTAACAATATGGTTACTCAAGGATTCACAGGTTGGTGATAATATGTATGGACCAAATCCTAAGGGCATTGGCAATGTTTCTTCAACAGATATGAATTCATTTGTATGATGCTGAGTTTGGGAAAAGATGATCAGATATTCAATGCGTTATAAAAGGGGATAATACCGATGAACAATATGGAAAATTTAACACCTAATGAATTGATTAGTAAACTTAGCCCACTGATTGAGCCACTGAAAGTGTTTGAATCAATGGAGGACAAAAAAGCTTATACGAGAACAATTTGTCAGCAGCGCAGACAGAGTATAAAGTCTTCTCAAATTGTGGCATATATAGTTACTCCTGTACTTTGCCTGATCGCATTTTTTATTTTAAACTTCAGAGTTATTCTTCATAATCCTCCGGCTTTTATGAGACTTATCGTGCTTGGAGTCATCGGATTGCCAATATTCTACTTTTATTTGTACTTTAAGCTGGTTAATAAAAGAAAAATTGATGCGATAGATAATGAAGAAAACCAGGCAATATCGGACATAGAAGAAGCTCAGTTAGACTTTATAACACCATATTTGGGAGCGGTTACAGAATGCCTTCCCACTAAATATCAGTATTCATATGCAGTAAGTTCATTTTGCTCATATTTGCAAAATGGCAGAGCTGGAAGTTTAAAGGACGCGATCAATCTGTATGAAGAAGAGTTACATAGGAACCGTATGGAACAAATGCAGAGCCAGATTCTTCAGCAGCAAAAATACCAGACTTCTCTGGCTGCGGTATCTGCAGTTGCAAATGTCGCTACAGCGTTTAATACAGCCAGTGCAGCGTCATCCTTGAAAAGTATAAATGATAGTCTATAAGGAGCATTCCTGTAATTCAGAAATAACGCCAATTGAATAAAAAGAAACCTCTAAGTAAGATAAAGGTGTTCATCTTGGCGGATGAAAAAACATCTTATGCTAACCGGAGGTTTCTCAAAATGAATTTTACACAGAATGACAGACTTAAGCAAGTAACTGCAGATACACTGATTGTTGGGGTTGATGTTGGATCACAGACACATTTCTGTAGAGCGTTTGACTGGAGGGGATTTGAGCTATCCAGAAGAGTGTTTAAGTTTAGTAACGACCGAATGGGATTCCTTACATTCCTTCGATGGATTGAGGAACTCATGAATAAGACCGATATGAAGAAGGTCATTGTCGGCTGCGAGCCTACTGGTTGCTACTGGCTTACGTTTCAGAAGTTCTTACAGGACCATGATGTAAGGCTTGTAACAGTTAATCCATTTACTGTAAACAGAAGCAAAGAACTGGATGATAACAGCCCAGAAAAAAGTGACCTAAAGGATCCTAAAACAATTGCCATGCTGGTTAAAGAAGGAAGATATTCAACGTCTTATCTGCCGGAAGGTGTATATGCAGAGATCAGAGAAGCCTCTGTATGCAGAGACCAGATCATGAAGCAACATGTGCGTCTGTCAAACCAGATACAGGGATGGTTACAAAAATTCTTTCCTGAGTATCTGGATTGTTATTCCGATTGGGATTCAACAAGTGGACTTATGCTTTTAAAGAGTGCACCCCTTCCGCAGGATATCCTAAAAATCGGGGCAGGTGGAATCAATCAAATATGGCGTGATGCAAAGGTCCGTGCGGCAGGATTAAAGAGGGCTCAGACCCTGGTGGAAGCTGCACAGGAAAGTGTGGGGTTAGAAGCCGGTGAGGCTGCAAGACTCGAGATTTGGGTTCTTGTGAATGACTACATACTTAAGGCAGAACAGCTTAAAAGACTTGATGAATACCTGGAAGAAAAGATAAAAGAAGTACCAAATGTGGAGAAACTGCTCGCCATTAAAGGAGTAGGGATGAGTACTGTGATTGGCTTTGTTGCAGAGGTTGGTGATATCGGACGTTTCACAGACCCTAAGCAGATACAGAAGCTTGCAGGGCTAGAGATAGTCAAAAAGAGTTCTGGAAAGAAAAAAGGACAGCCAAGAATCAGTAAGAGGGGCAGAAGAAAGCTACGAAGAACAATGTATGAATCAGCTCGTGCACTGATGAACTGGAATCCTGCATTTCAAGATGTGTTCCTTTATTACAGGAATAGAACAAGAAATCCGCTTGGAGGAATGCAGGCAAAGATTGCAGTTGCATGTAAGGCTATCAGAGTGTTCTACGTAATACTACAGACAGGTTGTGACTTTGATGAAGAGAAGTTCCGAAGGGACATTATCAGACCGGAAGCAGCCTGACTCAAACAGCACATACTGTACCAGACAACGTCCGCCAAGAGTTCAATTGGTGCTGGATTACAGGAGTGCTCTCTATCAATGACAAAGCAGAGCGAAGCCGCTGAGACATAATTTATAGGGCAATGACCCTGATAAGGAGCAAAAGCGGCACCCCACTATGGGTAGGCTGGACGAAGGAATTTAGGACACTCCCACGGGAGTATGATCCTGTTAGACATGAGAGGTTAGCAGCCATAGGGAAGAATGGGACACAGATTCGCCTTCATAAAAAGGATGACGTTATCTTTCGTGCACCCTTCTGACTGGAAACACATATGCATTGTACCTGAAATGACATAGTTTTCGCCCATTATTTATTGCTTATCATTGTTTGTAACTTATTAACCAATTGCACAGAAGGCTTAAATGCTGGTTCTTTTGTGCAAAATATATAAGAAAGTATAGAGAGAAAAAACTATGATATGTACAAATTGTGAAGCAGAAAACAAAGATGGAGTAAAGTTCTGTTCTTCCTGTGGAGCTGCTCTTGTCAATGATCAGGATAATGTAACTGAAGTGAGTGTTCCGAAGAGCCCGGAAGCGCAAGTAAGCGTGGCTGGAAAGTTTAATGAATTTGTGAATAAGGGCATTATGAAATTTGGTGTTTTATTTCCTATTGCTATGTCTGCAGCTACTGTGATATTGTTTACGGTACTCTTGTTACCGTGGAAATAAGTACTGCAAATGGAGTCTGTTTTCTGTGATTGCAACAATTGACTCCGAAAAGAGGAGTGAATGCAAAGAGATTAAAAGGGGCAGTGACAAATTAAGATTTGTCACTGCCCTATTTTTGTGCCACAATCGTGAACCCTTGTATACTGGCCAATACAGATACTCTGTCAGACGATGGAGGGTGAAATTTGTACATAGACAACTTGATAAAAATGTATATTTTTCACATTGACTGCTTGTACAGGTTAAGGGAAAATGGTTGTGCAGATAATTAACTCTTTATAGTGAGAATAAAAACGTGGCTAAATATCAAAAAGTAATTGACTGGATAACTGAAAATATCGACTCGGGAGTGCTTAAACCCGGTGAGAAGATTCCCTCTGAAAATGAGCTTTGTAATCGTTTTGACTTAAGCCGTCAGACTATCAGGCATGCAATTGCCAAGATGGCAGAGGATGGCCTTCTGGAAAGCCGCCGTGGAAGCGGAACTTATGTGGCTGACCAGAGAGCGGAAGAGGGAGAACGAAATGTCATCGCCGTAGTGACAACTTATGTGGATGACTACATTTTCCCCAGCACCATAAAGGGCATTGAGAGCAAGCTGAGTGAAAAAGGTTACTCGATGCAGCTTTCTTTCTCCAACAATACAGTTGGTAAGGAGAGGCAGATCCTTTTGGATCTCCTTGGCAGGAACGACGTGGCGGGGATCATCATGGAGCCTGTAAAGAGTGCTCTTCCCAATCCCAACATGGACCTGTACAGGAAGCTGCAGGACAAACAGGTGAAGATTCTTTTCATAAATACCTTCTACCCTGAGCTGGATGTACCCCATGTGTCGCTGAACGACGCTCTTAGCGCCTATAAGGCAGTGAGGGCATTGATAGACGCAGGGCACGAGGATATAGGCTGTGTTCTTAAGCTTGATGATGGTCAGGGTCGGGAGAGATACAGGGGATATTTAAAGGCCATAACAGAAGCCGGTGCTTCTTTTTCCTATGATCATGTGAACTGGATTGATACCATAGATATTGCCAAGGGAAAGAGCTCTCTTAATAAAGTATGGGAGAGAGTAAAGAAATGCAGCGCAGTCTTTTGCTATAACGATCAGGTGGCAGGTCTTATGATCGAAATGCTGGCGGACAAGGGAATTAAAGTGCCTGAGGATATTTCAGTGATTGGCATAGATGATTCGGACATAGCCAGAAAAGGCAGCTGTGGGGTTACAATTTCATCCATCCCTCATCCAAAGGAGAGGCTTGGAGAGAAGGCAGCTCAGAACATGATAAGGATGATCCATGAAGGTAAGCTTTATTACAATGCCACCTATGAATTCGAAGAGGATGTTATTCTGAGGGATTCAGTAAGTCAGAGGACTTAAATCAATAAACATTTTAAATGGAGGGTTATTATGGGAGACGCAAAAAAAGCTATTGCAGAGGGAAAGACATATCTGGGTATTGAGTTTGGCTCAACCAGGATCAAGGCAGTACTCACAGACACTGAGTACAATCCAATTGCTTCAGGTTCCCACAGCTGGGAGAACAGACTGGACAACGGAATCTGGACCTACACTCTTGATGATGTATGGGGCGGTTTTCAGGATTGTTACAAGAACCTTGCAGCAGATGTTGAGAAGCAGTACGGGGAGAAGCTTACAACAGTTGGTGCTATGGGCTTTTCAGCCATGATGCACGGATACATGGCATTTGACGAAAAGGGAGAGCTTCTGGTTCCTTTCAGGACCTGGAGAAATACAATTACAGAAGAGGCTTCAGAGAAACTTACAGATCTCTTTGGATATCATATTCCTCAGAGATGGAGCATTGCTCACCTCTATCAGGCTATCCTCAACAATGAGGAGCACATTTCAAAGATCAGATTCTTCACAACACTGGCAGGTTACGTTCACTGGCAGCTCACAGGAGAGAAGGTTCTTGGTGTTGGCGATGCTTCAGGAATGTTCCCTATCGATTCTGCAACTTGCAATTACAATGAGAAGATGCTTGATCAGTTCGACGAGCTCATTGCTCCAAAGAATCTGGGCTGGAAGATCAGGGATATTATTCCTAAGTCACTTCCTGCAGGCGCACCAGCGGGAACACTTACTGAAGAAGGTGCAAAAAAGCTTGATCCTACAGGAACACTCAAGGCCGGAATCAAGGTTTGTCCTCCCGAGGGAGATGCCGGAACCGGAATGGTTGCCACAAACTCTGTTGGCGTAAGAACAGGTAATATCTCAGCCGGAACAAGCGTATTCTCAATGGTTGTTCTTGAGCACAGCCTCTCAAAGGCATATCCAGAGCTTGACCTGGTTACAACACCTTCAGGTGAAGAGGTTGCCATGGTTCACTGCAATAACTGCACATCTGACCTCAATGCATGGGTAGGTCTGTTCAGAGAGTTTGCCGGAGCTATCGGCAAGGATGTAGATGATGACACTCTCTACGGAACACTTTACAGAAAGGCCATGGAAGGAGATGCTGATTGTGGCGGACTCCTTGCATATAACTATTTCTCAGGCGAGAGTATCACAGGCTTCAACGAGGGAAGACCACTGTTTGTAAGAAGACCTGATGACAAGTTCAATCTGTCAAACTTCATGAGAACACACCTTTACACAGCTCTTGGAGCTCTTAAAGCAGGTAACGATATCCTTATGAAGGAAGAGAATGTTAAGGCTGATTTCTTCTTTGGACAGGGCGGATTCTTTAAGGTTCGCGGAGTTGGTGACAGAGTAATGGCAGCAGCTCTTAACACACCTATCAAGCTCATGGAGACAGCAGGAGAGGGTGGCCCTTGGGGACAGGCTATTCTTGCAGGCTTTATGTGCCAGAAGGAAGAGGGCGAGAGCCTTGAGAAATACCTTAACGACAAGGTATTTGTAGGCGGAAAGGTTGAGACCTGCGATCCTGTTCCTGCAGATGTTGAAGGCTTTGATAAGTTCATGAAGGACTATAATGCAGGACTTGCAATTGAGAGAGCTGCTGTAGACAGCCTCAAGTAATTTTTGATAAATAAAGAGCAATAATTACGGAGCATTGTATAGATGCTCCGTAATAAAATGTATGATGGATGGAGAAAAGAAATGTTAGAAGAACTCAAAAAAAGAGTATATGAAGCGAATATCCTTCTTCCCAAGTATGGGCTTGTTACCTTTACCTGGGGAAACGTAAGTGAGATTGACAGGGAGTCTGGACTTTTTGTCATCAAGCCAAGCGGCGTTGATTATGAGACAATGACTCCGGATGATATGGTTGTCATGGACCTTGAGGGTAATAAGGTGGAAGGAAAGCTCAATCCATCCTCAGATACTCCTACCCATGTGGAGATCTACAAGGCATTTAAGGAGGTTGGGGGTGTTGTGCACACCCATTCTTCCTACGCCACAAGCTGGGCACAGGCCGGACGCAGTATTCCCTGCTACGGAACAACTCACGCAGATTACTTCTACGGTGAGATCCCTTGCGTAAGATGCCTTACAAAGGACGAGATAGAGAGCGCCTACGAGGAGAACACAGGACATCTCATCGTTGACGAATTCAATCGCATGGGAAAAGACCCTGTGGCTGTTCCTGCAGTTCTTTGCAAGAACCATGGAGTATTTACCTGGGGAAAGGATGCCCATGAGGCGGTTCACAATGCTGTAGTTACTGAAGAGGTGGCTAAGATGGCTTACAGGTGCGAGGTTATCAATCCCGAAGTTAAGCCTGCCCCACAGGAACTCCAGGATAAGCACTACTATCGCAAACATGGAGCCAATGCATACTACGGACAAGGATCCGCTCATTAATTGGTTTTATGATACAATAAGAAAGTTGTAAATACGTTTCAAAGAGGAAGTGGAGGAATTATGACAAACAAAGAATTGCAGAAAATTGCAAACGAAGTCCGCAAGGGCATTGTCACAGCTGTACACGCAGCAAAGGCAGGACATCCCGGTGGATCACTTTCAGCAGCAGATATCTTCACATATCTGTATTTTGAGGAGATGAACATTGATCCCAAGGATCCTAAGAATCCTGATCGCGACAGATTTGTTCTTTCAAAGGGACACACAGCACCTGGTCTTTACTCAGTAATGGCACAGCGTGGTTACTTCCCTGTAGAGGAGCTCACAACACTTCGTAAGCTTGGATCAAGACTTCAGGGACATCCAAGTATGCAGTACCTTCCGGGACTTGATATGAGCAGCGGATCCCTTGGACAGGGAATCTCAGTTGCTTGCGGAATGGCTCTTTCTGCAAAGCTTGATAATAAGGATTTCAGAACCTACACCCTTCTTGGTGATGGCGAGATAGAAGAGGGACAGGTTTGGGAAGCAGCTATGTTTGCCGGATTCCGTAAGCTTGATAACCTTGTTGTTATCGTTGATAACAATGGTCTTCAGATCGACGGACCAATTGATCAGGTATGTTCACCATATCCTATCGACAAGAAGTTTGAAGCATTCAACTTCCATGTAATAAATGTTGATGCTCATGACTTTGACGCAATCAGAGCAGCCTTCAAGGAGGCCAGAGAGACAAAGGGCCAGCCTACAGCCATCATCGCCCACAGCTTAAAGGGTAAGGGCGTCTCCTTCATGGAGGGCCAGGTAGCTTGGCACGGCGTAGCACCTAACGATGAAGAGTATGCTATAGCTATGGCAGATCTTGAGAAGATCGGCAAAGAGCTCGAAGGTTAAGAAGGAGGTTGAATCATGAGTGAAGTTAAGAAGATAGCTACAAGAGACAGCTATGGAAAAGAACTTATAGAGCTGGCAAAGGTTAACGACAAGGTTGTAGTCCTTGATGCAGACCTGGCAGCAGCAACAAGAACAGGATGGTTCAAGAAGGAGTTTCCTGACCGTCACATCGACTGTGGTATCGCTGAGTGCAACATGATGGGCATCGCAGCAGGACTTGCAACAACAGGCAAGATCCCATTTGTAAGCACATTTGCTATGTTCGCTACAGGACGTGCTTTCGAGCAGGTTCGTAACTCAATCGGATACCCACATCTCAATGTTAAGATCGGTGGAACCCATGCTGGAATCACTGTAGGTGAGGACGGAGCCAGCCATCAGTGCAACGAGGATATTGCTCTTATGAGGACTATCCCTGGAATGGTTGTTATGTGCCCTGCAGATGATGTTGAGGCAAGAGCCTGTGTAAGAGCAGCAGCTGAGCACGAAGGCCCTGTTTACATCAGATTTGGACGTGCTGCATGTCCTGTTGTAAACGACAGACCTGACTACAAGTTTGAGATTGGCAAGGGAACACTGTTGCGCGAAGGCACAGATGTAAGTATAATTGCTACTGGTATAGGAGTAGGCGCAGCTCTTGAAGCAGCAGAGAAACTTGCTGCAGACGGAATCAGCGCAGAAGTTGTCAACATTTGCACCATTAAACCTATCGACAGAGAGCTGGTTGTTGCTACAGCAAAGAAGACCGGCAAGGTAGTAACTGTTGAGGAGCATTCAGTAATCGGCGGTCTTGGAAGTGCAGTTTGTGATGTTCTTTCCGAGGAGTGCCCAACTGTTGTTAAGAAGATCGGTATGCAGGATAAGTTCGGCGAGTCCGGATCTGCAGGAGATCTTGTTAAGAAGTACGGACTGGATGGAGATGGTGTTTACGCATCAGTAAAGGAATTTCTTAAGTAATGAACAATATCCTTAGTCCTTCAATTTTAGCAGCGGATTTTAAAAAACTGGGTCAGCAGATTGTCGATGTAGACAATGCTGGGGCTCAGTATATTCACATTGACGTTATGGATGGCAGTTTTGTGCCATCCATTTCCTTTGGAATGCCACTGATAAAGAGCATAAGAAGCGCCACAGACAAGGTCTTTGACGTGCACCTTATGATAGTGGACCCTATCCGTTACATAAAAGAGTTTTCAGAGATTGGGGCAGATATCATAACGTTCCATCTGGAAGCTGCACCAGATCCGCAGGCTGTGATAGATAAGATCCATGGTTTGGGTAAAAAGGCCGGAATGTCCATTAAGCCCGGAACCCAGGTTGAGGAGCTTGTTCCCTATCTTGATAAGCTGGACATGATCCTTATCATGACCGTAGAGCCCGGCTTTGGAGGACAGCCTTTCATCGAGGCAAGCTACGATCGCATAAAGGCAGTTCGCAAAATGTTAAGTGACCGGGGACTTGAAACTGACATCCAGGTGGATGGAGGAATCACCAAGGAGAACCTCAGATCCGTACTGGATGTGGGAGCCAATGTAATAGTGGCCGGATCTACGGTGTACCGAGGCGATGCAGGCCAGAATGTAAAAGACATGCTGGAAATCATGGCATGATGGATCAAAACTTAAATATTTCCCGGGGATAACCGGATAAGAGGAGATGGTTAAATGACCGTCTCCTCCTTTTATTTCTAAAATATTATATTGAAAAATAAAAACGTTTTTGTTGAAAAGCCATGAAATTTTATGCCTGTTTTGTTGCATGTATACAAAAAATGGTTTTGTATATTGCAGAAAATTAAACATAGTGCTAGACTACACACAACGCAATAATAAAAACGTTTTTATTCAGGCTTCAAGTACTTTTTGGGAGGATCTTATGAAAAATAAATGGATTTCCGGGGTGAGCGCATTGTTCCTGGTTCTATTACTCCCGTTTTTCAATTGGATAAGGGTAGTCAATCTTGTGGATCTCTTTTCGAGGATAGGAGTTACCAAGGATATGGCGAAGGATCTGCTTACGGGTTATAACCTGTACAACCTGCTTTCCTTTGTCCAATATGCAAATCAGGGAGTTCTGGGACTTTTCGCAATGGTTCTGCTGATCCTGGCCGTCGCAGCAATCTACTTTAATGTAGCATTCATCATTCGAAGCCTTCTGGGGCTTAAGAAGGGAAAGGGGGAGCTTTCACTTCTCTCGGCCGGTAAATGTGCATTTCTGTTTCAGTTCCTGACGGCAATTGCAACTATAGTTTTTGTGGTTTTTTCCAATGTGCATTTCAAAATGACAGGATTCCTTCCGGGAGTACCTGTAATCCTGTCGGCTGTGATATCTCTTTTAGCCTATATCTACATCAAAGTTCTGGAGAAGAAAGAGCGTGACAAGTACAGGGAACACGGCCTTTGGGTTGAACTGAAAAAGAACTGGGTGTTGTTCGTTATGTTGATACCTACATTTGTGTACTTCATGATCAACAACTACCTTCCTATGCTTGGCGTGTACTTCGCCTTTACGTCCTTCAACTTCAGAGACGGACTCTGGTCCAGCCCCTTTACAGGATTTAAGAACTTTGAGTTTTTGATCAAGGCAGATCTGTTCAGGCTCACTAAGAACACAGTGCTTTACAATGTTGTGTTCATCGGCGTGGGAAATGTGCTTCAGATTCTTTTCGCCATTCTGGTCAGCAGAGTGACGGTGAAGTGGTTTAAGAAAACCTCACAGACACTGATGTTCATGCCTTACTTTGTTTCCTTCGTTATCCTGAAGGTTATCGTGTACAACGTGTTCGAATATCAGTACGGTCTGATCAACAACATGGTCACATCCTTTGGAGGCGAGCGGATAGACTTTTATAACAACCCATCCTACTGGCCGTTCCTTATCACCTTTTTCTATCTCTGGAAGAATATCGGATACGGAATGGTGGTGTACCTGGCAACCATCATGGGTATAGACAACGAGATCTATGAGGCTGCAAGGGTAGACGGAGCCAATGATCTTCAGCAGATCTGGTACATCACGCTTCCGCACATCAAGCCAACCTTCATCATACTTTTGCTTTACGCACTGGGCAGTATCATGAAGGGCCAGTTCGAGCTGTTCTATCAGCTAATTGGAAACAACGGAGTTTTATTTAACGCAACGGATATCTTTGATACTTATGTCTACAGAATCACCATGACACAGCCACTCTCCATCGGTCTTGGAACGGCTGCAGGACTATACCAGTCACTGTTCGGATTCCTCATCATTGTTCTGGTGAACTACGTAGTGAAAAAGAGAAATCCGGAGTACGCACTATTCTAAGGAAAGGAGAGCAGATATGGCAAAAGATCTTGATTATGAACCATCCGCGCCAAAGACCATCAAAAAGTCTACCGGCACCAAGGCTTTCGAGGCTGTAGCATATTTTCTCCTGATCCTTGGATCGGTTATATGTGTACTGCCATTCATCATCATCGTGTCGGGTTCCTTTACGGACAACGCAACGATCCTGACAAAGGGATACTCACTACTTCCCAGGGATTTCACCTTTTCGGCCTACCAGACTATTTTCAAGTCTCCAAAAGACATATTGCAGGCCTATAAGATGAACTTCTACTACACAATAGTGGGAACCGGCCTTGGACTGATGATGATAACCCTGACAGGGTATGTTATTTCGAGAAAAGAGTTTAAGTACAGGAATACAGTTTCATTCCTGATCTACTTTACCAGTATTTTCGGAGGAGGAATGATTCCATGGTATCTGATGTATGCCAACGTTTTGGGGCTCAAGGGCTCCACACTGGCAATCTGGTTCCCTGCTCTTATGAGCCCGTTCCTTGTAATCCTAATGAGGACATTCATTGTAGGAGCTGTTCCTGATGCCATTACAGAATCAGCAAAAATAGATGGTGCAGGACACTTTACCATCTTTTGCAGAATTGTACTGCCGGTACTAAAGCCTGGACTTGCAACAGTAGGACTGTTCCTGGCGCTGGGCTACTGGAATGACTGGTACAGATCATCCATGTTCAGTACAAATTCATCAACCTGGCAGCTTCAGTTTTATCTTTATGATCTTTTAAATGCAACTACAGCCATGAAGCAGATGGCATCCAATGTCAGCATGAAGACAGCGGATCTGCCTACCGAGTCCGTAAAGCTTGCCATGGCGGTAGTAGCAACAGGCCCTGTGCTCTTGTTCTACCCATTCGTTCAGAGATTCTTTGTATCAGGAATCACTGTGGGAGCGGTTAAGGGTTGATGGAGAAAAAATTTTTGGAGAGAAATAAAAACGTTTTTATACAACCCATTTTCATAATGCAAAAAGGAGGCAGAATATGAAAAAGAAAGTTTTAAGTATGTTATTGTCAATGACCATGTTGGTGGGCATCATGACAGGCTGCGGAAGCGCCGGCACCCAGTCAGCAGCAGATCAGCTTGAGGAGCAGGGCGTTACTGAGATTCCTGTGGCTGAGAGTACTACTGTAGCTGAGGAGGCTACAATTGAGAGTGCACCTGAGGCAAAAGAGCTGGATCTTTCACAGCAGGTGGATCTGGTATTTTACGTAATGGGTGATGCTCCTCAGGATGAAGAGCTGGTAGAGGCAGCTCTTAACGAGAAACTCCTTGAGAAGTGTAACGCGACAGTTGATATGCAGTTCTCAACCTGGACAGATTTCCAGCAAAAGTATGCCAACGAGATCACAGCCCAGAGTGCTGATCTCATCTATATCGCAAACTGGCTCAACTATGGACAGCTTGCCAGCAGCGGAGCTTTTGAAGAGCTTGATGACATGCTTGATACAGTAGCACCTGACCTCAAGGCAATGGTAGGGGACGGAAGCCTTAACATGTGCAGAGTTGGCGGAAAGATTTATGCTATTCCAAATACATGGCCAGAGTATGTATGTAACGGCGTTAAGTACAGAGAGGATCTTAGAGAAAAGTATGACCTTCCTGTTCCCGATTCAATCGAAAACCTTGAAGCTTACCTTAAGGGAATCAAGGAGAATGAGCCTAACCAGGGACTTCTTACTGTAACAACAGAGGAGAGCCAGGGGCTTAAGACCGGCTTCGACGCTGCATGGGTTCTCAACTTCAAGTATCCATGGGTTTCAACAAACGGACTTGATTACGGTCTTGCAGCTAACTATGATTCTCCGTCCGATGTTTATGACTACTGGTATTCAGATGACTTTACAGAGGATATGAAGCTTTTGAAGAGCTGGGCAGATCAGGGATTCTGGTCAAAGAGTGCTCTTTCTGACACCAACAATTCCGATGCTTATAAAAATGGCCTATGTGTAGCAGAAGTAGCCGGCCAGAATCCTAACAAGCAGATCACAGCCATTGCTGATTTCGAGAACGCCGGAGAAGGCTGGACTTCTGAGTATGTTGCATACGGTGAAGTTACAAACACAATCTATCCGGGACATGCAACACAGAACGGAACAGCCATCGTAAGAGGCTGCAAGGATCCTGAGAGAGCACTTCTTGTTCTTCAGACAATGCTCTGCGACGATGAGGTTAACTCAATCGTTCAGTATGGTATCAAGGGAACTCACTATGATGTGGCTGACGGAATCTATAAGAACCTTCAGGAAGAGGCCGGCGAAACACCTACATTCCCTTATGAGGGATTCAACACCTGGAACCTCAGAAACGGCGACACAAAGCTTCCTCAGAAGACAGATGTGGCCCTTCAGGAGATGTTTGACAAGTATGAGAAGCTTGGCGCAACCACCAAGTTCCCTAACGTAAACATCTATGACGGATTCTCAGAGAACTACGAGGCATACAGTGCTGAGAGATCTGCAGTAAGCAACGTTATGAGACAGTATCTTGCTCCACTTGAGGCCGGACTTGTTGATGATGTTGACGCAGCAGTTACCGAGTTCAGGGATAAGATGAAGGAAGCTGGCATTGATAAATGCCGTGAAGAGTACACAAAGCAATGGAAGGCATACTGCGAGGAGTACAACTACCAGTAATACAAGGAGGCTTCTCCTGACCTGATTTTGATGTGTTATAATGGCAGGGGGTAAAAACGTTTTTGCCCCCTGCACAAAAGAGGATTGTGCAGATAAAGAGGAAAAAGGGGAATCGCCTTGTCAAAAAAGGATAGCAAAAAGATAACAATTAAAGATGTGGCAAGAGAAGCGGGAGTATCGATCTCCACGGTGTCAAATGCCCTTAATGACGTTAATGTTCTTCATCCGGACACAAAGGAAAGAGTACTGGAGGTAGCCAGAAGACTGAACTACACGCCAAACCTTAACGGAAGAAACCTTAAAGCTCAGGCTACAGGAGTCCTTGGACTTTTTCTTGGAGCCATCAGAGGACCATACTATGGAGAGCTTTCTGATTCCATATATCGCGCCTGTGTCGAGGGCGGCTATGAGCTGGAGATATTCTTAAGCTCAGAACCATCCCACATTGTGGCTAATATCCTGGGACACAGGGTTGACGGAGCTATTGTCTTAAACCCTGCCATAGGCCCGGAACAGGAAGAGATCCTTAAGAACCAGGGGGTTCCAACTGTGTATATAGACAGGATTCTTGTAGGGGAAAAGTCCTCAAGCGTGGTTTTTGACTCAAGGAATGGCGGAGAACAGGCAGCAAAGTTTTTGCTGGAGCTGGGGCATAAGAAATTTATATATATTGAGGGTGAGCATGACAACTACGACAGCAATGAACGTCGCGAAGGATTTTTTGAAGTCCTGAAAAGGGCGGGAATTGCAGTGGAGAAAGATTACATATTAGAGGGTAAATTTGAGCGGGAAGCATCCTATAACTCGGTGACCAGCTTCATTGATTCGGGAAAAGAGCTTCCGGATGCAATTTTCGCCGCCAACGATCTGAGCGCTATTGGTGCCCTTGAGGCCCTTAGGGACGGAGGAGTAAAGGTCCCTGAGCAGGTCAGCGTAATGGGCTGTGATGACATTGAGACTACGAGACTTGTTAGTCCTTCAGTCACAACCATACGGACCTTTTTTGAAAAGCAGGGGATCATTGCAGTAGAGCAGCTGATCCGTATGATCGCAGGCGAGGAAGGAAAACTCATTACCCTGAACGGAAGGATAATCCCGCGCGATTCTACAACAGCAAAGGATTCATTATGAAAAACATTTCGGTAATAGAGACCCATCAGGCCGGTGGAAAGTTCTGGAGCTGTGACAACAGCTATAAGGATCTTGGACCTGCCGGAGAGATGAAGGTCCTGGTAGTTTTTCCCGATGAGAAGGAGACTACCATTCGGGGATTTGGAGGTGCTTTTACAGAGGCTGCCGCCCATACCTACAAGAACCTGAGCGAAGAAGCAGGAAAAAGACTGATCAAAGACCTGTTCGGAGATGACGGTCTTCGTTACAATATCGGCCGTATCCACATGAACAGCTGCGATTTTGCTCTGGGGAATTACACATACATTGAGGAAGGCGATGAAAGCCTTGAGACCTTCAATATAGAGCACGACGAAAAAGAGATCATTCCGATGATCAAAGAGGCTGAAAAAGAGCTGGGAAAGCCCTTAGTTCTTTTGATGGCACCCTGGTCACCACCGCCCTTCATGAAGACTAACGGGGAAATGAATCATGGGGGAAAGTTGAAGGAGGAGTATAAAGACCTCTGGGCCAGGTATTATGTAAGATTTATTGAGGAGTACAGGAAAAGAGGCATCGAGATCTCTTTTACCTCCATTCAAAATGAGCCAAATGCAACCCAGACCTGGGATTCCTGCAGGTATGACGCCGATGAAGAGGCGGAGTTTGCGATAGACCATTTGGGACCGGCTCTGAAGGAAGCTGGGCTTACTGATGACGTTAAGATCCTGGTGTGGGATCACAACAAAGAGATAGCCTATGACAGATTCAGACAGATAATGGCGAGAGACAGCGCAGATGAGTACATTTTTGGCTGCGCAGTTCACTGGTATACGGGAGATCACTTTGAGAACCTTCAGCTTATCAAAAAGCACTTCCCAGAAAAAGAAATATTCTTTACGGAGGGGTGTGTCGAGTATTCAAGGTTTGCTGTGGATGGAGATGTTCATAACGCTGAGATGTATGCCCACCAGATGCTGGGCAACCTCAAGGGCGGAATTAGTGCCATTTTCGACTGGAACCTTATGGTGGACTATCAAGGAGGCCCTAATCATGTGGGGAACTACTGTGATGCACCCATAAAGGCCACTGAAGCAGGTGATGATTACGAGAAGAAGCTTTCCTACTATTATATTGGACATTTTTCCAGATATATCAGGGAAGGGGCAAGACTTGTGTGGTCTTCATGTTACACGGATAAAGTTCAGTGTGCTTCCTTTGTCAATCCTGATGGGGAGAGGGTAATAGTTCTTTTGAATGAGTCAGAGGAGGATGTTCCAATTACCATAAAAGAGGGTGAATCTTCAGTAATGGTTGAAGTAAAGGCACATTCGATTAAGACGGTTAGGTATTATACTTAAAAATAGGTTACATAAATCATAATTTCATTGACAAATTTAACTTAATCACTTAGAATCTTGTCGTGTAGTTTGCAAGGATTACCCATGTGTAATACACACATGGGTTTTTTTGCGCGAAAAATATTTAAAAAGCCTTTTTTGGCAGGAGGAATTATGAAGAGATTTTTTGCAACTATGATTGCAGGCGTTTCTTGCGTAGCAATGCTTGCAGGATGCGGCAATTCTGCATCAACAGAAACAGCAGTAGAGACTACTGCAACAGAAACTGCAGAGACAACAGCTGAGGCAACAACAGAAGCTGTAGAAGCTGCTGCAGAAACAGTACAGATCGATAAGCTGACAATCGGTTTCGTACCTTCACGTGATCCTGATGAGATTGTAACAGCAACAGAGCCTCTTAAGGAGCTCCTTACAACAGAGCTTGCTGGTCTTGGATACGAGGTTGGTGAGGTTGATATCACTGTTGGAACAAGCTATGAGGCAGTAGGCGAGGGCCTTTCTGCTGGTACTATCGACGTTGGACTTATCCCTGGTGGTACATACGTACTTTACGAGGATGGTTGTGATGTTATCCTTACAGCAACAAGAGACGGTCTTTCAATCGAGAGCCCAGATGCTAAGACATGGAACGACAACAAGCCAACTGAGCCTACAGAGGACCAGGTAACATTCTACCGTGGACTTATCATTGCAGGTCCTTCAGAGGCTGGTCAGGCTATCTCTGCTAAGGTTAACGCTGGTGAGGAGATCACATGGGAAGATCTTGATGGACTTAACTGGTCTGTTATGAACTCTTCATCTTCTGCTGGATATATCTATCCTTCACTCTGGCTTCAGTCAAACTATGAGAAGCACATCACAGACCTTACACATGCTGTACAGGCTGATTCTTATGGTAACGCTTTCGCAAGACTTGCTTCTGGCCAGATCGACGTTCTTTGCTGCTATGCTGATGCAAGACGTGACAACGAGGAGAAGTGGACATCAGAGTTTGGCAGAACAGATTCTATCTGGGATGAGACAAACGTTATCGGCGTTACAGATGGTATCTACAACGATACAATCAGTGTAAGCAAGACATCTAAGGTTATGGATGATGCATTCAAGGCTGCTCTTACAAAGGCATTCATCAACATCGGAAATTCTGATGCCGGTAAGGAAGTAATCTCTATCTACAACCACAACGGATACGTTGAGGCTAAGCCAGAGGATTACGAGTCAGAGAGAGCTGCTCAGGAGCTCATCAAGTCAATGCAGTAATATGAGTGATATAGGGATTCAAAGTCACAGCATGCTGTGCTTGCACAGTGTATGCTGTGACCTTGAGGACCAAACAGACATGAGGAATAAAGGGTCACGAAGAATGAGTGATCCGAGTTCCGAATGGATGTAGGATTGCGAGAGTGTAACGTAGCAATCCGTATGTCACGGATAATATAAACGGGGGAGGATGAAAAGTCTTCCCTTTTTTAGAACCAGGAGAAAAATCAAAAATGATCAAGTTTGAGAACGTTGGAAAAGTATACCCAAATGGTTTCGAGGGATTGAAGAACATAAATCTCGAAATTGAGCAGGGAGAATTCGTTGCTATCATCGGTCTTTCCGGAGCTGGTAAGTCTACACTAATTCGTACTATCAACAGGATGCACGATGTAACCAGTGGAAAACTCACCGTGGATGATGTTGATGTTATGAGCCTTTCAGGAAAGAGTCTCAGAAGATTCAGAAGAATGATAGGAATGATATTCCAGTCTTTCAACCTGATCACAAGAACTACTGTAATAAAGAATGTTCTTACAGCCTTTGTACCAGATATGCCATGGTACAGATCTTTGTTTGGAATCTACACAAAGACTGAGAAACTTAATGCCCTTGAGTGCCTTGATAAAGTAGGTATTCTTGATAAGGCTTTTGTTCGTGCTGACCAGCTTTCCGGTGGACAGCAGCAGAGAGTTGCTCTTGCAAGAACCCTTGCACAGAACCCAAGTATCATCCTTGCTGATGAGCCTGTAGCAGCTCTTGACCCTGTAACAGCAAACCAGGTTATGGGAGACTTCAAGAGGATCAATAAGGATATGAAGATCTCTATCCTTATCAACATCCACCATATCGACCTGGCGCTTAAGTATGCTGACAGAGTTGTTGGTATCAGAGAAGGTGAGATCGTATTCGATGGACCTACTTCCGGAGTAACTCAGGAAGTCCTTGATAAGATCTACAACGGAAAGGTTGACCGCGACGGAAATTTACAGGAGGAGGAATAATATAGATGAATCTGACTCTATACGATAAGATATTCAAACCTAAAGAATATGTCCTCCGTAATGGTAAGAAGGCCTATAAAAAGGCATCCAGAGCTCCGATCTATACCATTCTTATTCTTGCTATGTGTGCTCTTTCAGTAAAGATCACAGGCTTTGATATGGAGATTCTTGTAACAAGAATAGGACAGTTCTTTGTTATTTTGGGTGATATGTTCCCACCTAAAACAAGCTATATGCCAACTGTATGGAATCCGCTTTTTGACACCATCAAGATGTCACTGCTTGGATCTGTTACGGGAGCTTTATTGTCTGTTCCATTTGCTATGCTGGCAAGTACCAATGTTTGCCCAAGCAAAATTGTTGTTTCAATAATGCGTGTAATGTTCAGCCTTATCAGAACACTGCCAACTATCGTTATTGCGCTGGTTGCAACGCTTGTTTTTGGACTTGGAACTTTAGCAGGTACAGTAGCTATAGCAGTTTTCTCTTTTGGCTATATCGGAAAGCTTACCTACGAGGAGATTGAGACTGTTGATATGGGAGCCTTTGAGGCTATGCAGGCCATGGGCGCAACCAGATCACAGGCATTTATCTCAGCTATCATTCCTCAGGTGCTTCCTTTTTATCTTTCAAACTGCCTCTTCAACTTTGAGGGTAATGTAAGATATGCTGCAGTACTTGGTTATGTAGGTGCCGGTGGAATTGGTCTGATTCTTAATGAAAAGATAAGCTGGAGAGAATATCCAAGCGTTGGAATGATTCTCATAGCTCTTTTTGTAACCGTGTTTGTCATTGAGACTGTCAGCAGAACACTGCGTAAGAAGCTTGTCTGACAGTTGGAGGAAATATAATGAATCAGAGAATTAAAGAGGCATATGAAAAAAGACCCAAAGACTGGGTTTACAATTTGATAACTGCCCTCGTAGTTGTTGGCCTTTTAGTATGGAGCGGAAGCGCCGTTGAGACCAGCGGATCCACACAGGATGGAGGACAGATTGCATTAAACGTACTTTCAGGTATTTTTCATCCTGATCTTGAGTTTTTATTTGACTTTACAACATCCGGAGTGCCATACCTTATGCTGGAGACGGTTTGTATCGCATTCCTTGGAACAATAGTAGGAGCTATCATTTCAGTTCCGCTGGCATTTATCTCAGCGTCAAACCTTACTCCTAAGCCAATCGCTTTTGCAGGAAGAATTATTATCATGGCAGCTCGTACTATTCCTGCTTTCGTATATGGTCTTATGTTCATCCGTGTTACAGGACCCGGAGCCTTCGCTGGTCTCCTTACAATGGGTGTCTGCTCCATCGGTATGATCAGTAAGATGTATATCGAGGCTATTGAGGATCTTGACACACATGTCATTGAGTCCCTTGACGCAGCAGGCTGCAATACCTGGCAGAAGATCAGATATGGAATCCTTCCACAGCTGATGCCAAACTTTGCTTCAACTGCTATATACAGATTTGATATCAATCTTCGTGATGCTACGATCCTTGGTATGGTTGGAGCCGGTGGTTTCGGTGCTCCTCTTATCTTCGCCATGAATTCCTACAGATGGAATGAGGCAGGAGCGCTTCTGGCTGGACTTATCATCCTGATCCTTATCATTGAGTACATCTCAACCAGGATCAGAGTTAAACTGACAAGAGGTTGATAATGAGAATAGTTTTCACTTCAGATACACATGGAAGTATATATCCGATAAACTACGCAAAAAATTGCCCCGAGAACACGGGGCTTTTTTGTGTTGCTGCACAGATAAAAAAGGATGAGGACACACTGGTCCTGGATGGAGGAGATAGCCTTCAGGGAACTCCGCTTATTTCCTACTATCTTCAGCACAGAGATGAGATGGATTTCCATCCAATAGCAGAGGGCTTCAATGAAATGAAGCTTGACTACTATACCCTGGGAAATCATGATTTTAACTTTGGTTATGCCGTGATCCTTGACTATGTTTCATCCATGAAAGCAACGCTGATCGCTGCTAATGTTATCGACAAGAGAGGCGCTCTCGGGATCAAAAAGAGCGTTATCCATGAGATGAAAGATGGTACAAAGGTGGGAATTACTGCTGCAGTCACAGGCTATGTAAATGTCTGGGAGCAGAAGGAGAACCTTTCTGAGCTGGAGGTCACAGATCCGGTTTTAGCTCTTAAGGATGAGCTCGAAGCTATGAAGGATAAGTGCGACATAACAGTATGCATCTATCATGGCGGCTTCGAAGAGGATCTTTCTTCCGGCAAAAAGCTCTCTGAGACCAGAGAAAATGAAGCCTGCAGAATAGCTCGTGAGATGGATTTTGACCTGCTTCTTACGGGACATCAGCATATGGCAGTAGAGGGCGTGGAAATAGCCGGAACCTATGGAGTACAGCCTCCTGACAAGGCTCGTTTGTACTGTGAGATCTTTGCTAGGGGCCAGAAGGGAAGCTGGAGCTTTGAGTCATCCCTTGTGCCTGTAGAAGCTCCTGGAGCAGAATACGAGAAGATAGAAGAGGCCCACAGTTTCATGAGGGACCTTAATGATAAGCTCAACGTGTGGCTTGATGAGCCTATCGGCTGTCTGGAAAAAGAGATAGCGCCGGAGGATAAGCTTATAGCTGCTCTTTATGGAAGCAAGGTTGCTTCTATATTTAACCAGGTTGAGCTGGAATACACCGGGGCTGATTTTTCCTGCACTTCTCTTTCAAATGATCCTCTTGGACTTAAGAAGGATATTACAGTCAGGGATGTTCTGGGAATTTATCAGTTTGCCAACACTGTAGAAGTAAAGGGTGTGACTAAGGCTGTGCTAAAGCAGGCTCTGGAGAGATGTGCAGAGTATTTTGATTATGATGAGAAGACAGGTGATATCAGCATTTCAAAGGTCTTTTTACAGCCAAAGGTTGAGCACTACAATTATGACTTCTATGCTGGACTGGATTATGAGTTCGACCTTACAAGACCTGTAGGAGATAGGGTTGTAAAGATGAAGAAGTTAAACGGCGAAGAGCTTTCCGATGATAAGCAGTACACACTTGTTACCAGCAACTACCGTGCTACTGGAACAGGCGGATATGAATGCATCGGTCAGAGCCCCACAGTGAGAAGCTTTTCTGATGAGATGCCGGATCTTCTTATAGATTTCATAAGGAGAAATTCTCCTGTTGGCGAGATACATAACAGCCGATTCTCCTGTAAGCCGCAAAAACAGTGAGTCGGTTGACTTTTGACATATTAGAAGGCATACTAAATTAGTAAAAGAATGTGTTTTGGTAAGAAGGTTTTGCAATGTATAAGAGATTAGACAGAAATGATCAGTGCTGGTGTGGCAGTGGCAAGAAATATAAAAGCTGCCATGCAGCCTTTGATGACAAAATAATAAACTTTCAGCGTCAGGGAATGATAGTTCCCAACAGGGGACTGTTTAAGACTGAGAAGGACATTGAGGGGATCAAGAAGAGTGCTGTTATTAACATGGCAGTCCTTGATGAGATCGGCGAGAAGATCCATGCCGGTATGACCACTCAGGAAATTGACGATATTGTTTACAACACTACTACCAAGATGGGAGGAATTCCGGCAGATCTTGGCTATGAAGGTTTTCCTAAGAGCGTGTGCACTTCCATAAATGAGGAAGTCTGCCACGGTATTCCATCAGATGACATTATCCTTAAAGACGGTGACATTATAAACGTTGACTGTTCCACTATTCTGGACGGTTACTTTTCGGATTCTTCACGAATGTTCTGTATCGGTGAAGTATCCCCTGAGAAAAGGAGACTTGTGGATGTGACCAAGGAATGCCTTGAAGAAGGCTTAAAAGCAGTTATTCCCTGGACACCCATAGGAGATATGGGCAACGCAGTCCATCAGCACGCTCTCAAAAACGGATATACCGTTGTCAGAGAGATCGGCGGACATGGCTGTGGAAATAAATTCCATGAAGAGCCCTTTGTTAGCTTTGTAAGTGATCCCGGAACTGGAATGCTCATGGTTCCAGGAATGGTATTTACAATTGAGCCTATGGTAAACATGGGAACAAATGAGATCTTCATTGATGAAGAGAACGATTGGACAGTTTATACAGCAGACCTTAAGCCATCAGCCCAGTGGGAGGTTGAGCTTTTGGTTACAGAAAACGGCTATGAGCTTTTGTGCTGGTAATAGACAGGAAGAAGGTAGGAAAAATGCAGAATAAAGGAAAATACTATATTACTACTGCAATCGCATATACATCAGGAAAGCCTCATATTGGAAACAGCTATGAGATCGTCCTGGCAGATGCTATTGCAAGATATAAGAGAAGAGACGGATTTGATGTTCATTTCCAGACAGGATCTGACGAGCACGGCCAGAAGATCGAAACAAGAGCTATCGAGGCGGGCTGTAGCAGCCCTAAGGAGTTCGTTGATCAGGTATCTGACGTGATCAAGGGCCTTTGGAACCTCATGGATACATCTTATGACAGATTCATCCGCACAACAGACGATGATCACGTTCAGCAGGTTCAGAAGATCTTTAAGAAGTTCTATGACCAGGGAGATATTTATAAGGGTTCCTACAAGGGAATGTACTGTACAGAGTGTGAGGCTTTCTACACAGAGTCACAGCTTGTTGACGGAAAGTGCCCTGAGTGTGGTGGTCCTGTTCATCCTGCTGAGGAAGAGGCATATTTCTTTAAGATGAGCAAATATGCTGACAGACTTATTGAGCACATCAATACACATCCTGAGTTTATTCAGCCTGTATCCCGTAAGAACGAGATGATGAATAACTTCCTGCTTCCGGGACTTCAGGATCTTTGTGTATCCAGAACCTCTTTTAAATGGGGGATCCCTGTTGATTTTGATGACAAGCACGTTGTATATGTATGGCTTGACGCTCTTTCAAACTATATTACCGGTATCGGTTATGATGCTGACGGAAACAGCTCAGAAGATTATAAGAAGTGGTGGCCTGCAGACCTTCACCTTATAGGAAAAGACATTATCAGATTCCATACTATCTACTGGCCTATCTTCCTGATGGCCCTTGGCGAGCCACTTCCTAAGCAGATCTTTGGCCATCCATGGCTGTTACAGGGCGGCGAAAAGATGAGTAAGTCAAAGGGCAATGTTATCTATGCAGATGATCTTGTAAGCCTCTTTGGGGTAGATCCTGTAAGATACTTCGTTCTTCACGAGATGCCTTTTGATAATGATGGTGTTATCACCTGGGAGCTTATGGTTGAGAGATTTAATTCTGATCTTGCTAATACTCTCGGAAACCTTGTTAACAGAACAATTGCAATGAGCAATAAGTATCTTGGTGGAGTTGTAGCTGATAAGGGCGTATCAGAGGCTGTTGACGATGACCTTAAGGCTGTTGTTACATCCTGCTACGGCAAGGTTGAGACAAAGATGGATGAGCTTCGTGTAGCCGATGCTCTTACTGAGATATTCACTCTTTTCAAGAGATGCAATAAGTATATTGATGAGACTGAGCCATGGATCCTTGGTAAGGATGAGAGCAAGAAGGACAGACTTTCAACAGTTCTTTACAACCTGGTGGAGTCAATCTCCATAGGAGCAGCACTTCTTGATCCATTTATGCCTGAGACAGCTCAGAAGATCAAAGAGCAGCTTTCAGCACCTGACAGAGATTTTGATTCTCTTTCTGAGTTCGGAAAGCTTCCAAACGACACAAAGGTAGTTGAGACTCCTGAGATGCTCTTTGCACGTAAGGATCTTAAGGATGTTCTTGAAAAGGCAGCTGAGATCACAAAGAAGCAGAAAGCTGATTTCGAAGAGTCCCAGAAGAAGGCAGCAATCAACCTTGCTAAGGCAGGACTTGCTCCTGCACCTAAGGAGGAAGCAGCGAAGGACTCTGAGGAGAAGGCGGTTATCGATATTCCTGCAAAAGAGGAAATCTCTTTTGAGCAGTTTGGAGCAATGCAGTTCCAGGTTGGAGAGATCATAAAGTGTGAGGCAGTTGAGAAATCTAAGAAGCTTTTGTGCTCACAGGTAAAGATCGGCAGTCAGGTAAAGCAGATTGTTTCCGGAATCAGGAAGTACTACTCTCCTGAGGAGATGGTTGGCAAGAAGGTAATGGTTCTTGTAAACCTTAAGCCTGCTAAACTTGCAGGAGTTCTTTCTGAGGGAATGCTCCTTTGCGCAGAGGATGCGGAAGGCAATCTGGCACTTATGACTCCTGAAAAAGATATGCCATCAGGAGCTGAAATTTGCTAATCCTGAATGAAATCTGTAGTATTATATATATATAACAACTTATGAGTGGAGGATAATCCAAATGGTACGCAAAGAGGAACTGACTTACAAATCAAGAGACAGACAGACAATGCTTCATGCGATTAGATGGATTCCAGAGGGAGAGCCTGTAGCTATTTTGCAGATCATCCATGGAATGCAGGAGTATATCGATCGCTATGATGAGTTTGCAAATTTCCTTGCAGAGAAAGGCATTCTCGTGATTGGTAATGATCATCTCGGACATGGAAAGTCTGTTGGTGACAAGGGTACTTATGGTTACTTCTGCAAAAATGATCCTGCGACAGTTCTTGTAAGGGACGCTCACAGGCTTAAGAAGATGACTCAGGAGGATTATCCAGGAATTCCATGCTTCATTCTTGGACACAGCTTTGGTTCTTTTGTTGCCAGAGAATATATCACAAGATACGGAACAGGTATCAAGGGTGCTATTATTCAGGGTACAGCATATATGCCAACAGGAACTATCAGAAGCCTTTCCGGCCTGGTAAACTTCCTTCAGTTCATCATGGGCGAGAAGTATCGCAGCAACATGGTTAACAACATGGCCTTCAAAGGTTATCTTTCCAGGATCCCTGATCATAAGACTAACTTTGACTGGCTCTCACATAATGACGAGAGCATACAGAAGTACATTGCAGATCCTGCATGTAATTTTGTATTCACACTTAATGGCTTCAAGACCATGGCTGACATCTTAAAGAGAGTCCAGGACATGGATGAGATGGAGAATATCCCTAAGGATCTGCCTGTTCTTATAACTGCTGGTAAAGAGGATCCGGTAGGCGGATATGGAGAAGCTCCTAAGAGGCTTTTTGCTATCTACACTAACGAACTGAAGATGACTAAGGTTGAGCTTAAGCTTTATGATGAAATGCGCCATGAACTTCAGCAGGAGATCGGAAGAGAAAAGATCTATGCTGAGCAGTATGAGTGGATAAAGAAAGTGCTGGATAGTGGATCAACAAATAATTGACACATCAAAAATAATGGTAAGATGCGCTTACCATTCTGATTGGGATGGGGCGATGAAGCTCGCATGGGACACCTTTGTGAGATTCGACGCCCCTGATTATTCTCAGGAAGGAATAGACAACTTCTATAATTTTATACATGATGAAATGCTCAGAAATATGTTTGTGGCAGGTCATTATCAGCTTTTTGTCGCCATGGATGAGGGCAGATATGTAGGTATGCTTTCTTTGAGGGAAAAGAAGCATATCTCTCTTTTGTTTGTAGATGAAAAATATCACAGACACGGAGTTGCAAGTGCGCTACTAAAGTTTGTGTGCAAATATGCTCTTACTGAGGAGGGTGAGGAGAGGCTCACAGTTAATGCTTCTCCATATGCGGTTGATTTTTATCACAAAAAGGGCTTCAGGGATTTACAAGGGGAAACTGTTGCTGACGGGATAAGATTCACACCGATGGAACTGGTATTTAGGTAAAAGGAAAAGGGTTTTAAAATGGGAAAAATATTTGATCTTGACAGTCCTCTTATCAGAGCACTGAACAAGCTTGCTGATGTTATGTGGATTAATGTACTGGTGCTGGTTTTTTCAATACCGCTTGTGGTGGAGCAGTTCTTTCTTATGTCTCCAGTATATATTGACCTGATGGATGCTGAACCGGGATCTTTTAATTTTGGATCTTATATACTAGTTATCATTATTGCCTGGGTGGCTGGAATAATCTGTTCCATTCCGTTAGGTCCTGCGCTTACAGCTATGCACTTTGTTCTTCTTAAGGTTGTCAGAGAAGAAGAGAGCTACATTACAAAGACTTTCTTTAAATCATTTAAGGAGAATTTTAAGCAGAGTGCTATTCTTCAGGTACTTCAGTTTGTTGCCTTTGGAATCATTTTCCTTGATTTCATTCTGACTTCAAACTTAAACAGCATCTACAGATACATTGTATTAGCAGTGGGACTTATCATTTTCATGGCGTCTCTCTACATTTTCCCTCTGCAGTCAAAGTTTGAGAACACCATACTTGGAACTATAAAGAACGCATTTCTTGTGTCTATCATGGCATTGCCAAGAACTGTGGGAATGGTAGTTGTAACACTTTTCCCCATTCTTTTGGTATATTTCTTTGAACTTAAAGTTGTACCGGTTCTGTTCCTTTTGGGAATAGCCGGACCAGGCTATTGCTGTGCAGCTCTCTACAGCGAAACTTTCAAAAAGTTTGAGCCTAAGGAAGAAGTTCTTTCTGAGGAAGAGGAGCTGGAACAGGCAATAAGAAAGATTGATGATGAGGAAAATTAAGAACAGATCACATCTTCGGTGGTTAGTACCTCTGTTTATCTTTTTTGTATTACTGGGATTCTTCCTTTTTGAATACAAAAAAGAAATCCATGAAAGGGCAATTACGGCAAAGGAGACTGAAATGGTTCTTGCTATTGAGCAGGAACTACAGGTGATTGATATCTCCCTTGCCAATGCCTCGTCGTGTCTTTTGGCATCTTCTAATGCCATATCTGAGTATAATCTTCAATATAATCGCAATCAGATTTTGGATATATTAAACAACATCGTGTCTTCGACGGATGCTACCAAGGCAATGATATGTGGCCTTGATGGACTGGGCTATGATAATGAGGACTGGGATGTTTATTTGGCTGATGAAACCTACTTCGAAGAAATTCTGTCAGAGTATTCAAAGGGCGGGCTTGGAATGGTCCTTCCTGACGACTATGGCGAGGGTGATGACAAGGAAGTCCTTTTGGTGTGTCACGTGGCTTTCGAGAAGAAAGAAGACGGTGTCATAGTGGTCAAAGTTCCTGTGATGGCGTTATCAGACAGCCTGTTTATGGACAGATTCATGGCAGATAATTTTGCCGTAATAACCCTTGATGGAATTGTCCTGGCCACAGCAAGGGGGCAGCATGAAAATGTAAGTGAAGGAAGAACTTCTTTCTGGAATCAGCTTCCCATTGGCATTTCTAAAGATACCATCAAGTTAAACATTTCCCAAAAGAACGTATATATGGGCAGGATAAAAGATTATGGATATATTCTTGTAATACCAATGAGAGTACCTACAGGCGGAGCAGTGGTGCTGATTCGTGATGACCAGATGGAAGTGATGATTGCCGAGGAAGAACTTGACTTTAGGGATCTTCTGGTAAAGATTGGCGTTCTTATTGCAGTTCTTTTGCTGATGGTTCTTCTTGCTCATGTCATCAGTGATCTTATTGAAGTGAAGATCAGGGAAAAGAAACTTTCCCAGAACGAGACGGATCCGGTGACGGGACTGATTACAAGAACTGCTGCTGAAGCAGAAATCCAAAATTATATGGATACTCCGGACAACAAAGGAGGATTGCTGTTCTTTGTTGGAATTGAGGGTGTGTCAACAGTGACGGATCTGGACAGGGCTATTATTGATTCCAGAAGAAAAGAATTTGCCAAGACTCTTAGCAAGAATTTCAGGGCAACTGATATTCTTGCAAGGATAGGTGATGATAGATACCTGGTATTCCTGAAGGGGGTACATGAAGATAAGGATGTGAGGAAGCAGACTGATGAGATGCAGATGTTCCTTCATGATCTGAGAGTTGATACTTCGGAAATCGGATATGCACATGCCGGAGCAGCTCTTTTCCCTGAAAACGGAAAAGATGTAAAAGAACTTATGGAGTCTTGTGAAGAGGCGCTGGAGAGGTCTAAGGAAGTAGGAAGAGGTAAACTGTCATTTTGAGAATTATGCAATAGTCAAGTTGCACAGTGATAATTTCTTTTATTCGTCAACATTTTTGGTTTTCTATCTTTCCGGGGTTATTCTAGGCAGAATGGCTAAGGAATAATAAAAAATTTGTGAAATTGGTGAATAGATAATAAATTTCCAAGATAATATACTTTTATCTAGCGTAAATCTATTTACACAATATTAGGAGGAAAGATAGGTATGGCAAGTTTATCACTTGAACATGTAACAAAGGTTTATCCTAACGGTTTCGAAGCTGTTAAAGACTTCAACCTTAACATTGAGGATAAAGAATTCATTATTTTCGTAGGACCTTCAGGATGTGGAAAGTCAACAACACTCCGTATGATCGCTGGACTTGAGGATATTTCTTCAGAAACACTTAAGATCGGTGACAGAGTTGTTAACGATGTAGAGCCTAAGGACAGAGATATCGCGATGGTATTCCAGAACTACGCTCTGTATCCACACATGACTGTATATGATAACATGGCTTTCGGACTTAAGCTTAGAAAAGTTCCTAAGGCAGAGATCGACAAGATGGTTAGAGATGCAGCTAAGATCCTTGATCTTGAGAAGCTCCTTGATCGTAAGCCAAAGGCTCTTTCAGGTGGACAGAGACAGCGTGTTGCTATGGGACGTGCTATCGTTCGTAACCCTAAGGTATTCCTTATGGACGAGCCTCTTTCAAACCTTGATGCTAAGCTCCGTGTACAGATGAGAACAGAGATTGCTAAGCTTCACCAGAGACTTGGCACAACAATCATCTATGTAACACACGATCAGACAGAGGCTATGACTCTTGGAACAAGAATCGTAGTTATGAAGGACGGTGTTGTTCAGCAGGTTGACACTCCTCAGAACCTCTATGACAAGCCAGGCAACCTCTTCGTTGCTGGATTCATGGGATCACCTCAGATGAACTTCCTTGACGCTGTAGTTGATGTACAGGGCGACAAGGCTTCCCTCCAGATCGCTGGTCAGTCAATCGAGCTTCCACCTGCAAAGGCTAAGAAGCTTATCGAGGGTGGCTACGCTGGAAAGACAGTTACATTCGGTATCCGTCCTGAGGATGTTGATGATTCTGAGATGGTTGTTAACACATCAAAGGCTGTATTCGAGTCAACAATCAACGTTTACGAGCTTCTTGGTGCAGAAGTTTATCTGTACTTTGATCTTGCTGAGTTCCCTATCACAGCTAGAGTTGATTCTCGTACAACAGCTAGACCTGGCGATAAGGTTAAGTTTGCTTTCGATGTTGAGAAGATCCACATCTTCGACAAAGAGACAGAGCAGACAATCACAAACTAAAAGTAATCACTTGGCGAGGCTCTTTCGAGCCTAGTGTACTACTTTGTTCCGGCGAGGCTTTGCCGAGAGCGGAACTTCCTTGTAATTTCCAAGAGCTGCGCACTTTGCGCAGCTCTTTTTTGCGTGTTATACTCGAATAGAGAGGTTTTCACTGAAAGGGGTAAACTATGATTTCTTCACAGACCATAAAAACAAGTATTGAAGAACTTGGCGCTATTACTAAGGTGGAGCTTTGTGTGCTGAATCTTAGCGGAGAAGTAGTTGCGTCCACCAGTGAGAAAGATTTTTTGGATGTCTCCATTATTACCAGTTTTGCAAATTCACCTGTGGATTCTCAGGTAATAGGCGATGTTCACCTCTTTAAGGTATTGGATGATACAGAGCCCTTGTATGTACTTCTTGCAAAGGGCGACTCTGAGCATGCTTACATGGTTGGAAAGATTGGAGTAAGTCAATTGCAGGCCCTGATTACGGCCTACAAGGAGAAGTTTGACCGAAATAATTTCTTCCAGAATCTTTTGCTGGATAACATGCTCCTTATTGATGTATACAACAGGGCGAGAAAGCTTAAGATAGAGGTTAATGCTCCAAGAGTAATAATCCTTGTGGAAGTGGGAAATGCAAAAGACAATACTGCCCAGGAGCTTCTTGGAGGAATGTTTGGTGCCCACTCCGGCGACTTTGTCACAGCTGTGGATGAGAACAGTGTTATTCTGATCAAGACCCTGTCCAAGATCCAGACCTACGATGAAGTGCAAAAGATTGCTACTACCATTGTGGATATGATGAACACAGAGGCGATGCTTAACGTAAGGGTATCTTACGGTGGAATCGTCTATGAGCTTAAGGACCTTAGCAAATCTTTTAAGGAAGCCAAAATGGCTCTGGAGGTTGGACGCATTTTTTATGCAGAGAAGATGGTCAATGCCTACAACACTCTTGGGATTGGAAGACTTATCTATCAGCTTCCTGAGAGCCTTTGCCGTATCTTCATCGAGGAGATATTTGCAGGAAAAGAAATCCCTGATGACCTTGATGAGGAAACCCTTGGCACCATCAATAAGTTCTTTGAGAATAATCTGAATGTATCAGAGACCTCAAGGCAGCTCTTTGTTCACAGAAATACTCTTGTGTACAGGATTGAGAAACTGGAAAAGAGCTGTGGACTTGATGTAAGGAAATTCGATGATGCCCTGACATTCAAGATTGCTATGATGGTTATCAATTATATGAAGTATTTGGAGAATTCCAGATAAATAGAAGAAACGCAAAAGCGGTTCTGTAAAGGATGCATGCACGTTGACTCCCGGAAAAGAACAGGCAACCTTACAACACATGGAAGGTTCTACTTAGTGCTGCTTCGTTCCCGACCTGACACGGTTCGCAGATTTCCATTGCATAAGACCCGGTCTCACACGAAAGGACTGCTACATACACCCTTTACAAAACCGCTCTATTACTATACTTATTTTTTATTATTATGTCAAATAACACTTTATCAGAAGAAGAAAAGAACGATATCAAATATATGAAGGCAGCCCTTGCCCAGGCTCGGAAGGCTTATAAACTGGGAGAGGTGCCTATTGGCTGCGTCATTGTATATGAGGACAAGATAATAGGCCGTGGGTACAATAGGAGAAACACAGATAAAACGCCCCTGGCTCATGCTGAAATTACGGCAATAAAAAGGGCCGGAAAGGTAATGAAGGACTGGCGACTTGAGGGCTGCAAGCTGTACGTTACTCTGGAGCCCTGCCAGATGTGTTCCGGCGCTATAGTTCAGGCCAGAATACCAGAGGTCATTATGGCGGCTGAAAATCCTAAGGCCGGATGCGCAGGGTCAGTTATGGATATTTTGAACAACCCGGAGTTTAATCATCAGGTAAGTGTAAAGAAGGGTGTTCTTAAAGAAGAGAGCAGTGCTCTTTTAAAAAAATTTTTTCTGGAACTGAGAGCAAGGAATAAAGCTGAAAAAGAGCAGAAAGGTAAAGCCTGTGAGTAAGAGAATTGTTTCAATTCTGCTCGTTCTGTTCATGCTTATGACTATCGTTGCATGCGGAAAGGGCGAAAACAGGGGATATCAAAAGAACAAGGCAGCCAGTCAGATAGACTTTAGCCAGAAACCGGTCACAATTACCTATCTGACTATCGGAGATAAGCCAGTCAATGGCCGCACTGAGGAAGTGATTGAACAGCTCAATAAGATCCTGATCAAACGTCTCAATGCCAGGCTGGATATTTATTACGTGGGATGGAATGACTATCTTCAGAATTATGACAGGACACTGGAAAATCCCAATGCAGGAATTGACCTTGTGGGAACCGGAACAGATTGGCTGGATGCCTGGCCAAATGTCATCAATGGCAATTTTCTGCCGCTTACTGAGGAAATGATCAGAGAGTATTGTCCGGAAACATTTGCTAATGTTCCGAAGACTACCTGGAAGAAATGTTCCTATGATGGTAGTATTTATTTTCTGCCGGAAAACGAGTACACACAGTGGACGAACCACGGCTTCATCTATAGAACAGATATTGCCAAGGAGGCCGGCCTTTCCGAGGTTAAAAGCTGGGATGACCTGGATAAATACTTTGAGTGTGTGATCAAAAATCACCCGGAGATGATTCCCTGGGATTTTGCTGGAGATAGCGGAGTCCCTGCCCTTGGATATATTATGTCTTCCATGAAGTATGTACCTATCTATGAGGTGACAACCTATGGACTATGGGGGGAGGATTTAAATAACAAGGGTAAGATAATATCTCCTTTTTATAAGGGAGATGAATTTGTTGAGTATGCAAGACTGATGAAGAAGTGGAATCAGATGGGTGTTTGGAGAAACAATGTTTCCACTGCTGAGGACAATACTGAGGAGTTCTATGCAGGAACATCCTCTGTGGCACAGCACCATACTCAGAATTTCTTTACCTTAATAAAACCCGCCATGAGGGTAAAAAATCCTGATGTTGGCGTTAAGTTTTACTGGTTTGGCAAGGAAAGCGGAAATCTTATGAGGCTCAGCGACCTTCATGGAGCCATGGCGATTTCTGCCTACTCCAAAAATCCCGAGAGAGCACTTATGGTCTATGATATGCTCAGAAATGACGAGGATTGTTACAGGCTGCTCCGGTATGGGATAGAGGGAATCCAGTATACTGTCACTGATAGCGGAATGATGGAAAAACCAAGTGGTTATAATGAAGCCAAGGATGGAATAGTGACTAACTTCTGGTGGGGCAGGCGTGATGTACTTGAGATTCCGGATTCTGCTAATTCATGGGATGATTATTATGAGCTGGTTGGAAGCTATGAACATGTGGCAATAGATTATCCCTGGGATGGTGTTCCATTCTCAACTCCACAGATCAATGCACAGCTTTCAGAGATAACAGCAATTTGCGATAAATATATACCACTTATCTCAACAGGCCAGTATGACGTTGGGCCTGAGGAGATGGTGGCTGAGTTCAGGAACGAGCTTATGAAGGCGGGCTTTGAACGAATAACAGGACAGCTACAAAGGATTTATAATGCACAGTAATTTAAGCCTTTTTATAAAAAAGAACAAAAACAGGATATGGGCACTGGGGTTGACAATACCCATCATTGGAAGCGCTGCAGGATGTGGCGCTTCTTCTGCTGAATTACCTCAGGAGAGCCCGGAGAAGATATTAAGCTCTGAGGAGGTAAAGCTCTCCTATGAAGCACCCACCCAGATTCCGAGGATCCTTATAGATCAGGTGGGCTATGACATAGACTCTGAGAAAGCGGTGGTTTTTAGTGAAGAAGGCCTTTCTGGAAATTTCTATGTCTGCGAACTGGAGACAGGAATCCCTGTGTACACAGGAACTATTCTTAAAGGGCAGGGACATTTTACAGATTTAAAGGAAGAGGGAAGCTACTATATTTATACTGATGAAGTGGGAGAGTCCTACTCTTTTTCCATAAAAGAAGACATATATGGTGAGGTGTTTAACAGGGCTTGCAAAAAATACTACATAAATCGGTGTGGACTTGCCCTGTCGGAAAATTACGCCGGAGAAAATGCCCACAGCGCCTGCCATACCACCATGGCAAAGCTACAGGAAGACCCTGACACCCAGATTGATGTGTCAGGCGGATGGCACATGGATGAACAGGCAAGAAGAGACACCAAGCTTGGAAGCAGGATCGCAGAAAACCTTCTGCTGGCCTACGAGATGAATCCGGATCCCTTTTCTGATGAAAGTGGGATTCCGGAAAGTGGCAATGGTATTCCTGATATTCTTGATGAAGTCAGATATGAGGTTGAATGGCTTCTTAAGATGCAGGATGCAAAGACCGGAGGAGAGTACGGCGCGGCGGTCACTGACTCAACAAATGGAGCAGATCTTTTTGCTGCGCCTGTATTTGTGACTCCCACTGATCTTGAGGCGACAGTTTCTTTTGCAGCGGCGGCAGCCAGATTCAGTTACATCTATCAGCAGTACGATGCAGAATTTGCCACCACTTGTCTAAAAGCAGCAGATAGGGCTTGGACCTGTTATCTGAACAACCAGAAACCTATAGAAAACACTGCGTCCTTTGAGGCAGCAGCACAGCTCTACAGGGCAACCGGAGCAGAAAATTATCATCAGGTCCTGGAACAGTTCTTTGAAAAAAGCGACTTTGACAGCCTTTTTGATACAGACGAAAACATTTTCATGGGTGGCGTGACCTATCTGTCCATTAATAAGGCTGTAGATGTGGAAAGATGTACAGCTCTCATGAAACTCCTGATGAAAAGATCGGAGCAGATAGCATCTGACGCCTCCAAATCACCATATCTGGTGACCGATGCGGAAAGTAGTGGCAGGTTTGACCGGATGCTGGATGATATGCGCTGCCTTACAATAACGGACCATATCATCTATAACCACGAGTACACCACCATAATTGAGAATCATGCTCATTTTCTTATGGGGATGAACCCGGATGCCATAAACTTCATCTCTGATGATACTGAGAGAACCTATGAAACAGCAGGGACTACCGGAGTTCTTGGAGACCCTGAGAGTGACGCGCTTTTCATATTTATGTTAAGTGTGATAATATAAATTGGATTATGAAGACTACTATTAATGGATTAAATATAAACTACATAGACGAGGGGCAGGGACAGCTCCTGGTTTTGCTTCACGGCTGGGGTTCCAACATAGAGCTCTTTTCCGGGATAATTAATTTCGTAAAGAGTAAGTACCACGTGGTGGCTATGGATATGCCGGGCTTTGGAAAGAGCGATGAACCTCTTGAGCCCATGAACGTTGATGACTTCGTGAATTTTGTCCTTGAGTTCATAAAAGAGCTTTATCCTCAGGAGAAGGAGATCATTTTTCTTGGTCATTCCATGGGCGGAAGGATCATTATAAAGCTTGCATCCGGTATTCATGATGGAAGGATCAAGGCTTGCTTTACTATCCCCAAGGTAATTCTGACGGATGCTGCCGGGGTGCTTCCTGTAAAGACTGAGGCGCAAAAGAAACGCACCAGGAGATATAAGTTCTACAAGAATCTTCTTACCAAGACCGGAATTGCCAAGGCTTTTCCCGGAAGTTTGGACAAGCTTCAAAAGAAATTTGGAAGTGCGGACTATGCAGCAGCTTCGCCTGTTATGAGACAGTCTCTTGTTAAGGTTGTAAACGAGGATCTTGTACCATACATGAAGTCTGTGACTATGCCGGCTCTTTTGATCTGGGGCGATAAAGACACAGCGACTCCTCTTTCGGATGGACAGACCATGGAAAGAGAGATGCCTGAGGCTGGCCTTGCAGTAATTAACGGCGTGGGGCATTATTCATTCCTTGAGAATCCATATCTTTACAACAAGATTTTGGGAAGCTTTTTGGGAATAAGTATCTGAGGTAATAGATTATGTTTTTGATTTCAGCTTTTGTATTGATAATACCTGTACTTTGTCTGGCTTTTCTGGGACTGCGGTTTTATACCCATATGCTTCAGCTTTCCAGCTACCAGTTTCAGGGATATTTCAGGTTCATGAAGACTAACTGGAAGAGAGTGTTGTTCCATATTCTCTTCCTTATATTTTTTGTATTGGTGTTCTTTGGTGCAGGCTTTAATTCCATGGCGTTGCCGATAGTAATGCTGCTGGCAATACTTGGAATCTTCATCGGCCTTATTATCTCCTATCTTCCTAGGGAGGCCAAGAAAAAGTTTGTGGTAACTGACAGGGTAAAGAGACTTTTTATCACTTACGTTGTCCTGACAGTCCTTATTTTTGCCCTGGGATGTCTTGGCGTGAGAGTGACTCAGGTTGGGCTTGATGAATACGGTGATGTGCTATTTGCCGTGGGACTGATTATGGGAGCTGTGATTTATGTGACAGTGCTTCCTTTTATCCCTGCTCTTGCTAACCTTATCAACAAGCCAATAGAAAACCGTATAAATCAGGGATTTATTGACGACGCAGTAAGGATACTGAAGGAACATGAGAACCTTCGTATCATCGGAATAACCGGAAGCTATGGAAAGACCAGTGTTAAGTATTATCTGACAACGCTTTTGTCTGAGGGCTTCAGAGTACTTATGACCCCCGAGAGTTACAACACTCCCATGGGTATCGTAAGGACCATAAGGGAGCACATGCAGCCAACTCACGAGGTATTTGTCTGCGAGATGGGCGCCCGTCACCTTCATGATATAAAAGAGATCACGGATTTTGTTCATCCTGATGACGGAATCGTGACATCTATCGGATATCAGCACCTTGAAACCTTTCATTCCCTGGAAAATATCATCAGCACCAAGTATGAACTCTTAGATGCAGTAGATGAAAAAGAGAAGGCTGAGGGAGGAAAGGTTCCCGGCAAACACCTTAAGTTTGTAAACGGCGACAACGAGATCATAAGAAATAATATGAAGTATCCTGATGCTATAACCTATGGACTTTCAGAAGGTTGTGACTTCAGGGCAACAGATATAAAGGTTACCGGCGCAGGAACTACATTTACTGTTACTTCAAAGACCGGAGAGAGCAGCGAGTTTAATACAAAGCTTGTGGGAAGACACAACGTGGAGAATATTGTGGGAGCCATTGCTGCAGCCAACAGTCTGGGCATTCCTATGACAAAGCTTCGGATGGCTGTAAGAAGGCTTCAGAGCGTTCCCCACAGACTTGAACTTGTTAAGCACGGAAATGTTTCTATCCTTGATGATGCTTATAACTCTAATCCTAATGGAGCAAAGGTGGCTCTTGAGACTCTGGCTCTTTTTGAGGACAGCGTTAAGATCCTTGTTACTCCCGGAATGGTTGAGCTGGGAGAGAAGGAAGATGAGTACAACAAAGACTTCGGAGCTCAGGCAGCTGGAGTCTGTGATTATATAATCCTGGTAGGAGATAAGAACAGTGCTTCCATTAAGAAAGGCGTTGAGGAAGCCGGATTTGACCCGGAGAAGCTCTTTGTAAAGAGCACCTTTACGGAAGCTTCCAAGCTTATGTATGAACTTGACGCAGGCAGAGAAAAGGTTATACTTTTAGAGAACGATCTGCCCGATAATTATAAGTAAGAAATTTGCAGACCGGTGAAAGAAGGATTTTATGAAGCTGAAAGTAGCAGTATTATTTGGCGGAAAAAGTACAGAGCATGAGATCTCAATCATCTCAGCAATACAGGCAATTGGTTACATCAACAAGGAAAAGTATGATGTGATACCTGTTTACATCACAAAGAACAATGATTTTTATGTAGGTGATGCAGTAGGAAATATCGAGGAGTACACTCACATTCCTGAACTTCTCAAAAAGAGCACACAGGTTATATGGGTTAAGGAAGGTGATAGAGTATCCCTTGTAAGATACCCAATGAAGAAGTTTGGTAACAATGTGATCACACAGGTAGATATCGCATTCCCTATCGTTCACGGAACAAATGTTGAGGACGGAACTTTACAGGGATACCTGGCTACAATGGGGCTTCCTGTTGTGGGCTGTGATGTTCTCTCATCTGCTGTCGGAATGAATAAATACGTAATGAAGACAGTCCTTAAGGACAATGATATACCTGTTCTTGACTGCAAGTGCTATACCTGGAAAGACTATGAGGATGTGGATGGTCTTGTTGCAAAGATCGAGAAAGCATTCACCTATCCTGTTATCATTAAGCCTTTAAACCTTGGTTCCAGTATCGGTATCAAGCTTGCAAAGGACAGAGATGAGCTTTTGGAAGCCCTTGATCTTGGATTTGAATTCTCCAAGAAGATACTTGTAGAAAGAGCTATCACTAACCTTAAGGAGATCAACTGCTCAGTACTTGGCGACTACGAGTCAGCCCAGGCTTCTGAGTGTGAGGAGCCAGTTAACTCTGACGAGATCCTCAGCTTTGAAGATAAGTATATCGGTGGAGCAAAGGGCGGCGCTAAGGGTGCTAAGACCGGAGGCAGCAAGGGAATGGCTTCTCTTAAGAGAAAGATTCCTGCTGAGATCTCTTCCGAGATGAGAGACAAGATCAGAAAGATGGCAGTTGATGCATTTATCTGCCTTGGCTGCAGCGGTGTATCAAGAATCGACTTCATGATCGATATGGACACCAATGAAGTATATTTAAATGAGATCAACACTATTCCCGGATCTCTTTCCTTCTATCTTTGGGAGCCACTGGGAATGAAGTATGAGACTCTTTTGGACAACATGATAGAGCTGACTCTTAAGGCTGACAGAGAGAACCACAAGGTGGTTTACTCCTTCGATACTAACGTCCTTGAAGGCGTTAAGCTTGGAGGCGGAAGCAAGGGCAGCAAGATGTAAAAAAGAAAGCAGGAGTGGCCACTCCTGCTTTTTTTACAACTTCATTGCTGCGTTCTTAAGGTAGATTTCCTCGATGATATTCTTTACATATCCATCGATGTTCTTCTGATCTTCCTTTGAAAGCTCGCTCATGATTATGGGCTTGCCATATTCGATTACAACCTTGGTGCTGCGGATGAATGGAACATGTTTTTCAAGGATTTCATCTGAGTGGTTCATTACAACAGGAATGATGGGACATCCTGACTTCTGGGCAATCTTGAAGCTTCCCTTATGGAACTCTCCCAAAGGCTGGTCTGTCTTGTTTCGGGTTCCTTCAGGGTAAATGAAGATGGAAATACCGTTTTTGACTTTATCTATGGCAGTAAGGACCATTTCAAGGCCTTTTCTGAGATCCTTTCTGTCCAGGAACAGGCAATCAAGATAGATCATCCAGATGTTAAGAAGAGGAACCTTTAAGACTTCTTTCTTGGAAATAAATCCTGTTGGACCCGGAACTCTTGGGTAAGCAATGACAATATCGAAAATGCTTCTGTGGTTTCCTACGTAAAGAACAGCCTGATCCTTTGGAACATTTTCCTCGCCGATGACGGTGCGCTTAACGCCGCTGATGAAAGAAACTACATTAAATGCCCAACCGACAACTGCTAGGGATACTTTCTTCTTAACCATGGGATTGAACTTTCCGATGATCAAGAGCACTCCCTGTAATGGCAGACTTAGTATCAGAAATATTGCAACAAACAAAACTGCAAGAATAGTTCGTATCATAATGATGAATCTCCTGTTTCCAAAAATCTTAGACTATTTTCTCATAGTTGCAGGGCTAAATCAACAAAAGCTGTGGTGTGAGCCAAAGGTTTTATGATAAAGTAAATTTGAACATTAAGGATGGGAGCTTGTAAGAATGATAATAATAAAGAATGGAAGGCTGATGGATCCTGCTACGGGGACTGAGGGCCTTTACGACATTTTAATAGACGGTGACAAGATCGCCAGTATCGGGCTTTGCGGAAGCCTGGATGAGATGGCGAAGGAAGCTGCGTCCATGAAGCTCATGGAGGGCGTGGAGTCCGAATCTATTACAGAGATAGATGCCACCGGATGTGTAGTTGCTCCGGGACTTGTTGATGGTCATGTTCACTTTAGAGATCCTGGATTTACCTACAAAGAGGATATTGAAAGCGGCGCCAGGGCAGCAGCCAGAGGTGGTTTTACCAGTGTGATAATGATGGGAAACACCTATCCCCATATGGACAACGTGAATACCATTAAGGATGTGCTTGACCGTGGAGGCAAGACCGGAATAAAAATCTACGCTTGCGGAAATGTCACCATGGGCATGTCGGGAAAAGAGCTTACACCTATGGAAGAGCTTGTAGAGGCAGGAGCAGTTCTTTTCACTGATGACGGAAAACCCCTGATGGATGAAAACCTGATGGAGAAGGCCTGTGAGGAAGCAGTTAGACTTGAAAAGGTCATAAGCCTTCACGAGGAGGATCCGGCGGTAATAACAGACAATGGCATAAATGCCGGGGAAGTGGCAGAGACCATGGGGCTTAAGGGCTCTCCAAGAGAAGCTGAGATCTCCATGGTGAAAAGAGATATCGATATCGCCAAAAAGACCGGAGCTACAATAGTTGTCCAGCACATAAGCGCTGCTGAATCTGTTGAGCTAATACGGCAGGCCAGAAGGGAATGGGTAAAGGTCTTTGCCGAGGCAACGCCTCATCATTTCACACTGACCCAGGATGCAGTTAAGACCCACGGAACCCTGGCCAAGATGAATCCGCCTCTTAGACTTGAAAGTGACAGACTGGCAATAATAGAGGGACTTAAAGATGGCACCATCGACATGATCGCCACGGACCACGCTCCTCACTCAAAGGAAGAGAAGGACAAGCCATTCAGGGAGGCACCAAGTGGCATTACGGGACTGGAGACTTCCCTGGCCCTGGGCATTCGCGAGCTGGTTATGCCCGGACACTTAAGCCTCATGGAGCTTCTTGCAGCCATGACCTGTAATCCTGCAGCGTTATACGGTATAGATGCAGGAGCAATAAGGATTGGGGGAAGCGCTGATCTTGTGGTCTTTAACCCTGATGAGGAGTGGGCCTTTGATCAAAGCCTTTCAAAATCCACTAACACACCTTTCCTTGGAGAGAAGTTCCCTGGAAAGATTTATGATACAATCTGCAGAGGAAATGTAGTCTATGCCTCTGATAATTGATTAGGAGAGATTTCTGATGTCAAAAAAGATAAAAAAAGAAGCTAAAGTATTGAGCCAGGGTATGCTGGCTGAGGGAATCTATGACATGTGGCTGGAAACCCCTATGGCAGGTGATGTAAGGCCCGGCCAGTTTGTAGGCGTTTATCCTGTGAACAAGGCAACACTCCTTCCAAGACCCATCAGCATCTGTGAGGTGGATACTGAAAGGTCTGCCATTAGACTGGTGTACAGGGTTGTGGGCACCGGAACTGCAGAGTTTGCACTGTATCAGCCCGGGGACTATATCATGATCCTTGGACCTTTGGGAAATGGCTTTCCGCTTGAGAAGGCTGCTGGCAAAAGAGCTGTTGTCATGGGAGGTGGAATTGGCGTTCCACCACTTCTTGAGACAACCAAAAGGCTTTCGCTATTAAGGGGAGATACAACACCTGAGGAAGTAAGTGCTGTCATGGGATACAGGGACAGTGAGACTTTCCTTGCTGATGAGTTTTCCAGATACAGCAGCATGCACATTGCAACTGAGGATGGAAGCACGGGTACAAAGGGAAATGTTCTGGATGCCATAAAGGCTGATAAAGTCCCCTGCGATGTTATCTTTGCCTGTGGTCCAATGCCCATGCTTAAGGCTATCAAGAACTACGCAGAGGAAAACGATATAGAAGCCTATATCTCCCTCGAGGAGAGAATGGCCTGCGGAGTTGGAGCCTGCCTTGGCTGTATCTGCAAGACGAAGAATGTTGATGATCACTCCCTTGTTAAAAATGCAAGGATCTGTACAGATGGTCCCGTATTTGATGCAAGAGATCTGGATATGTGAAAGGAATCATGATGAACACATCAGTTGAGATAGCAGGAGTAAAGTTTAAAAATCCGGTAATGACAGGTTCAGGGACCTTTGGTTCCGGTATAGAGTACTCGGAGTTTGTGGACCTTAATCGCCTTGGAGCTGTGGTTACAAAGGGAGTTGCCAACGTGCCCTGGGAGGGTAATCCTGTTCCCAGAGTAGCCGAGGTTTTCGGCGGAATGCTAAATGCCATTGGCCTTCAGAACCCGGGAATAGATCTTTTCATAAAAAGAGATCTGGAATTTCTTAAGGACTTTGACACACGTGTCATAGTTAACGTCTGCGGAAAGACCGTTGAGGACTACGTTGATGTGGTGGAGAAACTGTCCGATAAGCCTGTTGACATGCTGGAGATAAATGTGTCCTGTCCTAATGTCAAGGAAGGGGCCATTGCCTTTGGACAAAATGCAGATGCGCTTTATAACATCACTAAAGAGATAAAGGCACACGCTAAGCAGCCTGTGATCATGAAGCTCAGCCCTAATGTTACAAGCATCTCCGAGATGGCAAAGGCTGCAGAGGCAGCAGGAGCTGATGCTATTTCTCTGATCAACACCATCACAGGAATGAAGATTGATATACACAAGAGGAAGTTTGCTCTGGCGAATAAGACAGGAGGTCTCTCAGGTCCTGCCATAAAGCCTGTTGCTGTGAGAATGGTTTACGAAGCATCTCATGCAGTTAAGATCCCTGTTATCGGAATGGGAGGAATTGCAAACGGAGAGGATGCCATTGAATTTATCATGGCCGGTGCCACAGCAGTAGCAGTAGGCGCCATGAACTTCCATGATCCTTATACCACTGAAAAGGTTATTGAGGGCATTGAGGATTACATGAGACAGTACAATGTCGAAGATATAAATGAACTTCGGGGAATCCTGTAAGAATAAATGCAAAAAGAAAAGAGGAAGAGCTTTTGAGGGCCCTTCCTCTTTTGTTACTAGCAACAGTTTAGGTTTCTGTTTTTCCTGTCAAGTCGTCAAATCCCTTCATTACCGCATCGAAAGTGTTTTTTGAAATCTCCGGCAGTTCGCCGCCCCAGGTCTCTTCAGCCTGTTTGTAACCCTTTTCGAATGCTGAACGCATCTGTTCGAGCTTTTCAGGATCGTCTCCCGCAAGAGCTTTGGCAAAATCAAGGATTCGCTCTGAGGTCTGTTTAACGCCCCAGTAGCCATCCTCTGAGATGTCCTCTTGCGCCTGCGCTTTTGTTGCTGCGTCTACGGTGAAATCACCCTTAGCCAGGAATTTCCAGATAGAATCATCGTCATTATCAGTGTTGGCCATACCATAGGCGTTGGCCTGCTTGCCCATCATCTTGTGGACTATGTCCAAAAGTTGCTGTTGGCGAAGCGCATCATCGGCTTTCAACTGCTGAATGATCTTTGTTCTGTCGGTTTCCTTTGAGGAAGTCTTGGCGGTATTAGAAGACGATTCCTCTGATTTCTCGTAAACTGCAGCCGCTTCTGTTTTGGCCTTTACTTCTTCATTTTTCTTTTTGTCCTCTACAGGAGCATTAATGGTAGAAGCATAGGTCGTTGCGATGTTGTTAGTAACCTCGGTAACTCCGTTTACGCCCATATAGAACTCCTTTTCCGCACAGGTTAGCTAAATACCGCGCTTGAAACGAAACTATAGTTTACCTAATCTGTTTGTCGGCAGATTTGGAAAAAACTTTAGGGCTAAAATAAAAATTTTTTATTTTTTTATGATTTTTTTTCTTGTAAACGTTTAAGCGTGGTCCTATGATGATTTATAGCAGATTAAAAGGGCTAATATTAAGTACTGGAGCGGCTTTTGAGTATGGAGATTACCAGAAAAGCATATGCCAAGATAAACCTGGGACTTGATGTAACAGGTAAAAGAGATGACGGCTACCATTTAGTTCGCATGATAATGCAGAATATAGATCTTTATGACACTCTTACATATAAATTAAACGAATCAGGAGAGGTAAATCTTTCTGCTTCGGCTGAAGGGGTTCCTACGGATGACAGTAATCTTATCTGTAAGGTTGCTCATCAGCTTCAAAAGGAATACGGAGTGACAAAGGGCGTTGACATTACCCTTGAAAAGAGGATCCCGGTGGCGGCAGGAATGGCCGGAGGAAGTACCGACGGTGCAGCTACCTATCTGGCACTTAACGATCTTTGGGACCTGGGACTTACTAAGGAACAGCTCTGCAAACTGGCAGTTAAGCTTGGGGCTGATATTCCATATTGTATTATTGGAGGAACAGCTCTTTCCGAAGGGATTGGAGAGGTCCTTACCCCCATTAAGGAGATGCCGGCGTGCCATCTTGTGATAGCTAAGCCTGCCATAGCAGTTTCTACAGGCTGGGTATACACAGAACTTGATAGCAAAGATATTCCTTCTCATCCTGATATAGATGGAATAAGGGATGCCATCGAGGGTGGTGACCTTAAGGGAATGTGTGATCTTATAGGTAATGTACTGGAGGATGTGACCACATCAAAGTACAGTATCATCAAAGACATAGAAAAGATATTGGAAGACAATGGTGCCATAAGAGCCTTTATGACAGGCTCAGGTCCTACAGTTTTTGCAATTTATGACGACAAGGAGAAAGCACAGGAAGGCTACAGGGCAGTCAAGGAAAGTGGATTGGCCCCAGAGCTCTTTTTATCAGAACCCATTGACCCCAACAAGTAAGCAGGTGAACTTATGAACAGAAATGTAGAAGTAAATGTCACAGGCATACACGCCAGGGAGGGAGAACCTACTGAGAAGGTGGAGACTTCTGCCGAGGGTATCTTTGAGATGCTTGAGGATGGAAGCCGGGTCGTAGAATATGATGAGGAACAGGATCTTGGTGGCAATTCCATGAAGGTTCATAATAAGGTCCTTATTGATGCAGATGGAAATAAGATGGAGATCACAAGAGGTGGCGCCACAAAATCTACGCTAACCTTTGGCGAGAACCTGGTCTACGATACTGAATATGCTACACCCTATGGCTCCATGCAGATGAAGGTAACTACCCACAGCTTTGATTTCAACAAGGGAAGGAACGATGAAGAGATCAAGGTGGTGGCAGAGTATGACCTTGAGCTTCAGGGGCAGGTGGTGTCCAGATCGATGATAGTTATAGATATAAAAAATGCGGTGGCAAATTAAATGCCACCGCTTTACTTTTCCTTATGAAATTATTTAACCATCTTGGCGCCGGCCTTTTCCTGGGCCTTTGATACAAGATTTTTGAAGAATCCCTTCTTCTCTTCCTTCTGTTGAACCTTTCCGTGAAGTCCCTTTACTTCAGTTACATAAATACCGCTTACTGAAGCCTTAACTTCTTTCTTGGTTGGAACCTGCTCGAAGATCTTCTCATAGCAGATAAGGCTCATAACTCTGTTGCCAATTCTTACCTTGAGGATAGGGAGCTTGGAACCACGAAGGAGCTTAGGTGTCTGATCGATGACTGCCTGGGGAAGACCTGCTTCCTTGAGCTTCATCCTCTTCTTGTCAATGATAAGCATGGTTACGGTCTGCTTCATTGCATCCAGCTGTACCTGCTGCTCTTCCTGTTTCTTCTGGGCTCTCTTACCAAGTATTATCAGTGCAACAACTATTGCAGCAAGGATCACTGCAACAACAATAAGTACGATCAATCCTGTGTTCAAAACTAAAACCTCCCGAAAACAAATCAAAAAAAGTGCATTCCTATTTTAGCATTCTTTATCTGGATAGGCAATAAAATACTTTAATAAGAAGGAAGAGTGTGGTAGTATAAAAAATATTGTTTGAAGGAGTACTATTATGAAAAAGAAATTCATGCTTTCAGCGGCATTAATGCTGACAGTAGCCTGCGTTTCAGCGTGCGGTTCAAAGACTGAGACAGAAGGTTCAGCAGAGGCTTCTACAGAGGTTGGTACAGAAGCAGCTGCTACAGAAGGAGCAGAGCAGGAAGCTCCTACAAAGACGGTTCTTGACTACGACCTTGATAAACTGGTTAAGCTTGGAGAGTATACAGGCATTACAATTGAGGCCACAAAGACTGAGATTACAGATGAGGCAGTGGAGAGCAGCTTAAAAAGTGCGTATGCTTCAAACCCTCTCATGAAGGATGTTACAGGCAGAAAAGTAGAGAGCGGCGATACAGTAGATATTGATTTTGAAGGCAAGTATGCTGATACTCTTGAGGCATTTGAGGGTGGCACATCAGAGCATTATTCACTTGTAATAGGGTCAGGATCTTTTATTGACGGATTTGAGGACGGACTTATCGGAGTAGGAATCGGAGAGACAGTAGATCTTAATCTTACTTTCCCTGAGAATTACCAGGCAACAGATCTGGCTGGTAAAGATGTGGTCTTCACAGTAAAGGTTAATGGCATTAAGGTGGCAGAAGAGGAGCCTTCTGATGAGTGGGTTGCATCCCTTGGACTTGAGGATGCCAAGACTCTTGAGGAGTACAAGGCTCAACTTAAGGAAGAACTTGAAGCAGATGCTGAAGAGGAATACAAGGCAGAGGTTATGAATCAGGCCATTGAGGTTGCAGTTGACAATGCCACTGTAGAAGAGGTTCCCGAGGAGCTTTACAACAGATACAGCAAGATGGTCAATTCTTCAGTGGAGAGCTACATTCAGCAGCTATACTACACATACGGAGTACAGACCACAGTTGATGAATACATCACAAGCCTTATGCAGAGCAATGGCATTTCAGGCACAGTTGAGGATTACCTTGGGGATATCATAACTCAGCAGACCAAGAGAAGCATGATTGTACAGGCTATAGCTAATAAAGAGGGCATAGAGGTTTCAGAGCAGGAAGTTGATGACATGATCCGCACCTACTATGACAGCTACTACTCTCAGATGTACAGCACATTTGAGGAGTTCAAGGCTATTCTTGATACAGAGGATTACAGAGAGACAATCCTTACTGACAAGGTTGCAGAATTCCTGGTAGAGAAAGATACTGTGGTAGACGCACAGTAAATATATCGTATATTCGAAAAGGGGATAAAAAGATGGAGTTAACAGATATCAGAGCATTATTTGAGAAGCAGGATGAATTCGTTGGGAAGAAGGTCACAGTTGGTGGATGGATAAGAAATTCCCGTGATTCTAAGGTTGTAGGCTTTATCGTTTTAAATGACGGTACATATTTCAAGCCTCTGCAGGTTGTATATACAGATGCACTTCCTAATTTTGCAGATATCAGCAAGCTCAATGTGGGAGCTGCTATTATCGCAACAGGAACAATCGTTGCAACTCCTAATGCAAAGCAGCCTTTCGAGATGCAGGCAGATACAGTAGAGATCGAAGGACCTTCAACTCCTGACTTCCCTCTTCAGCCAAAGAGACATTCCCTTGAGTTCCTTAGAACAATTCCACACTTAAGGGCAAGGACAAATACTTTTGAAGCAGTATTCAGAGTTCGTTCAGTGGCAGCTTTTGCAATCCACTCTTTCTTCCAGGAGAGAGGTTTTGTATATGTTCACACACCACTTATCACAGGCAGTGACTGTGAGGGTGCAGGTGAGATGTTCCAGGTTACAACAATGGATCTTAACAATGTTCCTAAGACAGAGGAGGGAGAGGTTGATTACTCAAAGGACTTCTTCGGAAAGCCTGTAAACCTTACTGTAAGCGGACAGCTCAACGTTGAGACCTATGCATTCGCCTTCAAGAATGTTTACACCTTCGGACCAACCTTCAGAGCAGAGAATTCAAACACCACAAGACATGCTGCTGAGTTCTGGATGATCGAGCCTGAGATGTGTTTTGCAGATCTTAAGGATGACTGTGATACTGCAGAGGCTATGCTCAAGTACGTTATCAAGTATGTCTTAGAGCACTGCCCTGAGGAGATGGCATTCTTCAACGAGTTTATTGATAAGGGTCTTATTGAGAGACTTAACAATGTAGTAAACAACGAGTTTGGTCGAATCACTTACACTGAGGCAATAGATCTTTTAGCTAAGCATAATGACAAGTTTGATTACAAGGTAAGCTGGGGATGTGATCTTCAGACTGAGCATGAGAGATACCTTACAGAGGAAATCTTCAAGAAGCCTGTATTCGTAACTGATTATCCAAAGGAGATAAAGGCCTTCTACATGAAGCTCAACGAGGATGGAAAGACTGTAGCAGCTGCTGACTGTCTTGTTCCCGGAATCGGTGAGATCGTTGGTGGAAGCCAGAGAGAGGATGATCTTGAGACTCTTGAAAAGAGAATGGATGAGCTTGGACTTAAGAAGGAGGACTATCAGTTCTATCTTGACCTTCGCAGATATGGAAGCGTTCGCCATGCAGGATTTGGACTTGGTTTTGAGCGCTGCGTAATGTACCTTACAGGAATGGGTAACATCAGAGACGTTGAGTCATTCCCAAGAACTGTAGGAAACTGCGAGCTTTGATGATGTATATCATGTTATAATAACTTTAAGAAAACTAAGCAAGGGGGTATTGGTATGAGAAGATTATATTCTGTCATGGCCGTGATACTTTCCCTTGCTTTTTTTGCGCTTACACCTGTGTACTCCTATGCTACTACCAGTGAGGAACTTCAGCAGACTCAAAAGAAGTTGGAGGAGGAAGAGAAGGCCCTTAAAAAGCAGAAAAATGCTGCAGAGAGCCAGCAGAAAGCCAGTCAGAATAAGCTTAACGAGGCCAACAATAAGATAAATGATACCTCGGAGGCTCTTGGGGAGACACAGGAATCTATTGATACTACTCAGGCCGAGATAGTAGGCCTTATGACAGATATTGAGCTGATCAAGGAAGATATTGCTGATAAATCTCAGCAGATCTATGATACCAACGCAGAGTACGAGGAGGCCAAAAACCACGAAGAGACTCTGTATGAATCTATGGTACAGCGAATAAAGTTCATGTATGAGAAAGGGAATTTCTCATATGTGCAGATTCTTCTGACAGCTACAAGTTACGCAGATGCCCTCAATAAGGCACAGTATGTCGAACAGCTCTATGAGTATGACAGGATAAAGCTTGCAGAGTTTGTTGCAGCCAAGGAAGCTGCCTATGCCCTGGGACAACAGCTTGAAGAGGAGAAGGCAGAGCTTGAGGCTTCACAATATGAGCTTGAAGAAGAGGAAGCCTACATGGAGGAGCTTCTTGCTGAGTATAAGGCAACTTACGCTGACTATGAGGTTAAGCTTGCCAAGGCTAAGCAGGATGCGGCGGTTTACACAGCACAGGTTAAGAGTCAGCAGGCTAGCATTGCAAGTCTGCAGAAACAGATAGAGGCCAAACAGAAAGAAGTTGATGAAGCCAAGAAGGCGGCGGATGATGCGCTTGCAGCGGAAAAAGCTGCTGCGGAAGCCGCGCAGAATAATGATGACGATTCGGGAGACAGCACCTATACAGCAGGAGGCAGTTCAGGCAGCTCTTCAGGATCCGGGTCAAGCAGCAAGACCTACGCAGCTGCAGGAAGTGCAACAGGATCTAATATTGCGAAATATGCCTGCCAGTTTGTGGGAAATCCCTATGTTCCCGGAGGAACAAGCCTTACAGATGGAGCAGATTGCTCCGGTTTTGTTCAGGCAGTATACAAGGCTTTTGGAATATCGGTTCCCAGAACCTCATGGGCGCAAGGGTCTTATGGAAGAGAAGTTTCCTATGGAGATGCTCAGCCCGGAGATGTTATTTACTATGGTGGTCATGTTGGTATTTACATAGGCGGAGGCCAGATAGTGCATGCCAGCACTCAGAAGACCGGAATTAAGTATAGTCCGGCCACATACAGGTCAATTATTTCTGTAAGAAGATTTTTGTGATATATGTATTGGGGATGATCAGCTTTAGAAGACAGGAGGCAAAATGGCGGCAGAAGAAAAGGTCATAGTCATTGACTTCGGTGGGCAATACAACCAGTTAGTGGCCCGTAGAGTCAGAGAGTGTAATGTTTACTGCGAGATTTATTCATACCGGACACCTATCGAGCAGATTAAGGAGATGAATCCCAAGGGAATCATTCTTACCGGCGGTCCTAACTCATGTTATGAAGAAGGCGCTCCATCTTATACCAAGGAGCTTTTTGAATTGGGAATACCGGTTCTGGGCTTGTGCTATGGAGCTCAGCTGATGATGCTTCTGATGGGCGGAAAAGTCGAGAAGGCTCCTGTAAGGGAATACGGGAAAACCAATACCTTCATCGATGGCTCTTTTGACAAGTTATTTAAGGGAGTAGAAAAAGAGACTGTTGTATGGATGAGTCATTTCGACTACATCAGCCAGATTGCTCCCAGATTTGAGATCGTAGCCCACACAGCGGACTGCCCTGTTGCTGCAGCTGCCTGGGAAGAGAAGAAGCTTTATGCTATCCAGTTCCATCCTGAGGTTTTACATACCGTTCGTGGTAAGGATATTATTTATAATTTTGTTCGCGGAATATGTGAGACAGAAGGAACCTGGAGAATGGATTCCTTTGTGGAGAATACAGTTAAGGAGATCAGAGAGAAGGTTGGTGACGGAAAGGTCCTTCTGGCTTTGTCTGGCGGCGTAGATTCCTCTGTTCTTGCAGCCCTCCTTGCTAAGGCTATTGGAAAGCAGCTTACCTGCGTATTTGTTGACCACGGACTTCTTAGGAAGAACGAGGGAGACGAGGTAGAAGGTGTATTTGGTCCCTCCGGAAAATTTGACATTAACTTTATCCGCGTAAATGCAGCGGACAGATATTATAAGAAGCTGGCAGGCGTGGAAGAGCCTGAGAGAAAGCGTAAGATAATCGGTGAAGAGTTCATCCGTGTCTTCGAGGAAGAGGCTAAGAAGATTGGAAGAGTAGATTTCCTGGCACAGGGAACCATCTACCCCGATGTGGTTGAATCTGGACTTGGCGGAGAGTCAGTAGTCATCAAGTCTCACCACAACGTTGGAGGACTTCCGGATTACGTTGATTTCAAGGAGATAATTGAACCTCTTCGTACACTTTTCAAGGACGAGGTCAGAAAGGCAGGACTGGAGCTGGGGCTTCCTGAGTACCTGGTGTTCCGTCAGCCATTCCCAGGTCCCGGACTTGGCATCCGAATCATTGGGGAAGTTACAGCTGAGAAGGTTCGTATCGTTCAGGATGCAGACTACATCTACCGTACAGAGCTTGCTAATGCAGGCCTTGAAAAACTTCCCGATCAGTACTTCGCAGCTCTGTCCAACATGCGCTCCGTAGGCGTTATGGGCGACGAGCGTACCTACGACTACGCAATAGTCCTTCGTGCCGTTGAAACCGTAGACTTTATGACCGCCGAAGCTTCTGAGATTCCTTTCGAGGTTCTCCAGCGCGTCATGAGCCGCATCATCAACGAAGTCAAAGGCGTCAACCGCGTAATGTTTGACCTTACAAGCAAGCCCCCAGGAACGGTGGAGCTTGAGTGATAACGAGCCAGGCACGAGATAATTCATATGAAAAACCACGCAGTGGCTTTAGTCGATAATAAAGGAGTCAGGATGAAATGCTCGCATTTCAGTCCTGACTCCTTTGTTATCGGCGGAAATCCTGAAGGGATTTTCATATGAATTATCGAAGTATCTGGCGACAACAGATGCTTCTAGAAATTGCGCTTTTTGCAATTTCTAGAAGAGGAGTGGTATTTCTCTATTGTTGATGTGGTGCAGGCGCTTACGGAAAGTGTGGATGGAAGAAAATACTGGAATAAGCTAAAGCAGAGACTTAAAGACGAGGGAAGTCAGTTGGTGACAAATTGTCACCAACTGAAAATGAAGTCTCCTAAATGTGGCTAAAACAGAGAACGGTTATGAGAAGCTGGTTATTCGTGGCAAGGAAGAGATAAACCTCATAGATACTAAGGATATCATAATGATAGAACGTACCGATGGCATCTGCAGAATAGTGACCGGAGACGAGATCTTTCTTACATCCGCGTCTCTATCCACTATCCAGGATAAGCTGGATCCTGACAAATTTATGAGATGTCACAAGTCATATATCATAAGAGTAGAAGCGGTCAAAAGGCTTGAGGTATACGGCAGGTGGACATATACAGTAACTCTTAAAGACACCGATGAAACCGCGCTTATGACCTCAGAAAAATATAATGAGATGAAACAAAGGCTGGTGTTTTAGGTATATAAGGCATACAAATGGTCGAATCTCATGAATTGAACTTTTCGATATCAAACAGCTTTTCTGCTTTTGCAGCTATGGTTGTTACAACTGCATCTCCAGTGACGTTGGTGCAGGCTGTGATCATGCCTACAAGTGGGTAAAGACCCATTATCAGGCTGACTGCTTCGGGCGGAACTCCTATTGTTGGGATAAGGATTGCGATGCATACCAGGTTTCCTCCGGGAACGCCGGGAGATCCAAGGGACAGAGCGATGATCGCAATGAAAAGAGCTGTGAAAACGCTGCTGGTTACTGGAACGCTGTATGTCTTTGCATAGAACAGAGCGGATATTATAAGTGCTACACAGCTGCCGTCCATATTTACTGTGGCGCCAAGGGGTAATGAGAAGGAATAGACTGTTGAGGATACTCCAAGCTCATCCACTTTTTCGATGGAGGATGGAAGGGCAGCGTTACTGGATGCAAAGGTGAAGGCTGAAAGCATGGCAGGATGGTATTTGGCCACGAATCTGAAAGGATTCAACCTGGCCAGGAACAATAGTAGCAGCATGTATACACACATCATCATTATGTCGCCAAAGTAGATCAAAGGAACCCAGGCGACAACATTAGAGAACTCTTTTATATTCATGGAGATCATGGTCTTGGCCATGGAACAGAATACAGTCAGTGGAATGAATGAAACAATAATAGTTGTTATCTTGGAGCACACCTTATCGAGAGCCACAAGGATGTCCCTTACGATGGGGTATTTGTCAGACAAAGATGCCACTGCCAGTCCAAGAATAACAGCCATAAATATCAGCTCAAGCATGTCTGAGTTCTGAAATGGAGCAATGATGTTATTTGGGACAATATCTACGATGGTATCTAATATGGAGACAGTTGTACTCTCAGCCTTTTTGACGGTTTCAGCTGCCTCTTCCGCATAGATGTTGTCCAAAAGAGATGGATTACCTATGGGGAACAGATTCCAGGCAAAATACCCTACAAATACAGCAATTGCAGAAGTGAGAACGTATAAAGCCATTATTTTGGCGGCAATTCTTCCGAGAGTTTTAAGGTCAGAGAATGACGATATGCTGGCAGCTATAGAGCAAAATACCAGTGGCCCCACGATCATCTTCAGTGCATTCATGAACATGGTATAGACTGGGGTAAAAACATAAGAACTAAGTGTATCGGCGACTTCTTTTGGAGCTTTATACTGGAGTAGCAATCCTGTCGCGATACCAAGGATAAGTGCAAGAAGTGTTATTATGATGCTTTTTGCATTTTTTGATGGTTTAATATGTTCGTTTTTCATGACTCTATTTTAACAAATAATTGTTTGCCATGCCACGATATTAAGTTTATATGATTTTATTGAACGCGTGGAATGATATTACGAACTGTAGGTGCAATCAAAAAGGTCTCTTGGAGAATATGAATAATTCTCCAGGAGACCTTTATTACATCATCCTCTAAATTTCCGCCCTTAATGCTCAAGGTCCTTCATGATCATATACGTGATCATCCCAGCCTCGGCGGTCATCTCCAGAACTTGCAATGGCCGTACCTACAATATTTATATCGTTCTTTCCTATACTGCCCTTCTTTCCTATACTGCCCTTTTTGCCACCGGATATTTTTTCCAGATCAGTTTCAGAAACGTTTTTCTTGATCTCATCACTCATATATTAGCCCTCCATATCATTATATTTCGAAAGAAATATTTCTGTTTCCAGATAATTATACGGTAAGGAGTACAACGTGGCAGCGATTTTATGATTATTTAATATTTTTGTATACAAATGTATAGGATAATTGTATAGGCGAATCAGATGGTTGAGGCCCTAAAGAGCAGGGAATAAGCATAAAACCATGGGGCGTGTTTTTTGATACCATAAGTGTACGAAAAAATGGTAAAATTAATCTGTGTTGATATACAAAAAGTTGGGCAGTTTACTGAGGATACAGATTGAAAAAAAGAGATATTATCATCATCAATATCGTGATAGTAGGTTTGATCCTTTTCTTTATCGTGAAATATGCTAACGATAGAGCCACAGAATCAGACCGTGCTTCAATTGCGTCTTTTGAAAAAATGACAACAACAACAGCCCAGATCATTGCCAATTATCTGGAGGATGAGCAGCATCTGTGTGATATCTGGGCAAATTATATCAACGGGTCTGCAGAGGCCGGGACTCCAATGACCATTGAGGCAGCCATTTCTTACATCAGAAAAGCCAAGGTATCCCCTGAAATTCAAGGCCATCTTATCTTCATTGATGACGGATCCATGAAAGGTATTTCAACTACCCCAAGTACAACGGATCTGACGGATTATTCTGTAAACTATTCCCATATCGATATTTTTGACAATATTGAGATCAGTAACGTTAATGGCGGGGTGAATCTGACCAGGGCATACACGAATCCGCTTAATGGTGTCCAGTCCATTGCCTTTTTAAATAACGTAAAGATCCTGGATAATGAGACCGGCGCTTTGAGAGATGGACTTATCATTCGCGTGGTTCCTGTAAGCCGTCTTGAACAGAAGCTTGTTTTTCTGAAGGGCGAGTATGAAAACGTGGAAATATCCATTATAGACTTGGATGGAGACTACATGATCCACGGAAAGTCCCTAAAAAACAGCAATTTCTTTGAATACTTCAGATCCTACAATCCCATGTCACCTCAGGAATACAACAAAGTAGTGGAGACCATCCTGTCAAGCGAGGGATCAATGCATATCCGCAACTCCAGGAATGAGGACAGCGTAATTGCCTTTACTCCTCTTAGTGGTGTGGACTCCTGGTTCCTCGTGGCATATATTCCGGCAAAAGAGCTAACGATGAACAGGTCAATTGACTGGATCCTTTTAGGAATTGTTACCTTGGGACTTATGGCGCTGCTTCACTTCAACCTGATACTTCTTCTTAGCTTGAACCGCAGGCTTTCAGCAGCGGCGAAGGAAGCAAATCAGGCAAATGAAGCAAAATCCTATTTTCTGTCCACCATGTCCCATGACATCAGAACGCCTATGAATGCCATTATCGGCATGAATGAGATGATCCTTAGAGACAGCCGCGATGAGAAGATCCTGATGTATTCAGAGAGCATCAGGACGGCAGGAAATACCCTTCTTGGGATCATCAATGACATTCTTGATTTTTCCAAGATCGAAGCTGGCAAAATGGAGATCATCAACGTGGATTACAGCTTCGTATCTCTTTTAAATGATCTTGTGAACATGGTTCAGCGAAAGGCAGACGAAAAGGGACTGACCTTCGAGCTGGATGTGGATGAGAATATTCCAGGAGTTATGTATGGCGACGAAATAAGGATCAAGCAGGTTATAACCAACATCCTTTCAAACGCCGTCAAATACACCAAGGAAGGCAGCGTTACATTTTCTGTTTCCGCCACCAAATGCGAAGATAAACCGGACTATGTAACCCTCCATATTAGCGTTAAGGATACGGGAATCGGAATCAAGAAAGAGGACATTGATAAGCTGTTTGTAGCTTTTGAGAGAATCGAGGAAAAGAGAAATCGAAATATTGAAGGTACCGGACTTGGAATGGCCATAGCCCAGAGTTTTCTCGATATGATGGGCAGCAAACTTCAGGTGGATAGTGAATATGGAAAGGGCTCCGTATTCTCTTTTGACCTGGAGCAAAAAGTGGTGAAATGGGAGCCCGTGGGCGAGTTCGATGCAGCATTTAAGCGTTACATTAGCGAAAGAAAGCTCTACAGGGTACAGTTTACGGCACCAAAAGCAAGAATACTGGTGGTGGACGATACTGAGGTTAACCTTAAGGTATTTGTAAGTCTTCTTGGCGAGACAAAAATGCAGATTGAGACCGCAGATAGCGGAGATGCCTGCATAGCTCTTTTCAAGAGAAATCCTTACGACGTGATCTTCCTGGATCATATGATGCCGGACAAGGATGGTATCGAGACCATAAAGGAAATGAAGGAGTGCACGGATACGCCAAACCAGAAGACGCCGGTTATATGCCTTACAGCTAACGCGGTTTCCGGAATGCGTGAGATGTACATAAATGCCGGATTTGATGACTACCTGACAAAGCCTATTGATACAGGCAAGCTTGAGAGTATGCTTCTAAAATATCTGCCGACCGATCTTGTGGAGAAGGCTGAGAATGACACGGAGGAGGAAAAGAGCCAGCAGGCGCCTGAACGAAGCATACTGGTAGTGGCTGACGATGTGGAGTTTTTGCGCAAGGTCAGGGAGTGGCTTACAGACCAGTATAACGTGGTGGTAGTTAAGTCAGGACAGCAGGCTTTGGCCTACCTTAAAAAGCATGAGGCTGAGCTGATATTGATGGATTCTGGTTTGCAGGAGCAAGACGGTTTAGATAAGACAAAACTCATTCGGGACAATTTCAAAGATATGAGTCAGGATGAGATCACTTCCCAGGTGAATAAGTTTTTTGACGAAGGTTGTTGAAAGGAGAGGACACATGAATAAATCTATTAAGAAAATTATTTCTATGGCTCTTTTGGCGATGCTGGTGCTTGGCACATCGGCCTGTGGGAGTGGGGCCAGCAAGGAGTTTTCTCCAAAATACAAAGCGGATACCGAGTATAAGCTGTCAGTGGTGGGCACCTATTCTAATTTTGAGTCTCTGGAAAGCGCCTTTGAGAGATTTTATGTACATTATCCCAATGGTGAGATTGAGTACACCTACCTTGATGATTACAGAAATACCATAGTCCCTGCTCTGGCTGGTCAGGAGCCACCGGATATTTACGTTGTTCAGCCCTGGATGTCAGGAAATGAGCAGTTTGATCCTCTGTTTGAGGGGGCTGAGGTTTTATCTGATCCAAGCCTTAAGATCAACCTGGATTGCATCCGTCCCGGCCTTAAATGGGAAATGGATAACGGCGAGATACTGACTCTGCCTGTATTTGCTACTTCCTATGGAATGCTGGTAAATATGGATATCTTTGAAAAAGAGGGACTTAAGGTACCAACAAACTTTGGCGAATTGAAAGAAACCTGTGAAAAGCTAAAGGCAGCAGGCTACGAATCTCCTGTTATGGGAAGTAATACCACAACCACTCCGGGAATCGGCTACGTCTTTGCTTATCCAATGCTGGCAAAAGCTGTAAAGAATGACAGAAGCATAGAGAATGATCTGAATAACCTTGTGCCTTCTGCAGGGGAAGTAATGAGAGCGCCACTTACCAGATTAAAAGAACTTGTGGATAGTGGTTGCATAGATATCGACAAGTGTACAGCTGAAATCGAAAATGATTATGATGCTGTTATACTGAGATTCTTTGAAGGGGATGTGCCTATGATGCTCTGCTCCGGCGACGTTGTTTCCGGAACCAAAAAGCGCGAGAGTAAGTCAGAAGCCTTCACAGAAAATCCTTTCAAGTATGACTTCTTTGTTGCTCCATCCGGAGATGATGGCGGATATTATATGGATGCCATGTCAATTCTGTTTTCTGTAAATAAGAACAGTGCAAATCTTGATATGGCCAATGAGTTCATAAGGTTCCTCACCAGTGAGGAAGAGCTTGGACTTATGGCAGAAAAGAAAAGGCTCATAACTCCTACCAAGGACTACTCCCTGGATCAGGTATACGCTTCACTTTCAGGATTCCCTGAGGATAGGACCGTCAATTTCAGAGATACGGAAATTCTGGATCCTGCGGTAAAAGAGTTCAGGGCAGCAGCCGATGCTGTAATAAACGGAAAAATGACTGTGGATGAAGCGGTAGCAAACTACGGAAAATTTACAGCTAAATGAGAGCAGTTAATCAGAGACTTTCAAGTATCTGGGATGCCAGTTCCTTTGCCTCGTCATAGTCAAGATTAGAAACATGGTTTTCCAGAGCTTCCAGTTTGCCGGAAAGGTCATCTCTACAGCTGTAGGAGCACAGTTTTTTAGTGGCCTCCTCGGCAGTGCCAAGATCAAAGTCATCTATTGCTTCAATGAGCTCTTTTAAGATGGCTGAAACGGCATCTTTGTCAAAAGCATTTACTGGTACGACTTTTTTAGTGGCGAAGGGCTCAAGATAAGGCTTAAGCGATCTGAAAGCATTTAAAATGTCTGGAGTAAGTTTTTCGGCTTGCTCCAGATTGTTTTCTTTTCCAAGCATTTCCAGGGAAAAGAAATCCTCACCAAGATCTATTGCTCCGATCATTCGGCAGGTGGTCTTAAGGGCGTGAACCTGAGTGGTGTAATTTTTCAGATCCTTGGCTCCCAGGTAGGTTTCTATAAGATCACTCTTTTCATCTATGATCTTGTAAACATCGCCAAAAAGCTCTGTCAAAAGTTCCTCTGAACCAGAGTTTTTAATGCCTTTTTCTATATCGATACCGGGGATACTAATGTTCATAGAAAGGTCCTCCATGGCTTTTTGAATCAACACACTTTGAGTATACTACTATTATAAATCAGGGATGATTGGTGTGGGGTTTTTATAAATGAAAACTATTGATCAGTATTCTTCCTGTACGCTTTGCCCCAGGAACTGCCGGGTAGACAGGAGGATTTCAACAGGATATTGCAGGGAAAAGAGCTCTCTCCAGGTTGCAAGAGCATCCCTTCACATGTGGGAAGAACCCTGTATTTCAGGAACAAACGGCTCCGGAACGGTGTTCTTTTCGGGCTGTAACATGGGATGTATATTCTGCCAGAACAGGAAGATCAGCCGGGGCGAAGTGGGGGAGCAGATAACTACTAAGCGCCTGGTGGAGATCTTTTTTGAGCTGGAGGATAAAGGAGCCAATAACATAAATCTTGTGACCGGGGATATGTTCATCCCCACCATCGCAGAAGCAATTGAGAAGGCGAGACAGCAGGGAATTAAGGTGCCATTTCTTTTCAACACATCATCTTATCTGAATCCGGACAGCGTTAAGATGCTGGAGGGGCTGATCGACATATATCTTCCGGATTTTAAGTACATCAGAGATGAGGATGCCATAAAGTACAGCAACGCACCGGGGTACGTTGGGGCAGCAAAGGCCTCCATAGAGGAGATGGTAAGTCAGTGCCCTGAGTGCAAGTTCGAGCCAGAGGTGGCTAGGAATATCCGTGAGGATGCAATAATGGGAGACGAGACAGGTGACACTGCAGCTAAAGCTCCGAAAAGTGCCTATGAACCAGGTCAGTTGCTGATCCGAAGGGGCGTCATCGTCCGGCACCTTCTAATGCCGGGAATGCTGATACAGGCCAAGATGATAGTGAAGTATCTCTATGAGAAATATGGGGACTCCATTTATATAAGCCTCATGAACCAGTTCACTCCAAACGGGGAACTGGCGGAACATCCGGAAATAAACAGGAAGGTCACCGAGTCAGAATATAAGAGCCTTGTGGACTACGCAGCAGGACTTGGCGTTACTAATGGTTATGTTCAGGAAGGAGATACTGCTAAAGAGAGCTTTATCCCTGAGTTTGACTGCACGGGAGTGTAAAGATTTTGTGGCAAGATTTTAGGTAAAAGAACCTGTGAATTATGGTACAATTAAGCTCTAAGGGAGCTTTAAAAAAGACAGATTTTTAATCGTTGTCAGAGCGTAAAAATAAATAGAACGGAGGCATATTTATGGATTATCAGGCAAGATACGAGGAGTGGCTTTCAAAGCTGGAAGATGGGGATCCATTAAAGGCTGAGCTTAATGCTATAGCTAATGATGAAAAGGATAAAGAGGAGAGATTTTATCAGGATCTTTCCTTCGGTACTGCCGGACTACGTGGAAAAGTTGGAGCCGGAACAAACCGAATGAACTTCATTACAGTAGGAAAGGCAACTCAGGGTGTCGCTGATTACATTGTGTCTAAGGGACAAAAGGCCATGGACGCAGGTGTTATCATTGCCCATGACCCAAGATATTTTTCAAAAGAATTTTCAGAGCTGGCAGCAGGCATTTTTGCAGCGAATGGCATCAAGGTTTACACCTTCCCAAGCCTTCGCCCAACACCTGAGCTGGCATTTATGATAAGGCGACTTCACACTGTTTCAGGTATCAACATCACAGCGTCTCATAACCCAAAGGATTACAATGGATACAAGGCATACTGGGATGACGGATGCCAGGTTTCTTCAGAGGTTGCTGATGGAATGACAGAGTGCATCAACGCAGTAGACCAGTGGAATGGTGTAAAGAAATCTGACTACGCAGAGGGGGTTAAGGCAGGAAAGATCATCGTTCTTGGCGAGGAATACGACAGAGAGTACCTGGATAAGGTAGAAGGCCTTGCCATTCACGAAGGTGATGAGCTTGATCTTACTATTCCTCTTGTTTACACGCCACTTAACGGATGCGGTTCAATTCCATTCAGACAGATGCTTACAGACAGAGGCTTTAGCAACTGGAAGATAGTTCCTGAGCAGGAAAATCCTGACCCTGACTTCACAACAGTAGGATATCCTAACCCGGAGGATCCAAAGGCCTTTGCTCTTTCTGAGAAGTACGGAAGGGAGTTTGGCGCAGAGCTTCTTATGGCTACAGACCCTGACTCAGATAGATTTGCAATTGAGATAAGAGATGACAACGGCAACTACATTCCTCTTAACGGAAACCAGACAGGATACCTTCTTGTAAACTACGTGCTGGAGGGACACAAGACCGCTGGAACTCTTCCTGCAAAGGGAGCTATGGTTAAGTCCATTGTTACCTCAACTCTTTCAACAATAATTGCCAAGGCATACGGCGTAGAGATGTTCGAGACTCTTACAGGCTTTAAGAACATCTGCGGAAAGATTCCTTACCTTCATGAGAATGACTACACCTACCTCTTTGGATATGAGGAGTCAGTTGGTTACGCAGCCTGCGAGGACATACGTGACAAGGACGGAATCTCGGCAGGAATGCTTGTTGCAGAGGCAGCAGCTTACTACCGCAAACAGGGAAAGACTCTTTGGGATGTGCTCAATGAGATCTATGCAAAGTACGGCTTCTTTGCTGAGGATGAACCAAACATTGTCCTTGAGGGAATTGCCGGAGCACAGCGTATCCAGCGCATGATGAAATACTTCAGAGAGAATCTTCCAACAGAAGTTGCCGGTGCCAAGGTAGAAAAAGTTATCGACTATATCAACGGCTACGAGGATATTCCACCACAGAACGCTTTAAGGCTCTTCCTTGATAACGGCTCCTGGTTCGCTATCAGACCAAGCGGAACTGAGCCAAAGATCAAGTTCTACTTCTACTCAAACCAGAAGTCCAGAGAAGACGCCCTTAAGGTAAACGCAGATATCAAGGGAGCAATTCTTGGCCTGATCAACTCTGTAGAGTAACAGGGCACAGCCCGGGGAAAAGAACTATTAATGAACGGAAGGGGAATAAAAGAATGAGCGATCATACACACGAACATACACATACCTATACACATGAGCACCCCCATGGCCATGACGGTCAGGAGCATTCTCATGAGCACACCCACACCTATACTCATTCCCATGAGCATTCTCATGATGGAAACGAGAGCCATGAGCACACTCATAACCACGAGGTAGAGAATCACGATCATGAGTATGCACATCAGCATGGAAGTCACCATCATCATGATGAGCCAATTCCTGAATCCAAGGACAGAATGGTAGCCCTCCTTGACTACAACTGCCAGCACAACGAGAGCCATGCATCAGAACTGAAGCGGCTTGCTGAGAAACTGAAAGACCAGGGATACGAAGCTGAAGCTGCCAAGGTTTCAGAGGCCTGCGACGCCTTTGAAAAAGGAAATGCAGCCCTCAGAGAAGCCCTGGATCTGCTTAAGAAAGCGTAAAACAGGTTGTAATAATTTAGCGGAAACGGAGGACAGAATATGTGCCTTTCAACAGCATTTAGGGATTCGAAACCAGACGAGGTTTTGATGGAAGATGTCAGTAAGATTGATATCGATGGAGAAAACGTAACCCTCACAGATCTTATGGGTGAAAAAAAGACCTTCAAAGGTCGCCTTACCTTTGCCGATTTAACCGGTGCTGTGATCAGGATAGATTGTTGATATCAATAAAACAAAGAATGCCGTGCACCATAGGGAGCACGGCATTTTTCGGCTTTACTCAACCGACTCTTTCATAGAGTACGGCATCGCTGTTGCGTCAGGGCGCTTCATGTTATCAAATCTCTTGATCATGAGAGGCTCCCAAATGTAATACATAAACTTGCCATCCAGATCGTAGTAGAACACTGCGAAAAGTATTCCGTAGACCAAAGCAGCAATCTTTAATATTTTGAATAAGAATCTGAATAATGTTTTCATGATCGTCTCCCCTTTAATTACCAGCTTCCACTGTCATCGAAATCAAGCAGTGTAGGATCAAGCGGCTCTTCGCGCATTACAGTGGTCATATAATCATTAATGATATCACGGATCTCTGCGCGGGAAACAGTTCTCTTGTCAGGAAGTGCATGTGGAACCCAGATTGCGTGGATGTTACGCTTTCTGAACTCATCCTCAAATACTCCGTGGATACCCTGCATTCCCTTACACTGAAGCTGATCATACATGATGACCATGTCACAGTTAAATCTTTCCATATAATCAAACAGAGAAAGAATATGCTCGTGACCACCAACAGCCATTGCACGCATGGGAGCTTTTTCATTGAACCAGGAAAGATCCTCAAGGGCATGCTCATAAGTGTCGGTTCTGAGGTACTGGTCAAACATAAGTGAATCCATGTTGATGACACAGTTGATACCCCAGCAGTTGTATGCCCATGTGCACCAGTGTGAGTAATAAAGTGGAGCGCAGCTCCATGCAATTGCACGGTGTCTTGTCTTTGGGAAGGTCTCGATCTTGTTCTTTACGCACTTGTCCATGATGCGCTTAACATGTGCATCCATGTCGTGCCAGATCTGTCTGTCGCCATCCTGTGAATAGTAGATTCTGTAAAGAGCCTGAGCAACACCGGTGATAGGATAGTAAGGAGTGTTGGCTGCAACATCCCATTTCTCCCACTCAAATTCAGTGAGCTTGTTGAAGTTCTTTGCGTGCTCAACATACAGATCCCAGTTCATCTTGATGCCGAAGTTCTCTTCAACAAACTTCCATGCGCCCTCAATCTCTTTCTGGCAGTGCTTCTGAACCAGAGGATCGTCATAGCGCATAGGCTGTGGCATAGCGTAGAGAGGACGGTTCAGGAACCAGTCCTGAAGAACTGAAGTAGCAACGGAACCGTCGCAGGCTTCGTTGGTTGTCAGCATTACAGGGCTGTAATCAGGGTAGTCATCCTGAACGAACAGTCCGTACTCAGCCTGACACATAGGACATGGATCTGATGGAAGTCCAATGGACTGAGCTGCGTCGATATAGTTAAGAACTGTATGGTTGTTTACATGAACTGAAACGAAGTAAGGGATCATCTCAAGAGCTACGTCATCAAGCTGATCTCTCCAGCCGTAAAAGATATTTCCGCTAAGGGTCTCGTTATGGGCAATGGTCTTTTTCCATAGCTCGTTTTCTTCTCCGCCGTGGAGCTTCTTGTCAGCCTCAAACATTCTCATGAACTGTCTGATGGTCTCGCTTACCATTCCGCGATAGTGCCAGGCGGAAGCCTTCATTGCCTCACCTCTGGCGCCTTCAAGACCTCTGTCAAACCAATGCATAACAGTAAGATAGGTCTGGCCCATCCAGCGATATCTCATGGTACCTTTGGCGAATTCTACGATACCCTGAGGTCCGCCGCCATATTCCATGATATCGGTAACCATGTGAGCATAGTTGTAAAGCCAGATCATGTTGAAGTAATACATGGTATCCTTAAAGCCACGCCACTCACGGTGCTTGTAAAGGCCTGTGTTTCCAACATAGAGATCACCAAGACGCCTCTCTTCGTGGGGCTTTCCATACCAGAAATCCCTGGCCATCTTCTTGATGTCCTTTGGCTGGTTCTTTTCTTCGGGGCTCTTTTCTACTACGAAGAGCTCGCGATATTTAGCTTTTATGTCTTTTAATCCAAATGCCACTTATGTTAGCCCTCCTTATGTAGATTTTTAAGCTCAATACTTTCAACAAATGCCTGGAAACGGGTCCTTAACTGGCCCACGGCATTGTTGACATATTCTCTCTCAATGGAGCATACAGGATATCCAAAGTCTCTTGGGATAACAAGAGTATCGATGGTTCTTTCATAGCTCCAGTACTCGCAAAACTTCATCTGGGTGATGATGATGGCGTCAGCCTTATATTCCTTTGCCACATCAGCCAGGAACTGCTTTCTTTCACGCATTACATGCTGATCCATGAAACGAGGACACTGGCTGCTCTCAAGGTAATGACGGGCGATAGCGTAAAGAGGAGTCTCACCCTCTTTTACCACAATCTCTTCACGACCCGGAAGTGAGCCATAGCAGTGTCTGTCTGCAACGACCAAAGCTCCGCACTCCTCGATAAGCTTAACAAAGTCAGGATCGTCCATCTCGGAACCGGAAAGAACTACTTTGCATCTGTAGGTCTTCTTGGCGTCGGGAGTTCTGGTCTTAAGCTGCTCTGCAATATCTCTAAGCTTATCGATGATAAGATACTTTGGACATACCAGTGTGGCAAGCTGAATGACAGAGAATTCCCATCCTGTGATGGTTGGCTCATCAAGCTTACGATAGCTGCCTATCTCGCTTATGAGGCGACAGATTTCGTTGTGCTCCTCAATAGCCTTAAGAAGAGCTTCGTCACTTGTGTCGATATCGAAATGCTCCTTAAGCTTGTCAAGGACATGGAACTGTAACTGGCCCATGTAGTGTTCTATTGAATTTTCATTTTTCTTGAATGGAACATCCGTGAATTCACAGAAGAAGTCAGGATTCTTGATGATGTCCATCAGCTGAAGGTGTTCCTGGAATCTGCAGGTTACAGTGCAGGTCTCAGTAGCCATCTGGGCATCGAGGAAATTGAACCCTCCCTCCAGGGCCCTCTCCAAAAGACAACGACCATACATACAGGTGCGGTTAGACATATAGTAGGTTGCCATGTCAGGCGATCCACTACGGGGTGCACGAAGACGTACGGAAAAACAACCCGGCAGGTCTAAAAGCACCTCAGGCATGAAGTAACAAGTGTAGCCCAAGGCGCGTTTGCCGTCGGCTTTTGCCTGACGAACCAGCGGATTATTTGCTTCCTGTAAAAGGTCTTCGAGCTCAAAAATGTGCACGAGATCTTTCATATTTAGCTCTATCTCCCCTCAAAAAGAATAAAAAAAGAAAAATACCATTGGCATTTTGCTAAAAAAATAACAATTTTTTATGAGGATATAATATCACATATTCACAAAATTTGAAAGATTGAAGCAATATACTTGTTAAAACTGCCCAAATAAATATAATTAAATATAGGGAATTATTTTAGTTTTAGGGGGAGATATGGCAAATAATACTGTGGTCATCGCACTTGCGGGAAAAGGTGGCGTTGGAAAGACGTCTCTTTCTGCTGCCATCGTGCGACTCCTTACTGAAAAGAGACCTGACGCCAAGATCCTGGCTATTGATGCGGATCCGGCGGTAGGTCTTTCTGTCGCCTTAGGGGTAGAAGTTAAGGAAACCCTTGACCAGATCAGGAAGAGAGTAGCAGAGGATGTTACCGGGAAATTAAAAGACACCCAGGACATCCTGGCAGAAGCCAAGTTCAGGCTGTATGATGCCATGGCGGAGCAGAAGGGTTTTGCCTTCCTTGCCATTGGAAGACCGGAAGCAGCCGGATGCTATTGTGCGATCAACACTTATCTTAAGAAAGTAATAGAGATGCTGGTGGACGACTTTGACTATGTTGTCATCGACGGTGAGGCCGGCATAGAACAGATAAACAGAAGAGTTCTCGAAAAGGTCACCCATCTGATCTGCGTATCAGATCAGAGCCAGAAGGGACTAAAGATCATCGAGACAATAAGGGAAGTTGCTGACGAGCTTGTAATGTATGACGATATTGGACTTATTGTCAACAGGGCTCCTCTACCGGAACGTATCACGGAGAAGGAGATTGGAGGAGTAAGGATAGTATCTGTTATTCCCCAGGACAATGCCATGACCGAGAACGACATTGAGGGACGAAGCGTATTTGAGCTTCCCAATGATACAGGAATATTAAAGGGCGTAGATGAGGCCCTTCAAAATCTAAATATTTATAAACAGGCATAGAAAGGAGGTAGCCGTGCAGGATTTAAAACATTTGATCAAGTTTGAAAGTCTTTTGGATGATGCAGCCAATGATCTTGTGAAGGAAGCCCAGGCAGAAGGAAAGTATGCCATCGGATACACCTGCTATCACATGCCGGAGGTTCTACTTAATGTAGATAACTGTTTTTCAACCCGTATGAGAGCACCACGTACAGGTTCCATAGACATTTCAACCTATTACATGTCCAACTACACCTGCGAGTTTGCGAGAGCTCTTTTAGAGAGAGGTATTGAGGGAGGATATGAGTACCTTGATGCTATTGCAGGAGTAGATGCCTGCTCAGCCATGAACAGATGCTATGAGCACCTTGAGGTTCTGGACTGTAATCACAAACCACATTTCTTTGTAACTCACACCGATGTTCCTTACAAGGTTGAGAGCTACAATGTGGACCAGGTTGCAGCACAGATGAGACTCAGAGTTCTGGATGTCATGCACGAGAAGCTTGGCACCGATGTATCAGATGAGGCTATCAGAAAGGCTGTAGAGGAGCACAACAAGCTCTGCAGAGTCATCACAGAGATAGGAAACTTCAGGAAGCTGGAGAATCCACCAATAACAGGATATGAGTTTCATGTTATCTGTCTCGTAAGCTACTGTTGTCCTACTGCTAAGATCCTTCCACTGTTGGAGGAGACTCTTGAGGAGATCAAGAAGAGAAAACCCGATCCAAAGCCCTGGTACAGAGCAAGAGTTGCCATCGTTGGATCTGAGGTGGATGACCTGGATCTTACAAGGCTTCTTGAGGAGGCCGGAGCCATGGTAGTAGCTGACAGATACTGCTACGGTTCTTTCCCGGGAAGAGAAGAGATCATACTAAATGATGAAGAAGATGTGGTCAAGCAGATCGCAAGGCATTACATGATGACCAGCGAGTGCCCAAGATACATGGCCGAGGAAAAGATACAGCAGAGGCGTGACACAGCAGACCGACTTGCTAAAGAGTATGGCGCAGATGGAATAGTCTACGAGCAGATGAAGTACTGTGACTTCTGGGCATTTGAAAGACCACTGGCAAGCCACATCCTCACTGAGGAGTATGGATGGCCAACCCTTTCCATCGACCGTTCCTACAACGTTCATAATTCAGGACAGCTCAGAACCCGTTTCCAGGCGTTTGTCGAGGCTCTTGAGATCAAGCGCATCAGGGGTAAAAAAGCGGAGAAGCAGGAGGTACCTGTATGAAATATATTGATCCCAAGTTCTTTCGAATGAAAGATCATATCGACTGGAAAGCTCAGGCTGACAATATGAAAGAGATCGCCGGAATTGTTGGCGAACTCATTAAGGAGACGGACTGGAAGGATGTTGCCAAGGCAGCCGGAAAGGATGCCCAGGGCTTAAAGAAACGTGTCCTTCACGAGGCAGATCTCCTGAAAAACATGTCACCTGAAGAAGTTAAGGATCTGGTGCTAAATGGTGAAAAACAGCTTGGTAAGCTCTACGCCAATGGCAAGATGGCCACAGTAAGGCGTGAGTGGAGAGGTGTTAAGGATACCGGAGCGGACTTCTACGAGTGGGGAAGAATGTGGGCAATGCTTCTTGCCACCTTCTCAAAGGATCTGGTTCCTGCCATGATGGGGGCAGTTCATTACAGATGGATGATTTCCTACTTTTGCTGTCACTCCTTTATGGATAAGAACACCTTAGGTCTTCGCGGAAGAGCCCTTAAGATGCACCATGAGCTGATATATGCTATTTTCAGATATGTTGCTGAGAATCTGGTTCTTCTTATGAAGGCAGATCAGAAGGTTGGTAACAGCACGGATCTTTCCAAGAAGATAGTTCTTTTCGATGAGATGACCATGTCACAGATCATGGCCGGTTTCCCGGATCTTATCGGAATTCCTTACCAGCTTATGCCGGTGTTCCTTCTTTCCGAGATCGATCAGCTGGCATGTATGCCATACATTGATGCGATAGAGTCCTACGGACTTCCATCAGATACCTGCCCTGTTCCTTCATCTGAGTGCGGAGCTGTTGTAGCAGATGCTCTTCCACACATGGGAGCATGCTTCATTTCAAGTTCAATGCCCTGTGATGGCTCTGTAATGGCATCTTCTTATACAAGCAGAAGGTTCAAGGACCTTCCTACATATCATCTGGCATTCCCGGTAAGATATGAGGACGAATCCCTGATGGATGCAGCGGTAAAAGATATTAAGGGCTGCATCAAGTTTATCGAAGATAACACAGGAGCTAAGTGGAACTGGGATGCATACTTCTCAGCTATGAAGCGCTTCAATGAGGAGACAAAGTACGAACTCCAGAAATGGGAGATTAACCAGACTCCTACTCCACAGCTTATCGGACCTTGCTACGAGTTGTTCCGTAAGTGGAACTACGAGATGGATGGCGGTCTTGATCCAAGAATCATCTCAACCTTCAAGAAGGTCGACAAGATCATGATGAAGGCCTATGAGAACAAGGATGAGGCTTGGCGCGGAAAGATGAAGTACAGAGCTATCGTTTGGTCTATCCCGGCTCACTACTATGCGAACTTCTCCAACTGGTTTGCAAATTGCTGGGGTGTAGATATCCTGGTTGAGATGGAGTCATTGAACTTCACAAAGCCACTGGAGACAGAGGATAAGGACGAGGCTCTTAAGGATCTGGCAAGACTCTACGAGCGAATGGTTATGAGACGTCATACCAACGGTGGATATGATCACGTAGTAACAGAGCTCTGGAGACAGTGCGAGGCCTGGAACGTAGATTTCGTTCTTATGTATCAGCACGTATCCTGTAAGAACATGGCTACAGTGCAGGGACTTTTCGAGGATCAGGCAAGGGAGAGAGGCATCAAGCTTTTGTGGTGCAGCCACGATCTGATGGATCCAAGAACAGTTTCAAGAAAAGATATGAGGGCTGAGGTAAATGAATTCATGAGAACTGTAATGAAGGCAGAGCCTGTAGACCCATCACTATTAGATTTCGAAGACGATACCACCTGGTAAAGTTTTAGAGATATACAAAAAATGAATTTTGATTTTAGGAGGATTTAAAAAATGAAGTACTTTGGCGGATGTGATGTAGGATCAACCTACACTAAGGCGGTGATCGTTGACGAGAACGGAAAGATGGTTGCTGGAACTACTGTCAAGAGCAAGATCATTGCACAGGAGTCAGCTGAGATAGCAATGAAAGAGGTTATTTCCCAGGTTGAGGGACTTAACAGCTCTAAGGATCTTGAGTATCTTATCGGTACAGGTTATGGACGTAATAAGGTACCTTTTGCTGATGAGAATATTTCTGAGATTTCCTGCCACGCTATGGGCGTTCATGTAACTAATCCATCAGTTAAGGCTATCATCGATATCGGTGGACAGGACGTTAAGGGTATCTCAATTGATACTGACGGAACTGTAAAGAACTTTGCCATGAATGATAAATGTGCTGCAGGAACAGGACGTTTCTTCGAAGCTATGGCGCGTTCCTTTGAAATGAGTCTTGAACAATTCTCAAACCTTTCACTTTCAGCTAAGAACGTTATTCCTATCACAGCTCAGTGTACAGTATTTGCTGAGTCTGAGGTTATCACTCTCGTTGGTGAAGGAAAGCCTATGGATGAGATCGCAGCAGGTATCGAGATGGCTGTTGCAAAGAGATGCTTCGTAATGTCTAAGAAGGCTGGCGCTACAGATTCCATCACTCTTACAGGTGGATGTGCTAAGAATGCCGGACTTAAGGCTGCCATCGAGCAGGTACTTAAGCTTAAGGTTGTAGATCTTTCTATCGATCCTCAGCTCATGGGTGCACTTGGTGCTGCAGAGTATGCAAGACAGAAGGGCCTTGCAAAGTAATCTGACGTAATAGATGAAAGGATAAAATAAGGATGAGTAAGACGATTAAGATCATTCTCAAAATATTTAAAATCCTTACCATTGTTACAGGAATTCTTTTTGTCATTTATTTCTGGAATCTTGACCAGAAGCTTATGGCCTGGGCTTATACCCAGGTTAATAAGATATTCGACCGAAAGAAGGCCGATATCAAGTTCTGATCGAGAGGTAATAGTTTTATGAAGTTATATGACAATTTGATTGATGGAACCATGGAGGAGCTTGAAAAGCTCCAGGGCAGGAAAATCTCTTTTGATCCGGCAAGTGCCTGGGAATGCCTTGAAAATACCGAGTTCATCATGCAAAGAGATGCCGGACTTGAGCTGGGAGGCGCAGGAATGCCTTCGGTAAATTATACTTGTGTCACCACCTCCGGAAAGGTCTTGGAGGATGAGATCCTGGTTTATGGAAAAGACATAAGAGAGATAAAAGGAGATACTGCCTTTGCCAGGATAGTGATGCTGGAGACGGAGGATCTTGGAGAGGACAAGGACCAGGAGAAGGCTTTTCAGGCCATCAGAAATCTGGAGTTTGTCAGATACCATGTTTTCCCCAAGGGATATATGGTCAGGGTTTCCTCCCAGAGCAATCAGGAACAGGTTCGTATCAGCAGCGCAGCTCTCAAAGGCGGAATCGATTTTGCCAGAGTTGGAGCAGCGTATATAAAGAAATATAAAGAAGTAAGCCAGGTCAGGAAGGTAAGAGTTATCTTCATTACTGACACTGAACTGGTGAAAGTCTTAAGTCCCAATGCGGATAAGGTCGATGCCATCACAAAGACACTGACCCATATCCTGGATGGACTTCCCACAGATTGTGGTCACTGCAGCATGAAGCCTGTATGTGATGAGGTGGAGGGAATGAGAGAACTTCACCTTGGTAAAAAATAAAAGGAAAGGAAACGGCTCTAATGAAAGAGGAATATCAATCACTCTTTACCCCATGGAAAATTGGGAATCTCGAGATCAAAAACAGAATCGTGTTAGCTCCTATGGGCGGAACCTGTATCTTCGGCTGGATGGAGCCAGGCGGAAGCCATTTCGATAAAGAAGCTGCAAGGCTTCTTCTTAAGATCGCTAAGCATGATTGTGGTCTTATTATTCCCGGTATTGCGCCTGTAAAGGACATGTTGGGCGGTAAGTGGCTCTATCAGAATCCGCGCAAATTCGACGAACTTGCTGAGTTCATGGATCAGATCCATGCAACCGGCGCCAAGATGTTTGTGCAGATGACTGCAGGCTTTGGAAGAAGCTTTGCCCTCACAGCACCTCTTGCTATGCTGGCTAAGAATAAGGCCCTGAACACATTGGCAAAGCCCTATATCGACGCAGAGTATCTTACAGCTGCACCATCAGTTCTTCCTAACAGATGGGCTGATGACGTAACAACCCGTGCCATCACGGAAAAAGAGATCAAGGACATCATTTATGCATTCGGCGAGACAGCAAGACTTTGCAAAGAAGCCGGCGTTGATGGTGTTGAGGTTCACGCTGTTCATGAGGGATATCTTCTTGATCAGTTCACTCTTAAATATACCAACAAGCGTACTGATGACTATGGCGGATCCTTTGAGAACCGTTATCGTTTTGCGGTAGAGATCGTAAAAGAGATAAAGAAGACCTGTGGAGAGGACTTCCCTGTATCTCTCAGATACTCAGTAAGATCCATGACCAAGGCGTTCCAGTATGGAGCTATGCCAGGAGAGGACTTCGAAGAGATCGGAAGAGATATGGAAGAGTCTGAGAAGGCTGCTAAGTATCTTCAGGATGCAGGTTACGATATGCTCAACTGCGACAATGGAACCTATGATGCCTGGTACTGGGCTCATCCACCGCAGTACATGCCACAGAACTGCAACCTTGAGGATGTGGAACATATCAAGAAGTTCGTTGATATTCCTGTTGTCTGTGCAGGAAAGATGGAGCCGGACGTTGGAGCAAAGGCCATCAAGGATGGTGGCATAGATGCCATGGCTGTTGGAAGACAGTTCCTGGCAGATCCCAAGTGGGTATCTAAGCTTAAAAGAGATATGCCCCAGGAGATCAGACCTTGTATCTGCTGTCACTCAGCTTGCTTTAACTTAACAAAGCACAATGGAACAGCTAATGATCAGGATCTTACAGAGTCAGCCGGAATGTGCAAGTGTGCTGTTAACCCAAGAAGCATGCAGACCAAGAAGTACAAGGTTAAACCTACCAATAATCCAAAGAGAGTCGCTATCATTGGCGGCGGTATCGGAGGAATGGAGGCTGCAAGAATCCTCGCACTTCGTGGACATAAGCCTGAGATTTATGAAAAGACAAGTGAGCTGGGCGGCGTATTTATCGCAGCAGCTGCTCCTGAGTTCAAGGAGAAGGATAAGCAGCTCATTGCATGGCAGAAGTATCAGCTGAAAAAGCTGGGCGTAAAGATCCACTTCAACTATGAGGTTAGAACAGACTCCCTTCCTTCAGCAGATGAATACATCATCGCTACAGGTGCTGAGGCCAACAGGATCCCTATCCCGGGTGCAGCAGAGTATGCTATGGATGCTACAGATTACCTTCTTGGTAAGAAGAGCGTTGGAAAGGATGTAGTTATTATAGGTGGTGGACTTACAGGATGTGAGATCGCACTGGATCTTTTCAGAAAGGGTAAGAACCCTCAGATCGTAGAGATGAAGGATGACCTTATTGCTGTAAAGAACATGTGCCTTGCAAATACCAGTTACCTTCGTGACTGCTTCAAGACCAATAAAGTTCCTGTTTATCTCAACTCTGGTGTTTCCAGGATTGATGAAAAGACAGTTGAGATTACTCTCAAGGATGGAACAACAAAGGTACTTCCTGCTGATAACGTTATCATGTCAGTTGGATATCATCCGATTCCTCTTTTGCAGGAAGCTAAGAATGTTCACCTTCTTGGTGACTGTAAGAAGGTTGGTAATGTCCGTTCAGCCATCTGGGGTGCATGGGACATCGCCATGAAGATCTAAATAGCTATAGAAATAATTATCCCCGCGCAGGTTAACTTTGCGCGGGGAGTTTTTTATAATCTGTTCTTGATTCCCAGTTCCTCATGCATCTTTCGCTTCATCTCATACATGCGCTGATCTGCAAGAAGGTAAACTTCGTGGGATGGAGATCCTTCAGGACACTCGTGTCTGAAGGCAAAGCCAGTAGCTACACTTCGTTGATACTCAGAGTAGATGGCGTTCATAACATTAAGGGCACTGTTCATCCGCCCGATCATCTCTTCAACTTCGTTTTCTGTGGCTTCCTGAATGATTACCAGGAATTCGTCACCTCCAACTCTTGCACAGAATCCTTTTTCCTCAAATGAAGTGACAAGAACCTTTGAAAAGTCTTTGATGTATCTGTCGCCTGAAAGATGGCCAAATTTGTCATTTACCGTCTTTAAGCCGTTCAAGTCAACACTGACTATACAGTAGTCATTGTCCCCTTTGTTGAGATCCTCAAGGATCTTATCAGCTCTTGCTCTGTTTGGCATATTAGTAAGTCCATCTGCGTAAGCAAGGTGAGTAAGTGAAGCATATTCCTTGCGCTGAGCATAGGCCTGTGTCACATAGAGCATGTAGTTGGACAGCTGACACATTACGTAAATAAGACATCCACTATCTATGGCATTCATTGTCAAAGTATAGGAGTTAGGAATATGGAAGCCATCTAAAACATAGGCTACAAGGTGGATTATCTCAGCTACAGCAAAGGCTACCAGTCCGGCCATCTGGATCATCCCGGAAGGTGAGATATCTCTTTTGCGGATATTCCTTATAAAGAAGTATGACATAACAGCAAAACCAAAGACTGCAACAATGTGGTAAAGCGGTAGTGTCACCCTCAGGTGGATATTAAAGATATAGTGAAGTATATATTGCAAAAGAGTAACGCCTGTGCTTATGAGGCCTGCAGTTATATAGAGTCTCTTCATTTCAATCTTCTGAATAAAGTACACCATAAGATAGCAGTAGGGCACGATCAGGTACATGGTAAAGTATTCAATCTGCGTCTCAAGTCTGGTGTAAATGAAAAGAGACAGGAGATTGTAATAACTCATAAGCCAGGCAGCAAGGTTGGCACAGAATAGGGAGCCTACCATCAGACCTAATACTTCCGGTGTAGTGGGGGCATAAAACATAGTGATACACAGGAAGGCGATACCAAATATGAACAGGAACATACCTGTTGCAATTATGGCAAGGTGATCGTTGACAAGTTTACTCTCTACATCCTGCTGGCTTCCAAGAATGATAGGGCTCAGGGTGTTAAAGGCATCGTTTTCTCCCACGGTCATCTTCATGGTGAATTCTTTCCCCTGATATTCTATTGGCAGAGAGATGAAGTGATACTGCTTTCCAATGAATTTGCCTTTCTCATACATATCAAGAGCGTAGCTGAATATCTCAGTGTCATCTATGAAACACTCAAGAGTAGTATATCGGCTTCTGAAAAGAAGTGCAGGAAATGGGACACTTTCCCGGCCACTAGGGAGTGTGATTGAAAATGTAAGCTCATCACCATGGCGAAGCTTCTCTCCGTCAAGGATCTTATAAAACTCAGAGAGCTTCACATTATCAAACTGGTCGTCATTGATAGTGACCTTCCAGCCATCGTCTATAGAAATAAGCTCATAGGCTGGCTTAAAGACAAGACAGGTGGATATGAGCCAACTTACAAACATTGCGATCAATAGTGAACAGATGATGGAGATCAAACGTTTATGCTTCATGAGCGTTTACCTCCTTCATCCAATAGCTTATTAACAAGGTCATCATAAAGACGCCCCAGAGACTGCTGATGATGTTTGCCCTTCATGGTATACATGCGTTGGTCGGCCAAAAGATATACATGCTGGGCATTAGCACCAAATCTAAGATCCTTATCTTTGCTGGAGGCATAGCCCCAGGAGGCAGAGAAACGAAGCCTTGATTCAGAGGCGTTTCTGTGCTCCATAAGATCAGTGAGACAATCGATGTCCCTCTGAGTGCGCTCATCATCCACGAAAGGCAGTACTACGATAAATTCATCACCGCCCATTCGGCCTACTAGAGAAGCGTCAGTGAAGCTGTTCTTCAGCATTTGTGAAAAGCCGTTCAGGAGCTTATCGCCCTGATCATGGCCATAGTTGTCATTAGTATATTTCAGATAATCCAGATCCAGACTGATGATGGTATAATCGCCACTAAGCTCAGCCAGTACAACCTCACACCTTGATCTGTTGGACAGGTCTGTCAGGGCATCAGTGTAGGCAAGACCTTCCAGCTGGGGCTTTACTGTGGATTCGTTAATATACTCTATGCAGTGGTAGAAGTAATGCAGGAGCAGACACATGATAAATACAAGGGCTCCTATGGTGGTGAAGTTTATATGGGAATTGATCTCTCCAATCTTTGTAAACTTCATGATATTAAACTTTATGATGTCTGTGACAGCACAGAACAGGAATAATATCAGACCAAAAATAAGAGTGTTGGTGGAGGTAATGGAGAGTTTGTAGTCAAATTCATTTTTTCTGGAATCAGCTACTGTTATGAAAAGAGACGTGATAAGGAATATGCCTTCACATAGACCGATGATGTGAAGCCACGAAACAAAGTTACAGATATGTACAATGCGAGCAATATGCAAAAGGGTCGTTGAAAAAGCAAATATGATGTTTATGACAAATAACGCTATTGCTGTACGCCTGAACTTGGACTGACCTGCAAGAATGACAAATCCAAGAATAGAAGCTGGGATCATGTAAAGTGAGAAGTATTCTACAAAGGTATAGAAAGAAGGACTGTCAGAGATATACCAGAATACATCGTTGTAGCAAAGGATGTACACACCCATCATAACTGATGTAACAGCTGCAGGGAAAATGCTGAAGTCGTGGTTGTCGGCAAAGGCAAGGAACGGTGCCAGAATAAGAAGCATGAATCCAAGATGGCACAGATATACACCGATTACCATAGAAAGACGGGTGGTCTGAACCAGATTATTTTTCAGATCGTTGTAGTTGCCAAAGAAAACCGGTGAGAGGCCGGAAAATGCATTATTCTCACAGGCAGTTATCTCAATGGTGATGGTTTTTCCGGAGTAGTCCTTAGGAAGCTGAACAAAGTTAAGCATCTTAGGGAGCATCCAGTTGGTATCAGCATAGTGTTGGCCGTAGGAGTAGATTTCTTTTCCGTCTACAAAGACTTTAACAGTAGAAAGAATGGTGCGAAATCTGATGGTTGCAGGGGATAGGTCTGAAACAGGAAGAGTTCTGGAAAGGGTAATGGTTTCACCCATATTAATAATTCCAATGTTGGATTCCTTGACACTATCAAGCTTCCAGGTCTTTTCTCCATGACTAATAGTCCAGCCGTCATCCAGCTGGACTAATTCATACTGATAAGGCGTATTAAAATTTTGATTACCAAGTACCAGAAGTGATGCACCAAAGACAATCACTGCCAGTACCGACAATAAAGCTGTGCGGATCTTTACAGTTAAATTCACTGAATAAATCCTCCTGCTTTTTAAAAGTGTCCGTGGCTACCTCCATGGCTTGAGCCGGAACTGGAGGAGTGGGTGGAGCTTCCGCCACCAAAGGAGCTTCCCCTGCTTCCGCTATCGGTATCTTTAGGAATAGGAGTCTTGGTCACCTGGGTACGAACGAAAGTATCCCGGTTGACATTCAGCTTCATTCCGCCTTTGGCTTCATAGTTGGCTGCGTTGGTAGCAGTCTTTACAGTCTTAAGCTGAGACTTCATATGAAGAACAGGGAAAAGAGCTACTACCAGACCAATAACGATACTAATAAGGAGCATACGTACAATATCGGCACTTGTCCTGGGCTCCTGATAGCCTACGTCATAGGCTTCTCCTTCTTCGTCCAGTGCAAGGTAGTAGTCGCAGGTTTCAGCATATGCATTAAAGGCTCCGCTGTAATCGCCATCCCTTAAATAGGGCATCATGTTGTCCATCATGCGACTCTGGCCATAATCAGTAAAGGTCTGAATAGCTGATCCGTAGGTGCTGATAGCCCATTCCCGGTCAGCCATACTGAGCATAAAGAGAATTCCGCTGTTATAGTCTGTGCCAAAGCCGTTGTAGTCGAAATAATCGTCTGCATAGTCCTGGATCGGTCCGTTATGTGAATCCACTGTGAGGACCACAATATTACAATTCCACTGTTCACTGAGGCTATCCAGCTTACGTAAAAGAGCTGCTTCCTCACTGTCAGATAGAAGATCAGCGTTATCCAAAAGCCTTTCTTTTTGTCTGGTGGAGGGAACCTCATAGCTGTCCCAGAGAACGTCTGCAGCAAAAGCGTTTACTGGTAAAAGCATTACAAGGATCAGGAACAGTAAAATGGCCGAAGCTGTCTTGTTTTTATATTTTAATAATGTATTCATCTTATTATCCAATCAATTTGATCAGCTGACGAGCATCATTATTGCAAATGCGATCGCAGCCACAACTCCTGCTATAGGGAAGTAGTATTTTGCTGCACGTTTCATGCTAGCGGGTAGATTTCCTACAAATTTCCCGGTCTGACCATTCATGGCAAACAGGTAGTTTTTTCCCTCCCAGGATGTGTTAAGCACATAGACGGGATACAGAGCATATTTGCTGCTCTCGCCACTGGAGGTGCAGCTTTCGCTAAGGGTTCTTAAGGAGTTGTACCCAACTACAGTGTTCCTAAAGTTGGCAGTAGCTGTGTTCTTCATTCTGTCCAAAGCTTTGCTCTTGTCCTCTTCAGCTGTAACGTTATATTTGTTGGCAAGAAAGCCTGCCAGATATCCCATGTTGAAGGGAACCATTGCCGATCTGTCGAAGGGCTCGATGGATTCCATCAGGTCATCAGGCATTTCCTTTGAACCATCCTCGGGTACGTGCTCAAACTTTTCTGAACCGGCTCTTTCTATATTGTAGAAGCTGGTTTCAGTATAGTTGTAGTTTGAATCATGCCAGGTCCTGATCTTTGTGCCTTCAAAGCTGGCACTGTAATTCTCAGTTGCACAAAAGAGCCAGAAGGGCACATAGATCCCCTTTATCTCATCAATGTGGTTCTGCTCTGCAAACACCTTAGGAAGGAGCTTCTTGGATTTGATATAACCTGAATAAGCCTTCATAGCATCTTCCTTTGTCTTGGTGAAAGGAATGATGTAGTCAGGCGTAAACTTTCCGGTGAATTTCTCTTTTACTACTACATTATTACTGCAGAAAGGACATTTCATGGAACCAAGAGATTCGGTAGCCAGGATCTCGCCGCCACAAGACCCACAGCTGTAGATGAACATAGGATTATCATCCTTGTCCGTGCTCTGGGTGTTGTAGTTTTCGGCTGATTGTGCCGGGCCATTTGAATTGTGGTTGGCCACATAGTCCTTAACATCAAATTCTGAGTCACAGAAAGGGCATTTGAGCTTCTGTGACTGAGGATTGAATTCCATTGCCCCGCCACAGGCGGGGCATTCATATTCGTGAAGGGCCATTTATTTATCCTTTGAAAAAGTTATCAGTTGGGTCTTGGTGATCCACACTGTGTGCAGAAGTTTCCTGTGTTAACTGTTCCGCAGGAACATGTCCATCCGGCTGCTGGTCTCTGTGATCCGCAGTTAGGGCAGAAGTTACCTGTGTTGACATTGCCACAAGAGCATGTCCAGGAATTACCTGCTGACTGAGGTGCCATCTGAGGTGCTGCCTGAGGCTGCTGCTGAGCGCCCATAGCAAAGAGCTGCTGTGCGTTCATTCCGCCAGCCTGCTGAGCCATGTTCATTCCTGCGAAGGCCATCATAGGACCTGTAGCAGTGTTCTTTGCTGCATCCTGCATTGCCTGAGCCTGTGCGCTGGCAAGAGTAGCAGCTGCCATATTAGGATTCTTAAGAGCGCCGGCTCTCTGGAGCTCCTTGATTGTCTTTTCATCTTCCTCGGAAGCGTTAACAGAGCTGATACCAAAGGTGCTGATCTTGATACCATAGGTTCCGGTCCACTTCTTTGAAAGGACTTCATTGAGCGCATCTGCGATCTCGGTTGTGTGTCCGGGAAGTGCGCTGTAACGGATTCCCATTTCGGAGATCTTGGCAAATGCAGGCTGAAGAGCTGTGAGGAGCTCACTCTTAAGCTGAGAATCAATCTCATCTCTCTTGAATTCATCCTTTACGTTGCCAACGATGTTCTTGTAGAAGAGAACAGGATCAACGATGCGGTAGCTGTATTCGCCGTGGCAACGGATATCAATATCCATGTCAAGGCCAACGTTGGTATCTACTACACGGAATGGAACAGGATTAACTGTGCCATACTTGTTGCCCATGATCTCCTTTGTGTTGATATAGTAAACTCTCTGATCCTTGGCTGTTCCGCCGGCGAAAGAGAGTCTCTTGTAAAATTCCTTGAAGGAGTTAACGATGTTCTCTCCCAGGTCACCATAGAAGATTGATGGCTCTGTGGAGGTGTCATATACGAACTCACCAGCCTCTGCACAGATTTCTGTAATCTGTCCCTGATCAACCAGGATCATACACTGACCTTCGTTAACTGATACGATAGAACCGTTTGAAATGATGTTGTCATTTCCTTTTCCCTGTTTTTTCTTACCCTTGGTAAGAAGCACCTCGGTAGGAAGTGATTCACAGTAGAAATAATCTCTCCACTGATCAGAAAGAACGCTGCCACCTGCTGAGAGTGCTGCTGATATAAGCCCCATAACTATCTCCTTTCATACTAAAAAATATTCCGTACCTAATATTTTCTCACATTTAACCTAAAAATGCCACAATAATGCAACTACTTTTATGCTAAACTATTGATGTATGAAGGGTTTACGAATTAGTGCGACAATAACTGAATATGACATAAAACATAAACTAAATGCCGAGAAGGGCGAGAGGCTTAAGGATGTCCTCGATAGAGAAAAGGTCAGCTACAGCCTGCCCTGCGGCGGAGACACAGGTTGCGGAATGTGCAGGGTGCGATTCCTTAAGGGGGCGCCAGAGGCAGATTCCTATGAAGCGGATGTTCTTTCAGATGGGGAGCTGGCAGAGGGTGTAAGGCTTCTTTGCAGATGTGTCCTTTCTGAAGATTGCGATATCAAGCTTGGACAGCAGGCTTTGGAAAAAGATATGTCTATTGAGGCTTTGGATTCCAAAGTAGGAGAACAGACCATCCATGGCAATGCGGAAATGGCTGAAACTGACAGTCGGACATCGAACAACAAGCTCCAGGAGTCCTACGGAATCGCTGTGGATCTTGGTACAACCACAATAGCAGCAGCCCTGGTAAAGGGGAATGGCAACATGATAGCTGCAGATGAGGCTGCCAAATCTGAAAGAGGAAGCTACAAAATTGTCAGAACCGCCAGCTGCGTCAATTCCCAGCGTAAGTTCGGAGGGGATGTGATTTCGAGGATTTCAGCTGCGGAGGATGAGACAATCCTCAATGAGCTTAGCGCTTTGGCTGCTTCAGACATAGAGTCCCTGATAAAAGAACTGTCGGCTGCGGAAGGAATCTCCTGTGAAGGAGAGAACTCTGACCTGAAGGCCATAACAATTGCCGGTAACACCACCATGCTAAATCTCTTGGCAGGAAGGGACGTGTCAGGCCTTGGGAAGTACCCTTATACTTCGGACTTCCTTGACCTGGAACATATACCATCGGAAAAGATATTGCCAAACATCCCGGGAATACAGCTTACTCTTTTGCCGGGAATATCAGGCTTTGTGGGGGCGGACATAGTATCAGGATTATTTGCACTTGACGTTTCTCCCGGCGAAAAGATCTTTTTCCTGGATCTTGGAACCAACGGAGAGATGGCCTTTTATGACGGCAATGAGCTTAAAGTGACCTCCACGGCAGCAGGCCCTGTATTTGAAGCAGGCGGAATTTCCGATGGAGCGCCTTCAGTCCCGGGAGCCATAAGTCATGTGAAGATAGAGCCGGGGACCCATACTGTGACCTATGAGACCATAGGAGGCAAGCCACCAATAGGAATCTGTGGAACAGGTGTCATGGAGATTGTCTCCGAGCTATACAGAAACGGAATTATTGATGAGACGGGGCTTTTGGCTGATAAATACTTTGATAAAGGCTTCCCTGTGACAGAGGATGGCAAGATCCGCTTCACTCAAAAGGACATAAGAAATGTTCAGCTGGCTAAGGCAGCAATCCTTACGGGGGCGAAAGCTCTTTTGCAGGAAAAGAAACCTGACAGAGTATATATTGCCGGGGGCTTTGGCAGCAACATAAGTCAGGAAAATATCAGCGGACTAAGGATGTTTCCGCCGGAATTTGATGGTAAGATAGAAGCTGTTGGCAATTCCGCCCTGAAGGGAGCAGCTCTTTTCACTAAAAGGACTCTTGCCGGACAGAAAGCCCAAAAAGAAGCTGAAGGAAAGCTGGACCTTATCACCGGAAAGGCAAAGGTTATACAGCTTGCAGAGCTGGACAGCTTTGACGAGGAATATATTGATGCCATGAATTTTGGCGCAAGAGAGGATAATTTATGATCTGCGATACATGTGCAAACTATGTGTACGATGAGGATTGGGAGTGTTACACCTGCATGGTGAACATGGATGAAGACGACTACTACAGACTCATGTCCGGTAATGCCAAGGAATGTCCCTACTACCAGGACAATGATGAGTACAAGGTCGTAAGACATCAGATATAAAGGAGAGCTATGAAGAAACCGGTTATTACTAAAGAGTGCGTTGAGACTATTCTTGACAAGAAATTTATAAGGGTCTTTGACCTTCAGTATGAGGAGGGAAGGCACTACTTTGATGCCACCAGAAGACCCCTTGAAAAGCTTGTGGCAACCATGAGCGACGAAGAGTTTAGAAAGGCCCTTCCGGACGCAGTAAGCTGCGTTGTTATTGTGGACCTTCCCGGAAAGGAGCCACAGCTTCTTTTCTCCTATGAATTCAGATATCCGGCGGGAAGATTTCTATTAGGGGTTCCGGCAGGCCTTGTGGACCCGGAGGATGCCGAGAAGGATGAGCCTTTATTGGAGACGGCCAAGAGGGAGATCCATGAGGAAACCGGAATTGTGGTGGATGAGGACAGGGATGAGCTTTTTGTGATCAATCCATTCCTTTTCAGCACTCCGGGAATGACAGATGAGAGCAATGCCCTTGTGTGCGTAAAGCTCCACCTTCAGAGCCTTGAAGGGCTGACCCAGGAGGGCGCGGAAGGGCAGGAATGCTTTAATGGCTTTGAACTTCTGACAAAGGATCAGGCAAAAGAGATACTCAGGAATGGAGTAGATGGTAAGGGAGATTTTTATTCTGTCTATACCTGGGCAGCGCTTATGTATTTTGTAAGCGACATGTTATAATGAGTATTGACGAAAAACTAACATTTGAGTTAAAAGGCAAAAGCCTTGAGGAGGCCTTATGAAGAATCGAGTAATTGCACTATTAACAGTAGCTCTTTTAACTTCTACCATGGTAGCCGGATGTGGGAATCAGGCTGCACCGGAGGAACCGGCGGCTGCTACCCAGGAGGAATCTGTAGAGGAGGTTGTCGCTGAAGCTTCTGTTGAAGCATCAGTTGAGGAACCGGTTCAGGATGTTGTGACTGACATTACTTCTTCTCTAGACGATGCTATTTCTGCAGGTATTATTCTTTGCAATAACAATTTATTCAAGGCTGGTGAAGCAAAGGGCGAGGGACATATCCTTATGGATAAGGACGAGCCTGACGAAGAAGGCAAGCAAAAGTGCTACGTACTGGAGATGTATGGCGCTTATGAGTTCCAGAATGGCAACTTCGTAAAGTGCGCAGGAAGCGGAGCTATCCCTGCAGTTGTAACCGTTCAGTCCCATGACGACGGGCTCTATGAATTCATTTCCATGGTTGAGGCTGAGGATGGAAGTGCTTTTGTGGATTCAATTAAAAAGAACTTCCCGGAGGCTCTTTGGAGCAGATGCATCACCATCGATTCTGACGATCTGAACGAGCTTGAGAGGCAGGAGAGAGCTTTTGCAGAGGAGTACCTTAGCAAGATTGGCAGGGAAGACGCTGAGATTGGCGATTATTCTGACTTTGAGTACAAACTCCTGACCGATGAGGGAGTATCTGTAGATGTGTCCAACAAGATGATTGATGTTCAGTCCGGAGATGGATTTGAATTTTTCTGCCCAATGTGGATCGGAGACCGTGAAGTTCTTGAGGATAATGTCCGATATACATATAAGACAGAGTATGATCAGAAAAAGAAACAGATAATATTCTCCAAGGTATTGTATGAAACAGGTGAAGTGCTGGAGTCATCTGTATATGATGCCACAACAGGAGATAAGGTAGAGTAAGAAACTGTAAATGTTCACATCAGCACGGAGGCTGACGGGATTATTCTCGAGACAAGGAGGGAACCATGAGTAACATTTCTGAGATTGCTGCCGGCACAAATCCTGCTGTCTATGAGGCAGCTAAGACTTCCGAAACCAAGGAAACCGGCAAAACTACCGGTAATTACGGCAAAACTTTGGGAAAGGTACAGCTCAGTGAAGAGGGTGCCAAGTACTACGAGGAACTGAAAAAGAAATATTCCAATATGGACTTTGTCCTTGTGAGTAAGGACATGAAGGAATATGCCAAGGCAAATGCCAGCTCCTTTGGCAACGCCAACAGGATGGTAGTTCTTATCGATGAAGAGAAGATCGAGAGAATGGCCACTGATGAGGAGTACAGGGCAAAGTATGAGGGCCTTATAGCCCAGGCTCAGGCCAAGATGCCGGAGCTTAAGTCCATTATGCAAAGTCAGTCCGGAGTCAAGACCATCGGAATGCAGGTCAATGACAATGGAACAGCTTCTTTCTTCGCTGTTATGAGCAAGTCCAACAAGGAAATGATGGATAAGCTCCAGGAAAAGAGAGCAGAGAAAAAGAAAGCTGAAAAGGCTGTAGAGAAGAAGGAAGCAGAAAAAGAGCGGCTTGAAAAGCTCCGGAATAAAGACGGAACCGAAGTTGAGGATGACGAGGAGGACTTTGTTATCCTACAGGCAGATTCTGTGGAGGATCTCCTTAGAAAGATTGAAGACTACAACTTCTCGCTTAGGGCTGATTCAGTGATGACACCTTATGAGAAGACTGTTGGTCAGAGTATAGACTTCAAAGGATAAAGAAGGACGTTGGGGGAACAATGTATTCTTTAGCAATATGTGATGATGAAAAAAGCTCTGCTGCTCAGGCGGCAGAGCTTTTGGAGAAATACAGGAAGGCACATGAAGGCTTAGAGATCAGGGCAGATGTCTTTTACAGCTCCCTGGATCTTTTGGGTGCCATGGAAAAGCAGATCTACGACATCTATCTGCTGGACATCTATATCGACAAGATAAACGGAATTGAACTGGCAGAGGCTATCAGGAATAAGAATGAAGATGCACAGATCATCTTTATGACCTCCTCAAATGCCTTTTACAAGGAGGCCTTCAGGATCCATGCGGTTCATTATCTGGAAAAACCTATCCTGGAGGAAGAGTTTTTTGATGCCATGGACAGGGTATGCACCCAGGAGGAAGAGGCAAAGTTTCTGACCTTCAGGGAGAGCGGAGAGGTCCACAGGGTGCAGCTTGACGACATTCTCTACATCGAGTCTCAGGACCACTACAAGAGGATCGTGCTAAGCGATGACTGCTTCCTTATAAGGAGTACGTTGCAGCCCCTTATTGATGAATTGGACCGTCCATACTTCTACGTACTTGGGACCAAGAGCATAATCAATCTGAAAAGAGTCTTAAAGATAACCAAGGACTACGTGGCCATGGAGGATGGAAAAGAGTTCTCGGTGCCAAGGGGAACATACAGGGCTCTTAGCGAGCTGGTTTTAAAGTACACCTTCTGAATAATTTAAAAAGAAATTTGCCAATATTTTTTATTGTTCGTATAAATGGGAAACGGGGAAAGGAGATTGCCTTATGTCTGATGAAATGAAGAAAAAACTTGAAGAGAGTGAACTTATAAATGTTGCCGGTGGAAGGACTGCCAAAGCCTCCAGTGGAGCTGAGGTGGCAGAAATAAAAGAGGGGGCTGGAAAGACCACCCATTACTGTATTAAGTGTCAGAAGGATACTCCTCATATCGTATATTCCGGTACTCGAATGGTTTGTCAGTTCTGTGGAACACAGCCAACATTATAAGTGGATAGCAATCGAAAGATAGTGTAAAATTAATCTCAGCAGTGTTAAGTTAACCTGCTGGGATTTTTTAATGGTAACCTGGACATTTCTATGGAGAGGCTGACTATGAAAAGAAACTTTGATTGTGTTGACGGTAATATGACTGTTCTGATGTACAACAATACAATGAGAAAGGTCAAAGAGCTGAAAAAAGGCGATGCTGTTTATGCTGTTCAGTACAACGGAGATTCCTATCAATACGTGAAGAGTGAGGTTATCAGCGTATACAAGCGCAAAGGCAAGGCTATCAGGATAACCTTAAATGATGGCAGAGTTTTAATAAGTAGCGCTAACCACCAGTGGCTGACCAGGCAGGGATGGCTCTTTACCTATGATGATGACACCCTTCCTGCAGGAAAGGTTTACCTGAAAGAAGACATCAAAATGTGCGGTCTTACAGGGAGTCTTAAGAAAGCCCACGAGGAGACCAAGCTCTATATGCAGGGGTACTTTGTGAGCGCGGAGATCTATGGCAAGAATCTGATCTCTTTTAAAGGCGGTGATATAGCTGAATTTGTGCTTCAGGAGGCAGCAGTAACGAAGCGCATGTACAATTATCTTTTGTATTTTGGCGCTGATGCGACTATAGAAGACTGCTTTGCCAGGGATATTGATACTAACGAATACTATATAACCAAGAAGCTCAACCTTCCCTATACCGAGATGATAAACCTGTCCAATAAGTTCTCTAAGAATAAGGACAAGGAGGATTTCATCAGAGGTTTTGTGGCTGGAGTCTATGACTCAAACGGATCGGGAAATCCCTTCGTGAAGAATGTCACCAGTTCAAAGAGGCAGTTCCTTGACATAGTTAAATACGGCCTTGATATGTATGGCTTCGAATATGAATACAGCAGTAAAGACAGGAAGGCTATGCTCCTGGGCGGACCTTCAGAACTGCTGCGTTTTTACAATATTTATAATCCTGTGACTACCTGTAAGCTCGAGAATGTAGATATTCAGGATAAGCACCGCGATAAAGTCAGGATAGTATCCATTGAGGAAGTTGAATGCGAAGATATGGTGGAGATAATGACTACCGGCAGAAACTTCATCGCAAATGGAATTATCTCACACAACTGTACTACGGGACATGTCAAGGAGGTGTGAGGTATGAGGTACGTCGGCGCAAAAGACCTTAAGGCTGGAATGATTCTGTCCAGCAACCTATACGACGATAATGAACAGGTGCTTTTAAGGGCAAACACCCAGCTTTCCGATTCGTTTATTGCCAGGATACAAAAGCTTCAGTTTGACGGTGTCTATGTCTACGAAAACGGAGACGTGGAAAACGTTAAAAGTATCGTTTCAGATGAAACCAGGATGAAGGCCATCAACAAGCTCAGAAAGCTTGATATCGACGCCTGTATGTTCCTTGCCAACAGCATCGTAAATGAGATCCAGAGTTCTGATTCGCTTATTGTGGAGCAGGTTTCCTTAAGTTCCTACGACAGCTACACCTATGTCCACAGCGTAAACGTGGATGTGCTTTCCGTTATCATTGGTATTGGAATGGGGCTTAAGAACAGTGAGCTTGAGCTGCTTTCCCAGGGTGCGCTCATGCACGATATCGGAAAATGCGATGTTCCTGTGGAAATACTTAATAAGCCTGCAAAGCTTACCAAGGAAGAATACGAGGAGATGAAGAACCACCCTCTGTACGGCCTTAAAAGGCTCCGTGACAGAGTTGATACGGGAGCTGAAGATGTTGCGGCTGTTGTTAAAAACGCTGTATACTCCCATCACGAGAACTGGGATGGATCCGGTTACCCCAGAGGCCTTCAGGGCGAAGGTATCCATAAGTTTGCCAGGATCATACATGTTGCAGATGTGTACGATGCACTTACTGCTAAGCGCGCCTACAAGGATGCCATGAATCCGGCAGATGCCATAGAATACATCATGGCCAACAGCGGAACTATGTTTGATATTGACGTTATCAACACGTTCCTTAAGTATGTTGCTCCTTACCCGCTGGGCTGTAAAGTTCTTATGTCTAATGGACTGCAGGGTATAGTAATGGAGAATGATGAAAAGAACCTTTCAAGGCCTAAGGTTAAACTCCAGAACGGAGCTGTAATAGATATGATGAAAAAACTGGATGTTACAGTAATCAGGATCCTAGATTAAACGGAGACGGCGGGATTCGAACCCGCGTGCCCTTACGGACAAACGCATTTCGAGTGCGCCTCATTACGACCACTTTGATACGTCTCCAAAGCGCTTCGGGCATAGCACCGAAGCGTTTTTTATTATACTTTTTTAATGATTCATAGTCAACCGGATTAGTTGGCAGTATGGGCAGAATTAATGTATAATTACTAGTAGTGTGCGTTTACAAATAAGCTTATAGCTTTTAATTCAAAGGAGGCCTTTTTCACATGATGAGAATTGGTATGTTGACTAGTGGTGGTGACTGTCAGGCTTTGAATGCAGCAATGCGCGGCGTTGTTAAGTGTATTGCGCACAGCGGAGAGGAAGTTGAGTTTTATGGATTCAAGAATGGATACAGAGGACTCATCTACAGCGATTTCAGAATGCTGACCTCGAAGGACTTTTCAGGTATCCTGACAAAGGGCGGAACAATTCTTGGAAGTTCAAGAACTCCCTTTAAGACTATCAGAGAGCCTGATGAGAACGGACTTGATAAAGTAGAGGCAATGAAGCAGAATTACTATAAGCTTCAGCTTGACTGCCTTGTAGTTCTTGGCGGAAACGGTTCCCAGAAGACCGCTAATCTGCTGAGTGAGGAGGGACTCAATGTTGTATCCCTTCCTAAGACAATTGATAATGACCTTTGGGGCACAGATATGACCTTTGGTTTCCAGAGTGCTGTAGATGTTGCAACCAATGTTATTGATAATATCCATACCACAGCTGATTCCCACGGCCGTGTATTCATTATTGAAGTTATGGGACACAAGGTTGGATGGCTTACTCTGAATGCCGGCCTTGCAGGCGGTGCAGACGTAATCCTTATCCCGGAGATTCCTTATGATATCGGCAAGGTATGTGAGGCTATTGAGGCCAGAGACAAGAGAGGCAGCAGATTCACCATCATTGCTGTTGCTGAGGGTGCGATCTCCAAGAAGGATGCAAAGCTCTCCAAGAAGGAGTTCAAGGAGAAGATGGCTAACTACAAGTATCCATCAGTATCCTACGAGATAGCTGAAGCCATCCAGAAGAAGACCGGACATGAAGTCAGGGTTACAGTTCCCGGACACATGCAGAGAGGCGGAATGCCTGATCCTTACGACAGAGTATTTGCTTCAAGACTTGGTGCAGAAGCCGGCCAGCTGATTCTCAATAAAGAATATGGATATATGGTAGCTTACAAGAACAGAGAGATTGTTAAGGTACCTCTTTCCGAGATAGCAGGCAAGCTGAAATACGTTTCACCTGATGCCAGCATTATCAAGGAAGCAAAGATGCTTGGAGTATGCTTTGGGGATTAAAGGCAGCCTTGCGTCAGCATAGAAGTTTTGTTGGAGTAGTTATTTAAATGGGTTATGTAGCACTATACAGGAAATTCAGACCCCCGGTCTTTGAAGATGTCAAAGGCCAGGATCATATAATCACAACGCTCAAGAATCAGATTCGATCAGATAGAGTTGGACATGCTTACCTGTTCTGCGGAACTCGTGGAACAGGTAAGACTTCTGTTGCAAAGATTTTGGCGAAGGCAGTAAACTGCGAGAATCCCATAGACGGAAGCCCCTGCGGTCAGTGCGAGATGTGTAAAGAGATCGCCACCGGCAACAGCATGAACGTCATCGAGATCGATGCTGCATCCAACAACGGCGTTGACAATGTCAGAGAGATCATTGACGAGGTTTCCTATTCCCCAACCAAAGGAAAAAGAAAAGTCTATATCATCGACGAGGTACACATGCTATCCGCCGGTGCTTTTAACGCGCTTCTTAAGACCCTTGAGGAGCCGCCTTCCTACGTGATGTTTATCCTGGCTACAACGGAAGTCCACAAGATCCCGATCACCATTCTTTCCAGATGTCAGAGGTATGATTTCCACAGGATCACAATAGATACCATCGAAGGGCGACTCAGGCAGGTCGTTGATGCGGAAGGAATTCAGGTTGAGGAGAGGGCTCTTCGCTACATTGCTAAGACGGCCGATGGCTCCATGAGAGATTCCCTAAGTCTCCTTGACCAGTGCATTGCATTTAACTACGGAGAGGAACTTACCTATGATAAGGTGCTGGGGGTGCTTGGCGCCGTAGACACGGAAGTTTTCCAAAAGCTCTTTTCCGCCCTATATACTCAGGATGCCAACTCGGCACTGACAATCCTGTCAGATGTAGTTATTCAGGGCAGGGAGTTGACACAGTTTGTTAACGATTTTGTGTGGTACCTTAGAAACCTTATGCTGGTACAGGCTTCAGACCAGATGGAGGATGTGGTGGACATTTCCACCGACAATCTGAAATCCCTGAAGGAACAGGCAGAAGGTGCAGATACCGATACCATACTCAGGTTCATAAGGATCTTTTCCGAGCTGTCATCCAACATCAGGTATGCAACCCAGAAGAGAATACTGATTGAGATCACTCTGATAAGGCTCTGCAAACCTCAGATGGATAAAGACGAGGCGGATTCTTTTGAAGACCGCTTAAGGATCCTTGAAGAGCATGATGAAAAGAACTCTAAGCTCCTTGATGGGCTTCAGAGTGGACAGATATCAGTTGCTACAGCTCCGGGAGTTACAGGAGCGCCTATCCGGCCCAAGGAAAAGAAAGTGCTTGAGAGGGCAGTGCCTGATGATATCAAGAAGCTTGTGAGCGAGTGGCCGAGAGCTCTTTTGCGCATGGGGAACCCCATGAAGACCTACATGCAGAAGGCGAAGCTCAGTCTTGGAAATGATGATAAGCTGCAGATAGTCTTTGACAACAAGCAGTTATCAGATAAATATTCAAAGGGAGAATCTGCGGAGGAATTCCAGAATTTCATTGATGAGATGATGGGAAAGCACGTGGAATATGAGACCAGGTGTCTTGAACCGACCCAGACCTTTGAAGAATCATATGTTAACCTTCAGTCAATAAACTTTGATATTGTGACTGAGGACGAAGATAAGGAGAATGAATAATGGCAAAACGTGGAGGATTCCCAGGCGGAGGAATGCCTGGAAACATGAGCAATCTTATGAAGCAGGCTCAGAGAATGCAGAGACAGATGGAGGAGAGCCAGAAGGAGCTGGAGGCTAAGGAGTTTACAGCCAAGGCCGGCGGCGGAGCTGTAGAGGCTACTGTATTTGGTAACAAGACACTTAAGAGTGTTACCATTTCTCCGGACGCAGTTGATCCTGATGACGTTGAGATGCTTCAGGACATGATCGTAGCAGCTGTCAATGAGGCTATGAAGCAGGCTGACGAAGCCGGCGGAGCTATGATGAGCAAAATGACAGGTGGACTTGGCGGAGGATTACCTTTCTAATGGATCTATACAGCGGACATATCAACCGTTTAATTGATGAGCTGGCTGCCCTTCCGGGAATCGGTGGTAAATCGGCCCAGAGGCTGGCTTTTTATATCATCAACCTGCCCGAGGACAGGGTGAAGAAACTGGCGGATTCCATAACCGATGCAAGAGAGAATGTCCATTATTGTCAGGTTTGCTGTACGCTAACGGACGATGATGTATGCCCAATTTGCAGTAATGACAACAGGGATCATCACACCATTATGGTTGTGGAGAATGCGAGAGATTTAGCAGCATATGAGAAGACCGGCAAATACGAAGGGGTATATCATGTTTTACATGGCGCCATTTCGCCGATGCTGGGAATCGGGCCCTCTGACATCAGACTGACCGAGCTTATGCAAAGACTTCAGACTGAGGAGATCAATGAGGTTATTGTTGCAACCAACTCGAGTCTGGAAGGTGAAACCACCGCCATGTATATCAGTAAACTTGTTAAACCTACAGGCATAAAAGTCACAAGGATAGCCAGCGGCGTTCCTGTGGGAGGAGATCTGGAGTACATTGATGAAGTTACACTTCTCAGAGCCCTTGAGGGAAGAACCGAGCTTTGAGTTAAACCGTTCACAAGACTAAGGAGGTATAACGGGTATGGCAGTAAAGAGAGAATTTTGGGGAGAAGCTACAAGCGGAGCACCTATCTATGCGTATCATCTTACTAACAATTCAGGTGTTGAGGTAGTTGTTCTTAATTATGGTGCCACCATCAGAAACATCTTTGTTCCTGATAAGGATGGCAACAAGGTAGACGTTGTACTTGGATATGACGATTACAAGCAGTATTTTGACAATGATTGCTTCTTTGGATCAACAGTTGGCCCAACAGCTAACAGAATTGCCGGCGCGAAGTATTCCATCGATGGAAAAGAGTTTATCCTTCCTATCAACGATGGTCCTAACAACCTGCACACCGACATGAACAACGGTTTCCACAAGCGTGTTTGGGATGCAGAAGAGGGCGATAACTTTGTTAAGTTTACATTGAAGGCTGAGGATGGTGATCTGGGCTTTTCAGGAAACAGAGTATTTGAGCTTACATTTACTCTTACTGATGATAAGGCTCTTTCACTTCATTATCATGCAACCAGTGATGCAAAGACTCTTATCAACATGACAAATCATGTATACTTCAACTTGAGCGGCCACAATTCAGGCAGCTGCCTTGATCATGTTATGAAGATGAACGCATCACATTACACACCGGTTATTAACTCCGAGGCTATTCCAACCGGTGAGATTGCCAGCGTAGAAGGCACACCATTTGACTTTGGCCAGGAGAAGACTCTTAGAAGAGATATTGAGGCAGACAACGAGCAGCTTAAGTTCGTTGGAGGCTATGATCACAACTATGTAATTGATGGCGCCGATGGAACCAGAAGAAATTTCTGCACAGTATCATCACCTGCAACGGGAATCGCTATGCAGTGCTCAACAACACTTCCCGGATTCCAGCTCTACACAGGAAACTTTATCGCAAACAAGCCCGGAAAAGAGGGCGCTGTTTACAACAAGCGTGATGGATTCTGTCTTGAGACTCAGTTCTATCCAAACTCCATCAATCAGGAAGGCTTCCCTGACTGCGTATTTGGACCAGACAGAGAGTACGACACAGTTACTGTTTATCAGTTTATCTGATCATTATCAAAAGAAATTGTACCGGAGGATAGCTTTTGGCTGAAGTACGTGATTTCACCTCATATGCAGGTAAACTTAATAGAGGAGATTCCAGCCAAAGGCTGTCTGACGTTGAACCTTCTTATAAAGAGAAGATAAGGAACCACAAGCTAGCTGTTGTTTTCAGAACATCAGCTATTATTCTGGGTTCACTTTTGTTCATTGCCGTAGTCTATATTGGATGGAGAGATAAGGAGTACGCAGAGGCTGTTGTAACTCAGGAGACAGCTATAACTAATGGAACAGATTCTGCAGTGCTTGGTATCAATGGGCATGTCGTGCAGTACAGTAAGGATGGTGTGAGCTGCATTAGCTCAAGTGGTCAGGTTCTTTGGAATCAGACCTATGAGATGCAGAATCCCATTGCCCATACCTGTGGCGAAGTTATTGCTGTTGGTGATTACAACGGTCACAACATTTACGTCAACAACGTCAGTGGCGCACTTGGACAGGTTGATACCAATCTTCCTATAAGAGAGTTCTGTGTTTCCTCCCAGGGAGTTGTTGCAGCAGTTCTTGATGGAACTGATGTTACCTGGATATATCTTTACGATGCTCAGGGCAATACTCTTGCTAACTTCAAGACTACAATGAAGGACAGCGGTTATCCGATTTCAATCAGCATTTCTCCCAATGGAGAGCTGGTGTGCGTTTCTTACCTGTATCCTGAAGAGGGAACTCTTAAGACCAGTGTTGCTTTCTTCAACTTTGGATCAGTGGGACAAAACTCCATCGACAACTATGTCAGTGGCTATGATTATCCCTCTGTGGTAGTACCCTACGTTCAGTTTATGAACACTTCAGCAGCCTTTGCTGTTTCTGACGACAGGATAATGTTC